>NZ_AXAP01000049.1 GCF_000472865.1 Bradyrhizobium elkanii WSM2783 | reverse complement strand
CGCGCAGTCGGTAGAATGCCTTACCGTCCTCGCTCTGCATGCGTTCACGCCAATCCGCGACGCCGACACCGTCACCCTGCTTCGGCGCATAAGGGTCCGTGCCGTGCTTGGTTTGCCCCGCCGGGCACCACAGCTTGATATCTTTGGCGTGGGCCCACTCGATGTCGTCGTTCTTGGTGAAGCCGCCGTCGACCANATAGTTGGAGGGCTCATAGCCTTCAGCGTGCACCGTCTCGATCCCCGGTTGCGCCAGGCCGCGATCCGAGCCGCTGGTGTCGATGTCGACCGCAACGATCACCTGGTGTTCCGGCGTCGATATAATCTGCATGTTATAAGCCGGGCGCCACCCACCATCGGCCATCTTCATCACCCGCGCGTCGGTATCGGTGGTCGAAGCGCGCGGCTCCTTCTGCTTGGCCACCTGTTTCTTGTTGGTCTTCTCGCGCCGTTCCCGCTCGGCCTCCAGGTCCTTCATGCGCGCCTGCGCCGCCGCGATCCGCGCCTCGCGCTCGCGGGCGCCACGCTCCTTGGCCGCGCGCTGGCGACGGTCGCCAGCCGCCGGATCCGTCTCGACTTCAGCGCGCAGGCGCAAGCCATCCTGCGCCAACGTGTCGAGCGACACCAAGCCAGCTTCCACCATCGACGCGACGCCCTGCGCCAGAAGCCGCTCCAGAACTGCCATATGCGCGACCCGGAAGTTCGACAGGCTGTGATAGTTCATCGACACCCCGCCGCATAACCAGCGATAGACCAGATGATCGCGGCACAGCCGATCCAGTTGGCGGGCGCTGCCCACCCCATCGACCGTGGCCCACAGCCAAAGCGCCAACATCAGTTCCGGCGCTGCTGGCGGATGTCCAGGCTGACCCTCGCGCGCCTTGATGACCTCGTGCAGCGCCGACACATCGAGCCCCTCGACGAATGCCCAAACTGAGCGGACCGGATGATCCTCCGAAATCAGATCGTCCAATGCCGCCACCTGCATGCCGATCTGACTGCGTTCCGGCACCCGCAGCCGCAGCGCACCGCGCCCCTCGGCCTGCGGTCTTTCCTGCTTCGGTAATCCCTCGAACAGTTGCTCGTCAGCCATCGTCAGCCCCTGCCTCGCGCGCAATGCAATCGAATCACAGCACCGCCGCGGTGGCAAATGCTCATTGCCTAAAGATTCCCACGCTCTGAGGAGTGGCCGCAAGGCCGCGTCTCGAAGGATGGGCCACGGGCTCTATGGTTCGAGACGCGCGCTATCGCGCGCTCCTCACCATGAGGGAGACAGTCACCGTAAAATCTGACTGAGGAACAGCTTCGTCCGCGCGTGCTGCGGATGAGCGAAGAATTCCTTCGGCGTGTTCGACTCGATGATCTGGCCGGCGTCCATGAAGATGACGCGGTCGGCGACCTCGCGGGCAAATCCCATCTCGTGGGTGACGACCAGCATGGTCATGCCTTCCTTGGCGAGGTCGACCATGGTGTCCAGGACCTCCTTCACCATTTCCGGATCGAGCGCCGAGGTCGGCTCGTCGAACAGCATGACCTTCGGATTCATCGTGAGCGCACGCGCGATCGCGACGCGCTGCTGCTGGCCGCCCGACATCTGGCCCGGATATTTGCTGGCCTGATGCGGGATTTTCACCCGCTCCAGAAACTTCATCGCGGAGGCCTCCGCGTCCTTCTTCGGGATGTTGCGTACCCAGATCGGCGCCAGCGTGCAGTTTTCGAGCACCGTCAGATGCGGAAACAGGTTGAAGCTCTGGAATACCATGCCGACCTCGCGCCGGACCTCGTCGACGCGCCGCAAGTTCGGACCAAGCTCGATGCCATCGACGATGATCTCGCCTTCCTGAAACTCCTCCAACGCGTTGATGCAGCGGATCAGCGTCGACTTGCCGGAGCCCGAAGGGCCGCAGATCACGATGCGCTCGCCGCGAGCGACTTCGAGATTGATGTCGCGCAGCACGTGGAACTCGCCGTACCACTTGTTGAGGTCCTTGATGCTGACGATCGGATTCGAACTCATGGCGAATTCACTCAGTTGCGCCGGTGCGCGTTCAGCCTGTTCTCGACGAACAGAGAATAGCGCGACATGCCGAAACAGAAGACGAAATAGATCAGCCCGGTGAAGGCAAAGCCGGTGAAAGCCGTGGTCGGCGTCGCCCACGTAGGATCGCTGAAGGAAGCGCGCAACTGGCCGAGCAGGTCGAACAGCGCGACGATCGACACCAGCGAGGTGTCCTTGAACAGCGCGATGAAGCTGTTGACGAGGCCGGGAATGACGTGGCGCAGCGCCTGCGGCAGGACGATCAGCGCCGTCGTCTTCCACCAGGACAGGCCGAGCGCGCTTGCCGCCTCCCCCTGCCCGCGCGGGATCGCCTGCAGCCCACCCCTGATGACCTCGGCCTGATAGGCGCCGGCGAACAGCGCAATGCCGATCAGCGCGCGCACCAGACCGTCGATGGTGAAGCCGGTCGGCACGAACAGCGGCAGCATGTAGGTCGCAAAGAACAGCACCGTGATCAGCGGCACGCCGCGCCAGAACTCGATGAAGGCGATCGAGAAGATACGGATCAAGGGTATGGTCGAGCGTCGGCCGAGCGCCAGCGCAATGCCGACCGGCATCGAGGTGACGATGCCCGTCACCGAGACAACCAGCGTCACCAGCAAGCCGCCCCATAGCCTGGTGTCGACCACGGGGAAGCCGCCGCGGTCGAGCTTCATGACGGCTATCACCAGACCAATCCCGGCGAAGGTCGCGAGACTGACGGCCAGCGGCCGCCAGCCGGTGCGGAAGCCGCCGCCGAGGAAGAACAGCAGCAGCGAGACGATCGCGGCAGTGAGCGCAAAATCAGTCCAGACCGGCTGACCGCCGCTCTGGATCTGGTCGCGCAGCCATTGCAGGGGTAACAGCACCCAGGAGATCACCGTGCTGATCAGAACGATCAGCTTTCCGAGTCCCCAAAGCACCGGCCCGATCACGGCGGAGGCTTCGCCGGCTGCCGCGAGCTTACGCCCGCCGTCGCCGATGCTGTCGTTGAAGCCCGACAATAGCGACGTGACCCAGCTCACGGCAAAACCATCGAGCCCGCCGCCACGCAGCAGGAAGAACGCCACCACCGGAAAAGCCAGGAAGAACAGGCTGGCATTGATGCCCTTGGCCGGGAGCCGAGGAATCAACAGCGGCAGCAGGAGCACAGCCGCCAGGAAGAACGTCAGGTTGACCCGCCAGCGCTCCGGCTCCGGATAGAATCCATAGATGAACTGGCTGAGCTTGGCCTGGATGAACGGCCAGCAGGCGCCGACCGGATGCCCGACATTCTCGGCCAGGCACGCGGCGCGGTCCTTGCCGGTCCAGACCGCATCCACAAACAAGAATTTGACCGTGGGGACGAGCACGAACCACAGCAGGAGCACGCTGACGATCGTGATCAGGATGTTGGTCGGCGAATTGAACAGCCGCGTGCGCAGGAAGCCTACGAGACCCGTGGTCTTCACCGGCGCCGGCCGCTGCGGAACGAGTTCCTCGCGGACGAAATTGGAAACGGCGATATCGCTCATCAGCCCATGCTCCGACTGATCCGCCAGCCATAGAAGCTCATGATCGCGCTCGTCACCAGCGAGATCAGGAGATAGACGCCCATGGTGATGCCGATGATCTCGATCGCCTGGCCGGTCTGGCTCAGCGTCGTTCCGGCGAACACCGAAAACAGGTCGGGATAGCCGATCGCGACCGCAAGCGAGGAGTTCTTGGTGAGGTTGAGATACTGGTTTGTCAGCGGCGGCAGGATCACGCGCATCGCCTGCGGAATCACGATCAGCCGCAGCACCTCACCGCGGTGCAGTCCGAGCGAGGAGCCGGCCTCCATCTGTCCCTTGTGCACGGACAGGATGCCGGCGCGCACGATCTCGGCGATGAAAGCGGCGGTGTAGGTCGACAGCGCGAGCGTCAGCGCCACGAACTCCGGAATCAGCCGCGCGCCGCCGGCGAAATTGAAGCCCCTCAGCACCGGCATCTCGAAGGTCACGGGCGCGCCGAAGATCAGCGACGTCACCAGCGGCAGCCCGATCAGGAGGCCGAGCAGGTAGGGCCAGGTCGTGATCATCCTGCCATACTGGTAGAGCTGCCGCCGCGCGTAGCGCCAGAGCACCAGCGCCGCCACGATCGCAACCAAGACCGCCACGACAAACGGCTCGAAGCCAGGATTGCCGATCGGCCTTGGAATCACCAAGCCGCGGTTGTTGAGGAAGAACATGCCGAATACGGAGACGCTCTGCCGCGGACTGGGCAGGGCCGCGAGCACCGCCAGATACCAAAACAGGATCTGGAACAAGATCGGCAGATTGCGCACCAGTTCGACGTAGGCGCCGGAAATCCGCGACAACAGCCAGTTCGGCGACAGCCGCCCGAGCGCCACCATGAAGCCGATCACGGTGGCGAAGAAGACGCCGATCACCGAGACCAGCAGCGTATTTACCAGTCCAACGAAAAAGACGCGGGTGTAGGTGTCCGAGCCCGTATACGGGATCAGGCTCTGGCTGACGTCAAAGCCAGCGGTGTTTTGCAGGAAGCCAAAGCCCGCGGTGATCCGCTGCGCCTGCAGGTTGGCGCGCGCATTGGCTACGATCTCATAGGAGATCCAGGCGAGCACGGCGACGAACAGGAGCTGGAGGACGAATCCTCCCCACCCTGCGCGGCCGCCAAGCGCACGTTGCAGCTTGAGCACAAACTGCGACGGTGGTTTCCGGGGCTCGATGGCCATCGCCGCACGCCTGTCGGATCAGCGGATCGGCGGCGCGTATTGGATACCGCCCTTGTTCCAGAGGTTGTTGAGGCCGCGGGCGATGCCGAGCTTCGAGCCCGCGCCGACGTTGCGATCGAACGCCTCGCCGTAATTGCCGGTCGCCTTCACGATCCGTGCGAACCAGTCCTTGGTCAGGCCGAGCTGTTCGCCGAGATTGCCGTCGGTGCCGAAGGCGCGCTTCAGCTCCGGCTTGTCGGATTTGGCCATCTCGTCGACATTCTTCTGGGTGACGCCGAGCTCCTCGGCATCGACCATCGCAAACAGCGTCCATTTCACGATGTCGAACCACTGGTCGTCGCCGTGGCGGACCATTGGGCCGAGCGGCTCCTTGGAGATCACCTCAGGCAGCACGACGTGGTCGGCGGGATTGGCGAGTTTCAGGCGCTCGGCATAAAGCTGGGAGACGTCGGACGTGAAGACGTCGCAGCGGCCGGATTCATAGGCCTTCACAGTCTCGTCGGCAGAGGCGAACGCGATCACCTCATACTTCATGTTGTTGCCCTTGAAGTAGTCGGCGAGGTTCTGCTCAGTCGTGGTCCCGGTCTGCACGCAAACCGAGGCGCTGTTCAACTCCAGCGCTGAATTGACCTTCAGCGACTTCTTCACCAGGAAGCCCTGCCCGTCATAATAGGTCACGCCGGTGAAGTTGGCGCCGAGCGAGGTATCGCGCGACAGCGTCCAAGTGGTGTTGCGCGAGAGCACGTCGATCTCGCCGGACTGCAGCGCGGTGAAACGGTCTTTCGCCGACAGCGGCACGAACTTGACCTTGGTGCCATCGTTGAAGATCGCCGCCGCGATTGCGCGGCAGACATCCACATCAAGTCCGGTCCAGTTCCCCTTGTCGTCGGGGGACGAGAATCCCGGCAGGCCCTGGCTGACCCCGCAGGACAGCATGCCCCGATCCTTGACGGTCTTGAGGGTTTGTGCCGAAGCCCCCTGCGCCGAGAGGCCGGCGGCAAGGGCAAGGGTGAGAACCAGCGATACGCGTTTCATGGCAGGGCCTTTCAAGGGGTCGTCCGGGAAGGTTTTGCGTGCGGTCGCCTCAAACGTTAACGGACCGACCGATGATCCCCGCGAATCGCCGATCTGGCCTGCATCTTGCGTGCCAATCAGCCAAGCGTTGGATCGAAGGTCGCGGCAGGCCCCTCAACGTGCGGCGACTAGAAGTTGGGCGCATCACATAGTGACTGGCGAGCCGGGTCAAGGGGTTGACGTGGCTCTTCCCTGTCCTGTTATTAAAAACCCGGCCCGGGCCCGCTTCTTCCGACGCGTCATGGCTGCTGCGGCAAAAAGTCTTTAACGGCGAGCGCATGAGCTTTTCCAACGACGGACCGTTCCCCCCACAACAGCCCGAAACCCGCCTGGTGACCGCGGGCCGGGACACCGAGGCCCAGAAGGGCTTCGTCAATCCGCCGGTCGTCCATGGTTCCACCGTGCTCTATCCGACCGCGGACGACCTCCATGCCCATCGCGGCGAGTATCAGTATGGCCGCCACGGCACGCCGACGACACGGGCGCTGCAGGACGTGCTGATGGGGCTGGAGGGGCCGCAATGCGCCGGCGTCGGACTGGCGCCGTCTGGCCTCGCGGCGATCAGCACGGCACTATTGTCGGTGCTCAAGGCTGGCGACCATCTCCTGGTCTGCGACAACGTCTATCGCCCCTCGCGCAATTTCTGCAACGGCATGCTGGCGCGCTACGGGGTGGAGACCACCTATTTCGATCCGCTGATCGGTGCCGGCATCGAAGCGCTGTTCAAGCCGAACACCCGCGCGGTGCTGGTCGAAGCGCCCGGCTCGCAATCCTTCGAGATGCCTGACATTCCTTCCATCGCTGCCGTCACGCATGCGCGGGGCGCGCTCGTGATCGACGACAACACCTGGGCAACGCCGCTCTATCACCGCTCGCTGGAGCAAGGCGTCGACATCAGCATCCAGGCCGCGACGAAATATATCGGCGGGCACTCCGACATCATGTTCGGCACCATTTCGGCGAATGCCCGGGCGTGGCCGCTGCTCGCCGAGGGCATCCGCCTGCTCGGCGTCTGCGCCGGGCCCGATGATGTCTATCTGGCGCTGCGCGGCCTCCGCACGCTCTCGGTCCGGCTCGCGCAGCATTATCGTTCGGGGCTGGAGATGGCGCGCTGGCTGCAGGCACGTCCGGAAGTGGCGCGGGTGCTGCACCCTGCGATCGAAACCGATCCCGGCCACGCGATCTGGAAGCGCGATTTCACCGGCGCTTGCGGGCTGTTCAGCATCGTGCTGAAGCCGGCTCCACAGAAAGCAGTCGACGCCCTGCTCGACACCGTCAAGCTGTTCGGCATGGGCTATTCCTGGGGCGGGTTCGAAAGCCTGGTCATCCCCTTCGACTGCAGCGACTATCGCACGGCGACCAAATGGGCGCCGGGCGGCCCGACGCTGCGGCTCCATATCGGCCTCGAGAGCATCGACGACCTCAAGGCCGATCTCGATCGTGGCTTTGCGGCGCTCAAGGCGGCGATGTAAGCGCGCAAGTACCGGAATTTTGCGGGCTTTCGGCGCGGCCAAATAACCGCGCGTTCACCATGACGAAGAACTCCAATCCTCGTCAGGCAAATCATCCCGCTCATCAAGTTCCCTTACACCTTTGCTGCCTTAGTCATGCTCCCGGGTTGGGCTGCCATCGCCGTGCTGCGTTGGCAGTCTGGGGTAAGCGTAAGCAGTCAAGCGTATGAAGACCGCACAGATCGTCGTACTGACCATCGCGCTTGGTGCTGGCGGTGGCGTGGTCTATTTGGTTCCCCAGTTCGAGACCAAGCCTGGTCCGGCCGCGCCGGTCGCGCAGCAACTGGCGACCGTCGAAGTTCTGGTCGCGCAGTCCGACATCGGCCTCGGGCAGTCGGTCAAGCAGGAGAACCTGCAATGGCAGGCCTGGCCGGCTGCGACCGCAAGCAACAATTTCATCCGCCGTAACAACAGGCCAGATGCCATCAAGGACGTGATCGGCTCTATCGCGCGCGCGCCGCTCATCGCCGGCGAGCCGATCCGGGAGCAGAAGCTCGTCAAGGCGGACGGATCGGGCTTCATGGCGGCAATCCTGCCCTCAGGCAGCCGCGCCGTCTCGACGGAAATCTCGGCAGAGACTGCTGCCGGCGGCTTCATCCTGCCGAACGACCGCGTCGACATCATCCTCAGCAAGCGCGAGAAGAACCCGGACCAGCACAGCGCGGATCTCGTCCGTTCGGAGATCATCCTGAGCAATATCCGCGTGCTCGCCATCGACCAGGCGCCGAAAGAAAAAGACGGTGCCAATTCCCTGCTCGGCAAGACCGTCACGCTTGAATTGAAGCCCGAGCAGACCGAGACGCTGGCGCGGTCGCGCCAATCCGGCGTCCTGTCGCTCGCGCTACGCAGCATCGCCGACGTCAACGTGGCCGACAACGCCTCACAAGATCAGCCCCCGAAGCGGGGCCAGAGCATCAACGTGGTTCGCTACGGCGTCCCGAGCTCGACAACGACACAGAAGTGAGAAGGACGCCTGCCATGAAATGCGGTCGAACCAGATTTGCGGTGCGGTCTTCGCTGGTCCGCATCCTCTTGCTTTCGGCCGCGGCCGCACTGACTCTCTCGCCGGTCATTGCCGCCGATCCCGAGACCGAAGGCGCGCAACCGGTTGCGAGTTCGCCGGCCAAGACCCGATTCCTGGCGCTCGGCGTCGGCAAATCCGTGATCATTGACCTGCCGCGCGACGTGAAGGACGTGCTGGTTGCCGATCCCAAGATCGCCAACGCGGTCGTTCGCTCCGCGCAGCGTGCCTACATCATCGGCGCGGCGGTCGGGCAGACCAACGTCGTGTTCTTCGATGCCGACGGCCAGCAGGTCGCCGCCTATGACATCGCGGTGAAGCGCGATCTCAACGGCGTGCGCGCCGCGCTGAAGCAGACGCTGCCGGGCATCCAGATCGAAGGGGTCGGCGACGGCGTGATCCTGACCGGCTCGGTGTCGTCTCCGATCGAGGCGCAGCAGGCCGGCGACCTCGCGGCGCGGCTGGTCGGCGGCGCCGACAAGGTCGTCAACTCCATCACGGTGCGCGGCCGCGACCAGGTGATGCTGAAGGTCAATGTTTCCGAAGTGCGGCGCGACATCGTCAAGCAGATGGGCGTCGATCTTTCGGCCAACATGAACTACGGCACGGCGATCGTGAACTTCAACAACTCCACCCCGTTCACGGCCTTTGGCCGCCCGCTGGTGGCGGACAATGGCGCCGCCGTCTCGGCGGTCGCCAAGGGCCTCCCGACCGTCACCGCCACCTTGCGTGCGATGGAAAGCGCGGGTGTGGCGCGGACGCTGGCCGAGCCCAACCTGACCGCGATCTCCGGGGAATCGGCGACCTTCATCGCCGGCGGCGAATTTCCGATCCCCGCCGGCTATTCCTGCGATCCGGTCACGCATGTCTGCACGACCCAGATCCAGTTCAAGAAGTTCGGCATCTCCCTCAACTTCACCCCGGTGGTGCTGACCGAGGGCCGGATCAGCCTGCGCGTCATGACGGAAGTGTCCGAGCTCTCCACCGACAACGCCATCACGCTGAACCAGGGCGGCGCGTCGCTGACCATTCCTTCGATCACCACCCGCCGCGCAGAGACCACGCTGGAGATTCCCTCCGGCGGCTCGATGGCGATGGCCGGCCTGATCCAGCAGAAGACCAAGCAGGCCATCAACGGCATGCCCGGCGTCGACCAGTTGCCGATCCTCGGCGCGCTGTTCAGGAGCCAGGACTTCGTCAACAACGAGACCGAGCTGATAGTGCTGGTCACGCCCTATGTCGTGCGTGCGGTGGCCCAGAAGGAATTGTCGCGGCCCGATGACGGGTTCGCGCCTGCCGCCGACTCGCAATCGACGCTGCTCGCCCGCATCAACCGCATCTACGGCGTGGCGGCCCGCGCCGAGCCGGTCGGAGCCTATCCCGCCAATTTCGGCTTCATCATTGACTGAGCTTGGGGGCGCAACGATGACGGGCAGAGCAGATCACCATCGCACCTTGTACCGGCTGGGCGCCCTTGTCGGTGTGTCGGTTGCGCTTGCCGCCTGCCGCAGCGGCGGCGACGAGCTCACGACCGCGAGCGTTCCCAACGACTACCGTTTGCGGCATCCGATTGCCGTCACCGAAGCCGATCGCTCGATGGTCATCTTTGTCGGACACGACCGGCCCGGTCTGACCGCCCCGCAGCGCGCCGATGTGATGGGACTGGCGCGAACCTG
Organism: Bradyrhizobium elkanii WSM2783; assembly: GCF_000472865.1. Classification (GTDB taxonomy): domain Bacteria; phylum Pseudomonadota; class Alphaproteobacteria; order Rhizobiales; family Xanthobacteraceae; genus Bradyrhizobium; species Bradyrhizobium elkanii_A. The sequence goes on along the minus strand of NZ_AXAP01000049.1, from coordinate 51,377 downwards.
GACCCGCGAAGGCACCGGCGCGATCATCGCCGAAGTGCCGGTCGATACGCAGAACGCGCGGACAGCCGGCGCGACCTACCAGGAAATCCGCTCGCTGCTCACGGCCGGCGGCGTGCCCGCGCGCGCCATCACGCTGCGCAACTATCATCCCGACGATCCGCGCACCCTGGCGACGATCCGTCTGAGCTATCCGAAGATCGCCGCCGTCGCGGGTCCTTGCGGGTTGTGGCCAGAGGATCTCGGCCCCTCGATCGACGATTTCGGCTACAACCAGAACAGGCCGTACTACAATCTGGGTTGCGCGAGCCAGCGCAACCTGGCGGCGATGATCGACAATCCCGCCGACCTCGAGCAGCCCCGCGCCGAGACGCCAGCCTACTCGCCGCGGCGTGACGTGGCGTTCGAGAGGTACCGCAAGGGTGTTTCGACCACCACTACCTACCCCGAAGCCGACAAGGCCAAGCTCAGCGACACAGGCAAATGATCAGCCGCGCACAACATCCTGATAACGAGACCGAGGCCGCGCCGCATGCCGACGACTATATCGCTCCTGCCCCGCGCGTGTCGGTGCAGGCGTTCTGCGCGACGGTGGCAACCGCGACAACCGTGAAGGCCGCGAGCGAGGACCGCCGTCTCGCCAAGGCGCATCTCTCGGTGCATATGGGCGGCATCGCTGCGGCGATCGACGCCTATCATACGGCACCGACCCCGAACGTCATCGTGCTCGAGACCGAGAGCGGCAGCGACTTCCTCGCCGGCCTCGACGAGCTCGCGGCCGTCTGTGACGCCGGCACCCGCGTCGTCGTGATCGGCAGGGCCGACGACAAGGCGCCCTATCGCGAACTGGTGCGCCGCGGCGTCAACGACTATGTGGTCGGCCCGGTCGAGGTGCTCGACGTGGTGCGCTCGATCTGCGGCCTGTTCTCGGCGTCCGAGGCAATCACTGTCGGCAGGATGATCGCGGTCTGCGGCGCCAAGGGCGGCGTCGGCGCGTCCACGGTCGCGCATAACATCGCCTGGGCGATCGCGCGCGACGTCGGGCTTGATTCGGTCGTGATCGATCTCGACCTCGCATTCGGCACGGCCAGCCTCGATTACAACCAGGACCCGGTCCAGGGCATCGCCAATGCGGTGTTCCAGCCGGAGCGCCCGGACAGCGCGCTGATGGAGCGCCTGCTTGCCAAATGCACCGACCATCTCAGCCTGCTGGCGGCGCCGGTGACGCTGGATCAAGTGTATGACTTCGGCGCCGACGCGTTCGATGCCATCTTCGACACCTTGCGCATGACGACGCCCTGCATCGTGCTCGACGTGCCCCACCAATGGACCGCCTGGACCCGCCGCGCCCTGATCGGCGCCGACGACATCCTGATCGTCGCCGAGCCCGATCTCGCCAACATGCGCAACACCAAGAATATGATGAACACGCTGAAGGCGGCGCGGCCCAACGACCGTCCTCCGCTCTACTGCCTCAACCAGGTCGGCATGACCAAGCGGCCGGAGATCGAGGTGCGCGCCTTCGCCAAGACCATCGACAGCCAGCCGATCGCCACCATTCCATTCGATTCGAAACTGTTCGGCACCGCCGCCAATAACGGCCAGATGATCGCGGAGATCGCCTCCAATCATCGCATCGCCAAGACGTTCCTGCAGATCGCGCAGCGGATGACCGGGCGCGCCGACACAAGGGCCCAGCGCAATTCGCTGTTGTCACCGATCATGAAGAAATTGCGCGCGGTCGGCGCCCGATCGAAAGGCGCCTCAGCCTAGTAGGCACCGCGCGTCAATCGGAGCTGCCGACCGCCGCCACTGGGATCTTCTCGGTACCTCCCCGCGGTCCTTCCTTGCGGGCCAGCACACGCTTCAATGCGGCGACATTGGCGACGGCTTCCTCGGGCGGCACATCCGCCTTCACGATGCTCTCGGCCTCGCCGGCGCGGCCCTGCAGGCCGACTGCGAGCGCCAAATTGGCCTTGATCCGCTGATCGTTCGGCGCGCGGCTGCGGGCTTTGCGCAGCGTCTCCTCGGCCAGCGGCAATTCCTTCGACAGCACGTAGGACAGCCCGAGATTGGACAGCACCGACGGCTCGTCGGGTGCGATCTTGAGCGCGCTCGCATAGTATTGCCGCGCCTCGTCGTGGCGGTCGAGCTGATCGAGCGCGGCTCCCTGCGCGGACAGAATCCGCCAATCCGGATCATCCGGGCTGTGGGCGCGGCCGAGCACGTCGAAGGCCTGCTGGAAATTGCCGTTGTCGGCGAGCGCGCGCCCATAGCCGGCGATCAGCGCCTTGTTGTTCGGCTGGCTCATCGAGGCCTGCTCGAGGATCGCGACCGCCTGCGCGCGCTGCCCGGTGGCGCGCAGGGCCTTGGCGTATTGCAAGGCTGCGGCAGCGTCCTTCGGATTGGCCTTGAAGCGCTCGTGATAGGTCTGAAGGTCCCGCCGCGGGTCGGCGCTTGGCCGGCTGTCCTCGGCCGTGTCGCCGAGCGATCCGGTGATGTCGGAAGGGAGGGAGGTCTGGCAGCCGCTAAGCGCCAGCACCAGGGCCGCCGATGCTGCCGCGCCGACGAGGAGCCTTGCGGCGGAAGATCGGTGAAGCAACTTCTGGGACATGTACCCTGACCACGGTCGGCGATTGCCCAGAATGCTTCGCAGCTTAACCCTAAATCCGGGTTAAGGAGGCGCGCTACACAGGATGTTCGACCCGATATCGAACCATCTTCGCGCCTTTGTTGCTACCGACGACAGGCATCATCGACAGCGGCACAACTTGCAGTCTAATCGACGAACTGTGCGCCGAACTCGCAGCCGATCCGCCAGGCGAGACGGCATTGGCGCGGGCTGCCGTTCGACAGGATGATCGTGAACTCAGAGGGAATTTCCGCATATTCGGCGATCACCTTGACGCCGCCATCGGAGATATCAGTGATCATGCAGTCCCGCGGCAGGGTGCCGGTGCCGAACTGGATCTTGGCGAGACTCCTGCACAGACGACGCTCGCTCTTACGTCGATTGACGAACATGTCGACCCCGGCCCCTGCTCATTGATTAGCCCGTTTGTTCTTCTGCTGTAGCGAGAAATCGTTGGAATCCGGCTAGCGGGACTGCTCGCAGTTGAACTGTGGGCTTCAGATTCCATTTACCGGCTCTGCGGGCCTTTTCCTCGAAATGACGTAATCTCGGGCAAACGGGGCACTGGCACAGATGAACTCCCGCATCCATTCCTTGGGAACAAATGGGTTGATCCGCCGTCGTTTGGCGATAGCCTGACCCTTTGTCCGGACTTCCAGGAAACTGACGAGCATGGGAAGCATGGTTCTCCTCGATCTGATGGGTGGCGTGGCACTGCTGCTGTGGGGCCTGCACATGGTCCACAGCGGGATTCTGCGCGCATTCGGGCCGGATCTGCGCATCCTGCTGGCAAAAGCGCTGAACAACCGATGCACCGCTTTCGGCGCAGGCCTCGGCCTCACCGCCCTGCTTCAGAGCTCGACCGCCACCGCCCTGATCACAAGTTCGTTTGCATCCGAAGGGCTCGTGAGCCTGGTTCCGGCGCTGGCAATCATGCTGGGTGCCAATGTCGGCACCACGCTGATCGTGCAGATCCTGTCGTTCAACATCGCCGCAATCGCCCCGCTCCTCTTCATCATCGGGCTCGTCGCGTTCCGCAGCGGGCCGCGCTCGCGCATCAAGGATATCGGCCGCGTCTCGATCGGGCTCGGACTGATGCTGCTGGCGCTGCACATCCTCCTCGACACGCTGGCGCCGGCGGAGAATGCGCCCGGCGTGCGCGTCGTCATGAATGCGATCACCGGCGATCCCGTGCTCTGCATCTTCATCGGCGCCGCCGTCACCTGGCTGGTGCATTCCAGCGTCGCCAGCGTGCTCCTGGTGATGTCGCTCGCCTATTCGCAGTTCATCACGCCCTATGCGGCGTTCGCGCTGGTGCTCGGCGCCAACCTCGGCAGCGCGATCAATCCGCTGTTCGAAGGCGCGCGGCGCGACGATCCGGCGAGTTACCGGTTGCCGCTCGGCAATCTCATCAATCGCGTCATCGGCATCCTCGTGGTCGCCCCGTTCCTCGGTCCGGTCGCCGCGCATCTGTACGCTTTCCAGCCCGATCTCGCCAAGGCAACCGCGATGTTCCACATCGCTTTCAATGTCGCGACAGCGGTTCTCTTCATTGGCGTGCTCGACAGTCTGGCACGGCTGCTCAGAATGCTGCTGCCTCGCCGCATCCGGGATACCGATCCGGCCCGGCCGCGCCATCTCGACGAGAGCGCGCTGGAAACGCCGTCGCTTGCGCTCGCCGACGCCGCGCGCGAAGCACTGCGCATGGGCGATATCGTCGAAGAGATGCTGCGCAAGGTGATGGCGGCGATGATGACGGGCGACCGGGTGCTGGTCGACCAGGTATCGCGGATGGACAACAGCGTCGACAGCCTCGACGAGGCGATCAAGCTCTATGTCACGAAGCTCACCCGCGGCAGTCTCGACGAGCGCGAAGGCCAGCGCGCGATGGAGATCATCTCGTTTGCGATCAACCTCGAACATATCGGCGACATCATCGACAAGAACCTGAGCGAGCTCGCCACCAAGAAGATCAAGCGCCGTCTGCAGTTCTCGCCCGAGGGCAACGAGGAGCTCTCGGCCTTCCACAAGCGCACGCTGGACTCGCTCCGGATCGCGTTCGGCGTGTTCATGTCGGGCGACGTCAATGAGGCGCGCAAGCTGGTTGCCGAAAAAGCCGCGCTGCGCAACGCCGAGTTCGCCGCCACCGAGCGGCATCTCGAACGCCTGCGCGAGGGCCGCCCCGAAACCATCGAGACCACGTCGCTGCACCTCGACGTGCTGCGCGACCTCCGCCGTATCCATTCGCACATCTGCTCGGTCGCCTATACCGCGCTCGTCTCCGCCGGCGAACTCGCCGCCGATCGCAGCACCGAAAGTGATGTCGGTGCGCTGCCGGCGACCGTGGCACAGCCGACGCCGCGGTAGTTGATCGCTGCGTCAGGCCCTACCCCGCCGAATGACGCCTCAGCCAGATCAGCAACAAATGCAATCCCATCCCACCGGCCAGGACGGCGCGAGCACGATGGGACAAGGCGGTATGATGGGGCACGGCATGATGGGAGGACATATGATGGGGGGCGGCATGATGGGTGGTAGCGCGATGGGTCCACCCTTTATGATGCGTATGATGTTCGCTCTGATGGACGCCGACAGCGATGGGACCATCTCACTGCAGGAGTTTCAGACAGCTCACGAACGGATTTTCAAGGCGATGGACAGCAATAGAGATGGCAAGCTTACCCTGGAGCAGATGCAAGCGTTCATACACGGGACGAGGTGATCGGCTCCGAGCGGGTGGCGCCTCGTCTCGTGCGCCATCCGCTCCTGCAATTGATCTTTTACGAACAAGCGAGCCTTAAGCCTTCAGGTCCGTGATCCGCATTATCGCGACCACATTCCCATCGTTGTACGCCTGCTCTTTTGTGTCCTTGTTGCAGGTCCAGACAAAGTTTTTCTTGGCCGTAAAGGTCTTTCCTTCCTGTTCAATCCGAAGCTCCCCCTCCGGGATATGACAGATCATGGCATTCATCATCGGGGGACCCATCGTCTTCGATCCCGGCTGCATAATGACATCGCGCATTGAGACGGTCTTAAAGCCGGGAATGATGGATGGTGTCTCACCGTCGTAGGCACGGACCACGACACCTGGCCACGGCGTGGTGTCCTTGTAGCCCGAGGTTTGAGCGGCGGCTGGCTTCATCATAGCCGCCGAAGCCGCTGCCAAGCCGATTCCCAGCGCGGACCTTCGATCGATCTTGCTCATCGCTTTTCTCCCGACGTTGCGCAACGAGCCGCTGCAAAAGCGGCGCGCAAAGTTCGTGGTGAATGGTGGTGCGAACCGAAAAAAAACGGTCTCTTAAGAGCGCGTGCCTGCCGATGGCGCCAGTGCTGCTCGTTCGCCCCGGACGGTGATTTCGGCACGTCCCGCCTGAAGGGCAACTACATTCTACGTGACCTGACGCACCTGGGAAACAGGTTGCGTCGCCCGAAGACACGATTGCCATACGTTCGGAGGCGTGCACTGTGAGGCCGCAAACGCTACGAGCCACGCAGAAGTGCGTCAATCATATCCGACGTAATTTCATCCGACGAGAGATCGACCAGCGCGTAAGATTCCGCATGGCGCAATAACGTCAGGACAACTGACGATACGTGCGGCGCTTTGGCGCTTAATGTCTCATCCGGCGACACGGTGCCTGCGTGCTGGCCGACAGCGAGGGCGACAAGATTTTCTCGACCTTCGATACGCGCGATCTCGACAAGTCCCAGGCGAAGATGGATTGCGGCACTCATATCATCACCGGCGGTACCGGGAAGTATAAGGGGATCACCGGGAGCGAACCATTTGCCTGCATCAATATGCCTGCGCTGGCAGGCCCGGGCGACTATTTTGCGATGGACATCCCGCACAACACGTCGTGGGAAATCAAATAGCACGAACTTGGATGCCCGGTGTCGACGACCGGGCGTCGATTACTGAACGAGAGCCCTGTTATTTTCGAGTACTGCCTGTGGCGTGTTCCGGAAGCCGATGGCCAACCGGTTGTAGACATTCATCAAGCCGATCGCGATCGTGAGATCGACCAGATCCTTTTCCTCAAGGACTGTGCGCGCGGCCTTGAATGCTTGATCCGGTATGCCGGTCTCTGACACACGTGTCACCGTTTCGGCCCAGGCAAGCGCGGCACGCTCACGCTCGCTGAAGAGATGGCCAGCCTCCGCCCAAGCCTGCACCAGCGCAAGCTTCTCGACCTTCACACCCTTCTTGATGAGGTCGCGGGTGTGCATGTCGAGGCAATAGGCACAGTTGTTGATCTGCGAAACCCGTAGGTAAACCAGATCAACCAGTTCGGCGGGAAGACCGCTCTGCATGATATAGCCGTAGACGCCGCCAAGGGCTTTTACCCCGTTCGGCGCGATTTGGCTGTAATCGAGACGCTTGGTCATCGTTATTCTCCTTGATCTTCAGGCTCTATTTGACTGGTGTGGTCAGTGCCTTGTCGTCGGTGTCGACGACGAAGACAGCGAGCAGCTTTGCCGGCTCGGTCCTGCTCGCATTGCGGCTGATCGAATGGCTGGCGCCGGGTGGTTCGGACCAACTCTCGCCCGCCTTGTAGACCCGCGTTGCTCCGTCGTTCACCTTCGACTCGATGCTTCCGGAAATGACATAGGCGTAGATGAATGACGATTTTGCGTGGGTATGCGGAGCCGAGGCTCCACCCGGCGGATAGTCGACGACCACCGCGATCAGAGACTTGCCGGGAACGTTGGGTATCGTCTGCTCGAAGTTTGTCGTGACCTTGCCGCCGACATCTTGGGCGGAAATGGGCGAAGCAGATGCAATGGCAATGGCAGCGGATGCTGCGGCGATGACAGTTCGTATCTTCATGGCTCTTCTCCTTTCGCTCCATTAAATGTCCTCCCCTTAGGTCGGAAAAAAGCACCAAGAACGCACGAAAATCGTGTACTACGAGCCACGTGACCAAGCCGCTCAAATTGGAACTCGACCGCTCTGCGAAGACGCCGCTGGCTGAGCAGATCCGAAGGGGTATCGGCGCGGCGATCGAGAGCGGCGTGCTCGCACCCGGCGCGCGCCTGCCGTCCTGGCAGGACCTTGCGGCGCAGCTTGGCGTCGCCCGCGGCACTGTGCGCGCCGCTTACGAGAAGCTGTCCGCAGCGCAGCTCATCGTCGCTTCGCGGGCCGCCGGCACCCATGTCGCGGATCGGCCTCGCGCAGTCACCCGCTCCGAGCAGCCGCCTGATCCGGGCTCGTTCATGGAGACGTATCGGGAGATGACCCAGGGGCCGGCCATCTTTCAGATGGGGGTACCTGCAAAGGAAACATTTCCGGCCACGCTGTTCGCACGAATCCGCGCCCATGCCATTCGCACCGAGGCGCGCGCAGCACCCATTTACCCGGACCCTCGCGGTGAACTTGAACTGCGGCGGGAAATCGCCGCCTATCTTGCCATCGCCCGTGGTATCGAATGTTCGGCCTCGCAGGTCATCATAACCGGGGGATACAGCGGCGGACTCGGACTGGCGCTACGCGTCCTTGGCCTCGAGGGACAGAAAGCCTGGACAGAGGACCCCGGCTTCCCGTTCACCCGCCACGGCCTGGAGCTCGCAAGATTATCGCTTGTACCAATACCAGTCGACGACAGCGGCATCGATGTCGACCATGGGCTGCGCCACGCCCCGGACGCCAAGCTGGTTGTCGTCACCCCCGGGCAGCAGGCGCCGCTCGGGGTTACTCTATCACTGGAACGCCGATTGCGTCTGCTCGATTGGGCCGCTCAAGCAAGCGTATGGGTGATCGAAGACGACTATCTGAGCGAACTGCAGCTCAGGGGGCGAGCCGCGCCGGCGCTCGCCTCACTTGATCGCGCCGGGCGCGTCATCCACATCGGCTCCTTCAGCAAGACCATCAGTCCGACCTTGCGGCTCGGCTTCCTCGTCGCGCCCGCCTCGCTCTCGTCGCGCTTCGCGGAGGTCGCCGCGTGCCTGGCGCCGCCGCCCGGGCCGTCCGTGCAGCTCGCGACCGCCGAATTCATGCGCGAAGGCCACTACCTGCGCCATCTTCGGCGCACCAAACGTGCCTACTTTGCTCAGCGCGACGCCTTGCTGGAGTGCCTGCGGCCGCACGTCGAGGCTGCCCGCATCACAACGGCGGGATTGGCGGTGCTGCTGCGATTACCCGACGGCGCGCCGGACACATGCATCGCCAGGGAAACCCTCGCGTTCGGAATGGCACCATCCGCTTTGTCAACTTGGTACGCACGGCCGGATTCCGGACGATCGGGGCTTCTTCTGGGCATCGCGACGGTGCCAAACAAGCATCTGGCGAGATCCTGCGATCGTCTTTGCGGGATCATCGAGCGCTTCAAGTGAGAGTCTTGCGGTTACCGCGTTCCCTCAGCGATCCAGCGTCCTCGATCCCTTCCCGCGACTCTTCACGATCAGCATGATGTTTCTGACATAGATGATCGTGGCCAGTCCCTGGCCAAGAATGATGACCGGCTCACGCTTGGCGATGCCATAGATCAGCGTCATCAATCCGCCGCCCATCGAGAAGAACCAGAATGCCATCGGCACCACGCTCTGTCCGGCGCGCTCGCTCGAAATCCACTGCACCAGGAAACGCGCGGTAAACAGCAATTGCGCGACCAGGCCGAACGCAAGCCAGAAATCGAACTTGGCGACGAAGACGTCGTAGAGGTAGTTGCCGAGCGCCTCACCGTACTGAATCAGCATCACTGCTCCTCGGTCACCTCGGTCACTTCCGTGACCACGGGCGTCGGCCTCTTGCGGCGGATCAGCCACCAGACGCCGGCGAGATCCATGATCCCAATCCAGAGCCGGTCGAAGAAGCCGTAGTTCGAGACGCCGGAATGGCGGGGACGATCGACCACGTCGACATAGGCGATCTCAAAGCCCTCGCGGCGGACCAGCGCCGGCAGGAAGCGATGCAGCCCATCGAAATAGGGCATCATCAGGAACACCTCGCGCGGAAATGCCTTCAATCCACAGCCGGTGTCGCGGGTGCCGTCGCGCAGGATCGCGCCGCGCACGGCATTGGCGATGCGCGACTGCAATTTCTTGAAGCCGGTATCCTTGCGCCCTACCCTCTGGCCGGCAGCAAGCCCGATGCGGCCGCCCCCGCTCTCGACTGCGGCAATCAGGTCCGGCAGGAACGAGGGATCGTTCTGGCCGTCGCCATCGAGCGTCGCGACGATCGCGCCCCGCGCGGCACGGACGCCGCTGCGCACCGCCGCCGATTGCCCTGAAGAGACGACGTGCCGGAGCTGGCGCAGGTTGGAGCGCTCCTTCATGGCCGCGCCGATCCGCGATGCGGTCGCATCGGTCGAACCGTCATCGACATAGATGATCTCGTAGACCCAGCGGCGGCCGAGCGCGGCAGCGATCTCCGCAATCAGCGGCGCGATGTTCTCGGCCTCGTTGCGCACGGGCACAACGATGGAGACGGCCACCGCAGTCTGGTCGGAAGAAGGCAATTCGGCACTCTTGGCTGGATTTTTTGCTCTCTGGACGGCCTTGCGGCCGGAACCGCCTGATAGGGCGGGACGGCGCCCGCTTTTATGGGGCGGAAGCGCGGCCGGCAACCCTTTTGGCAACCCTTTTGAGGCGGTCCAGTGACGGGCCGGCAAGGGGGTAGATCGTGCCGTCACGCTGGATCGCGAAGCCAAGCCTCCGGGCCGCAAACCAGTAGCGCACCGCCATGGCGCCGATCACGCCGACCAGCGCGCCGCCGACCACGTCGCTCGGGTGATGTGCCAGCAATACCAGACGGGTGGCGCAGATCACGAGCGCATAAATCAGCATCACGAACCGCAGCCGTGGCCACAGTGCGGAGACCGCAAAGGCCAGCGCAAAGGCAGTGGTCGCATGCCCGGAGGGAAAGCTCGCATAGGCCTCGCTGCCGGCGAAATGCGAGAAGTTGAAGGCGTTGGGCTCGCCGCCGACGAACGGCCGGCCGCGCCCGACGATCCATTTCAGGAGGTCGCCGACCAGGACCGGGAACAACACCGCGAAGAACAGGAACTGCAGCCGCGTTCCCATTCCGAGCAACAGGGATCGCCGAATGCCGTGCAGCGCCGGCGCAATGATCCCAACCAGGATCAACAGTCCGGCCACGGTCCAAAGCACATAGGCATCCTTGCCGAAATCGGTGAGAATGCGGACCCACCACAGGCTTGCGGTACCGCGCGGCGGCATCAGCTTGATCTCGGGCACATCGAACGCAAGCATCAGCACAATGATGGCGGCGCCGATGATCGCGATCAGCGCCAGCCCGTGCCGCGCCGCGTGCCGTCCGGCTTCGGCGCGACGCGAATGCGACGGCGCGCGCACAAGCTGGGCAAGCGACCGCCCCGTCAGCGTGGCCAAGCGCGCTGGATAGCTTGCGGATTCGTGGCGAACGACCGGCGCCGACATTTTCTACTGCACGTCCTCGGAACGGTAGATGCCAATGGAGATCGGCCTGCCCTGCGAGATGTTATAGCCATCGATGCGCATCGCCGCGCTGTAGCGCAAACCGATCGCCTCGGCCCGCTGCACGAAATTGCGCTCGGAACGCGCCTCCACCAGCGCAAACCGGCATGCGCCCTGCGCCAGGAAATCCGCAGCGCCCGAACCGTCGGTCAGGACGATCGAGGTGTCGGTCGAAAAGACCAGGCTCGGCTCGTGATAGCCGGCTGAGGCCAGCTTCGGACTTGGACAATTGGCGTAGCGCAGGAGGTACCCGACCTCGGCGCTCGGAAACAGCGGCTTCAACGACGGCACCACCAGGCCATAGATGGCAATCGCAAGCAGCATCGCCGCGATCACCGCATTCAGGAACGAGCGCTCGGCGCGGCTGTCCTCGAACATCCACCAGGCGGCCAGGCCGAAGATCATGGCACCAGCCAGGAGCGGCCAGGCCGGAAACGCCGGCTGATGGGTCAGCTTGATTGCGCCAGCCACCGCAATCACGGCGGCGATCGCGGGAATCGCGAACCACCAGGCCGAGCCGCGGATCAGCCAGACGGAGCGCGACAGCACGCGCCGTTCCAGCGCACCGACGGTCAGGATCGCGATGGCGGGATAGAGCGGCAGCACGTAATGCGGCAATTTCGTCAGCACCACCTCGAACACGATCCAGGACGGGATCAGCCAGGCCAGCAGAAACTGCGCGCCGGGCTCGCGGCGCGCCCGCCACACCGCCGGTGCCGCCATACCTGCCAGCGGCGCGCCCGGCCAGAACGTGATCCAGAACAGGACGAGATAGAGCCCGGGCGGCGCGCCGTGGGATTCCTGCGCGCCGAGCTTGCTCAGCATGTCGCCGCCGACGGAGTCGGCGAAGAAGGTTTCGCCGGCGCGCAAGAAGATCAGGACGAACCACGGCAGCACCAGCACCAGGCACCACATCAGGCCCCAGACCGGGCGCATGCGGGAGAACCACTCCAGCGAGCGGTCGAGGATCGCCAGGGCCGCGATGGCGAGCCCGACGAACATCAGGATCAGCGGCCCCTTGAGCAGGATGCCGCCGGCCAGCGCAGTCCAGAAGATCGCAAGCGGCGCCCACGGCGGATGCGCGGGATCCTCGCCGCGCTGCCAGGACAGATATACCCGTGCCAGCGCCCCCATCGCGGCCGTGACTGACAGCAGCAGCATTGCATCGGTCTTCGCCAGACGCGCCTCGGCCCCGAGCAGCACACAGCTTGCCATCATCAGGGCCGCCAGCGCCGCCCCGCGCCGGGTGACGAAGGCAAGCGCGGTCCAGTAGGTCAGAAGCACGGCGCCGATCGCGCCGATCAGCGACGGCGCCCGGTAGAGCCAGATCCGTGTCTGCGCCCGCGGCATGCCGAGGGCGGACGCCGTTTCAACGACTGCGGCCTGCAACCAGTAGATGCCGACCGGCTTCTTGTAGCGGACGTCGTCCTGGAAGCGGATGTCGACGAAATCGCCGCTCTCGACCATCTGCTTGGTCGCCTGTGCAAAACGCGCCTCGTCGCGGTCGATCGGCGGGATGGCGAAGAAGCCGGGCAGGAACAGGATCAGGCAGCACAGCACCAGGAACAGGACCGAGCGCTTATGATTGGCGGTCGCAAACTCGAATGCGAGCGCCAGCCTGCGGCTGGAATGCGCAGGTTTTACAGGCTGTTGCCCTGCTCCGAAACGTCTGACATTGACGGTCTCAACCATGGGCTTCGCATACGATGAAACCGTAGGCCAAACAACCGCAGAGGTTCCGTTTTGTCCCCTGTGTGGGCTCCGGGTCACTGCACCCGGATGACCACCGTATCGGCGGCCCCGGTGGCGTCGATCACGGTCAATCGCGCAAAGCCGGGGCCCGGCGGATCGATCAGGCGCTGGCGGCGGCTATCGAGATCGCCAATCGCGACCCCGTTGACCAGCATGGTTAACGGCAGGACACCGCCGGCGACCTTGACCGGCATTGGCGTGACCTCGCCGCAGGCCGCCCGATCAACATCGATGCGCGAGCCGTTCACCGGGAACTGGATATGCGGTGCCTGATCGCTGCCCGCCCGGACCAGTTCCCCCAGGGGACGGAACCGGCGCAGCGGGAGCGGCAGCTTGGCGTTGCCGCTGACCAGCGTTCCCTTCGGCGCCCTCGGCAGCGCCGCCGGAATCCTGCCGGTCCGCGCAAAGGCGTCGAACAGGATCGGCGCCGCCGCGCTGCGCCCGATCAGCCCCGGCACCGGCGCGCCGTCGGGACGGCCGACCCAGACGCCGATGGTGATACGACCATCGAAGCCGACCGACCAGGCGTCCCGGTAGCCATAGCTGGTGCCGGTCTTGAACGCGATCCGGTTGTGCACGCCGTTTTCCGGCGGTGGCGTGCCGATCAGGACATTGCCGACCTGCCACGCGGCAACCTGGTCCATCAGCCGCATCGGCTCGCGCTCGTCCTGTGCCAGCATGATTTCGCGAAGCGGCTTGGTGGTGCCGAGCCGGGGGAAGCCGGCATAGAGCTGCGCCAGATCCTGCAGGGTGATGCCCACGCCCCCTAACCCCATCGCCAGCCCGGGCGCCTCGTCCTTCGGCAGCACCAGGCTGGTGCCCGCCTGCTTCAGGCGCGACGACAACCGGCTCGCGCCGACGCGGTCGAGCAGCGCGATCGCGGGCACGTTGAGCGACAATTGCAGCGCCTTGCGCACGGGCACGGTGCCCTGGAAGGTCATGTCGAAATTTTCCGGCGCGTAGGAGCCGAAGCGGATCGGGCGGTCATCGATCAAGCTCTCGGGGTGCACAAAGCCGTCCTCGAAGGCGAGACCATAGATGAACGGCTTCAGCGTCGAGCCGGGCGAGCGCACCGCGCGCGTCATGTCGACCTGCCCTGCCCGGCGTTCATCGAAATAATCGGGCGAGCCGACGCGGGCGAGGATGTCGCCGCTTTCATTGTCGACCGCGATGATCGCGACCGAGATGTTCGGCCCTTGCGCGACGGCCCGATCGCGGGCGAGCGATTCCAGATTCTTCTGCAGCGTGGCGTCGAGCGTCAGCCGGATGAGGCTCGCATCCTTCATCGTCGCGAGCGCCTGGTCGGCGGAATGCGGCGCCAGGATCGGCATCGGCTTGCGATATTTCGGCACGGCTTCCGACTTGGCCTGCGCCGCATCATCCACGGGCAGCACGCCCTCTTCCACCATGCGATCGAGCACGCGGTCGCGCCCCTCGCGCGCGGCGTCCGGATAGCGATCGAGCCGTCGCCGCTCCGGCGATTGCGGCAGCGTGACCAGGAGCGCCGCCTCCGCCAATGTCAGCCGCTTCGGCTCCTTGCCGAAATAGGCGATCGATGCCGCGCGCACGCCCTCGAGATTGCCGCCGAACGGCGCCAGCGCGAGATAGAGGTTGAGGATCTCGTCTTTGTCGAGTTGCCGTTCAATCTCCACGGCGCGCACGATCTGGCGCAGTTTTGCGTAGAGCGAGCGCTCGCGCCGGGGCTCCATCAGCCGCGCGAGCTGCATCGTGATGGTCGAGCCGCCGGAGACGATGTGGCCGGAGGTGACGAGTTGCAACGCGGCGCGCGACAGCGCCAGCGGATCGACGCCGCGATGGGAATAAAAGCGGCGATCCTCGTAGCCGAAGAGCAGCTTCAGATAAGTCGGATCGACGGATGTCTTCGCATCGACCGGCAACCGCCAGCGACCGTCCGCCATCGCGTAGGCACGCAGCAGTTTGCCATTACGGTCGACGATGGTGGTGGAGACCTTTCGCGCGTCTGCCAGCGGCAATGGGCCGAGGGAGATGGCCCAGACGGTGAAGGCAGTTGCAGTGACAATAAGAACAGCCGCAGCAAGCGCGGCGATGCGTGTGACGAGCCGCCTGCCACCACCGGCGTCATGGCCGGGCTTGTCCCGGCCATCCACGTTCTTCTCCGCGGCGGGCGAAGGCGTGGATGCCCGGGTCAAGCCCGGGCATGACGGAGAGTGTTGCTGGTCCAAGCGACCACTCATTTCGCCGCGCGTACCTCGACAGTGCCGGTGCCGGTGCGGCCGTAGCGCGAGGGGTTGTACATGTCCTCGACATAGGCCTGCGGCAGCACGTATTTGCCCGGCGAGACCGCGCGCGCGACATAGGCCACCGTGAACACCGACTTGGCGTCGCTGGCACGGTCGATCGCCGCGGTGAAGCGGTCATCGCGGAACTCAGTGTGCTTGGGCTCCTCGCCGTCCTCTATCCAGTCGAGGGTGCCGGAGTCGCCGGAGGATACGAGGTGCGGGTTGTCGATCTCGAGGCCGGCCGGCAGATAGTCCGACACGATGATGTGGCCGTATTCCGGCTTGGCTTCAGTGATCTTCAGCACCACGGCGAAACGATCGTTCTGTTTCGCCTTGCTGACGTCGGCCGGCTTGCCGTCGAGCGTGAAATAGTTGCGCTCGATCTTGAAGCCGTTGGAAGCGGCCGGCTCCGGCGTCACCGGCGAGCCCGACACGGAGACCACGACCTGCACCGGCGCTTCACCGGTGTTGGTGATCTTGATCGGCTTGCCGGCCATCGCCTCGGCCTTGTAGCTGCGGAACACTGCTGTCTTGACCGGCTGTCCGTCGACGTCGAGGCTCAGCGTTTCCTTGGCGAGCGCGCGGGCAGCCAGCACCAGCCAGGCGTTTTCCTGGGTCGAGGTGTAAGGCGTCAGCCCCCGCGCCGCCTCGACGCGCGCGACGGCGCCGATCATGGTCGCACGCGCTGCGTTGCCCTCGCCGGCGAGCGAGACCAGCGCGGCGGCATCGCGCAGCGCCGAGCCGTAATCGGTGCGGCCGAACTCAAGCACCGGCTTTGGATTGAGCGCCTCGAGCGCGGCGGCATAGACCCGCTCCGCCCTCGTCCGGTCGCCGACCAGCGCCAGCGCGGCCGCGAGTTGCGATTTGGCGATCGGGGTCGCGAGGTTGTTCAGCTTGGTGTCCGCGAGGTAGCGCAGGTCGCCGATCGGGGCCGCGCCATTGCGGGCGAGCACGTAGAGGCCATAAGCGAGATCGCGGCCACCGTCCTTCTCCGGCTCGTTGGCGTTGACGACGGCGTTGCGGATGCGGTCGAGCGCGCTCTTGAACAGCACGTCCGGCACCACAAACCCCTTCTCGCGGGCGCGGGTCAGGAAGTCGGTAACGTAAGCATCGAGCCAGACGTCGTCACCGCCAGCCGACCACAGACCGAATGAGCCGTTCGGGCCTTGGCGGGCGAGCAGCCGCTCGATCGCGTCCTTGATGCGCTGGTCGGCCGCGGTGTCCATCGCCAGATGCGCCCCGGCGGCGAGATCGTTGACATAGAGCAGCGGCATCGCGCGGCTCGTGATCTGCTCGGAGCAGCCATACGGATAGCGGTCGAGCGCCTTGAGGATGGTGGCGGCGTCCAGCGCGGTCGACAGGCTCGCCGACACCGACACGCCGCCTGTGCCCTGCACGAGGTCGGTGAACATATCAGACGTCAGCGTCAGGCTGTCGCCCTTGGCCAGCGTGCGGACCGAGCGCCGCGCGAGCACCTGCGTCGCTGGCTTGACATCGAGCGCGTAGTGGCGCGCCAGCGTCAGGCCGTTCGGGCCTGTGATGTCGACATCGAGATTGCCGGCGCCGGCGCCGCCGGCATCGAGTGCCAGCGACAGCGAGGTGCGCTGCTTGGCGGCGAGCCTCACCGTGGTGGCAGGATTGCCCGAGAGCTTCACCGGACCGGACGCCTTGACGTTGATGATGTAGTCGCCGGCTGCGCCCTCGACATTGTCGATATCCATGCTCATGGTGCCGCGGTCGCCGTTGAGCAGGAAGCGCGGCAACGTCGCGGTCAGCACCACGGGATCGCGCACAATGACATCGGTGGTGGCGCGGCCGAGCTTGGTGGCGCTCCATGCCACCGCCATCACCCGCGCTGTGCCGGCGAATTCCGGAATGTCGAAGCTGATCTCGGCGGTGCCATCGGCGCTGACGGTGACGATGCCGGAATAGACCGCAAGCGGCTTCTGCGTGGGCGGCGAGCCCTGCAATTCGGCGCCGCCGGAATCGCCGCCGGTCCTGATCTGGCCGCGCGTGCCCTGCATGCCGTCGATGAGCTGCCCGTAGAGGTCGCGGATTTCGGCCGTCAGGCGGCGCTGGCCGAGATAGTAATCATCAGGCGCCGGCGGCTTGTAATTGGTGAGGTTGAGGATGCCGACATCGACGGCAGCCACCACGACCTTGGCGTCCTCGCCGGGATTGAGCCCGTCGAGCTTGACCGGGATATTCAACGCCGAGCCCGGCCGCACCAGCGACGGCGGCGAGAGCGTCACCGCGAGCGTGCGAGCCTTTTTGTCGATACCAAACCATTTCAGGCCGATCGCGCGGCCCGGCATGCGCTGCGCGGCGGTATCGAGCGGACGGCGCAAGGTCGTCATCACATAAGCGCCGGTGCCCCAGTCCTTGCCGACGGTGAGCCTGACCTGCTGCGTGCCTTCCTTGACGTCAACGGTCTGCGTCGTCAGCAGGCGATCGCCGAGCACGTTCACGGTCAGCCGCCCCGCCGAACGGGCGTTGACGGACACAACCATGGTGTCGCCGGACTGGTATTCCGGCTTGTCGATCGAGGTCTCCAACAAATCCGGCGTGTCGGCGCTGCCGTCGGAATACCAGCCGATATCGAACTGCACCGAGGTCAGCGGGCCGTCGGCATCGCTGGACTTGACGTCGAGGCGGTAGCGGCCCGGCTGCGGCGCGAACGACAGCCGCGACGGCTTGTCGGCGGCGAGATTGACATCGCCATCGGCGACACGGCTGGTCGACTTCACGGGTTCAAAATCCCAGGACGAGCCCTGGCGGTACCATTGGTAGCGCGACTCGATCTTCAGGAGTTCGTAGCGCAGACCGTTGCGCGCGAGCTGCTTGCTGTCGGGATCGACGAATACGACGTCGAACTCGGCCTTGTCGCCCTCGGCCACGCTCTTGTCGCCGAATAGCGGCTTGATGCCGATCAGCGAACTCGCCGGTGCCACCGGGAGCACGATCTTGCGCTCAACCGAGCGACCGCCGGTCTCCGCCATGCGGACGAAGATCTGCGCTTCCTGCGGCCGGGTCGAGGTCGGCGCCTTCTCCAGCTTCACCGGGAAGACGGCCGTGCCCTTGGCGTCCGACTCCGGCAGGTTCTCGATCGGGGTGCGCTCATTGCTGGCGCTCTCTTCGTCGGCGACGCCAAACTGGTAGCCGGGATAGCCGGGACGCCCCGAGGCCGCCGTCGTCACCAGCATGTCGCCTTCGAGCTGCAGCCCGGACGCCGGCGCGCCGTAAAGGAAATGACCGTCGACCTTAAGTTCCACTGGAACTTCAGCTTTGATGACCTTGTCCTTGGCGGTCAGGTCGAATTCGATCCGCTCGGGGATGTAGTCCTCGACCATGAAGGTGGTCTCGCCGACCGAAGAGCCCTTCGGATCGGTGAACGCACGCACGCGCCAGGTGCCGGTCGGCACCGCCGAATTGAGCGCGACGGCCATGGTGCGGCCGCCGGCGCCCTGGTCGGGCAGCACGGCGCGGCGGAATTCAACGCCGTCGGGACGCTCGATGACGAGCGTCAGCGGGCCGCCGGTCATGGCGTTGCCCTGCCCGTCCCGCAAGAGCGCGGTCAGATAGACGGTCTCGTTGGAGCGGTAGACGCCGCGCTCGGCATAGACGAAGGCATCGGCGCCCGAGGGCACCGCGCGACCTGCGACACCACGATCGGTCAGATCGAACGCGTTGGACTTGAGGCTCAGGAACGCATAGTCCGCCTTCTCGCTCATCACGGTCAGCAGCGCCGGCGACAGGCCGCCCTCGCCGCGCGCCAGCCCGGCTTCGAACAGCACGTGGCCAGTCTCATCGGTCTTGCGCGTGGCCAGGATCTCGTTGTTGCGGGCGACCAGCTTCACTTCGACTTTCGCGACCGGCTCGGTGGACGCCAGCGAATTGACGAAGACATGGATGCCGTCATTGCCGGAGAACGCCGACAGCCCCAAGTCGGAGACGATGAACCATTGCGTCGCCAGCGTGCCGTCATCATCGCTGCTCGGCCCCTTGGCGGCGGCGGTCATGACATAGACGCCGGGCTGCAGGTCGCCGAGCGCCTGGTCGACCGGGAACGCGGTGACAACGTCCTGGTTGAGCGTGGTCGCGGTCGCGAGTTCGCCGGACCAGACCTTCATGCCGCGCTGGTCGCCGAGGTCGGAGAGCTGGTAGCTGCTCAGCGTGCGCTGGAAGTCGCTGTCGATCACCGTGTTGATCAGGTTGCGGTCGCCGATCCGGAACACGTTGATGGTGACGGCCGGCGTGTTGACGCTGACCACGGGGATGCCGCGCTGGCCGGCGCGCGGCAGCACATAGGCGCGACCGGTGAAGCGCACAAACGGCTTGCGGTCGCGGACATAGATGTTGAACTCGGCCGACTTCGGCAGCACCTCTTTCACGGTCGACGGCAGGCCGGCGCGCAGGTTGATGTTGTAGCGCTCGCCGTGCTTCAGCCCGTCGACGCAGAGCTGCTTGCCCTCGGTGGTGAGCGCCGGCTTGTCGTTGCCGGCAAGCGCCACGAACGGCGCGAAATCGACGCGCTTGGCCAATTCCTCGGAGAACTGGAAGCATGCCCGCGGCGTGGCGCCATCGGAATCCACGCTGTAGTCGAGCAGCCGGAAGCCATGCTCGTCGCGCATCTTCTCATATTGGCCGCGGACCTCGGCGACCTCGCGCATGTCGAGCGACATCCGGAGCGCATCGAGCGCCGGCCGCCACAGTTTGCGATCCGAAAATGCCCGGCCGAGAACGGCCAGCGCATCGGCCTCCTCTGCCTGGTTGCCAGCACGCTGGTAGGCGATGTAGGCGGCGGTCGAGGCGCGCTCGAGCAGGAAGGTCTGCTCGCTCGAGGTCGACGTGCGGATCTGGAAGATGGTGCGGGCGAGCCGCAGCCAGTTGTTGCTGTCCTCCGGCGTGGTGGCGGCGATCTGGCCGAGGATCTGCAAGCCGGAGCGGAAGTCGGCGCGGCGGAAGGCGGCATCCGCATCGGTCTTTAGCGTCGCCGTGCTCTTGGCGACCGGCCCCGCCTCGCTCTTGATCTGCGCCTCCAGCTTGATCGCGGAATCGGCAAGGTCGTCGCGCTTGAACGCCTTGTCAGCCGCCTGCGCCGTCGCGAGGCCAAGCGCCAGCGCTGCGCAAAAAGCTGCGACACGAACCAAACCAATCATGACGGATCTCCCGGGGCGGCGAACGAACGCCGCGTGACGAATAAAACGGCGCGAAAAGGTGACAGACTGATGGCGCGGAAACAACGTAGCGAAGAAGTCGCAAACAGGCATTGCCAAACCAGTCGTTATTGCCCAACCGGCGGAGCGCCGGCACGGCAGGCGGTGACCGTGGACCGCAACCCGCGCTCCACCCGCACGCCTTTGTCGCCCGATACGAGAAAATGGTTCGGATCGGGTTGCAGAAAAATCGGATCTTTCGCATCGGCAGGCTGGGCGGGTACCCAGCCTTAGTGTCGAACGAAGCGGAATTGCTGGGTGCCGTGCTCGCGCGGATCCGGACCGTGCTCGGCGACGCGATAGCCCTCGTGCGCGGCGAGGAATGATTGCGCCGGAATCCAGTTCCTGGCGTACTTGACGAGCTTGTCCTTCGACGTCGGCAGCGCTCCCGGTCCATTGTCGCTGAGGAAGGATGTCTGCACCTCTGCCTTGGCATTGGCGTCGCTGATCGGCACGCGATACCATGCCATCGCCGCCGGCCGCGTGGCACACAAAGTGCGGACGGTCTCGATTGCTTCCGGGACGTATTGGATGGCGCCGTTCGAGTGCATCAGCTCGATGTCTCCGAGCCAGTCGGCGGCTTCGCGGATATCGCTGAAGAACATCAGCCGATTGGTCGCCAACTGACGCGCGCGGCGCGCCATGGCCGGCGTTTCCACCACCGCCCAGCGGATGTCCGGCGCCTGCTTGCGGGCGAGCTTGTAATGCAGGCCGGCACCGCCTCCGAAATCGAGCACTGAATTGATCCCGGTCACCAGCGGCCAGTCGCCGGTAGGATCGTAAGCAATGGTCTTGTTGAAGATCGTCTCGACCAACTCCTCGCTCTCATAGCCCTCGATGACTTCGCGGGGCGGGAACAGCTTGCGTTTTACTCTCTGCATCAAGGTCATCGACCCCTCCCGTCCAAGCTTTTCTCGGCAGTGCTCATCTCCCTACTGTCAGAAACATTTGGAAACAATTCGACCGTGTGCGAATTACGGTCGCGGCCCTCATCTGTGCGAGGGAGATTGCGTCGGCGCTGCAATTCGGTTGGCCCTGCGGGCCTGCCCTGGCCGGTCGCATCTCGGGGATTGCGAGGCCCGCCTGTCTGATTTCAAGGAGGCTGCCGTCAGCCCTGACTGGACTGTGGTGGTGAAGATGGCAGCGGGTGATTCGGCGAATGGCGATCCCAGCAGGATTCGAACCTGCAACCCGCGGAGTAGAAATCCGCTACTCTATCCAGTTGAGCTATGGGACCGTCTTGGCGCGGTATCGGCCATCGAGCCTTTCAATAATATAATCGTGGACCTGCCGCCAGCATGGCAGAGCTGAAAATAACAGTAAAAACATGACGCTGGGATCCAGGCGGAGACCCGCGACGTGGTCTTCCTGACGCCCACCGATCCTGCGCCTGTTCGACGGGGTCGATAAACCGCCGGCGTGGTGTCGCCGCCTCGGTGACGGAGCCCCGGCAACTTGGCAACGGCACTCAAGTCCTGGTCTTCATGCTGTTCGATCCGGTCGCTGCAACGCGGAATCTCAGCCTTAAGTAGTGGCAGTGGTTTCCCGGATATATCGCGATCACCGCTCAGCGTAAAAGGTATCCAGAGAATGCACGCGTGCGTATGGGAGTTGCGTAATTGCGGCAGAAGCTCCGGATTTCCAGGAACCGACGATCATTATTGGAACTATTTTCACCTGATCTACTCGAACAGCTCGCCGAGTTGGAATGGTTGAGAGAGCAGGTCAGGCAAGCGGAAAAACTAAATCCGCAGCAGATATTGACTCAATTCAAGGCTTACCGGCAGCAGAGAACGACCAAGGCCAGGCGGAGCGCGCACTAGAGCTTCGGTTCTGATGGAATCAGAACCGAAGCTCTGGATTGCGGTTATGACGCGCGTCCGAAAGCGAGCCCAATAGATCTGCGACGAGGTGGTCGATCAAGGCCAGGGCAATGGCAGGCTTGGCGACGTCCACGTCGTCCACATGCCAGTATCCCACCCTGTCCGCCATCTCCGGAAAACGCCGTTCGATGAGCGGCCGATGCTCTGCTTCCTTCAGCGCGATGATGAGATCCGCGCTCTCCAGGTCAGGCAGGGTACAGGGTTGAGGGTACCGCAAGTTTCCGACCGGCCGGACGCCCCTCGCCTGGAGACCATCGAGAGCGAAAGGCGACATTGGGCCGACATTGTCGGGCGATCCTCTTTCCGCGGCCCCTTTCGAGAAGGCGCGCCAGTTCAACTCGGCCAGCCCTGCGCGGTGATTGAATAGCTCTTCTGCAAACCGGCTGCGGTAATAATTGCCTGTGCACAGGAACAACAGTTGATGAGCCATCGCGAAAGAATCATGAGCTGAGAGGGGGCGCCGCTACACCGATTGATATCGATGGTCGCTTTCTTGCGCAATTGCGCGACGGCCGCAGAGCGGTTCGCAAGGTACGAATTTGATCATCAAATCATCTTGCAGACGATGATGCGCCCTTACACGGATTCGTCATTGTTGAGGCACGTTTTGTCGCAGCGTACCCAGCGGGAGGCGGGTGGATAATGAGCGATCATTATGAGGTTGGGATCGTGATGGAGTCATGTCATGAGACGAACCGAACTCAAGCGGATGAGTTCTGACCGTCTGTGGACGTTGCGTGTCGAACTCGCTGGCGTCCTGCGACAGAAGATTCTGTCGATGAAGGCGCAGTTGGAAGATCGTCTGAAGAAGCTGCGGGTCCCCGCTTCGGCGCGTCGGCCATATCCGGAGATACAGCCCAAGTACCGTAATCCTGCTCAGCCATCAGAAACCTGGGCTGGTCGAGGCAAGAAGCCGCGGTGGCTGGTCGCGCAGCTGAGGTTGGGAAAACGGATCGAGGATTTCAGAATCAAGGTGCGGAAAAAGAGCCGGATCGCCGGCCGCCTGGCGCGCATCGGCAGGTAGTGTCCGGCGGGCGAGGAACGAAACCGCGGGGCCAGCGTCGAATCCCAGCCTCCGGTCGAACGCCCCCTACCCCCACCGGCCGGAGGAAAACCTCCAAGGTTGGCGGCCCCAGCGCACCCTGGGGCCGTTTGATGAGTAGCGCGCTCGGGCGAGACGTCTTCCGGGGCAAGGCTCCGCGGCTCGCACGACCGCTGGAGAGGCACGCGGGAGGCGCTTTGGCATGGTTAATCCCTGGTTGCCGAATTTGGCAAAGGTCTTGCTAATCGCTGCTCCGACACTGCAGCCCCCGACGAGGCTGCGCCGAGTTGGATCAAGCGGGAGCAATGCCCATGGGTGCCGCGTCTCAGACTGGGAATTCCAGCATCACCGCGTTACGTGACGTCCTCGTCATCCAGACGATGCTCGAGGATCTGCAAAGGTCTGTCCGGATCCTCGATTGCGATATCGCGACGGAGGAAGCCTCCGGAGGGGTCAGCAACGCTGCGGACCCGCGATATCCGCTGCTCGCCAGAACGCTCTCGACGCGACGGGACAATCTCAAATCGACCATCCGGGCGCTGAGCGACCGCCTGGGCCAACTGACGGCAACGGCGTAGCCCCCTGTTCGGGTGGATAGGCGGGCTGCCGGTTATTGGCGGCCAGAGAAGATGGGCAGGTTTGCGTCCAGCGCGCCTTGCTGGCGTCGCCGGCATGCCTTAAGGCGGCTCGCAGATTCCCGTCCGCGATTCACTGGAACTCGATGCGAAAACTGCTTGTCACGCTCTCGGCCGCCCTTCTCGTGGGGGCCTGCCTGTTGGTACTCCGGAACGAACTGCACGCAAGGCCCGCCACGCAGTGCGGCTTCTGGGGCGAGATGGAAGCCGGAATGTCCTGCCGGTGAATTCGCCGCCGTTTTCGGCCCTGGAACAATGGTCTGAATTGGGGCAGAGCTGACGCGAGCGGCGAAGATCAATGCCGCCGCGTGGTTTGGCCCCGCCAACCACGCCCCGAGCAAAACCCGGGCGCGCCAATTCCCAAAGCTTGGTCTCGTTGCCATCGTCGGAGGTGAGGCGCTGCTGGCGCCCGCCTCACCAGACCGTCGGTCAGCCTGATCTCTTCACCGGTCGCGGGCGCGCCGACATTCCCCAAATGGGAACTGTCCGGTGATTTTCTCTGGCGTTCGAGGGCGATACGGCCTGTCTGCTGGGTCTTGCGCCGGCAACCGTGCTATCTGAGCACCAGCCGCGCCAGTAGCGCCGCCAGTTCGCCTTGCCGCGACACGCCTACCTTCGAGAACACGCGCTTGAGGATGGTCCGGGCGCTCTCCTCGGTGATGCCGAGCTTGTCGGCGGCGTCGCGCGGCGACTGGCCGGTGCCGACCAGCGCCGTCACCCTCGCCTCGCCCAGCGTCAGGCCGAGCACATCGCGGATCAGCGACGGGTCCGGTGGGCTGCTGTTGTCGGGGTCGACGACAAGGATGAGCAGCCTGGCCTGGGTCAGGAACTGGTTGATGCTGTTGGCCGCCATCGAGACCGGCAGGACATAGAGCGCAAGCGGCCGTCCCGACGTCCGCCGGTGCACGATGATCGGCTTTTCGCCAGCCAGAACATCCTCGGCGCGGTACGCCGCGAGACGTTTCATCGCCGCGGAGGCCGGCGAATTCAGCGCGAGCGATCCCGCGGCAAGCTTCTCCTCCACGATCTCGAGCCCATCCCCGAGCAGCGACTCCGCCTTAGGGTTGGAGAAGATCACGCGGCCGACCGAATCGAGCACAAAGACCCCGGTTCCCAACCTCGCGAGCGCGGCGCCGAGGCCGAGCTTGCTTAGTTCGGAGTCCATCAGGCGAATGCCAAGGCGAAGCGAGCGCTCGACGTGACGGCCGAGCTGGGCCACGAGATCGAGCTCGGCGTCGCTATAGACCGGCTTGCTGCTCGCGCGCTGGATGCTCATCGCCACCTCGATCTTCGCATCCGGCGAGACCGTTGCGGCGGCGAAATATTTCAGGCCGTGTTTCCGAAGCAGCTCGGAATAGAAGGGGTCGGTTGCGATGTCCTCGTCGGAGACGACGTCACGGTCGGTCAGGACATCACGATTGAAGAAATAGCCGCGCTCGCGCGCACGGATCGCGCGGATATCCCGAAACGTCCACTCGCGCATGTATTCTTCCGCGATCACATCGAGCGAGGCGGACTGGATGGCGCCAAAACTTCCGTCGTCCCTGCCATAGAGCAGAATAGCGCCGACATCGTCGAGGCAATCGGCAATGCTCTGGAGGGCCACCGGCCAATGCGACGGCTCCGCCGCGGATTGATAGATGGCGTCGATGGCCTTCAGCAGATGATGCGACATTGAACCGACAAACCGAATGACGAGTGAACGCGCGGCAATCAATCACGAGGATTGAATGCCCCGCACAATGCATTTGGATGTCAGGAAACGATAACGGGCAAGTCCGTACGATCACGGCCTTTGCATGGGTAAGCGCAACCACTGACGGCCGATCGCGGTCAGCCATCCCGTGAGGCGCAAATCACTGCTTACCGGACGGAAAACTCCAAGAGTGTCGAACGCCAGTCGCTTCGTGCAATGCACGCACTAGACCACGAAAGCCCGCCTCGCGCCAACGCGGGAAGGTCCGCGCGAATCTCAGGGTATAGCGGTCACGTCCGCGGTTATGTTGCGGCGGTCACACGTGATGCGCGCTGACCTGTCAGTCAACGGGAAGCCTAGCCGGGCGACGGCTGCTCCGCATGCGCACGCGCGCGCTCCGGCCTTGCATCCCTGGTACAGGTCGTCATGACAAAGGCGATGCGGCTGCATTGCCACCCCGGCCCGAGCGCCGCGCTCGCCACCGTCTCCTGAGAGAGGCTGCCGGCTGACAGGAGCGCCACGCCAAGGCCGATCACGACGATGGCGGCCAGCAGCGCTAATCCCTTGCGGCTATAGAGTTGGTGGATCATGCGATCGTTCCTGTTCAGTTTGCGCGGAGCATAGGACCTCGTCGCCCCTCTTCCTGTGATCGGAATCACAGTCGCCCCGCGGCGTTTTAGCGCTGGCGCCCGCCGCTTATTGCGCCGGCTGGATCACGTTGCAGTTGGTCCGCCCGGACATCAGGCAGTCCTGCATCTTGCTCGCCGCGGTCAGTTCGCGCGCCAGCCACAAGCCCGCTGCCAGCATCGCGGCCGCAATCAAGAGACCGGCAATCGCGCCGCGGCGGCTGCCGCCTCCCCTTGGGTCTGTCATGATCGTGTCGGTTCCCGCACCGTCACCGCAGAAGAGATCGTGGTTGCAGTAGCTGCTTCGCAAGTACCCGTGTGATCACAACAACTTCAGATCAAATCTGCAAAGCCTGGGCATAAGTGTCGCAAATCCGTTGCGCGCGTCCCCGCGCTGCTCAACACTGCGCGCCTTCCGGGAAGCGCGTGTGCGGAGCGCGCCATGGGTAAACAACATGGGTAAACAAGAAACGGGCTACGACTATCATCGTTACAAAAAACTGCTGGCGGAAGCGGTCGACGAGAGCAAGCGGCTCGAATTGATCCAACTCCTGATCCGCGAGAAAGCCCGGGACAAGCTCGAAGCGCAGCGGACCTCCGATCGCGTGGCCATGACGGCGCAGACGGTCGCCAGGGTGCTGGGAACCTCCCGCCACCGCGACAGCTTCTAGCTCGGCTAGAATTTTAGCGAAGTTCGACGCGCATGACCGTATTGCTCTCGGCGATGGGCTCGCTTCTCCCGCGCGCACATTGCTGACTACGGATAGCTCCCGCGTTTGGCATGCCAAATTGGACGCTGGCATTTTGCCCCGGGTTCACTTATGTGCTGCGCCGAACCCGATTTTCATCATTCCTCCAATCAGCAGTGAAGATAACAAGGCTCTCTATGAGCAGCTTCAAGGAACCGAACTTTTCCGACCGCCAGAAGGCTGCGCAGCAGTCCCGGCAGAACATTTTGCAAAAATTCCGTTCCCGCCCCGGGCCCGATGATCCCGGGGTGCAGGCGCGCGCCGCCGAGCGCGCCACGATCGCGGCCAACCGCGAGCAGGCTCGGCTTGCGCGCGAGGCGGCCAAGGCCGAGCAACAGCGCCTCGCGGAAGAGGCTGCAGCCGCGGAAGCGGCGCGAATCGCTCGCGAGAAGGAAGAGGAAGCCGCGCGGCAAGCCGCGCTCGAGGCCGAGCAGAAGGCCAAGCGCGACGCGCGCTACGCCGCCCGCAAGGAACGCGGCAAGAAAAAGCGGTGAGGCGTTTCCGCCTCTCACGCGCCGCACGCAGCACGAACTGAAGCGGAGATCTCGTAGCCCGGGTGGAGCGGAACGCCCAACCCGGGACATTTGCATCCTGGTCTACGAGCGGTCCGGGTTACGCTGGCGTTTCACCCGGGTTAGCCTCCTTCAAGCTGCTCGAATTTCGTCCCCGCATCCGGAAAACGAAGTGAGGACGCGACGGCGATCAGTTCTTCTTCATGCCGTCGTCTTTCTTCATCGCGTCGTCCTTCTTCATCATCCCGTCGCTTTTCTTCATGCCGTCATGCTTCGACATGGCATCCTTGGACATCGTATCCTTGGACATCGTGTCTTTCTTCATGGCGTCGTCCTTACCCATCTTGTCCTGAGCGAAGGCTGCAGGCGAGAGCGCGACGCTGAGGGCGACGAGAGCGGCCGAGACGCTGAGGCCGATACGGGTCGAGAAGGTCATGGTGGTCATCCTTGCTGAGGGGTGATCGTGGAGCGACGTCTGCCGCTCTCCCCTCGACGCGGCCGGAACGGCCCTTGTTACCCTCTCACAAAGTCTTGAAAGAGTTGCGGAGCGGCGCTGCCCGAAAATTAGGCCTTGGCACATCGTCCGCCGCAGTGCGGTGCAAAAATACCCGCTCCAGGTGTGACGCTTGGCGTCAATGCACCAGGCCGCCTCAAACTATCAGATTAGAGAAAATTCTGGCAAATTCGCCTAAATGCGGCCCTCAAGTTCCGCCTTATCGCCAAACAAGAACAGCTTTTGCCAATGGGAGAAACTTTATGCTCACTCGCCGTCACCTTTTTGCCACGGCGCTTGCCGCGCCCGCGGTGCTACGCTTCAGCGTCGGAACCGCTCATGCCGCGACCACGCTGAAAGTCTCGCACCAGTTCCCCGGCGGCACCATCGACAAGGGCGATTTTCGCGACCGGCTGTGCCGGATGTTCGCCGCTGAGGTGGCGAAGCGCTCGGGCGGCGAGATCGCTGCCGAAGTCTATCCGAATTCCTCGCTGATCAAGACCAATGCGCAGTTCTCGGCCATGCGCAAGGGCGCGCTCGATATCAGCCTCTACCCGATGCCCTATGCCGGGGGCGAGCTGCCGGAGACCAATATCGGCCTGATGCCGGGCCTGGTCACGACCTACGACCAGGGCCTGCGCTGGAAGAAGGAGCCGGTCGGCAAGGCGCTCTCCGACTTCCTGGCGGATAAGGGCATCATCCTCCTGACCTGGGTCTGGCAGGCCGGCGGCGTCGCCAGCCGCTCCAAGCCGATCGTGGCGCCCGAGGACGCCAAGGGCATGAAGGTACGCGGCGGCTCCCGCGAGATGGACATGGTGCTGCAGACGGCCGGCGCAGCCGTGCTGTCGGTGCCCTCCAACGAGCTTTATGCTGCGATGCAGACCGGCGCCTGCGACGCCGGCATCACCTCCTCCACCAGCCTGATCTCGTTCCGCCTGGAGGAAGTCGCGAAATCGCTCACCTCCGGCGCCGGCACCTCCTACTGGTTCATGCTGGAGCCGTTGATGATGTCGAAAGCGATCTTCGACAAGCTGCCGAAGAAGCAGCAGGACGTCATCCTTGCGGTCGGCGCGGAGCTCGAGGCCTTCGGCAAGAAGGGCGCGCAGGACGACGATGTCGAGGTCGCCAAGGTCTACGAGAAGGCCGGGGCAAAGGTCAGCGCGCTTGACGCAGTCACCGTCAACAAGTGGCGCGACATTGCGCGCGATACCGCCTGGAAGGACTATGGTGCTAAAACCGCGACGGCAGCTAATCTGTTGAAGCTCGCAAGCGACGTCGCCGCATGATGCATGGTCCGGTCGCGGATCAAGCCGAACGCCAGACCGCCGTCACGGGCAATGCACTCGTGGCAGCGCTGTCGCGCGTGCTTGGCATCTGCAACAACATCATCGTGGTCTTCGCCTCCATCGCGCTGATCGCGGCCTGCGTGATCCTGAGCTACAGCGTGCTCGGCCGCGCGCTGTTTCATAGCCCGAACTACTGGCAGGACGAGGCCGCGGTATTCCTCCTGGTCGGCGCGACCTTCATGACGGCGGCCTATGTGCAGGCCCAGCGCGGCCATGTCAGCATCGAGGCCTTTGTCGGGCTGATGTCGCCGCTCGCAAATCGCATCAGGCTGTGGCTGGTCGATGTCGCAAGCTTGGCCTTCTGTGCCTTCTTTGCCTGGAAATCCTGGACGTTGGCGCATGAAGCCTATGTCGATGGCCAAGTCTCGAACTCGATGTGGTCGCCGCCGCTTGCGATCCCCTACGTGCTGATGGCGCTGGGTATGTCGCTGCTCTGCCTGCAGCTCCTGCTGCAGATCATCATTCCCCTGCTGGGTGGTGCGCGCCGATGACTGTACTTGGGATCGGCATCAGCTACGGGCTTGCCACCCTGTTTGCGATGTTCTCGGGCATGCCCATTGCGTTTGCTTTGGGCGCAGTCGCGGTCGTGTTCATGGCGATCTACATGCCGACGGCCTCGCTCGATACGGTGACGCAGAACGTCTACGAGGAGATGGCCTCGATCACGCTCTTGTCGATCCCGCTGTTCATCCTGAAGGGCGCGGCGATCGGCAAATCCCGCGCGGGCCAGGATCTCTATTCGGCGCTGCACGCCTGGCTGCATCGCGTGCCCGGCGGCCTCGGGGTTGCCAACGTGTTCGCCTGCGCGCTGTTTGCCGCGATGGCGGGATCCTCGCCGGCGACCTGCTCGGCGATCGGCTCGGCCGGCATCCCCGAGATGCGCAAGCGCGGCTATTCCGGCGGCTTTGCCGCAGGGATCATCGCCGCCGGCGGCACGCTCGGCATCCTGCTGCCGCCCTCGATCACCATGATCCTGTTCGCAGTCGCGGCGGAGAAATCGCTGGGGCGCCTGTTCCTCGCCGGCATCGGACCGGGCCTGTTGCTGGTGACGCTGTTCGGCATCTACGCGATGTTCCGTTTCCGCAAGGAGTATGCGGCCGCGCGCGCCGCCTATGACGCGACCGGTGCGGATGCCGCGATCCTGCAGCGCGACGAGTTCACGATGGCCGACCGCTTCAACGCGCTGCCGCGGGTGCTGCCGTTCGTGCTGCTCCTGACCGGCGTGATGATCGCGCTCTATGGCGGTTACGCGACGCCGTCGGAGACCGCCGGCCTCGGCGGGCTGTTGGCGCTCGGGCTGATCGCGGTGATCTATAGCGTCTGGAAGCCGAGCGACCTCGAGCCGATCCTGAAATCCACCATCCGCGAGTCGACCATGCTGATGATGATCATCGGCATGTCGCTGCTCTATTCCTACGTGATGAGCTATCTGCACATCTCGCAGTCGGCCGCGGAGGCGATCGTCGCGATGCACCTGCCGCGCTGGGAATTGCTCGTGGCGATCCTCCTCATGGTGATCGTGCTCGGCTTCTTCCTGCCGCCGGTCTCGATCATCCTGATGACCGCGCCGATCATCCTGCCGCCGCTCCGCGCCGCCAATTTCGACATCATCTGGTTCGGCGTGGTGATGACCATCGTGATGGAAATGGGCCTGATCCATCCGCCGGTCGGATTGAACATCTTCGTCATCCGCAACGTCGCGCCCGATATTCCCTTGAGCGAGGTGATCTGGGGCACGCTGCCGTTCGTGCTCCTGATGATGCTGGCGGTGCTGTTGCTCTGCTTCTTTCCGGGGATCTCGACATGGCTGCCGAATCTCGTGATGGGGCCGGAAGGCGTACGATAGCGGGAGAGACAACGCATCTCTTGTGCCAAGTCGGGCTAGAGCAACTACATACGGTGGTTTTGTTAACCATTTTCAATCGCGAATCGCGAAAGAATGTGCTGATAAGTGATTGCTCCTTCCTAACGTTCATGAAATGTTCTAGAAATGTCGATTGAGCCGACGAAACGAATTCGCGACCCAATCCACGGACTTATCGTGTTCAATTTATCCGATGAGATCGACCGAGCTGCATGGGAACTCCTAGACACTCCAGAGTTTCAACGTCTCCGGAGAGTGAAGCAGCTTGGAGTTTCTGAATTTACCTTCCCGGGAGCCACACATACTCGCTTTGCACATTGCGTCGGCGTGTTTCACGTCGCACGCCGCTTGATGAAGGTAGCAATAAGTCAAATTCCAGTACAGCAATCGACCCCGCATCGAATGCGTGTTTCTCTGCTTGCGGCGCTGCTGCACGATCTTGGCCATGGTCCCTTCAGCCACGCCTTCGAAGAAGCGGAAAAATCGAGGCTTCGCGGTACCCCAGGTGCGTACAAGAGCCACGAACAGTGGACCGCCGAAATCATTACCAATCCAGCCGGCCAAGTTCGAAAAATTCTCTCGAAGTCGTTCGGCGCCAGTATGGCTGAAGAAGTCGCGGAGTTGCTGAAAAGTGAGCCCGCAGACCTTTACGCTGCAGTTGTTTCGAGTTCGTTTGATGCTGATCGATTGGACTATCTACAGCGCGACAAACTAATGACAGGCTCTGGGGCTGGCCGAACTCGCATGCAAAAGACAATCTATCTTCTGGACGCTCTCGGTTTGCGAAGCGGTGCATCGTACTACTACTACAACTTCGGTCCGTTTTCGGACGAGGTAACCAATGGAATATCGGACAGTAAATTCAGCGGGATATTGTTCGAGGAAATTGGGTATCGCGTGTCGGACGGTTCCCCGTTCAGCATTTTCAAAGCTGATAAGCCGACTGGGAACATCCATCAAGTTGGAGCTCTTCCAGCCGACACGGTGAAAGGAATTCTTCAACACTTTGCTTCGTGCAATTCCATCGTTCTGGAGCTAGCGGCAACAATACATTGGCTCGCGCGAGTAGAGAAAGTATCCGATTGGCGCGGGGAACTTGTTAGGCGAAAAGGCTCGAAAACTCAGGGTGGGAGAATGGAAAAAGCCGCCGAACTGCTAGGGGAATTGGGAATAAGCTTAAAGCCGCCGAGCGACATAGCGCTTAGCTCATAGCTTCTTCTTCGCGTTCAGCGCGTTGGCGACGCGGCTTACCGGCGGACGGCCGAGCAAACGGCTCACTTCGTTGGTTGCGGCGAGCAGCTTGTCCATGTCGACGCCGATTTTGATGCCCATGCCCTCGAGCATGTAGACGACGTCCTCGGTCGCGACATTGCCGGTGGCGCCGGGTGCATAGGGGCAGCCGCCGAGGCCGCCGGCGGCGGAATCGATGACGCGGACGCCCTCCTCCATGCCGGCGTAGAGGTTGGCGAGCGCCTGGCCGTAGGTGTCGTGGAAATGCATCGCGAGGTTTTGTGCCGGTACCTCGCCTGCGACCGCTCGCATCAGGTGCCGCGCCTTGACCGGCGTGCCGACGCCGATGGTGTCGCCTAGCGATATCTCATAGCAGCCGAGATCCCACAGCGTCCTGGCAACGTCGACGACCGCCTGCGGCTTCACCTCGCCGTCGAAGGGGCAGCCGAGCACGCAGGAGATATAGCCGCGCACCTTGATGCCGTCGGCCTTGGCGCGCGCCAGCACCGGCTTGAAGCGCTCGATCGATTCCGCGATCGAGCAATTGATATTGGCGCGCGAGAAACCTTCGGAGGCCGAGGCAAACACCGCGATCACCTTGGCGCCGGCGGCCTGCGAGGCCTCATAGCCCTTCTCGTTCGGCACCAGCACGTGGAATTCGCCGGGAAGATGGCTGACGCCGCGCAGCACCTCGGCCGATCCCACCATCTGCGGGACCGCCTTCGGCGACACGAAGGCGCCGACCTCGACGATCGGCAAGCCGGCGCCGATCAGTCGCTCGATGAAGGCGATCCGATCGGCGACGCTGATCGGCGTCTTCTCGTTCTGCAGCCCGTCGCGCGGGCCGACCTCGACGATGCGGACGGGCTCGCTCATCACGCGGCCACCGGCTCGACTTCGGCGAGCTCGACGCCCTCGCCGACGATATCGCCCACCTTGCATTTCAGCTTCTTCAGCACGCCGGCATACGGCGCGCGCAACGTCTGTTCCATCTTCATCACTTCCAGCGTCAGGATCGCCGCGCCCTTCTCCAACATCGCGCCCTCTTCGGCAAGCAGGGCGACAACGGTGCCCGGCAGCGGCGCGACGATTTTGTCCTCGCCGACCTGCTCCTCGGTCTCGCCGCCGAACGGATCGACCCAGTGCAGGTCGAAGCGGCCGTTGCGGGTGCGCAAATAGAGCTCATGACCTTCGATCACGGCCACGACACCGGATTTCGTGCCATCAAGCGTCAGATCAAAGCCCTCATCCGCGGACGGCGCCAGCGCCAGCGCGAACGTGCGATCGCCGACCAACACCGTCGACGGCCCGTTGCCATAGCGCAGCGTCACCTTCTGTTCCGCGCCCTGCCCCTGCCGGAACGAAAACACCCGCTGCCGTTGGCCGACCGGCATCCAGCCGAAGGTCTGCCACGGCGAATGCGCCTCCTTCCGTGCAGCCTTCTGCTCCTCATTCAAGATCGCAGCGACCGCGGCGCACAGCTCGAACGCACCGGCAGCCCCACGTTCTGCGGTCAGGCTCTTCAGTTCGCGCTCAATGAAGCCGGTATCGATGGCATTCGCAACCACAGCAGGATGCGTCACCAGCGCCGACAGGAACGGGATGTTGGTGACGATGCCGCGGACGTCGGCTTCTTCCAGCCCGCGATTGAGCTTCTCGATCGCGATCTCGCGCGTCGGCGCCCACGCGATCACCTTTGCCAGCATCGCGTCATAATACGGCGAGACGTTATCGCCGCTGCGATAGCCGGCATCGATGCGCAAGCCGTCGCCCTCCCCCGGCGTGCGCCAGGTCTTGATGCGTCCGACCGACGGCATGAAGTTCTTCTGCGGATTTTCCGCATAGACCCGCGCCTCGATGGCGTGGCCGTTCAGCTTGATTTCGTTCTGGGTTAGCGGCAGCTTCTCGCCGAAGGCGACGCGGAGTTGCCATTCCACGAGATCGACGCCGGTGATCAGTTCGGTGACGGGATGCTCGACCTGCAGGCGCGTGTTCATCTCGATGAAGAACACGTCCCTGCCATCGGAGACGAATTCGATGGTGCCGGCGCCCACGTAATTGACAGCCGCGGCCGCCTTTCGCGCGGCGGCGCAGACGGTCTCGCGCTGGGTGGCATTCAGCGTCGGCGACGGCGCTTCCTCGATCACCTTCTGGTGCCGGCGCTGCAGTGTGCATTCGCGCTCCCATAGCGAGAGCAGATTGCCATGGCTGTCGCCGATGATCTGCACCTCGATATGGCGCGGGTTCTGGACGTATTTCTCGATCAGCATGCGGTCGTCGCCGAATGCCGCCTTGGCCTCGCGCTTGGCGCTGATGATTGCAGCCGACAGCTCGGCTGCTGAATTGACCACCCGCATGCCGCGGCCGCCGCCGCCGGCCGAGGCCTTCACCAGCACCGGGAAACCGATACGCTCCGCGGCTTTTGCCAGAGTGGCCTCGTCCTGCGCCTCGCCGTGATAGCCGGGCACCAGCGGCACATCCGCCTTCTCCATCAGCGCCTTGGAGCCGGATTTCGAGCCCATCGCGTTCATCATCTCGGCCGTCGGGCCGACGAACACCAACCCTGCCTCGAAGCAGGCTTGTGCGAATTCCGCGTTCTCGGACAAGAAGCCGTAGCCGGGATGAACAGCCTCGGCCCCGGTCTCGCGCGCCGCTTCGATCACGCGCTGGATGTTGAGATAGCTGTCGCGCGCCCGGGCCGGGCCCAGCAGCACGGCCTCGTCGGCGAGCGCGACATGCAGGGCATCGCGGTCGGCCTCGGAATAAACCGCGACGGTGCGCAGGCCCATGGCCTTGGCGGTGCGGATCACGCGGCAAGCGATCTCGCCGCGGTTGGCGATCAGCAGGGTGCGAAAACGCCGGTAGAGCTTTGAGCGGTCCATCGTCACATCCTGAACAGGCCGAACTTCGTCGGCTCGATCGGCGCATTGGCGGCGGCCGATAGCCCGAGCCCAAGCACGATGCGCGTGTCGGCAGGATCGATCACGCCGTCGTCCCAGAGCCGCGCGGTGGCGTAATAGGGATTGCCCTGGCTCTCATATTGCGCGCGGATGGGCGCACGGAACTTCTCCTCTTCCTCCGCCGACCAGGTATCGCCCTTGGCTTCGATATTGTCGCGCCGGACCTGGCTCAGCACCATCGAAGCCTGCTCGCCGCCCATCACGGAGATGCGCGCATTCGGCCACAGCCAGAGGAAGCGCGGACTGTAGGCGCGGCCGCACATGCCGTAATTGCCGGCGCCATAGGAGCCGCCGATCACGACGGTGAATTTCGGCACATTGGCGGTCGCAACCGCGGTGACGAGCTTGGCGCCGTCGCGCGCGATGCCGCCGGCCTCGTATTTCTTGCCGACCATGAAGCCGGTGATGTTCTGCAGGAACACCAGCGGAATGCCGCGCTGGCAGCACAGTTCGATGAAATGCGCGCCCTTGAGCGAGCTCTCGCTGAACAGGATGCCATTGTTGGCGATGATGCCGACCGGGAATCCCCAGATATGGGCGAAGCCGCAGATCAGCGTGGTGCCATAAAGCCGCTTGAACTCGTCGAACTCGGAGCCATCGACGATCCGCGCGATGATGTCGTGGACGTCGAACGGCTTGCGGCCGTCGGAGGAGACCACGCCATAGATCTCCTCGGCCGGATACAAAGGCTCTCGCGGCTCGCGCGTGTTGAGCGTGGCGCGCGCCGACGGCTTCAATGTGGCGACGATGCGCCGGGCAATGCCGATCGCGTGCGCATCGTTCTGCGCGTAGTGGTCGGTGACGCCGGACTGCCGCGAATGCACGTCGGCACCGCCGAGTTCTTCCGCGGTGACGACCTCGCCGGTCGCGGCCTTCACCAACGGCGGGCCGCCGAGAAAGATCGTCCCCTGATTGCGTACGATGATGCTCTCGTCCGACATCGCCGGCACATAGGCGCCGCCGGCGGTGCAGGAGCCCATCACGATCGCGATCTGTGGGATGCCCGCGGCCGACATCTGCGCCTGGTTGTAGAAGATGCGGCCGAAGTGGCGCTCGTCCGGGAATATCTCGTCCTGCAACGGCAGGAAGGCGCCCCCGGAATCGACCAGGTAGACGCAGGGCAGATTGTTCTGCCGCGCGATATCCTGGGCGCGCAGGTGCTTCTTCACCGTCATCGGATAATAGGTGCCGCCCTTGATGGTGGCGTCATTGGCAACGATGACGCATTCGCGGCCCGCGATGCGCCCGACCCCGGTGATCACGCTCGCCGAATGCACGTCGCCGCCATAGAGGCCATTGGCCGCGAGCGGCGACAATTCCAGGAACGCGGTGCCGGGATCGACCAGGAGGTCGACGCGGTCGCGCGCCAGCATCTTGCCGCGCGAGGTATGCCTGATACGGGACGCCTCGCCTCCGCCGCCCGCAACCTGGCTCAGCTTGTCGCGGAGCTCGGCCACCAGGCCGCGCATCACCTCGGCATTGCCGGAAAATTCCTGGGATTTGGGATCGATCGTGGAATGAAGCTGCATGTTGCGCTTTTCTGCCGCGTGTTTCGACAATCTTCAAACTAGAATATCGCGGCTCATCGCGCGATAGGGCCCGCCACTCAAGCCGGATGATTCCCGCCTTGCGAAATTGACCACCGCCGCCGGTTTCGACGCCATGATTCCTCCCGTCGCTATGGATCCTATATCGAAACGATCATACGTTTTTTTAGCATTGTCTCAAGAGGTCGACATTGAGCGATTACCGAGGTTATAGCACATTGATTTCGCTTGATTTTCCGACTATAAACATACGATCGTTCGCTAGTTTCCCGCTCTTTCTAACGCTCCCGCGAGGGTCCCGATGGCGCGCACGATCGGCTCACACGGCCCAACGACGCTGGAGGCGATCCGCAAAGCCGGAACGCGCCTGATCTTCGAGCATGGCTATGAGGCCATGAGCCTGCGCCAGCTCGCCGCCGAGGTCGGCATCCAAGCGGGCTCGCTCTACAACCACATCAGCACCAAACAGGAATTGCTGTTCGACCTGGTGCAGCACCATATCAACGAGCTGCTGCGCCAGCTCGATCTTGCGCTCGACGGCAAGAGCGGTCCTGAGGAAAAAATCCGCGCCTTCGTTGCCTTCCACGTCAGCTATCACATGACGCGCAAGCGCGAGGTCTACATCGCCAATTCCGAGCTACGCAGCCTGGAGCCGAAGAATTATGCGGCGGTGATCGCCTTGCGCGAGGCTTATGAGCGGCGCCTTGCCGATATCCTCGAGGAAGGTGTTGCGCAGGGCGTCTTCGAATTGGTGGATGTCCAGGTCGCGACCTTTGCGATCCTGGCGATGCTGACCGGGCCCTGCACCTGGTATCGTCCCGGCGGCCGGCTCTCGAAGGAAGCCATCATCGCCACCCATGA
This sequence comes from Bradyrhizobium elkanii WSM2783, assembly GCF_000472865.1. Lineage (GTDB taxonomy): Bacteria > Pseudomonadota > Alphaproteobacteria > Rhizobiales > Xanthobacteraceae > Bradyrhizobium > Bradyrhizobium elkanii_A. The sequence continues at coordinate 13,621 of NZ_AXAP01000049.1, read as the reverse complement.
AAAGCTGGTGCTGTCGGGCATCGCGCCGCAGGCGGCTGCTCCCCCTGCCCGCATCGGCCGCAGGGCAACACGGCGTGTCGCCGCAGGATAGTTCGTTCGTCAAGGTATGAGGCATTCATGACGGAGCTCGACGAGATCGACCGGAAGATTTTGTCCGAGCTTCAGCAGGACGGCCGGCTGCGCTACAACGATCTGGCGCAGCGGGTTGGCATCTCCGCGCCGGCCTGCCTGCGCCGCGTCCGTGCGCTGCGTAGCCGCGGCGTGATCAGGGACGTCCGTGCGAGCCTTGACGAGCGGACGCTCGGTTACGAGGTGGTGTCCTTTGTCCTGATACAGTTGACCAGCCAGAACCAGGCCACGCTGGAGGCGTTCGAGGCATCGATCGCCCGTCTGCCCCTGGTGCAGCAATGCTGGCGCATTTCAGGCGAGGCAGACTTCCTGCTCAAATGCGTGGCAACCGGTGTTCAGGGCATGCACCAGCAGCTCCTGCAGTTCTCGGCGATGGCTGAGGTGCGCACCATCAGGAGCTTTCCGGTGCTCGGCGTCTCCAAGGACGCACCGCTGCCGCTCCCGCTTCCCTAGCCAGACGCACCAACCTTGCGCAGCATGCGGTGGAAGCGCGGCCAATCCCTGCCGAGGAGTTCTGCGACTTCGGCATTGAGCTTTTCCATCGCGGAATCCAGCGGGGCTCGCAGCGCCCGCCCGCGCTCCGTCAGGTAGAGATGGTAGATGCGCCGGTCGCTCTCATCGGCGTGGCGCCTGATCAGACCCGAGCGCTCGAGCCGGTCTATGACGCCGGTCATGGTCGCGCTGTCGATCACAAGGCGCGCGCCGAGCTCAGCCGCCGTCTGCGCGTCCTCTTCCCAGAGCACGCATAGCGCGGCGTACTGCACCGGCGTCACATCGTGCTCGGCCAGCAATTCCTTGGCGCGCCGTGTCACCCGCTGCTGCGCCTTTCCGAGCAGGAAGCTGATGCAGTCCTCGATCTTGTCCATCGTTCCCTTACAGCCGCCGGGGCGTGCTGGGTTGACGTTTTTCACGCACGCATGTTACTTGTGTACGAGTTACTTGTACAGCGGGGTTGGTGATGTCGCATCCTGCCGATCGCGATGCCGAGGAAGGCGCGTCCGAGCCGCAACGCTGCGTGGCGGTGATCGATGCGGGGTTGCCACTTGGCAAGGCCGCCAACGCCGCCGCCGTGATGGCCCTGACGATGGGCGCCCGCCACCCTCACCTCGTCGGCGATGCGCTGATCGATGCCGCGGGCAATCCCCATGCGGGACTGATCCCGATCGGAATTCCCGTGCTGGGCGCGCCGAAGGAGGATTTGCCGCGAATCCGGCAGAAGGCGACCGAGGCGGGAATTGAGATCGTCGACTTCCCCGTGCAGGGACAAGAGACCAACGACTACGGCGAATTCCGGCGCATGATGAGCGGCCTTGCGCCGGATAGCATCGAATATCTCGGGATCATGCTGTTCGGCACGAGGAAGCGGGTCGGCCGCATCGTCGGCAAATATTCGCTGCTACGGGCGCCCTAAGGCCGGCAGGCCCGCCACGGCGCGCCTGCTAGAACGTGATGTTAGTTGGTTGAATCGGCGGCGAGTTCACTTCACCTCTCCCGCTTGCGGGGGAGGTCGGCGCATAGCGCCGGGTGGGGGCTCTCTCCCCACGGTCGAACAGTGTGAATCGCGGAAACACCCCCACCCCGCCCTCCCCCGCAAGCGGCAGAGGGAGCACAGCATCCCTTGCGGATGCCACTCAACCTGATCTTACAGGCTTTAGTGCGTCCAGGGCTCGCCGCGCCGGAACGAGAAATTGTCGGCATAGGCGATCTGCCGGTGGAGCGATTCCTTCGGCTCGAGCACCTGATAGGGGATGCCCTTGCGTTCGCAATAGGCGATCGCCTCTTCCTTGGTCTGGAAGCGCAGCGTGAGCTGCTGCTTCATGTCGCCGGACGAGGTCCAACCCATCAGGGGTTCAACCATCCGCGGCTGTTCCGGCTCGTAATCGAGCTGCCATTCCCTGGTCTTGGCACGCCCCGATTGCATCGCGTTTTTGGCGGGCTTAAAAATGCGAGCTGTCGTCATGGATCGTCGAACCTTCGGGATTGTGCGACATGGAGCGTGTGGAGGGAACGCCCGGGATAGTATAGAGACACCTTTCACGGATGTGATGGGTGATTCCTGAACCCGGATGTTACCTTTCCGTTCGGTATAGCCATTCTACCGCGCTGTGACAATCTGGCCGCGGATGGGCTCGAATGTCTCGCGGCGCGGCCTTCTCGAAAGCATCACTTCGAAGCGGGACCCATGAAAATCAACGCCACCCTGCCCGAAAAGGGACGCGATCTCCGGCTCGACCTGTTTCGCGGGGTCGCGAACTGGGCGATTTATCTCGATCATATCCCCGACAATGTGGTGAATTGGATCACCACGCGGAATTATGGCTTCAGCGACGCCGCCGACCTGTTCGTTTTCATCTCCGGCTATACCGCCTCCTTCGTCTACGCCCGGATGATGCTGGAGCGCGGCTTCGTCGTCGGCGCGACCCGGCTGACCAAGCGCGTCTGGCAGCTCTATGTCGCCCACATCATCCTGTTTGTGATCTACATCGCCGCAATCAGCTACCTGGCGTTGCGTTTCGGCGATTCCAACCTGATCAACGAATTCAACGTCGCCGGCCTCGTCGACAACGCGACCGAGACCCTGCGCCAGGGCTTGTTCCTTAAATTCAAGCCGGTCAACCTCGACGTGCTGCCGCTCTACATCGTGCTGATGGGCCTGTTCCCGCCGGTGCTCTGGTTCATGCTGCGGCAACCGAACCTGACCATGCTCGCCTCGATCGCGCTGTGGCTGGTGTCGCGCCAGGTGGGATGGAACCTGCCGGCCTATCCGGCCGGCGTCTGGTACTTCAACCCGTTCGCCTGGCAGGTTCTGTTCGTGTTCGGCGCCTGGTGCGCACTCGGCGGCGCGCGGCAGAATGCCAACATCATCAACTCGCCCTACACGCTCTGGTTCTGCGTCGCCTATATGATCTTCGCGCTGATCATGACCATGGCCGGCCGCTTCCCGGATTTCGGCGCCATGTTCCCGGACTGGCTCTATTCGGCCTTCAACCCGAACGACAAGACCAACCTCGCGCCTTACCGCTTCATCCACTTCGCGGTGATCGTCATCCTCGTGATCCGCTTCATCCCGAAGGATTGGGCGGCACTGGAATGGAAGGTGTTCGATCCGCTGATCGTCTGTGGCCAGCAGTCGCTCGCGGTGTTCTGCGTCGGCGTGTTCCTGTCCTTTGTCGGGCACTTCGAGCTGTCGATGAGCTCTGGCTCGCTGCTCGCGCAGATCTTCGTCAGCGTCACCGGCATCGCGATCATGACGATCGTGGCCTACTACATCTCCTGGTCGAAACGGCAGGACAAGCCGCTGCCGAAGACGCCACCGACCCCGGCGAAGGCGACGTAGCGCCATCTTCTCCCTCTCCCCCGTTCTTCACGGGGCCGGGACGAGCAGAACTCGCCCTGAGAGGGTTGGGGTGAGGGGCTGCTTCCGCAAAAACGGTGAGAGTCTGACTCGCGGAGACCCCCTCACCCGGATCGCATCTTACGATGCGATCCGACCTCTCCCCGCAAGCGGGGCGAGGTAATCTCAACTCGGCGGCGGGGCAGTCGAGGCGACGATGCTGGCGACATCGCCATAGGTCCTGACCAGCGGCGCGACGACCTTGTGCATCCGGCCCTTCGACACGATCGTGTCGTGCAGGATCAGGTTGTCGACCCCTGTGGCGAGGAAGCAGTTCACGGCGTCCTCCGGCGTCTCGATGATCGGCTCGCCCTTGACGTTGAAGGAGGTGTTGATCAGCACCGGCACCCCGGTCAGCGCCTCGAACTCCTTCAGGAGCCGGTAGAGCCTCGGATTGGTCGCCTCGCGCACAGTCTGCACGCGCGCCGAGCCGTCGACATGGACGATGGCCGGAATCTTGTCGCGCCACTCGGGACGGACCGGCTTGGCAATCAGCATGAACGGCGAATCCTCCTCACCTTCGAAGATCTCCGTCATCCGCTCGGCCAGCACCAGCGGCGCAAACGGGCGGAACGCCTGCCGGTGTTTGACGCGGCTGTTGAGGATGTCCTTCATCTCTGCCCGGCGCGGATCGGCAATCAGGCTGCGATTGCCGAGCGCGCGCGGCCCGAACTCGGACGGCCCCTGGAACCAGCCGATCACGCGCTGGTCGGCGAGCAGCTTGGCGGTATCGCGGCAGATATCGTCGCTGCGCCTGGCGTCCACCTGCACACGCACCAGGAACTTCTGCAACGCGGCCGCGACCTCCACCTCGCTATAGGGCCTGCCGACGAAAGCGTGCTCCATCACGAAGTTGCGCCGCTGTTTCAGGATCTCCAGCCAGCCGTAATAAGCGCAGCCGATCGCGGTGCCGTCGTCGCCCGCCGCCGGCTGGATCCAGACGTTCTCGAAGCCGGCTTCCCGCGCAATCCGTCCGTTGGCGACGCAATTCAGCGCGACGCCGCCGGCGATGCAGAGGTTCTTGGCGCCCGTGGTCTCGCGCAGCCAGCGCGCGCGGGCGAGCAGCACGTTCTCGGTGTCGTCCTGCACGCGCCAGGCGATGTCCTCCCAGTGACGCATCGCCGGGCTCTTCTCCCAACTGCCGCTGTCGAGCAGATAGGGTTGATTGAATTCGCTGGTCCATGGTGGCACGTGCAACTTGCCGTCGCTCATGTCGAGGAGATGCTTGACCTGCTCGCGACGGCCGTAGGGTGCAAGGCCCATCAATTCGCCGCACTTGTTCCAGTCGCCGAACACGTAGGACGAGACACGGCTATAGAGCGCGCCGAGGCCCGGCATGTTGTAGAACTCGTCGCTGAGCATGCCGCGCGAAGGCTCCATGAAGACCTTCTTCAGGCACTCCAGCTTCTCGCCCTCGAACCGGTAGTAGCTTTCGGATTCGCGCGCCAGCGGCGACGCCGCATCCGCATTCGGATACTGCTCCATGACGTCGGACTGATAGTTGCCGACGCCGTCGACCACCATCACCACACCCTCATCGAACGGCGACACCGCAAATGCGCTGTAGGCATGCGCCAGATGGTGGGAGAGCGATATCACCTTGCCCGAGGTCGAACGAAACAGCGGATGTTTCGACGCTTCCTGCCGCTCGGGATACGGAAGAAAGCCGGCCATGTCCTGATAGATCAGCCGCTCTTCCAGCTCCGGCACCGGCAGGATGTAGCAATTGCCGACGACCAGATCGACATCATCGAGCGTGATGCCCTCGGCCTTGAGGCAATAGTCGATCGCCTCCTTGTAGAATCCGGACGCGTGCTTCTCGCGCGTGATCCGCTCCTTGGCGATCGCAAAGGCGATCGCGCCGTCGCGCAACAGGCAGGCGCTGACGTCATGATCGTAGGTGTTGAGGCCGAGGACGTAGGTGTGCTGCTTGGGCATGGGGACTCGTCAGGCGGGAATCATCGCGTGGCTTAGGATACGCGATCGTGTCGACATCAAGTTCTCTGCGGGATTTTGTCGAAATCTTTTTCGCCACGGTCCGGCGGCGCACAAATCATTGGATACGACGAAGATGAACAAGATGAACGACGGATGAACGGCAAGACAAACGATGCATTTCTGCAAGCGGGACTATAACTTGACCTCCCCCGACCCGCCCAATAGAGTTTTTGCGAAGCGCAAGAACGTTCGACAAAATTTTGTCTTAGTGCATCTGAACTAGTGGCTGTCTCAAACGTCTAAGCAAGACAGTTCGGATTGTTTGGATGTCTGGAAGTGACCGGGAGATTACTGAATGGTTAAACGCTACAATTTCCTGACGCGCTGCCTTGCCGCGGTGGCATTGCTGTTCGTCTATGTCGCCGGCACCTCGGCGATTCTGGTCGGCGCGACCACCTCGTCGGCGCAGGCGCAGTATCGCGGACGCGGCGGTTGGGGTCGCGGTCGCGGCGGATGGGGTTATCGCGGCGGTTATCGGCGTGGCTGGTATCCCCGCGGCTACGGCTACTACGGCGGCTATGGTGGCCCGCGCTGCTGGTGGACCCCGCGCGGCGTTCGCGTCTGCAGGTAGTAGCGTTAGCCCGACGCTACTGCACTAGATCAAAGGAAAAATCAGGTGCGTCGGAAACGGCGCACCTGATTTTCTTTTGGCAAGAGAGCTCTCGCAGCTCAGCTCTCGAGGATCGCGACCGCCCGCGTCCAGCCGGCAGACGCGCGCTCGATCTTCACCGGGAAGCACGACACCATGAAGCCGGTCGAGGGCAACAGTTCGAGATTGTGCAGCTTCTCGAGGTGGCAATAGCCGATGTGGCGGCCGGCCTTGTGGCCTTCCCAGATCAGGCTGGCATCCCTCGTCTCGGCATACTTCTTCGCGGTGTAGACGAACGGCGCATCCCAGCTCCAGCCGTCGGTGCCGGTCAGCCGCACGCCGCGCTCCAACAGATACATCGTCGCCTCATAGCCCATGCCGCAGCCGGAGACGACATAATCCGGCCGGCCGAATTTTGCGCCGGCGCTGGTGTTGACGACGACGATCTCGAGCGGCTTGAGCGTATGGCCGATGCGGATGAGCTCCTCCTCGACATCCTTGGCGCTCGCGACATAGCCGTCCGGTAGATGCCGGAAGTCGAGCTTGACGGCCGGCTGGAAACACCATTCCAGCGGCACTTCGTCGATGGTCCAGGAGCGCTCGCCGCGGTTCATCGTGGGATGGAAGTGCCAGGGCGCATCCAGATGCGTGCCGTTATGGGTGGAGAGATTGACCTGCTCGACCGCCCAGCCCTGCCCGTCCGGTAGATCTTCCGCTCGTAACCCCTGGAAGAATTCCAGCATCCGCGGCAGGCCCTGCTGGTGGTCGATATACTGGATGGTCGGATGGTTGCCCGGCGGATCGGCCGGCACGTCGTTCTGCAGGGGGACGGAGATGTCGATCAGTTTGCGCGCCATGGTCTGTCCTCTCGGGTTTCCTCGATGAAATTCTGGATCAGTACAACGATCCCTGCAACGTCAGCAGAAATCTCGTAGTCTGGGTGGAGCGCAGCGCAACTCGGGCTACGGACACACACGGCGGGCCTTTTACCAATGGTTAGCCTTACCGATGTTGCCACAGGAACGTCATTCACCAGCCTTCATTGACGTGCAAGGAGTGCGGATGACGAACGAGCTCGACAAGATCGACCGGACGCTCGACGAAATGCTGGTGAACCTGGGCGCCATCGTGCTCAAGCTCGCCTCGGTGTCGAAGACCGCGGCGGAGCGGCGGGCGCTGGCTCAATCCGTCCATCAGTACACGGTCTGCGCCGAGCGATCGAGCGATCCCCGAGTCCGGCGCCTGCGGGTGGAACTCGAAGCGACCCTCCAGCCTCCGCTGAAACTGATCTCCAGCCGGTAGCGCCGACGCATCCTACCGGGCTCGGGGTGCACGCCTCTGCTCAAAAGCGCGGCATCGCAGTTTTGTCAAACGCCGCCGCTACAATTTGACATTTCGTGCGCCGGAACGGCGCTGATCCGCGCTCGTTGTCGTCGAACAGATGGGGCGGCTGGCGCATGCGCATGGCGCCAGATTGATGATGGCTGGATGCGGTTGATTTGGCTCAACACCCGTACCGCGCAGAAATAGACAGTAGCGCGTCCAGCAAAAGCCGTCACGATTGGCAATCGTCGCCAGGAAACAACGAGGCGTTCAATGCAAGATGCAGGCAGCCCGTCCGCCGTTCTCGATAGCGCCGAACTCGATCTGCTTGATCGGTACTGGCGCGCCGCCAATTACCTCTCGGTCGGCCAGATCTATCTGCTCGACAATCCCCTGCTCCGTGAGCCGCTTCGCAAGGAACATATCAAGCCGCGCCTGCTCGGCCATTGGGGCACGACGCCCGGTTTGAATTTCGTCTATGCCCATCTCAATCGCGTGATCAAACACCGCGATCTCGACGTCATCTATATCTGCGGCCCCGGTCATGGCGGCCCCGGCATGGTCGCCAATACCTATCTCGAAGGCAGCTACACCGAGATCTATCCCAGCATCACGCGCGACGTCGACGGCCTGCGCAAGCTGTTTCGGCAGTTCTCTTTTCCCGGAGGCATCCCAAGCCACGCCGCGCCGGAGACGCCCGGCTCGATCCATGAAGGCGGTGAACTCGGCTATGCGCTCGCTCATGCCTATGGCGCGGCATTCGACAATCCCGATCTCCTGGTTGCCTGCGTCATCGGCGACGGCGAAGCCGAGACCGGCCCGCTCGCCGCCTCCTGGCATTCGAACAAGTTTCTCAACCCTGCGCGCGACGGCGCGGTGCTCCCGATCCTGCATCTGAACGGCTACAAGATCGCCAACCCGACCGTGCTCGGGCGGATGAGCGACGAGGAAATCCGCCATCTGTTCCTGGGCTTCGGCCATGAGCCGATGTTCGTCGAGGGCGAGGATCCCGCGACAATGCACCGGCAGATGGCTGCCACGCTGGATGCGGCGACCGATCGCATCCGCGCCATCCAGCAGGCCGCGCGAGGCGCATCGCCATCACAAGAGTGGCCACGATGGCCGATGATCGTGCTGCGCAGCCCAAAGGGCTGGACCGGACCCAAGGAAGTCGACGGCCTCAGGGTGGAAGGGTTCTGGCGCGCGCACCAGGTGCCGATTGCCGAAGTCCGCAGCAATCCAGCCCATCTCGCGATACTGGAGCGATGGATGCGCGGCTACCAGCCGGAAACGCTGTTCGACGAGCAAGGCAGGCTGGTTCCGGAATTGCAGAAACTGGCGCCGAACGGCGCGCGGCGGATGGGCGCCAATCCGCATGCCAATGGCGGCACGCTCAGGCGCGAACTGGAATTGCCCGACTATCGCAACTACGCGATCGAGATCACGACGCCCGGCGGCGTGATCGATGAAGCAACGCGCACAATGGGCAAATTCCTGCGCGACGTCATGAAGCGCAACGAAAGCTCGCGCAATTTCCGCATCATGGGTCCGGACGAGACCGCCTCCAACCGGCTCGATGCCGTGTTCGAAGCGACCGATCGGGTCTGGATGGAGGAGATCGAGCCATACGACGTCCATTTGTCCCGGGACGGGCGGGTGATGGAGATCTTAAGCGAGCATCTCTGCCAGGGATGGCTCGAGGGTTATCTGCTCACCGGGCGACACGGATTGTTCTCCTGCTACGAGGCTTTCATCCACATCGTCGATTCCATGTTCAATCAGCACGCCAAATGGCTGAAGGTCTCCCGCGGCCTGCCCTGGCGGCGCCCGATCGCCTCGCTGAACTATCTGCTCACCTCACATGTCTGGCGGCAGGATCACAACGGCTTCAGCCACCAGGACCCGGGCTTCGTCGATCTCGTTGCCAACAAAAAGGCGGACATCGTACGCGTCTACTTCCCGCCGGATTCCAACTCGCTGCTATGGATCACCGACCATTGCCTGCGCACCTACGACCGGATCAACGTCATCGTGGCCGGCAAGCAACCAGCGCCGCAATGGCTGACGATCAAGGAGGCCGCAGTTCATTGCGAGGCTGGAATCAGCGCGTGGCCATGGGCCGGAACGGAAACACCTGATAGCGACGTCGACGTGGTGATGGCCTGCGCCGGCGACGTGCCGACGCTGGAGACACTCGCCGCTGTCGACATTCTCCGGAAGCAGATCCCCAAGCTCAAGATCAGGGTCGTCAACGTCGTCGACCTCATGGCCCTGCAGCCGCGCGAGCAGCATCCGCATGGCCTCACCGACCGCGACTTCGACACCCTGTTCACCCGCGACAAGCCGGTGATCTTCGCCTATCACGGCTATCCCTATCTGATCCACCGCCTCACATATGCGCGCACCAACCACTCCGGCATCCATGTGCGCGGCTTCAAGGAAGAGGGAACGACGACGACGCCGTTCGACATGGTCGTGCTCAACGAGCTCGACCGCTTCCATCTGGCGATCGCGGTCATCAACCGCGTGCCGGGACTTGCGGCCTCCGCAGCGGCCGTGAAGCAGCATTGCCTCGACCGGCTGATCGAGCACGGCAAATATGTCCGCGAGCACGGCGAGGACATGCCCGATATCCGCGACTGGTCTTGGCCATATGGCACTGCGGCAAACGCCGGCGACTGATCTCCGATCACAAGCGTTGAGGCTGAAGAAGATGCCAAACGCCCTCCTCGTCCTCAATGCGGGATCGTCCACGATCAAGCTGGCGCTGTTTGCGAGCGGCGGCTCAGGCGATCCCGCACTGCTGTGCAAGGGCATGCTCGACCATCATCAGCATCAGCCGCAGATGGTCGTGAAGGACCTCCACGGCAACGTACTGTTCGAGCGGCACGCCGCGGCGGAAGCGGGCGACGAGAGCTTCTTCTCGGATCTGTTGCACTGGCTCGACGAATTCCTCGCCGGCGGAACTCTCGTCGCGGTCGGTCACCGCGTCGTCCATGGCGGCCTGAAATTCTTTGCGCCGGTGCAGGTGACGCCGGCCATCCTGCAGGCGCTGCGCGAGCTCACCCCGCTCGCGCCCTTGCACCAGCCGGTCTGTCTGGCGCCGATCGAGGCGATGCAGAAGCTGCGGCCGGACCTGCCGCAGGTCGCCTGCTTCGATACCGCCTTTCACCACAGCGTCGCGCCGCCCATGAGCCGCTTTGCGCTGCCGCGGCATTTCGAACAGGAAGGCGTGCGCCGCTACGGCTTTCACGGGCTCTCCTACGAGTTCATCGCCCGCCGCCTGCGCGAGATCGCACCGGATCTGGCGACGGGGCGGATCGTGACAGCCCATCTCGGCAGCGGCGCTAGCCTGTGCGCGATGCGCAACGGGCGCAGCATCGACACGACGATGAGCTTCACGACGCTGGACGGGCTGATGATGGGCACGCGCTGCGGGGCGATCGATCCCGGCCTACCGCTCTACCTGCAGCAGCAGCGTGGGCTCTCGGCCGACGAGATCGAGTACGTGCTCTATTACGAGTCCGGGCTGCTCGGCGTGTCCGGGATCAGCGCCGACGTGCGCGTGCTCACCACGAGCGACGATCCGCGTGCCGCCGAGGCGCTCGAACTGTTCGCCTTCCGCGCGGGGGCGGCAATCGCCGCGATGACCCACAGCCTGGGCGGCCTGGATGCGATCGTCTTCACCGCCGGGATCGGCGAGAACAGCCCCGAGGTGCGGAAGCGGATCTGCGCCGGCCTTGGCTGGCTCGGCGTGGAGATCGATGATCGCGCCAACCGCGCCAATGAACTCAGGATCGGTGCGAAGACGGCGCGTGTTGCAACCCTGGTAGTCCCGACCGATGAGGAAGCGGCTATCGCCGCTCACAGCCAGGCCTTGATTACAAATCGTTGAGAATGACGAACGGCATTGCCGTCGCTCTCACGGCCGCGATCCGGCGGGACGGTTCGCGCCAAAGGATTTGATGAGCGAGACCGCATTCGCGCGGCACCACAACACCTACTTCACTTCTACTGGCGCCGGCCGGACGGGCTGGCTCAGCCGTCTCGCGAAGACAGGAGTCTCGCCATGAAGAAACTATCCCTGCTCTGCATCGCCCTCGCCGTCGGCCTTTCGACCACCGCAGCATTCGCACGCGGCGGCGGAGGCGGCATGGGACACGGTATGGGTGGCATGGGGATGCACGGAGGCATGCCCATGAGCAGCGGCCTGCCCACCAGCGGGGGCCTGCCGGTGACCGGCGGCGCTTTCGGAACCAGCCCCACCACGCCCGGCACCAACTCGCTCGGAACCGCACTTTCCTCCGAAGGCATCGCCAACGGTCCCCAGAAAGGCCCGCTGCTTGGCACCGATCCCTCGCTCGATCGCGAGGACGCCAAAGTCGACAAGATGATCGGATCGATCTGCCGCGGATGCTGAAGCGGCAGCAAAAGCACCTCGCGGCCGGATGTTAAGGTTGATCGGTTAGGTTAAGATCAGGCTTGTCTTGAGCTTGGTGGCCGCGATGGTAAGCGAGTTTACCGTACCAGATTTCCGGCTTATGACCCGACCGGGCTAAATCGAGCTTTCTTTCCGACAGCCAGGATTGCAGGTGACATCATGTGGAACGGCCGCAAGAACGCACTTATTGGGCTCAGCGCGCTGTTCGCATTCGTCCTGCTTGAATTGTGCGCGGCAATCGCTGCGATCGGCGCGGTGCTCGAATTGGCCATCGGCATCGACGTGCCGGTTCTGCCGTTCCTCACGTCAAACGACTAAGGTACCTGCGCGCTCGCCTGAAGGGAGTGATGGCTAGGGTGTGTTCTCACAAAGGTTAGATGTCAGCCTCTGAGAGTACTAGGACCAGCTTCACGGGTGAAATGAATTGCGACACACGGTTCTTTGCTAAACGAACGTCCTGACAGCCACAGGTCTGAGTTTGCCCCGAGGCGGCCATCCCCCGGAAACCATGTGATTTGCACTATGTTCTTTAATCGGAGCGAAAGGGTGCTTACGTATTCGTAATGCTACTAACGAGGCGCGCAAGTTATGCCGAAATGGCTTGTCGTAATTGTTGGCCTTGTCGCCACCGCGGCCTGCATTCCTGAAGTTCGCAACAGGGTGATCAATTCGCTTAAGATGCACCCTGCGCTCGTCGGTCCTGCTCTGACGTTGCTGGCAATAGCGGCAGTCTTGTATCTATTCATAGATCCTATCACGGTCCTGTTTATCGCGGCGATCGCACTTGTCGCCGGTTTGGCCGCACTTCTTGACCCAAAGACATACTCCCGAAAGCCGCCAGCTTAGGTCAGGCGAGAAGATAAGCTAGGGAGGCTCTCGCAGGCCTTCCGACATCAACTGCTTGTCGGCAATTGGCACATAAAGTTGGATGTTGATCGGTCGCCGTCGTCATAGCTAGCCTGTTGATCGTGCCTCTTAGAAAGAAACCTCATGGCACCACCCCGCATCACCTTAAGTTTGGCTGCCGATGGTCTGTTTGAGATGTGGCTCAATCCCGAGGGGCGTGACCTCCTCGTCCAGAAGCTGCAAGCGCTTACATTCGAGAACGAGCACTTTCATCTAGGCCCTGCGCCTGTTGGAGAACTTGAAGTCGCCACTAAAGCCTATCACGAAGGCGATCGCGTGCTTGAGTGGGGAAAGGTTTACCTTCGGACCGACGAGTGGGATGAAAAGTACTTTCCGCACGTCCTCAAGTGAGGCGAACGCGCATCGATTGATGGCTGTCGCGAACGGTGCGACTTCCGCTTCTGGCCCCTCGGTGAGGTCTGCTACCGCGGCGCTATCAGGGGCCCAGCGGACCTCACACGCTCCCTGATCTCCAGCGCGATGCCCACTCCACCCTGAAGGGAGTGGACCGATGGCTGGCTGGCGGCTAGAGTTCGCGGTCCGTTGTCTATGGCCCCTCGTCGGTGCCAAGGGCGCATTTCTACCTCCCCGTTATGAGGGGATCTGCGGTTGAGCCTCACGACTGGAGCTATGGCGGAATCTGGGTGATGACGGCCTGAGAAGGGCGGCGTATCGAGGCGGGTAACCAGCCAGCCAGAACCTCTTATGCAGAGCGATACGCCATGAACGAGAATAGCAAGATTGTAGAGCTTCGCCAGCCTGGCGCGATGGATGATCCACTGACGAGTATTTTGCGGCATGGAGCACGCCAGCTTCTTGCGCGGGCGATCGAGGCGGAGGT
>NZ_AXAP01000048.1 GCF_000472865.1 Bradyrhizobium elkanii WSM2783 | reverse complement strand
AAGGCACAGTACCAGGCCCGCTCGATCTGCGAATGCATCCATGCCCGCTGGCGCAACTGGGACCTCAGGCAATTGACGGTGCGCGGCATCGAAAAGGTCCGAGCCGTCGTGCTCTGGTACGCCCTCACCAACAACATCCTGCAGGGACATCGCCTCGCCAACCCATAGCTGCGCCAAACCATAGCGGCGCGCAAATCCCGCCCCGCTCCACCGTCGAGGTCTTCAACATCCGCTACTTCGGATGCCGTCTACCCGAAAACCGAATTGGTTCTCAGGCTCTACGACAACACTACAACTACACTCTTATGCCTTCGCCGGCTTCGGCCAGTAGCGGTCGCGGAGGTGGCGCTTGACCAGCTTGCCGGTCGGCGTGCGCGGCAGCTCGGCTTCGAAATCGATCGAGCGCGGGCATTTGATTGCAGACAGCCGCGATTTGCAGAAGGCGATCAGTTCGGCCTCCAGCTCCTTGCCGGCCGCAGCCATGTCGTGCGGCTGCACCACGGCCTTGACCTCCTCGCCCATCTCATCGTTAGGCACGCCGAACACCGCAACGTCGGAAACCGCAGGATGCGTGATCAGCACGTCCTCGGTCTCCTGCGGATAGATGTTCACGCCGCCGGAGATGATCATGTAGCTCTTGCGGTCGGTGAGATAGAGGAAATCTTCCTTGTCGAGATAGCCGACGTCGCCGAGCGTCGACCAGCCCTTGGCGTTATAGGCGCGCTTCGTCTTCTCGGGATCGTTGTGATAGGTGAATGCTGGCGCATCGGCGAAATAGACCGTGCCGATCTCGCCGGGCGGCAATTCCTCGTCGTTCTCGTCCAGGATCTTGACCTTGCCGACCACAGCGCGGCCGACTGTGCCGCGGTGCTCCAGCCATTGCTGCGAGGTTGACACCGTGACGCCATTGCCCTCGGAGCCTGCGTAATATTCGATCAGGATCGGCCCCCACCACTCGATCATCTTGGCCTTGACGTCGACCGGGCAGGGCGCCGCGGCATGGATCGCGCCCTTCAGCGAGGAGACGTCGTAGCGCGTGCGCACCTCGTCCGGCAGCTTCAGCATGCGCACGAACATGGTCGGCACGAGCTGCGATTGCGTCACCTTGTGCTTCTCGACCAGCTTCAGGAATTCCTCGGCGTCGAAGGATTCCATGATAACAGAGGTGCCGCCGAGCACGATCGCCATCATGTTGAAGCGCAGCGGAGCGGCGTGATAGAGCGGCGCCGGCGACAGATAGACGGTGTCCGCGTTCATGCCGCACATGTCGGCGCACAGCACCCGCAGGAACGGGTTCGGGACGTCGATCGGGTTACCCTCGAACTGCTTCTTGATGCCCTTGGGCCGGCCGGTGGTGCCGGAGGAATAGAGCATGTCGTAGCCGGCGATTTCATCCTTGATCGGCGTGGTCGGCTGCACGATCGCTTCCTTGTCGAAGGAGCGGAAGCCCGGCAGCGGCTCGTCCAGCATGAACCACAATGGTTCGCCCGGCTCGCCCTTGATGAGGCCCTTCACCTGCTCGGCACACCTCGGCGAGGTGATGAAGACCTTGGCGCCGCAGTCCTTGATGATATAGGCGATCTCGTCCTGCTTCAGGTAACGGCTGATCGCGGTGTAATAGAGTCCCGCGCGCTGCGCCGCCCAGCAGATCTCCATGAAGGCGAGCCGGTTCTCCATCAAGAAGGCGATGTGGTCGCCGGCCTTCAGTCCGAGCGAACGGAACAGATGCGCGCCCTGGTTCGAGAGCTCGTCGAGCTCGCGATAGGTGATCGCCTTGCTGGTAGCAGCCATCCGATAGGCGATCTTGTCCGGATGCGTGCGAGCGTGGATCGAGGGGTGGGTCACGAACGTTTCCTCAAGGATTTTCTGTCGTCCCCGCGAAGGCGGGGACCCATAACCACCGAGCGTGGTTTTGAAATTGGGCTAGAGCTTCCAGCCGGGCATAACCACGAAACCCTGTGGTTATGGGTCCCGGGTCAAGCCCGGGACGACACTTTTTGCGTGGTCGCTGTTGCGACCAAACGGAAGCGGCTTACAGCCGCTCCACGATCGTCACATTCGCCATGCCGCCGCCTTCGCACATGGTCTGCAGGCCGTAGCGCTTGTTGCGCTGCTTGAGCGCATTGATGAGCGTCGTCATCAACTTGGTGCCGGAGCCGCCGAGCGGATGGCCGAGCGCGATCGCGCCGCCATTGACGTTGAGCCTTGCGGGATCGGCGCCGGTGGTTTTCAGCCACGCTGTCGGCACCGAGGCAAAGGCTTCGTTGACCTCGAACAGATCGATGTCGTCGATTGTCATGCCGGCCTTCTTCAGCGCGCGTTCGGTGGCGGGCAGCGGCGCCTCAAGCATGATCACCGGGTCATGGCCCAGCATGCTCATGTGGTGCATGCGCGCCATCGGCTTGACGCCGAGCTGCTTCAGCCCCTTTTCGTTGACGACGAGCACGCCGGAGGCGCCGTCGCAGATCTGGCTCGAGCTCGCCGCCGTCAGCTTGCCGTTCTCGGCGATCAGCTTGACGCCCTTGATGCCCTCGCGGCTGGCATCGAAGCGGATGCCTTCGTCGATGTGATGGGTATCGGTGGTGCCGTCGGCGCGGGTGATCTGCACCGGCACGATCTCGTCCTTGAAGTGGCCGGCCTGGGTTGCCGCAATCGCGCGCTGGTGGCTGTTATAGGAATACTCATCCAGCTCGTCTTTGGAGAGGCCGTATTTCTCCGCCATCATCTCCGCGCCGGTGAACTGGCTGAACATGATGTTGGGATAGCGCTTCTCGATGTTCGGGCTCTTGTAGTAGCCGAAACCGTTCTTCTGCGGCAGCGACGAGGCAAGGCCCATCGGCACCCGTGTCATCGATTCCACACCGGCGGCGATCACGATGTCCATCGAGCCGGACATCACGGCCTGCGCCGCGAAATGCAGCGCCTGCTGCGAGGAACCGCATTGCCGGTCGATCGAGGTGCCGGGCACGCTTTCCGGCAGCTTGGAGGCCATCACCGCGTTGCGCGCGATGTTGTTGGATTGCTCGCCGGCCTGCATCACGCAGCCCATGATCACGTCCTCGACCAGGGCGGGATCGGCGCCGGAACGTTCGACCAGCGCGTCCAGAACGGTCGCGGCCAGGTCGGCCGGATGCCAGCCGGCAAGACGTCCCCCCTTGCGGCCGCCGGCGGTGCGAGCAGCGGCGACGATATAGGCCTCGGCCATGCTTGGTCTCCCTTAAGTGTTCTGGATGGGCGTTTCAAAGATGGCGGGATTAAAAGGGCGGCTACGGATTTAGTCAATCAATCAATTAACTCTTGAGGTCGGGCGCGGCATCGGGTTATCTGCCCGGCGGACGTTCCGGCAGGGAAGATGGCAGCACAGCTAAATACCAGTATACCAACGCGCCTTCCGACGGGCAGAAACGCCACGGCGGAAAAGCTATTGGTCGCCGCGAGCGAATTGATGATCGAGCGCGCTTCGATCGACGTGTCGCTGTCCGACATTGCCCAGAAGTCCGGCGTCAACGCCGCGCTGGTGAAATATCATTTCGGGAACAAGGACGGGCTATTGCTGGCGCTGCTCGCGCGCGATGCCGCAACCGAGATGTCGCAGCTCGAATATCTGGTCGCGCAGCCGATCGCGCCGACCGCCAAGCTGCGGCTGCACATCGCTGGCATCATCCGCGCCTATCACCAGTTTCCCTATATGAACCGGCTGATCCATTATCTCCTGCACGAGAGCAGCCCGGAGGCCGCCGACGAAGTGTCAAAATTCTTCATCGCGCCGCTGCTGGATTTCCATCGCCGCCTGCTGGATGAGGGTGTACGAGCCGGCGAATTCCGCGAGGTCGATCCGGTGCTGTTCTACACCAGCCTGATCGGCGCCTGCGATCACCTGTTCTTCGGCCGCCACGCGATGTCGCGCGCGACCGGCGTCGGCCCGGTCACCGACGACGTTTGCCGCGAATATATCAAGCATATGGAAGCGCTGATCTTCGGCGGCATGCTCAACCCGTCAAAGCAAGGTGCTGCAGCCGAGTGACCTTCGAGTTCTGGAAGTCCCAAGTCTAGAGAAAGAAACGCCCAAGGAAAGGTTGTACCCATGCAGTTGAAAGACGTTGCTGTTCTCATCACCGGCGGTGGCTCCGGCCTTGGTGCCGCCACCGCGCGCGCCATGGCCGCCAAAGGCGCCAAGATCGGCGTGCTCGACCAGAACAAGGAGAACGCCGAGAAGGTCGCGGCGGAGGTGAAGGGCGTCGCGCTTCATGCCGACGTCACCAGCGAGGAGCAGGTGAAGGCCGCGATCGCCAAGGCGGAAGCCGCGCACGGCATCGCGCGCGTGCTGATGAACTGCGCCGGCATCGGCGGCTCGCAGCGCATCGTCGGCAAGGACGGCGTCTATCCGCTGGAGAAGTTCACGCGCATCATCAATGTCAACCTGATCGGCACCTTCAACGTGCTGCGCCTGTTCGCGGAGCGGCTCGCCACGGCGCAGCCGATCGGCGAAGAGCGCGGCGTCGTCGTCAACACCGCCTCGGTCGCAGCCTATGAAGGCCAGATCGGCCAGATCGCCTATTCCGCCTCGAAGGGCGGCATCGTCGGCCTGACCTTGCCGGCGGCCCGCGACCTCGCCAGCCTGAAGATCCGCGTCAACACCATCGCGCCCGGCATCTTCTTCACGCCGCTGCTGATGGGTCTGAACGAGGAGGCGCGCAAGAGCCTCGGCGCCCAGGTGCCGCATCCGGCCCGCCTCGGCGAGCCCGACGAATATGGTGCGCTCGCGGTGCACATCGTCGAGAACGCAATGCTCAACGGCGAAACCATCCGTCTCGACGGCGCCATCCGCATGGCCCCGCGGTAGGTTTCCCTTCTCCCCTTGTGGGAGAAGGTGGCGCGGATGAAATCCGCGACGGATGAGGGGTTCTCTCCGGCTCGCAACCCCTCACCGTATCGAATGCAGGGTTGGTGCCGGCGTAGCCCTCTCCCACAAGGGGAGAGGGCGCAGTAACTGGCATCGCGTTCGGGTGAAGCAGGAGTTAAGCGTGACCCAACCGCTTCTGATCGAACATCACGACGGCGTCGATCGGGTGACCCTCAATCGCCCCGAGAGCCTGAACGCGCTCGATCCCTCGCTGATCGATGCGCTGAATGCCTACTTCCAGGGCCTGCAGCGCAACCGCGACACGCGTGTCGTGGTGCTGAAAGGCGCGGGTGAGAATTTCTGCGCCGGCCTTGACCTCAAGCACGCGATGCAGCGTCGCGCCGGGCAGCAGGAGCCGCCTGGGGTCACCGAGTCGCTGGACTCGCAGCGGCGCATCGCTGACATCGTGATGCTGATGCGGCGCTGTCCGCAGCCGATCATTGCGCTGATCCAGGGCGCGGCCGCCGGCGGCGGCTTCGCACTGGCGCTCGCTTCCGATATCCGCATCGCGACCAGATCGGCGCGAATGAATTGCGCTTTCATCAAGCTCGGCCTTGGTGGCTGCGATATCGGCACCAGCTATTTCCTGCCGCGTCTCGTCGGCGTCTCTGTTGCGTCCGAACTGATCCTCACCGGCCGCTTCATTGGTGCGGAGCGCGCGCTCGCGGTCGGCCTTGTCTCGGAGGTGGTCGAAGAGGGCGGACTTGATGCGGCGGCCCAGCCTTATGTCGAGGCGATGCTGACGGCGTCGCCCGTGGGCCTGCGGCTCTCGAAGGAATGCCTCAACATGAGCGTCGATGCCGGATCGCTGGAAGCTGTCATCGCGATGGAGGACCGCAACCAGGTCCTGTGCAGCCGTTCGGAAGATTTTGCGGAAGGTATCAGGGCCTTTCTCGAAAAACGAAAGCCTGTGTATATCAGGCGATAGCAACAAAGATCCGCAAAGGACAAGAAATTCCGGGAGACGCAAAATGAGTGGGAGTGCAGCCGCGGTGCTGGAAAAGCCGGGCTTTCGCAAGATCGAATGGCTGCCGCGCGACATCGCGATCGAGCGTCGAGACGACGGCGCGATCGTCCTGAAGTCGCGCATTCCGCTCAGCCCCTACGAGAAGCATATTCCAGCTTCGCTCGCCAAATGGGCGAAGCAGGCACCGGAGCGGACCTGGCTCGCCCAGCGCACCGGCCCCGAGCGGCAATGGCGCAACCTGTCCTACGCCGAAGCCAAGCGCACGGTGGATGCGCTCACGCAAGGCCTGCTCAATCTGAAGCTCGATGCCGGACGTCCGGTCACGATCCTATCAGGCAATTCAATCGAGCACGCGCTGATGACACAGGCGGCGATGCAGGCGCGGCTGCCGGCGGCGCCTGTGTCGCCAGCCTATTCGCTGATGAGCCAGGATCATCTCAAGCTCAAATATTTGTTCGACCTGGTCAAGCCGGCCGTGATCATGGTGCAGGATGGCCCCACCTTCGAGAAGGCGCTGCGCGCGCTTGATCTTGATGGCGTCACCGTCGTTCACGTCGCTCGCCCTTGCGATGGCATCAAGAGCGTCAGTTTCGCCGAGCTGGCGGCAACGCCGGTGACGGACGATGTCGAAGCGTCGATCGCGCAGATCACGCCGCAAACGGTCGGAAAGCTATTGTTCACCTCGGGCTCGACCGGCATGCCCAAGGCCGTCATCAACACCCAGGAGATGATGTGCGCCAATGCCGCGATGATGATGCAGGTGCGGCCGCGCGATCCCAATGGTCCGCTCGCGACTTTTCTGGACTGGATGCCCTGGAATCACACCATGGGCGGTAATGCGCTGTTCAACCCGGTGCTGATCGATGGCGGCACGCTCTATATCGACGACGGCCGGCCGATGCCGGGCCAGTTCGACGAGACCATCCGTAACCTGCGCGAGATCTCGCCGACCTATTACGCCAACGTCCCCGCCGGCTACGCCGCACTGGCGGCGGCGATGGAAAAGGACGATGTGCTCTGCCGCAGCTTCTTCAGGAATCTTTCCGTGATGGCTTATGGCGGCGCGCGGCTGCCGGATGATCTCTACGATCGGATGCAGGCGCTTGCGGTCCGCTCCACCGGCGAGCGCATCGTGTTCTATACCGGATGGGGCTCGACCGAGACCGCGCCGACCTCGACTGGCACCTATTGGGACACCGAGCGCGTCGGCCTGATCGGACTGCCGTTCCCCGGCGTTGAACTGAAGATGGTGCCGTGCGGCGCGAAATATGAGTTGCGTCTGCGCGGCGTCAACGTGACGCCCGGCTATTTCGGCCAGCCCGAACTCACCAGATCGGTGTTCGACGAGGAAGGCTTCTACTGCATCGGCGATGCCGGCGTGTTCGTCGACCCCGAGGATCCCGTGCAGGGCATCATCTTTGCCGGCCGCGTGGTCGAGGATTTCAAGCTCACGACCGGCACCTTCGTGCATGTCGGCTCGCTCCGCACCGATGCGATCGCGGCCGCTACGCCTGTCGTGCACGATGCGCTGGTGGCCGGACAGGATCGCCCCTTTATCGGCCTGCTCGCTTGGCCCAATCTTCACGCCTGCCGGCAGATCATGGGCGATCCCAACGCAAGCTTCGAAGGCGCGGTGAAGCATCCCGAGGTGATCGCCTGTTTCAGGCGCGGACTGGAGGCGCACAATGCGTCCGTCGCCGGCGCCAGCAGCCGGCGTATCTCGCGCGCGATGCTGATGGTCGAACCGCCCTCGATCGACGGCAACGAACTCACCGACAAGGGCTACATCAACCAGCGCGCCGGCCTCGAGCGCCGCGCCGCGCTGGTGGAAAAGCTCTATGCCGACACACCCGACGCAGATGTGATCGTGCTGCAATGAAAATCAACACTCGCCACTCGTCATTCCCGGGCGCCGCGCAGCGGCGAACCCGGAATCCATTTCTCCGCTTGCGCGCGTGGCGCGATGGATTCCGGGTTCGCGCTTCGCGCGCCTCGGAATGACAGTTCCTTGTTACGCATCATCAACCCGAGTGAAATGCCATGAACTTCGATTTCTCCGACGAACAGAAGCAGATGCGCGACGAGGCGCGGAAATTCCTCAGCGAACAATGCCCGCCGAAAGCGGTGCGCACTGTGCTGGATGGCAAGGCCGCCTATGACAGGGACCTCTGGAGGGGCCTCGCCGAGATGGGCTTTCTCGGCGTCGCGATCCCCGAACAGTTCGGCGGTGCGGGCGCGGGCCATCTTGAGCTCTGTGTGATCGCGGAGGAGATGGGCCGGGCGCTGGCGCCGGTGCCGTTCTCTTCGACCGTGTATCTGGCGGCCGAAGCCTTGATGCTCGCCGGCAGCGATGCGCAGAAGCAGAAATGGCTGCCGAAGATCGCCGCAGGCGAAGCCATCGGCACGCTGGCGCTGTTCGAGGGCAAGGGCAATCCGTCGCCGAAGGCGATCAAGCTCACTGCGGCGGGCGCAGCGCTCAACGGCACCAAGAAGCCGGTGCCGGACGGCGCCATCGCCGATTTCGCGGTGGTGGCCGCGCGCACCGGCTCGACCGGACGTGATGCCGATATCTCGCTGTTCCTCGTCGATCTCAAGGGGAGCGGCGTCGAGGTCAAGGAATTGACCAATCTCGATCCGACCCGCGGCCAGGCGGAGCTCACTTTCACCAACGCCAAGGCCGAGCCGCTCGGCGCCACCGGCGAAGGCTGGGGCATCATCACGCAAGTGCTCGACCGCGCCGCGGTGCTGCTGGCGTTCGAGCAGGTCGGCGGCGCCGACCGCGCGCTGGAGATGGGGCGTGATTACGCGCTCGATCGCATCGCCTTCGGCCGGCCGATCGGCTCGTTCCAGGCGGTCAAGCACATCCTCGCCGACATGTATGTCTCGGCGACGCTGGCGCGTTCCAATTGCTACTACGGCGCCTGGGCGCTCTCGACTAACGCCGCGGAGTTGCCGGAAGCGGCCGCCGCGGCGCGGATCAGCGCGACGCAGGCGTTCCAGCACTGCGCCAAGAACAACATCCAAGTCCATGGCGGCATGGGTTTCACCTGGGAGTTCGACTGCCACATGTACTACCGCCGCGCCAATGCCACCGCGCTCGGCCTCGGCAGCGTCTCTTATTGGGAGGACGCCCTGATCGACCGCATGCGCAAGAAGAACGCGGCAGCCTAAGTTGTAAGACCGTAGGATGGGCAGAGCGAAGCGAAACCATCAAACCGGTGGCGGCAAATGATGGGTTTCGCTGCGCTCTACCCATCCTACGACGCCACGAAACACGGCCGAGGATTTTAGAACATGAATTTCGACGACACCCCGCAGGAAGCCGCGTTCCGCGCCGAGGCGAGAGCCTGGATCGCGGCGAACGCGCCGAAGCAATATGAGGAAGAGCTGCGCAAATCCTCGCTCGGCCGCGTCCAGCTCAAGAATGCCAACATCCTCGAGGTCGCAAAGGCCTGGCAGAAGAAGAAGGCGGATGCCGGCTGGGCCTGTCTGCACTGGCCGAAGGAATATGGCGGCCGTGGCGCCTCGCCGATCGAGCGCGTGATCTGGCAGCAGGAGGAGGGTCCGTTCGGCAGGCTCAGCGCGATGTTCATCATCGGCCACGGCATGTGCGGCCCGACCATGATGGCGTTCGCCCGCGAGGAACATAAGCGCCACTATCTGCCGCCGCTGGCCTCGGGCGAAAAGATCTGGTGCCAACTCTTCTCCGAGCCCGCAGGCGGGTCCGACGTCGCGGGGCTTCGTACCCGTGCGGAGAGGAAGGGCGACGAGTGGATCATCAACGGCCAGAAGATCTGGACATCGGGCGCGCATTATTCCGACTACGGCATCCTGCTGACCCGCACCGATCCGACCGTGCCCAAGCACAAGGGCCTGACGATGTTCTTCCTGGACATGAAGAGCCCAGGCGTCGAAGTCAGGCCGATCAAGCAGGCGAGCGGGCAATCCGACTTCAACGAGGTCTATTTCACCGACGTCAGGATCCCGGATCATCAGCGGCTCGGCGAAGTCAATGACGGCTGGAATGTCTCGCTGACCACGCTGATGAATGAGCGCATGTCGATCGGCGCCGGCGTCTCGACCGGTTTCCCGGAACTGTTCGAGTTCTGCAACAGTTTGATGCTGGAGGACGGCCCCGCGATCGAAGATCGCAGTGTTCGTTCAAGGCTTGCAAACTATGCGGTGAAGGCGAGCGGGTTGAAATACACCAGCATGCGCGCGATCTCGGCCCTGTCGAAGGGCGAGCGACCGGGCCCGGAGAATTCCATCGGTAAATTGGTGGCGGGATCGATGATCCAGGAAGTCGCGATGTACGCGCTCGACCTGCAGGGCGCCGCCGGCGTGCTGAGCGGGACGGATGCGGAACTCGCCGGCAAGTTCCAGGCGATGCTGCTGCGCGCGCCCGGCACCCGCGTCGAGGGCGGCACCGACGAGATCATGCGCAACATCATCGCCGAACGGGTACTGGGATTGCCAGGTGATATCAGGGTCGACAAGGACGTGCCGTTCAACCAGATACCGACCAAAGGCCGCGCGTAGATCGCGCGTCATTCCGGGGCGCCGCGCAGCGGCGAACCCGGAATCCGGAGATTGTGGATCGAGATTCCGGGTTCGCGCTTCGCGCGCCCCGGAATGACGAACAAAAAGGAAGCGCCAATGAACTTCGACGACACCCCGGAGGAAGCCGCCTTCCGCGCCGAGGCGCGCAAATGGGTCGAGGCCAACGCGCCCAAGGAGTATGAGGCGGAGCTGTCAAGGTCGTCGCTCGGCCGTATCCGGCTGGAGAAGGCCGAGATCGTCGACGTCGGCAAGGCCTGGCAGAAGAAGAAGGCAGAGGCCGGCTGGGCCTGCCTGCACTGGCCGAAGGAATATGGCGGCCGCGGTGCATCGCCGATCGAGAAGGTGATCTGGCAGCAGGAAGAGGGCATCTACGGCAAATTGACCCAGCCGTTCCAGATCGGCGAGGGCATGTGCGGCCCAACCGTGATGGCCTATGGCAGCGAGGAGCATAAGCGTCGCTATCTGCCGAAGCTCGCTTCGGGCGAAGAGATCTGGTGCCAGCTCTTCTCCGAGCCGGCCGGCGGCTCTGACGTCGCAGGGCTGCGCACGCGCGCGGAAAAGCAGGGCGACAACTGGATCATCAACGGCCAGAAGATCTGGACCTCCGGCGCGCACTATTCCGATTACGGGCTTTTGATCACGCGCACCGATCCCAACGTGCCAAAGCACAAGGGCCTCACCATGTTCTTCCTGGACATGAAGAGCAAAGGCGTCGAAGTCCGCCCGATCAAGCAGGCCAATAGCATGCAGGAGTTCAACGAGGTCTATTTCACCGACGTCGTGATCCCGGACAGCCAGCGGCTTGGCGCGGTCGGCGACGGCTGGAACGTCTCGCTGACCACCTTGATGAACGAGCGTATGTCGATCGGCGCGCGGCTTGCGACCGGCTTTCCGGAAATGTTCGAGTTCTGCTCGAATTTGATGACGGAGGACGGGCTTGCGATCGACGATCCCGCCGTGCGCTCGAAGCTCGCGAGCTGGGCCGTGAAGACAAGCGGACTGAAATACACCAGCTACCGCGCGATCTCTTCGCTCTCCAAGGGCGAGCGGCCGGGACCGGAGAACTCGATCGGCAAGCTCGTCGCGGGCACCATGCTGCAGGACATCGCGACTTACGCGATGGACCTGGAAGGCGCCGCCGGTGCGCTCACGGGCGCTTCGGAGGAAGTGGCAAGCGGCCAGTTCCAGCAGATGCTGCTCACTTCACCGTCGATGCGGATCGCCGGCGGCACCGATGAAATTTTGCGCAACATCATCGCCGAACGTGTGCTCGGTCTGCCCGGTGATATCCGCGTCGACAAGGACGTGCCGTTCAACAAGATCCCAACCAAAGGACGCTGACCATGGATGCGAAAACGCCAAGCCCGCGTTACACGACGGAAGATCGCATCGGCGTGCTCGAAGAGCTCCTCAACGAGCGCTACTCCGTTCGCGCCTTCCTGCCGCGCGAAGTGCCGCGGGAGATCATCGAGCATGTGCTCAACGTGGCGCAGCGCACCGCGTCCTGGTGCAACAGCCAGCCGTGGCAGGTCCTGATTGCGAGCGGCGAGGCCAAGGAACGGTTCCGCAAATCGATCTATGCCGAGGCGGCATCCGGCGCCAAGGACGACCATGACTTCACGCCGCCGCGCGAATATGTCGGGGTCTATCTCGAGCGCCGCCGCGAAAGCGGCTTCCAGCTCTACAACACGCTGGGCATCGCGCGCGGCGACAAGGCGGCGTATGCAAAACAGGCGCTGGAGAACTACAATTTCTTCGGGGCGCCGCATGTCGCTGTTATCCACACCAACGAGCCGCTCGGCATTTACGGCGCGATCGATTGCGGCGCCTATGTCAGCAATTTCATGCTGGCGGCCCAGGCGCTCGGGCTCGGCACCATCCCGCAGGCGGCGCTCGCCCGCCATTCCGGCCTGATCCGCCGTCACTTCAACCTGCCCGACGACCGCCGCGTCGTCTGCGGCATCTCCTTCGGCTACGCCGATCACAGCCACAAGGTGAACAGCTATCGGACATCAAGGGCGACCGTCGCGGATGCCGTGACGTTCTTGGACGAGTAGTCCGTGATCTCGACGTGGCTTGTTTAACCCGCGACCGATCAGCGGGTGCGCGTCGGTGGTTTCGGTAGCTTGTCAGGGTCGAATTTTGGTGTCGGCCCGATCGGCTCCGGTGCAGGCAGCTGTGGTTCGCTGAGAATCAGGGTCCCTTCAAGGATCACTCCCGGCACCTGCTCCGCGGTCGCTGTGTAACGACCCAATTTGTCGGCGCACGTTCCTTCAAGCCGAAGCGTAAGGTCATCGGCGCCGAAGACGGTTGCATGTCCTTCGGTGTGCCTTCTGATCGATAGGATGGCGGTGAAGCGGTCCCCGTCGATTTCGCAGGAGCCGCTATAGGTCGTGATGCTGTCATGACCCCATATCCTGCCGTCTTCGACATGGGCGATGCCGGTGCCTTGGCCCAGCGAGGTGTTGAACCACGCTGCATAGGTACCGTTTCTGAGCATGGAGGAACCTTCTCCCTCGGTGTTCACAGATGCCCCAGCCGGATCATCGACATGGCTGGCGCTAAAACTTGGTTAACCTCCTTCTCCGGGTGAATCCGGTGAAGAGCTGCGCAGCGGATCCAAGTGCAGCCGCCCCAGTCGCCGACCTCGACCGGCTGGTTGCGCATTCCGTGCCACTGACGTTTGCCGGCAGCAGCGCGCCCACGGTCAGAACTTCGCCGGCCGTTTCTCCGCGCGCGCCTTGATGCCTTCCTTGATCTCGGTCCCGCGCAGGCTCTCGCGATGACGGGTGTCGGCGGCTTCCTTGTCGAACTCGCCGTGAGCGAATTCATTGATGGCGCGCTTCATGCCGGCCATCGCGCGAGGCGCGTTGGCGACCAGCAGGCTCACGAGCCGGTCGACCTCCTGGTCCAGCTCGCCCTCGGGCACCATGGCGGTGAGATAGCCGATCCGCAGCATCTCCACCGCGCTGATCTTCTGCCCGGTCAGAAACAGCATCTTGGCATTGTTGACGCCGAGCCGCGACACATAACGCCTGATACCGCTCGGGTAATAATGCAGGCCGAGCTTTGCGGCCGGCATGAACATCTCCGCGGTGTCGACGCCGATGCGGAAGTCGCAGGCAAGCGCCAGATCGGTCGAGCCGCCATAGACGCCGCCGTTGAGCCGGCAGATCGTGGGCACCCGCAGATCTTCGAGCCGGTTGGCCACGCCCTCGAACACGGAACCGGAGCTCGGCTCGTCGCTGCCAGCACCGGCGCGGGCCGCCACCGAATTGAGATCGTAGCCGGCGGAAAAAGCCCGGCCGGTGCCGGTCAGCACCAGCACGCGGACGGCAGGATCGGCCTCGACGCGGTCGAACAGTCGCACCAGCTCGACCAGATCTTCCGCCTGCAGCCGGTTCATGTGCTTGGGACGGTTGAGGCGGATGGTGGCGCGAGGGCCCGAAATCTCGAGCTGCGGCGGGGTTGCGGTCTCGGCCGCGTCAGACATGGTTTGCTCCATTGTTGGTTCTCCAGCTCGCGCCGGTTTGGCGTCGGTCGTCTCGGCAAGGCCGGGCCTGTTGGCTGCTTCGCGGACGTGGTAATCCACACCGGTTGCCGGAAGGTGCCTTTCCTTGCCCAGCCCGTCAACGACGACTGGCAAATGGCTGCATTCCGCCTCGGTCTCACCCGTCTGGGCATGCCAGGCGCCTTGGCCGGCGCCTGATTTGCCTGACAAAGTCGTGAGATTCGCGAACAAAAGAGCGACATTTCCCGTATATCAGGGAGAGGCTGCCGTGCGGGGCGGCCCCGGATTTAAGAAATCGCGGCGACATTCACTGCTTAGAAATTGGTTGGTTTCCTATGGATACCTCACATCTTGTTCAGCACGCAGGGACTGCCGGCACGTTGTTCGCATCGATCTTCGTGATCGCGACGACCACGATGCGGACAATGATTCCCTTGCGCGTTTTCGGCATTCTCGCAAACATTGTCCTGATCATCACAGCCATTCCGATCCATAATTATCTGGTCATTCTGGTCCAGGTGGTCATGCTGCTGGTCAATACCTATCGCCTGCACCAGATGCTGCAGCTCGTCCGCGACGTCAGGAAGTCCGTCAACAGCGATCTCTCGATGGAATGGCTGAAGCCGTTCATGACCGAGCGTAAATGCAGCGCCGGCGAAGTCCTGTTCTACAAGGACGAGAAGGCCGACAGCATGTTCTACATCGTCAGCGGCCGCTTCCGCCTGGTCGAGTCCGGCATCGAGCTGCCGGTCGGCGCCATTGTCGGCGAGCTTGGCATGCTGTCGCCGTCCAACGTCCGCACGCAGACGCTGGAATGCGTCCAGGGCGGCGTCATCCTTTCGGTGAGCTACGACCAGGTCGAGCAGCTCTATGTGCAGAACCCGGCCTTCGGCTTCTACTTCCTCAGGCTTGCCAGTGCGCGGCTGTTCCAGAATATCGATACGCTGGAGCAGCGGCTGGCCCAGCAGGTGGCGGCGGTAGAGCCGAAGCCGGCATGACGAGCGAGAGTGCAACCGTGGCGGACGATGGCATCCTGTCCTCGTTGCGTTATCTGTTCGCCGATTTCCTCGGCGACGATGACGACACGCAGCCAGTGCTTCCCGAGGGATTGCCGGAGAGCGTCGCAGCCGTCGCGAGCGATGCCATCCACCTGCTGATCGACTATCAGAGCGCCGGCTATGCGCAGCTCTATGTCGACCGCTTGCGGCGCTTCGTCGGTAGGCACGACGTCGACGAAGCGATGCTTGCCGAGATCGCGCAGTTGATGATGCAGCGCATGGCCTATGAGGATCCGATCCGGATCGCGCAATTGAAACTGCTCGAACTCGGCGACAAGGGTGCGCAGGCCGGATCGGTGGAGATCAGGAGATTCCGGTTCGACGAACTGGTTGATGCTCTGCCTGCGGCGATCGCCGAGCCGGTGCTCGATATCCTGGAGCGGCTGGGCTGGGCACGAAGGACGGTCAAAGTCCGCTTCTCCACCAAGAACCGCTTCAGCATCCGCCGCCTGAAGCTTGAGGCCGGCCTCAAGCGCTGGCGCCTGTTCTCGATTCGCTACGCCAAGGAGCGGGTCTGGGTGGAGCGCTGGCTGCATATGATCAACCGCAGCCTGGCCAAACAGCCCGCGGCAGCCCTCGCTGTCATCCGGACGGCGACGATGATCGAAGGCTACGGCGCGAGCTACCGCCACGGGCTCGCCGACTGGCACACGATCATCGACGACCTCGCCAAGCCGACCTTCGATGGTGTGCTCGCCCTGCCTGATCTCGCCGGGGCCATTGCGGAGGCACGCGCGGCAGCGATGCCCGATCCGCGCCAGGCGGCGCTGAAGCGCAAGATCGCGGAAATCCGGGCCCGTCTGCCTGCCGAAGCCAGCGCAGCAGCCGGGTGATCGTTCGATTTATCTGAGCTTGATCTCTTTCGGAAAACCGGTGCCCACTTTTCCGGATCATGCTTTATCGCGGGCCGTCCTCGCGCGAGGACAGTTTCGGCGGTTCGTCATAGCCGCGGCGGCTCGAGTAGAACAGGAGTGCCATCAGGCCGACGCCGATGACAACGGAGAACACGATGCCGATCGCCATGGCTGCATAGCCTTGGCCGGGCATCGCGGCACCCGGCAATGTCAGTCCCTCATAGGCGAAGACGCCAACGGCCGCCAGAATCGCGAGCAAGGCAAGGATGATCGCCACTCGCATGGTTGCTGCCTTTCCTGTTTGGGTAACAAGAACCGGCAGGCGGGTTGTGTTCCTGCGAAAGCCGTTATTTCGCGGCGGGAGCCAGATTGCTGAGCGACCGCTTGCCCGCGGCGATCAGTTCCGTCAGCGTGGTCTTGCCGCCCTCGGCGGATCTGATGATGCGTCTCGCGATTCTCTTGCGAACCGAGTGCCGTTCGCCATGCTGCGTTTGCTCACAGATCCGATCCAAGGCGGCGTTCATGATTGCCAAGGTCTTCGAATCAAATTTGCTCTCGATCATTTGCCCCTCCCTGATCTCACCTCTCATTGGTCGCATCGACATGGCGGACGCTCAGCATGGCGCTGACATCGAGGACATTCTCGGTCTGCCGGGCTTTCTTCATTAACGCATCGCGCTCGCGGCCAAGCGGCAACCGGCGCGCAGCGGCGCGAGCATCGCGGGCGAATTTCTCTAAACGGACCTCGAATGGCTCGGTCGGCCGCGATCTGTTTCGCTTCTTCTTCATGCCGCCTCCGATCTGGAAGCGAAGCTAGTCTGACGCCTCGACAGCGTCCTTAACCTATGAAAGCCGATCAAACCAAAGGTGCAAATCTCCGGCGACTGGAACGTTTGCAGCAGTCGGGCGTAAGCCTGTTGCTTCCGCTATCCGTCCCCGGAGGATGGCGGAAGCACTCCGATGACAGGCCCCGGCGAAAGAGATCGTCGGGGCCGTCGAGATATCAGGGAAGCAGCCGATGACGCGTTCGGATCAGGGTATCGTCAGGGACAACAAGGGCGAGGAGCAGCCTGCCGACAAGCGTCGCGCTCAGACCGTTCACAAGACGGATCCGAAGCATTCGGTCTCGAAGGAGGCGACCCGCGATCCCAAGCTCACCGACGACAACAAGACGCCGGGGTCGGGCATGGGCCCCGACGACAGCGGCGACGCGCCGACGGGATAGAAGGACGCGCATGGCTTTCTTGCGAGGCTGCGCGTGGCGACGGCCTGACACGAAGGGGTCCACTTATCGGGAGCCATCTCGGCAGCCATCGTCAAGTTTGGCGACGATACGCACCCCCTGCCAGACCTCGACCGTCCCGCCATTGAAGTGCTGGCGTGCCCTAGCGACAGCCTCGTCGTCGGTCTCGCTTTCCAGCTCCATTTGCTTCCGAATGTGGCCGTCGCTTCCCAACAGATAGGCCCGGTATTCCTGCATCACATTTCCCCGACTGCACCAACAGCGATTGTCACAGAGAGAGTTCCGCCCGCGCATTAACATGTGCTGGGGTCGTTGAAGAAACTCGCATTTTAGGCATCACTAGCCACAACCTGATAGAGTATGATATATGATTGGCTACTTGAGAGGGAATAACATAGGTTATTGAAAACGGTCCTATCCTTACTCGACTTATTAGCGGGGAGACTGTTCCTTGAGTCCACTCGTTCGTAAGCTTGAGCAGTTTGTGCGGCTGTCGTCGGCCGATCGCGCGTACCTCACCCGCGCGGCATCGGAACGGCTGCGCAAGTTCGGTCCCAGGGTCGATATCGTGCGCGAGGGCGAGAGGCCCAAGGACGTGCAATTGGTCGTTGCCGGCTGGGCATGCCGCTACAAGCAGTTGGAGGATGGGCGACGGCAGGTGGTGTCCTTTTTCCTGCCGGGCGATAGCTGCGATCTCAACGTCTTCATCCTGCGCGAGATGGACCATTCGATCGGCTCGATCACGGACTGCACCATCGCCGACCTGTCGCGCGATTTCTTCGAGGAGATCA
Organism: Bradyrhizobium elkanii WSM2783; assembly: GCF_000472865.1. Classification (GTDB taxonomy): domain Bacteria; phylum Pseudomonadota; class Alphaproteobacteria; order Rhizobiales; family Xanthobacteraceae; genus Bradyrhizobium; species Bradyrhizobium elkanii_A. The sequence goes on along the minus strand of NZ_AXAP01000048.1, from coordinate 44,183 downwards.
GCGTCGGATATCCGCGCATCGTGACGGCGCTCTGGTGGGAAAGCCTGGTTGATGCCGCGATCCAGCGCGAATGGACGTTGAACCTGGGTCAGCGCACGGCCCTGGAGCGCATGGCGCATCTTTTGTGCGAGCTCTTCTTCCGCCTACGCCTTGCCGGTCTCACCAACGGCGACGGTTGCGACTTCCCCCTGACGCAGGCCGATCTCGCCGACGCCAGTGGGCTGTCCAAGGTGCATGTCAACCGCACCCTGCAGGAATTGCGTTCGGCGAATCTGATCGTATTGAAAGGCAGGACGCTTGTCGTGCCGGATCTTCGGCGCCTGATGAATGCCGGCCTGTTCAACGCCAACTATCTGCATATGGAGCGCGAAGGCCGTCAGCTCGATGCCACCGAGTGATGCCGCCCGGTCGGTGATCGCTTGACGCTTGGTATTACCGACGCCTGGAGCGGGAGTGGTGACGCTCTGGCCCGGCAGCCGATCGTCGCGACGCCAGGCGCGGTTCGCAATCTTCTTGAAATGCCCGTTTCACCTGCTCTGTTTGTGAACATATATCTATTTGATTTTGCTATATTTTTTGTTCCAGCCCAACTCCATCGCGTTCAGGCGGTTGCGATCGTATTGGGCGGGCGATGCCGCGCGGCTGAACGATGTCCGGCTTTGTCCCGACTACGGATCGCCGTCGACTGTTAACCTTTATGGCCTGCGCGACGATGCCGCAGCACTATCGCCGTAGGGCCACACCATATGAATTTCGGAGGACCGAGAGGTGCATTCGGGCGCGGGAGATGCCATAAATGGCCGCAAGTTTTGAATATTGCGGGTTTAAGAAAAAGTTGCGCTGACGCCCAGGTCCGGTTTCTCTCCATCATTTTCCATCAGTCGCAGCGAAGGGCGTCAGCTTTGTCGTTTCCATCCATGTCGTCGTCGGTCCCGGTTGCTGCACTGGTAGGATGGATGCTGCTGCTGACCGCCAAGCACATCGTGGCGGACTTCTTTCTGCAGACTTCCTGGATGGCGATCGGCAAGGATCAGAAGACCGGCTGGGCGCTGCCCTTGTTTGCGCATTGTCTCGTGCACCTCGCGACCTCGCTGCTCGTGATCCTGGTGATCGCGCCGAGATTCTGGTTCGTCGCCTTCATCGATTTCTTCATCCACCTTGCGGTGGATCGCGCCAAGGGAATCACCACCTCGACCTTCGGCGTCACGACCGAGCACCCGTGGTTCTGGTCACTGATCGGCGTCGATCAGGCGCTGCATCACCTGACCGGCTTCGGCCTTGCAATCTTTATGGCCGCGAACTGAGCCCAATTCTCTCCGTCATTCCGGGGCGGGCTCCGCGCGAGAATCCATTACGCCGCACGCGCAGGCCGAGAAATGGATTCCGGGCTCGATGCTTCGCATCGCTCCGGAATGACGTGCGCGTTTCTGATTCGCTCAAAAATCGCAATCACCCCGGACGACTACTGGCACCCTTGGTTAACCCTTCGTTAGAGAATTGCACGGCATCTTCCGGACCAGGGAGAACTGCAATGTTTTCAAGCCGCAACGCCTTCGAGAACGACGTTTGCCCGGTCCGCGAGGAGCTGCTCGGACAGATGTACCGCGCCAATCCTGCCGGCCTCCAGGCCCTCGTCGAAAGCGTCTCGTCCGATGTCCGGGCCATGCTGGCGCTGTTCTGCTATCGCCGCCATCATCTGCATTCGCTGGCAGTGGCGATCGCCGGAAGCTGCAGCGAACGCGAGCTCGCTTATTTCGGCGGCCACGTCGGCAACAACCTTTATAAACTGTCCCGCCAGCCGGCCCGCTCGGCAGCGCCCTCGCATGGCGGCCGCAAGCCGATCACGCTGTCGACTAAGCCGCTCGCGACCTTCGCGCCGATCGTCGACGATCTCGACGAGGAAGAGGTTGCGGAGACTGTGACTGCCTAGGCCCTATACGGGACCACGAACTCTCCCTTATCCCGAGGAGCCGCAAAGCGGCGTCTCGAGGGATGGGCTGCGGGCGAGATCGGGGCCTCACGGTTCGAGACGCGCGAAGACGCGCTCCTCACCATGAGGGACTCCTGCCCCATCCGGGCTACGATTCAACTGCCAACACCGGAAGTCCGTGCCGGCGTCGCGCCATCGCGCATTCGGCATCGCCGGGCATGCAGGTGCGGCAGACCTCGGGCCGTATCGGATAGATCGCGCAGCTCGTGGCCACGCCGATCTTGCCCGACAGCGCCGAGCAGCGGTCGCCGTCGCAGCGCATGCCGGATTGCCTTGCATTGACGTATTCCAGCGGGATCAAGTCGAGCTCCGCGTCGTCCTCGGTGGTGAAGCGGGGCCAGTTCTCCGAGTAGAAGCAGCACGCGCCGCAACCCTGGCAGGGATTCTCGGTCGCAATTTCGATCGCCATCAGACGTCCTTCGGCGCTTCCCAGACCAGGCTGCGGCGCCAGCGCGCCCGCAACAGGTCGCGCCTTTCAGGGTATTTCTCGTCATGATAGACCGCGCCCTGCACGCGGTCGGTGCGGAAACTGCGGAAATCCTTCCTCAGCTCGCACCATGCCGCCAGGATCCGCACCGCCTCGTGATAGCCGACCGCGATCGGCCAGATCGTGCGTTCGGTATTGCGGCCATGTTCGTCGCGATAACTGAGCGTGATCTTCTTGCCGTCGTGGATCTGCGAGCGTGTCCGCACCATGTCGATGCGGTCGGGTTCCTGGTTCCGCGCCCAGCGGGCGCGGCTTGCGGGTTCGAGTACGAACGGCCGCAACCGTTCCGGCACCGTATCGGCGATCTTGGCCATCAGATCCTGCGCGGCGCGCGCCAGCGCCGGATCGGCGTGGCCCGTGACCCAGCTCGCGCCGAGCACGCAGGCCTCGATCTCGTCGGGTGTCAGCATCAAGGGCGGCAGGTCGAATCCCTTCTCCAGGATGTAGCCCATGCCGGCTTCGCCGCGAATCGGCACGCGCTGCTCGATCAGGGTCGCGATGTCGCGATAGATCGTGCGCTTGGATGTCTCGAGCTCGGCGGCGATCGCGTCCGCGGTCAGCGGTTTGCGGGTGCGCCGAAGCACCTGGATGATCTGAAACAGCCGGTCGGCGCGTCTCATGGCAGCTCTCTTTGGTCAGTCTCTTGGCTAGTCAGTTCCAGGCCGTCGATTTTCCCGATGTCGGCCTCGCCGCTGCTGACAGGATGTTGGCAGCAGGGGGTGGTTATAACGGGACAACATCTCAACTGAAGGGAATTTGTCCATGCTGAATCGTCTTGATACGGGCGGCTTCGATAGCCGTCTTGAAAGGTTCAGGCGAGCCCAAACCTTTGCGTTGGAACAGCTCGTCACGATCCACACCGTCTCCTCCGATCTTCGTTGGGCGCTGATCGAACTGGCCCTGCGTTCGATCGCGGCCCTGTTCACGGCCATCGGAAAGCATCTGGTTTTCCGGGGCCGCCGCCTCGTGAAACGGGTTCGCTTGGCGACCCATTTTACCCCTGCTGACACCATGGTGGCAGCAGGGGGCCGCTAGGCTCGGCATCGTTTTTTGGAAATTGGGAGGCTTCTATGATCATTCTCCATGGCTTCGGTCCGGGGTTCGGCTTGCCGGAAATCAGCCCGTTCGTGACCAAGACCGAGGTCCAATTGAAAATGGCCGGGCTTGCCTATTGCAAGGAGAAGGCGATGCCGCCGAGTTCGCCCAAGGGGCAGTTGCCCTATATCCGTGACGAAGCGGAGACCATCGCCGATTCCACTTTCATCCGCGCGCATATCGAAGGCAAATACGGCTTCGACTTCGATGCGCCCCTGAGCTTGCAGGCGCGCGCGCAGGCCTGGGCCTTCGAACGGATGATCGAGCACCATGTCTATTGGGCCCTGGTTGGCGCTCGCTGGGTCGATGAAACCAATTTCGCCAAGGGGCCGGCACATTTCTTCGACGGCGCGCCGGAACACATGCGCGAGAAACTACGTGAGGATGCTCAATTCCGGGTCGCCGAGAATTATCTCCTGTCTGGCCTTGGCCGCCATGCGCCCGACGACGACATCGACCTCGCCATCCGATCGCTGTTCGCGCTTTCCGTGCAGCTCGGCGACAAGCCGTATTTGATGGGCGATACGCCGTGCGGCACGGATGCCACCGCGTTCGGGGCGCTTGCGGGAATCCTGACCCCATTTTTCGATTCGCCGCTGCGCGCGCGGACCGAGAAGTTCAGCAACCTCACCGACTATGTCGACCGGATGATGGGGCAATATTATCCAGAGTTCGCCTGGTCGCCCGTGCGCGAAGCGGCCTGAGATCAGTTCGCCTAAGATGATGTCCCAGGCTGCGGCTGGCGCCTCAATGCAGCCAGCTCCGCTTCGAGCTCGGCGATCCGTGCGTCGCGTGCGGCGAGTGCCGCAGCGACATCGGCGGCATCGAATTTCTGCGGGATGTGCTGCGGACAGTTGGTGTCCCAAGCCGATATCTTGAACAGGATCACCTGCTCGGGACGCGCCCTGTAATCCTTGGGCATCAGTGATTGTGTCAGCGCCGGGTCGTCGTCGACCACGCGCGCTTCTCCCCAGAGCTTGACGCGTCTGCGATGCGCGTAATCCATCACGAAAATATACGCCTTCGGATTTTCCGACAAATTGCCTTGGGTGATGTACTGCCGGTTGCCGCTGAAGTCGGCGAACGCGATGGTACTGGCGTCCAGGACCTTGATGAATCCCTTCGGTCCGCCGCGGTGCTGGATATAGGGCTGGCCGTCGGCAGACGCGGTCGCGAAATAGAAGCTGTTGGTGTTGGCCAGGAAGGCTGCCAGGTTCTCGTCGATCTCGGTGCGCCAGCCGCGCCGTTCGGCCTGAGCATAGGCCTCGCGCGAACCTTTGCGCGCCTGGATCGCCTTCACCGCAGGCGTAAAGGCGACGTCGCTCGGATAGATCTGAGTGTCTGACATTTGAACCTCCCGGCGTGGAGCGCCAAAGCGTCGTTTCACCGTACAAAATGGGATGGTTCCCTCAGTTGAACAATCAAGGCGATTGACACTTCACTGTTGCGGTTTATGCAATAATGCGATGGACCGCATTGATGCTATGCAGGCCTTCGTCGCCGTGGCCGATCTGCAGGGGTTTGCGCCTGCGGCTCGAAAGCTCGGGCTGTCGCCGTCGGCCGTGACCCGGCTGATCGCCGCGCTGGAGGAGCGGCTTGGTGCGCGGTTGTTGCAGCGGACCACGCGGTCCGTGACCCTGACCGATGCGGGCTCGCGCTATCTGGAGCGCGCCCGCCGCATCCTTGCCGATCTCGAAGAGGCCGAGGAGGCCGTCGAGGGCGAGCGCACACGCCCGGCCGGGCGATTGGTGATCTCGGCGCCGGCCGGTTTCGGCCGCCTGCATGTCAGTCCCATGGTGACGGCCTATCTGAAGCGCTATCCCGACGTCGGCGTCGACCTCAGGCTGTCCGACCGCATGATCAATCTGGTGGAGGAGGGCGTCGATCTCGCCGTCAGGATCGGGCATCTGCCGGATTCGACGCTTGTCGCCCGCCATGTCGGCGAGATGCGGCGCATCGTAGTGGCGTCGAAGGCATATCTGAGCGCCCGCGGCGAACCGATGCGGCCCTCGGAGATATCAGCGCATGACACCATTCAGTTCGGCGCCATGTCGGCAGCGCCGGATTGGCGCTTTGTCGAGGAAGGGCAGGAGGTCCGCGTCGCGCCGAGTCCGCGCTTCTCATCGAACAACGCCGATGCCGCGATTCAATACGCCGAAGCCGGCGGCGGGCTGACGCGGGTGCTCGCCTATCAAGCGGCTGCCTCGCTGAAGGCAGGGCGGCTCAGGATCGTGCTGGCGAAATTCGAGCAGCCGCCGCTGCCGATCCACATCGTCTATCCGACCTCGCGCCTGCTCTCGGCCAAGGTGCGCACCTTCGTCGATCTGGTGACTGAGATCGCGGATTGGCGGTTTGGCTAATACTCGTCTCCCCACGCGCCGTCATGGCCGGGCCTGTCCCGGCCATCCACGTCTTTGTCGCCGCGCACAAGATCGTGGATGCCCGGGCCAAGCCCGGGCATGACGGTGCTAGGTGCAACGGCGATCGACGTCATCCGACACTGTCCTTCTTCGGCATCACCCGGAACGTCCCACTCGCCCGCGCGATGATGACGTCGTCCGCCTTCACCAAGCTCTGTGCAAAGCAGATCGTGCTCCCGGTCTTGATCACGTCGGTCTCGACCGCGAGCCACTGCCCGATCTCGGCAGTGCCAATGAAATCCACCGCAAGCGAGACCGTCACCAGCGAAGATGTCCAGCCCATCACTTGGGCGCAGCTATAGCCCATCGCGTTGTCGGCGAGTGCAGCGATCAATCCACCATGGATCAGACCGCGCGAGTTGGTGTGCGCCCTTGCGAGCCTGAGCCCCATGATCACTGCCCTGTCGGTGCGCTTCGAATAAAGCGGCTCCCAGGGATCGGTGAGCGGGCTCTTGCGGAAGTGAGGCTCAAAGCCTTCCGGAATGTCGGCAATGACGGAAGTATCGGTGCTCATGGTCGGCCCGTATGTCTGGTGATCTCGGCGCCATTGAACGCGATGTCGATGACAGTTTCACCGCATACAAAGTTTTAAACGGCATCTGCGCGGATGTTTGAAACACACTCCGTCGTCAGCGCGGTCCCGTAGGGTGGGCAAAGCGCAGCGTGCCCACCATCAGCACTCCGTTCGCAAAGGTGGGCACGCTGCGCTTTGCCCACCCTACGATTCCACGATTCTACAACGGCAGGCCGACGTAATTCTCCGACAGCGATGTCGACGCCGCCTTGGAGCTGACGAGATAGTCCAGCTCGGCGAGCTGGATACGTGCACCGAATTCGCCCTGATCGGGGAATTTGTGCAGCATCGAGGTCATCCACCAGGAGAAGCGCACCGCTTTCCAGACCCGCGCCAGCGCTCTGGCGGAGTAGCCATCGATGCCAGCGGAAGATCTCTCGTCGTAATATTCACGTAAGCCTTGCGACAGGTAGTGCACGTCGCTGGCGGCGAGGTTCAGTCCCTTTGCGCCGGTCGGCGGCACGATATGCGAGGCGTCGCCGGCCAGGAACATCCTGCCGAAGCGCATCGGCTCGGCGACGAAGCTGCGCAGCGGCGCGATGCTCTTTTCGATCGAGGGGCCGGTGACGAGTTCGTCCGCCGCCTTCTGGTCGAGCCGCCGCTTCAGCTCGTCCCAGAACCGCTCGTCGGACCATTGGTCGATATGGTCGTCGAGCGGACACTGCACGTAATAGCGGCTGCGGTGCATCGAGCGCATCGTGCACAGCGCAAAGCCGCGGTCATGGTTGTTGTAGATCAGCTCATGCGAGACCGGAGGAGTCTCCGAGAGGATGCCGAGCCAGCCGAACGGATACACCCGCTCATAGGTCTTGATGGCGGAAGCCGGCACGCTGGCGCGGCTGACGCCGTGGAAACCGTCGCAGCCCGCGATGAAGTCGCAGATGATCTCGCCTGCTTTGCCATCCTTCACGTAAGAGACGCGCGGATGGTCGGTGTCGAAATCGTGCGGCTGGACATCGGCGGCCTGATAGATGGTGGTGAGCCCGGCCTGCTGCCGCGCGTTCATGAGGTCGAGCGTCACCTCGGTCTGTCCGTAGATCATGACCGTCTTGCCGGTCGCCGCGTGCATGTCGATGCGATGCCGGTCGCCGCCGAAGGCGAGTTCCAATCCGTGATGAATCAGCCCCTCGCGATGGGCGCGCTCGCCTGCGCCGACGTGGTCGAGCAGGCCGACCGTGCCCTCTTCCAACAGGCCGGCGCGGATCCGTCCCAGCACGTAGTCCGGCGTCTGCCGTTCCAGGATCACATTGTCGATGCCATAGGCGTGAAGTAGTTGCCCAAGCAACAATCCTGCCGGACCTGCGCCTATGATTGCTACCTTTGACCGCAATTTTTGCTCCTCCCGATACCGTAGGCCACAGCTTATACCCGCTGGCCAGCCGCTGTCGTCAGCTTGCAATGGTGATTATATCATATAACAATAATCGCAAAGGGCCACCAAAGGCCCGCAAAGAGGGAGAGGATGCCGATGAGGAAGACGGTTCTGGCGTTGCTGCTGGCCGCCAGCGTGACGCCTGCGTTCGGGCAGGAGAAGACGTTCGACCTGAAGATTTCGCATTGGGTGCCGGCCTCCCATCCGCTGCAAAAGTCGCTGGAGGACTGGGCCGCGGCGGTGGAAAGGGATTCCGGCGGCACCATCAAGGGCAAGGTGTTCCCGGCCCAGCAGCTCGGCAAGGCCTTCGACCATTACGACATGGCGCGCGACGGCATCGCCGATGTCACCTATGTCAATCCGGGCTACCAGCCCGGCCGCTTCCCGATCGTCGGCGCCGGCGAATTGCCGTTCCTGATCTCGGACGCCAAGGGCGGCTCGATGGGACTGGATGCCTGGTACCGCAAATATGCCGAGAAGGAGATGAAGGACGTCAAATATTGTCTGGCCTTCGTCCATTCGCCGTCTTCGTTCCATTCGCGCACCAAGAAGATCGTGGTCCCCGAGGACGTCAAAGGCCTGAAGATCCGGCCTGCGCACGCCACCATGGCCAATTTCGTCACCTCGCTCGGTGGCACCAATGTGCAGTCCTCAGCGCCTGAAGTGCGCGATATCATCGAGCGCGGCGTTGCCGACGGCGTCACCTTTCCCTGGGGCTCGCTGGTGTTGTTCGGCATCGACAAGGTGACGAAGTACGACATGGAGGCGCCGCTCTATGTCACGACCTTCGTGTTCGTCATCAACAAGGACAAGTACAACGCGATGTCCGACCGTCAGAAGGCCGCCATCGACAAGAATTGCTCGACCGAGATGGCGGGCATCGTCGGCGAGCACTGGGGTAAGTTCGAGGACGCCGGCATCGATAAGGTGAAAGCCGAGTCCGGCCACGAGGTCTACACGCTGACGCCGGAGCAGACCGCGCTGTGGAAGAAGGCCGCCGAGCCGCTGGTCAAGACCTGGGCCGACAGCGTCAAGAAGACCGGCGTCGACGCGGATGCCGCCATGGCGGACCTGAAGGCGTCACTCGCGAAGTACAACGCGCTCGCGCAGTAAGGGTAGGCGCCGATCACGTTGGCCGCCGTTCCTGCAATCGTCATGAGCCGATGAGATTGGATCATACTGAAGCCGCATCGACGGTGCCCCACCTCTCCCCTTGTGGGAGAGGTCGGATCGCATCGCAAGATGCGATCCGGGTGAGGGGTTTCGCTCTCTCGTGGGACTTGATCGCCCTCACCCGGCGCTTCGCGCCGACCTCTCCCCGAAGGGGCGAGGTGAACTGCGCCGCCGGACCGCCTTAATCAACTGATCGCACAGCATAGGACGCTCCACTCATGAAACGCGCTTACATGGACCGTTTCATCGACACGATCGAATGGATCGCGGCCGGATTCGTCGGCATCGTCGCCGCCAATATCTTCCTTGCGGTGCTCCTGCGAAACACGCTGAACTACGCGATTCCCGATTCCTTCGACATCGGGCGGATGCTGCTCGGCATCCTCATTTTCTGGGGCATCGCCGCGACGTCCTATCGCGGCACCCACATTACCGTCGATCTGGTCTGGGCCAATGTCGGGCCGAGATACCAGCGCGTCATCGACGTGTTCGCGACGCTGGTGCTGCTGTTCGTGGTCACCGTGCAGACCTGGACGTTGTTCGACAAGGTGCGCGGCACCTACAACGACAATGTCCTGACCTTCGACCTGCACATGCCGACTTGGCCGTTCTTCGCGCTCGCCTGGATCGGCGACGTGTCCGCGGTGCTCTTGATCGCGATCCGCACCTATCGGCTGATCTTCCACCCCGAGGAGATGCACGATCCCAAGATCAAGGCGACGGAGTAAGCGCCGATGAGCACCGACGCCGTCGCCATCATCGGCTTTGTCGCGCTGTTCGCGCTGATGCTGCTCCGCGTGCCGGTCGGCATGGCGATGGGCCTCGTCGGCGTCTGCGGCTTCAGCTATCTGGTCGGCGCCACGCCGGCGCTGAAACTCGTCGGCCAGACCTCGATGCGTACGGTGACCGACTATACCTTCGGCGTCATCCCGATGTTCCTCCTGATGGGGACCTTTGTCAGCAATTCCGGCATGAGCCGCGAATTGTTCGGGGCGGCCAACGGTTTTGTCGGCCATCTCCGCGGCGGGCTCGGCATCGCCACCGTCGCCGCTTGCGGCGGCTTCGCCGCGATCTCTGGCTCCTCGGTCGCGACCGCCGCGACGTTCTCGGCTGTCGCGTATCCGGAGATGCGCCGCTTCGGCTACCCGCAATCTTTTGCCACCGGCGTGATCGCGGCGGGCGGCACGCTCGGCGCGATGCTGCCGCCGTCGACGGTGCTTGCGGTCTACGGCATCATCACTGAGCAGGACATCGGTAAACTCTTCATCGCCGGCATCATCCCGGGCCTGCTCGCGATGACCATGTATATGATCACCATCGCGTTGATCGGCTATATCAGGCCCGGCTTCCTGCCGACGGGGAAGCGGATTTCCTGGCGCGAGCGCTTCGCCGGCCTGCGCGACATCTGGGCGCCGGTGCTGCTCTTTATCTTTGTCATCGGCGGCCTCTACGGCCTGCCGTTCCTGCCGCGCTTCACGCCGACGGAAGCCGGCGGCGTCGGCGCCACCGGCGCATTCCTGATCGGCATTCTCACCGGACGGTTGGACAAGGAGAAGATCCTCAATTCGCTGCTGCAGGCGACGCGCACCGCGGCCGCGGTGTTCACCGTGCTGATCGGCGCGCTGATCTTCGGCTATTTCCTGACGGTGACGCAGACCCCGCAAAAGGTCACCGAATTCCTCACCGGCCTCGGGCTCGGCAGCTACGGCATCCTCGCCGTCATCATGGTGATGTATCTCGTGCTCGGCTGCCTGATGGACGCCATGGCGATGATCATCCTGACCGTGCCGATCATCTTCCCGGTGATCATGCATCTCGGCTTCGATCCGATCTGGTTCGGCGTCATCATCGTGATGACCGTCGAGCTCGGCCTGATCCATCCGCCTGTCGGCATGAACGTGTTCGTGATCAAGAGCGTGGTGAAGGACGTCTCCTTCTCCACGATCTTCAAGGGCGTGATCCCCTTCGTCGTCACCGACCTGATCCGGCTCGTGATCCTGATCGCCTTCCCGCTGCTCGCGACGTGGTTGCCGCAGCGGATGATGGCGAATTAGCGATCTCTCCATTCGTCATGGGCTTGTCCCGGCCATCCACGTTCTCGTTGCCGCCAAGACGTGGATGCCCGGGATATCTGCGCGAAGACGCGCTTCGCGCTTTTGCCCGGGCATGACGGAGAATGTGGCGCTGGCGATCAACAGCGCATCACTCCCCCTCGTCGCTCGCGAGCACGCCCTTCACCGCGCGCGCCCAGCCCGCCAGCTTCCGCTCGCGCGTCGCCTGGCTCATCGCGGGCTTGAATCGGTGCTCCAATCGCCAGTTGTCGGCGAATTTCGTCGGCTCGGGATAGACGCCAGCCTGCAGGCCCGCGAGATAGGCGGCTCCTAACGCCGTGGTCTCCTGGATCATCGGGCGGTCGACCGGGGCGTCGAGCAGATCGGCCAATCGCTGCATGGTCCAGTCGGAAGCGGTCATGCCGCCGTCGACGCGGAGCACGATGTTGGCCGCGGTTGCGTCAGGCCAGTCGGCGCGCATCGCGGCCCAGAGGTCGTAGGTCTGGTAGCAGACGCTTTCCAGCGCGGCATGCGCGAGCTCGGCCGGGCCGGTGTTGCGGGTGAGGCCGAACAGCGCGCCGCGCACACGCGGATTCCAGTAGGGCGCGCCCATGCCGACAAAGGCCGGCACCAGATAGACGCTCTGCATCGAGTCGGATTTGTCGGCGAGCGGCCCGGTCTCGGCGGCCTGCTTGATGATACCGAGCCCGTCGCGCAGCCATTGCACTGCGCTTCCGGCGACGAAGATCGAGCCTTCCAGCGCGTAGGTGCGTTTGCCGCCGAGCTGGTAGGCTATCGTGGTCAGCAGCTTGTTCTTCGATTTCACCGGCGTGGTGCCGGTGTTGAGCAGTGCAAAGCAGCCGGTGCCATAGGTCGACTTGATCATGCCGGGCTCGAAACAGGCCTGCCCGATGGTCGCAGCTTGCTGGTCGCCGGCGATGCCTGCGATGGCGATGCTGCCGCCGAACAGGTCGGGCACGCTGTCGCCGAATTTCGCCGACGAGTCCTTCACCTCTGGCAGCATCGAGCGGGGCACGCCGAGGATTTTCAAGAGCTCGTCGTCCCATTCGCCGGTGTGGATGTTGAACAGCAGGGTGCGCGAGGCGTTGGTGGCGTCGGTTGCGTGCACCTTGCCGCCGGTGAGCCGCCAGAGCAGATAGCAATCGACGGTGCCGAACAGCAGTTCGCCGCGCTCGGCGCGCTCTCGCGCGCCGGGCACGCCGTCGAGGATCCAGGCGACTTTTGTCCCCGAGAAATAAGGGTCGATGATCAATCCGGTCTTGGCCGAGATCACGGGCTCGTGGCCTTCGGCCTTCAGTCTGGCGCAGAAATCTGCGGTGCGACGGTCCTGCCAGACGATGGCGCGGTGCACGGCCTGGCCCGTGGCGCGGTCCCACACGACAGTGGTCTCGCGCTGGTTCGTAATGCCGATCGCGGCGATGTCTTTCGCTTTGAGATCGGCCTTCTCCAGCGCATTGCGGCAGGTGGCGATGGTCGAGGTCCAGATGTCCTCCGGCTCATGCTCGACCCAGCCGGAGGCCGGGAAATGCTGCGGAAACTCCTGCTGCGCCACCGCCGCGATGGAAATATCGCTGCGGAACACAATGGCGCGCGAGGACGTGGTGCCCTGATCGATGGCCAGCACAAAGGACATGGCGCTCCTTCCCGGAGGTGATGGTTTGCGCCAAGGGAGCGGATTGGCGCGGGAAGGTCAATATGCCGCCCGCTCGACCTCGCCCCGCTCTCGCGGGGAGAGGTCGGCGCGCAGCGCGGGGTGAGGGGACGCGCCGCATTCACGGTGTTCAGAATTTGTGGAGGCAGCCCCTCACCCCAACCCTCTCCCCGTGAAGAACGGGGAGAGGGAGACGAAGCTACACCGCTGCCGTGGTGACGCCGCCGTCGATGACGATGGTCTGGCCGGTCATGAAGGTGGAGGCGTCGGAGGCGAGATAGGCGACCGCGCCGGCGATCTCGTCGGGTTCGCCGATGCGACGGAGCGGGGTGGTGGCGGTGCGCCGTTTCAAAAGCTCCGCGTCTTCCCAGAGCGCGCGGGCGAAATCGGTCTTGACCAGCCCCGGCGCGACGCAATTGACGCGCACGCCTTTTGGTCCCCATTCGCCGGCCAAGCTGCGGCAGAGCGCGAAGTCGGCCGCCTTCGAGATGCCGTAGGCGCCGATCACGGTCGAGCCGCGCAATCCGCCGATGGACGAGATGATTACGACCGAGCCATTGCCGCGCTCGGCCATCTGCGGGATTGCCAGCGCGCAGAGCCAGATGTTGCTCTTGACGTTGCTGCCCATGATCTTGTCGAACGCCTCGTCCTTGATGTCGAGCAGCGGGCCGTAATAGGGGTTCACCGCGGCGTTGCAGACGAGGATGTCGATCTTGCCGTAATGTTTGGTTGCGCCGGAGATCAGCGCCTCCACCTCCTCGCGGCGCGAGATGTTGCAGGGGATCACATGCGCATCGCCGCCGGCCGCATTGATGCCGTCAGCCACTTCCTGGCAGGCGTCCGCCTTGCGCGAGGAGATCACCACCTTGGCGCCGAGCTTTGCCAGCAGTTCGGCGGAGGCGCGGCCGATGCCGCGGCTCGAGCCGGTGATGACGGCAACTTTTCCGGTGAGATCGAATGGGGTGTTCTTCATTGTTATGTTATTCCCTCTTCTGTTTTGTTCGCATTTTCCCACACCGTCATGGCCGGGCTTGACCCGGCCATCCACGCTCTTCCTTCGCCGCCAAGACGTGGATGCCCGGGACAAGCCTGGGCATGACGACCATTATGCGGCTTACGGGCTCGCAATGGCGAGCAGCTAAATCAACCCGCCCGCGTCTGCGACGCGGCGCAGGTGATACTCGGTGTCGCCAAAGGTGTTCTCGATCATGGTCAGGCGCTTGAAGTAGTGGCCGATCTTGGCCTCCATCGTCATGCCGATGCCGCCATGGAGCTGAATCGACTGCTGGCCGACGAACTTCAGCGACTTGCCGATCTGCACCTTGGCCGCCGCGATTGCGCTCGCGCGCTCCTTGGCATCCTCGAAGTCGCCGGCCATGGTCGCGAACATCGACATCGAGCGGGCCTGCTCGGCCGCGACGAACATGTCGGACGCACGGTGCTGCAGGCTCTGGAACGAACCGATCGCGACGCCGAACTGCTTGCGCGTCTTGATGTACTCGACGGTCTCCTTGAGCGATTCATCCATCGCGCCGACCGCCTCCGCGCACAGCGCGATGCGGGCTTCGTCGACCACGCGCTCGATCAGATCAAGCGCATCCTCGGGATTGCCGATCGCGGCATCGCTGCCGACTTCGACGCCGGTGAAGCTGATGTCGGCGGCGTGCAGGCCGTCCTGGGTCGGATAGCCCTTCTTGCTGATGCCCTTGGCATCGGCGGGCACCAGGAACACGCCGATCCCGTTTCTGTCGCGCCGCTCGCCCTTGGTGCGCGCGGTCACGATCAGCGTGTCGGCGTTCTCGCCGTTGAGGACGACGAACTTCTCGCCGTCGATGACCCAACCGGCGCCCTTCTTCTTCGCGGTCGTGGTGACGTCGAACAGGTCGTAACGCGAGTTCTTCTCGAGCTGCGCGAACGCGAGCGTCTTGCTGCCGTCGATGATGCCGGGAATGTGCGCGGCCTTCTGCTCGGCCGAGCCGCCATGGCGCAGGAAGCCGCCGCCGATCACCACGGTCGCCAGATAAGGCTCGAGCACGAGCGCTTTGCCGAGCGCTTCCATCACGATCATGGTCTCGACCCCGCCGGCGCCGAACCCGCCGTCGGCCTCAGTGAAGGGCAGGCCGAGCAGGCCCTGCTCGGCGAGCTTGCTCCAGACGGCTTTGCTCCAGCCGCCCTTCTCCTTCATGTATTTCTTGCGCTGCTCGAAATCGTAGGAATCCGTCAGCAGACCGTCGATGCTTTCCTTGAGAAGCCGCTGCTCCTCGGACAAATCAAAATCCATGTTCTTGCTCTCTCAGGATTATCGGAAATTCTCCGTCATGCCCGGGCTTGTCCCGGGCATCCACGCTCTTGCTCTGTCTGCACCACCGCGTGGATGGCCGGGTCAAGCCCGGCCATGACGCCAGTGTGTGTGACGGTAAGAGCCGTCAACTCAAAGCCCCAGCACCGCCTTGGCGATGATGTTGCGCTGGATCTCGTTGGAGCCGCCGTAGATCGAGACCTTGCGATTGTTGAAGTAGCTCGGCGCGATCTGGGCGGTCCAATCCATGGCCTCGTTTGAACCGTCGTCGCCATGCACGTCATAAGGTGCGGCGAACGGGCCGATCACTTCCATCAGGAGTTCCGTCGTGGTTTGCTGGATCTCCGAGCCCTTGATCTTGAGCACGGACGATGCCGGGTTGGGCTTGCCCTTGCCATGCTTGCCTTCGTCGGCGACGACGCGAAGCTGCGTCAGTTCCAGGGCCTTCAGCTCGATCTCGCAGGCTGACAGTCTCTCGCGGAACGCGGGATCCTGGATCACCGGCCGGCCACCGGATTCGACCTTGGAGGCGAGCTCCTTGATGCGGCGCAGCCGCTCCTTGGAGACGCCGACCCGCGCAATGCCGGTGCGCTCGTTGCCGAGCAGGAACTTGGCGTAATCCCAGCCCTTGTTCTCCTCGCCGATCAGGTTCTCGATCGGGACCTCGACATTGTCGAAGAACACTTCGTTGACCTCATGGCCGCCGTCGATGGTCTGGATCGGCCGAACCGTGACCCCCTTCGACTTCATGCTGAACACGATGAAGGAGATGCCCATCTGCTTCTTGGCGCTAGGATCGGTGCGGCACAGGCAGAAGATCATGTCGGCATGCTGCGCCAGCGTGGTCCAGGTCTTTTGGCCGTTGATGATCCACTTGTCGCCCTTGCGCTCGGCCTTGGTGCGGAGCGAGGCGAGGTCCGAACCCGAGCCCGGCTCCGAGAAGCCCTGGCACCACCAGTCGTCGACATTGGCGATGCGCGGCAAATACTGCTTCTTCTGCGCCTCGTTGCCGAAGGTGTAGATGACCGGGCCGACCATGCTGACGCCGAAGGCGAGCGGCTGCGGCGCCGGATAGGACTGCAGTTCCTCGTTGAAGATGTAGTGCTGCACCGACGTCCAGCCGGTGCCGCCATATTCCTTCGGCCAGTGCGATACGCCCCAGCCCTTCTTGTTCAGGATGCGCCACCAGGTGACCATCTCGTCCTTGGAGAGATGGCGGCCCTCCTGCATCTTCCTCCGCGTGTCCGGCGGCACATTGTCCCTGAAGAACGCCCGCACTTCCTCGCGAAACGCCACTTCTTCCTTGGTGAAAGCGAGATCCATCGGATCCTCCTTGTGAGCAAATGAACTATTTCTGCTTTGTGTTTCTCGTTCGTCGTCCCCGCGAAGGCGGGGACCCATAACCCCCGGCCTTTGTAGTGGACTTAAGCTATCTACCAGCGAGGCCCCAAAGCGAGATCACGCGGTATGGGTCCCGGCCTTCGCCGGGACGGCAGGCTTAGTGCACCACCTCGAACAAACCGGCCGCACCCATGCCGCCACCGACGCACATGGTGACGACCGCATATTTTGCCTTGCGGCGGCGGCCTTCGATCAAGGCGTGGCCGGTCAGCCGCGCGCCCGACATGCCGTAGGGATGGCCGACCGCGATCGCGCCGCCATTGACGTTGAGCTTATCGGGATCGATGCCGAGCTTGTCGCGGCAATAGAGCACCTGCACCGCGAAGGCCTCGTTGAGCTCCCAGAGGTCGATGTCCTCGACCTTCAGGCCATGGCGCTTGAGCAGGCGCGGCACGGCGAAGACCGGCCCGATTCCCATCTCGTCGGGCTCGCAGCCGGCGGAAACGAAACCGCGGAAGATGCCGAGCGGCTTCAGGCCGCGCTTGGCCGCTTCCTTGTCGCTCATGATCACCGTTGCGCTGGCGCCATCGGAAAGCTGGCTGGCATTACCGGCGGTGATGGTGAAACCTTCGCCGCGCACCGGCTTCAGGCCGGCAAGGCCTTCGGCCGTGGTCTCGGGCCGCGGACCCTCATCCTGCGACAGCGTCACCTCCTTGAACGAGACCGCGCCGGTCGCCTTGTCGGTCACCGCCATCTGGGTGGTGATCGGCGCCAGCTCGTCCTTGAACTTGCCGCCCTGCTGGGCGGCCGCGGTGCGGCGCTGGCTCTCGAGCGAATATTCGTCCTGCTTTTCGCGCGAGATGTTGTAGCGTTTGGCGACTACTTCGGCGGTGTCGATCATGGGCATGTAGACCTCGCCCTTGATCTTCAACAGCGCCGGGTCCTGGGCGTGAAACGTATTGATCTTGTCGTTCTGCACCAGGCTGATCGATTCACCGCCGCCGCCGACCGCGATCTCGACGCCGTCGAACAGCACCGAGCGCGCGGCAAGCGCAATCGCCTGCAGGCCGGAGGCGCATTGCCGGTCAATGGTGGTGCCGGCGACAGTGACGGGAAGGCCGGCGCGGAGCAGCGCCTTGCGTGCGATGTTGCCGCCGGTTGCGCCCTGCTGCAGGGCTGCGCCCATCACGACGTCCTCGACCTCCTTCGGGTCGACCTTGGCACGGGCGACTGCCTCGCCGATCGCGTGTCCAAGCAGGGTTGCGCCTTCGGTGACGTTGAGCGCGCCGCGATAGGCCTTGCCGATTGGCGTGCGGGCGGTGGAGACGATAACGGCGTCGGTCATGAACGACCTCCTGTTGCGGTTTCTGGTTGTTGTTTGGCTGCGCTGCCCGGAGCGGCCTTCTGCTGGCGCAGTTCGTGACGGGAGAGTTTTCCGACCGACGTTCGCGGCAATTCCTCGACGAATTCGAGTGCGGCCGGCAGTTCATGCTTGCCGAGCTTGCCGGTGAGAAAGACGCGCAGATCGTCGATCGTGAACGGCGCCGCGCCGTCGCGCAGCTTGATGAAGGCTTTCGCAGCCTCGCCCCGGTAGTCGTCGGGGATGCCGATCACGATCACTTCCTGCACTGACGGATGCGTATAGATCGCCTGCTCGATCATCTGCGGATAGACATTGAAGCCGCCGGAGATGATCATGTCCTTCTTGCGGTCGACCAGATAGAAATAGCCGTCCGCGTCCATGTAGCCGATGTCGCCGGTGAGGAAGCGGTCGCCGACAAACGCTTCGGCGGTTTCCTTGGGCCGGTTCCAGTAGCCCTTTGTGACATTCGGGCCGCGAATACGGATTTCGCCGACTTCGCCGACGGGCAGCACCTGCTTCGGATCATCCAGCGAGACCACGTCGAGCTCGATGCCCGGCAGCATCAGGCCGATCGAGCCCGGCTTATCCGGCCCTTCCTTGACGTGGCCGGTGCCCGGCGAGCAGGTCTCGGTCATGCCCCAGCCGCTGCGCAGCTTCATGCCGACCCGGCGCTCGAAGATCTTTGCTACCTCCACCGGCAGCGGCGCGCCGCCGGAGCCGCAGCTCACCAGCGACGACAGGTCGCGCTTGTCGAGATCGGGCAGGGCGGCGATTGCAATCCACATCGTGGGCACGCCCGGGAACACGGTGGCGCGCTTCTCCTCGATGTCGCGCATCACGGCCTGGACGTCGAAGCGCTGGTGCAGCGAGATCAGATGGCCGTGCCGGATCGAGGACAGCAGCACGACCGTCAGCGCATAGATGTGGAACAGCGGCAGCACGCAGATCACGCGCTCGATCGCATCGCGCTCCGCGCGGGCCGCCTTGCCCCAGACCTCATAGATCGACACCGCCGCAGTCAGATTGCCGTGGCTCAACATCGCGCCCTTCGGCAGGCCCGTGGTGCCGCCGGTATATTGCAGCAGCGCGACGTCGTCGGCGCTGACCTCGGGCCATTTGGCCGGCCTGGTCGCGCCGTCGATGAACTGGCGGTAGGTGATGATGGCGGGATTGTCAGGTAGCGCCGTCTGCGGGGTGCCGATCTTGCCCCAATGATCGTCCTCGCAGACGATCAGCCGGTCGAGCAGGCCCTTGTCAAGGAACTTCAGCGCGGTCGGCAGCAGTGCCGAGAGGTTGCTGGTGATGAGGATGCGCGCGCCGGAATCCGAGAGCTTGTGCGAGAGCGCGATCTCGCCGTCGAGCGGCGACAGATGCACGACGCGGGCACCCGCCTTCAGCGCGCCGAAGAAGTTGATGGGATGGTCGGGCGTGTTGCCGAGGAACAGCGCCACCGAGGTGTTCTTGCCGTAGCCGGCCCGCAGGAACGCGGAAGCCGCGGTTTCGACCAGGGCTTCCAGCTCCGCATAGCTGATCGGCCGGTCGCGGAATTCGATCACCGTCCGCGGGCCGTAGGCCGCCGCGGCCGTGGAGAGCAAATCAGGCAACGTGCCGCGCGCGATCGGATCGTCCCAACGCACGCCCTTCGGATAAAACTGTTCGCCGGGATGGGTCATGATGCTCAGCGCAAAAACCTAGCGGCCGTCATTCCGGGGCGTCCGAAGGACGAACCCGGAATCCATCGGGCCACATGTGCAGGCGGAGAAATGGATTCCGGGTCCACGCTTGCGCGTGTCCCGGAATGACAAGTGGCAACAGCCGATCATCAAGCCGCCTTCGACGGCGCGGCGAGCGAAGCAAACGTCTTGCCTTCGTCGGCAAGGCGCTTGAGCAGCGGCGCCGGCTCCAGCGAGGGATCGTTGGTCTCCTTGGCATAGAAGGAGAGCCGATCGGCGATATGCTTCAGACCCACGGTGTCGGCCCAGAACATCGGGCCGCCGCGATAGATCGGCCAGCCATAGCCATAGAGCCAGACCACGTCGATGTCGGAAGGCCGCGCGGCGATGCCTTCCTCCAGGATGCGCGCGCCCTCATTGATCATCGGGTACATCATGCGCTCGAGGATCTCGTCGTCGCTGACGACGCGCTTCTTGCGGCCGAGGCGCGCCAGCGTCTCGTCGATCAGCTTCTCGACTTCCGGATCGGGCAGGGGCGCCCGCGAGCCCGCCTCATATTTGTAATAGCCCTTGCCCGTTTTCTGGCCGAAGCGGCCGGCTTCGCACAGCGCGTCGGCGATCTCCGACTTGATGCCGCGGTCCTTGCGCGAGCGCCAGCCGATGTCGAGGCCGGCGAGGTCGCCCATCGCGAACGGCCCCATCGGCATGCCGAATTTCGTAACGACAGCGTCGACCTGCTGCGGCAGCGCGCCCTCGAACAACAGCTTTTCCGCCTGCTTGCCGCGCTGGGCCAGCATGCGGTTGCCGACGAAGCCGTCGCAGACGCCGACCACGGCCGGAACTTTCGCAATCTTGCGCGCAATCGAAACCGCCGTGACCAGCGCGTCGGGCGCGGTCTTCTCGGCGCGCACGATCTCGCACAGCTTCATGACGTTCGCGGGCGAGAAGAAGTGCATGCCCAGCACGTCCTGCGGCCGCTTGGTCTCCTTGGCGATCTCGTCGATGTTCAAGTAGGACGTGTTGGAGGCCAGCACGGCGCCCGGCTTGGCATATTGATCGAGCTTGCCGAACACTTCCTTCTTGACCGCCATGGTCTCGAACACCGCCTCGATGACGAGGTCAGCATCCTTGACGTTTTCCAGGCCGACCACGCCTGATATCAGCGCCATCCGCTTGGCGGGTGCATCCGCCGGGATGCCGCCGCGCGCAGCGGTCGCTTCATAGTTCTTCTGCATCACGCCGAGGCCGCGCTTGAGCTGTTCCTCACCGGTCTCGATCAGCGTCACGGGGATGCCGGCATTGGCAAACGACATCGCGATGCCGCCGCCCATGGTGCCGGCGCCGATGATGGCGACGCGCGCGACGTTGCGCGGCTTGGTGCCATCAGGCACGCCTGCGATCTTCGCGGCCTCGCGCTCGGCGAAGAAGGCATAGCGCTGCGCTTTGGACTGGTCGCTCGCCACCAGTTTCAGGAAGGTCTCGCGCTCCTTCTTCAGGCCTTCATCGAAGGGCAGGTCGATCGCGGCGCCGACCGCGTCGGCTGCGGCGAACGGCGCTTCCAGGCCGCGTGCGCGCTTGGTCAGCGCGGCGACCGCATTGGTGAAGATCGAACGGTCGGCCTTGGCCGCGGCGAGCTTGGAGTCGTCGTCGCGCAACTTGCGCAATGGGCGCTTCTCCGCCAGCACCTTGAGTGCGAAGGCTTCGCCGCCGGCGGCCGGTCCCTCGACGATCTCTTCGATCAAGCCGTTCTTCAGCGCTTCCGCGGCGCCGATCGGATCGCCGCCGACGATCATCTTGACCGCAAGCTCCGGTCCGACCGCGCGCGGCAGCCGCTGGGTGCCGCCGGCGCCGGGCAGCAGGCCGAGCTTCACTTCAGGCAAGCCGAGCCGGGCGTCCTTGGTGGCCACGCGATAGTGGCATGCCAGAGCGACTTCGAGGCCGCCGCCGAGCGCGGTGCCGTGGATCGCGGCAACGATCGGCTTCGGTGAATTCTCCATCGCCTCCAGCACCTCGTTGAGGCCGGGCGGCTTCGGCGGCTTGCCGAATTCGGTGATGTCGGCACCGGCGATGAAGGTGCGGCCGGCGCAGGTCAGCACGATCGCCTTCACTTCGGCATCGGCAATCGCGCTCTTGATGCATTCCAGGATGCCGCCGCGTACTGCGGCACTCAGCGCGTTGACCGGAGGATTGTTAACCGTGACGATGCCAATGATGTCATGCCGCTCGAGTTTTACGACTTCGCTCACGAGGCTCTCCTTGGATGCTGTGTTCTTTTGCGGTGTGTTCTTTTGCAAGGCGTTGTTGCGGTTCTTGCGTCTAGTAGCTAATTTCGCACTGCGAAATTAAATTCCACATCTTGACACGGAGGGTTATTTTGAAGCACGTCCCTTGTCAACGAGATCGACAAAGTGGCGGGGAATGAAACGTTCAGGAAAGAAGGCGGCGACCGACCGCAATTTTGTGGTCGCGCTTTCCCGTGGATTGGAAGTCCTGCGCGCATTCCGTCCCAATGACGGGCTTCTCGGCAATCAGGAGATTGCGGCCCGCACCAATTTGCCGAAGCCTACCGTTTCGCGGCTGACCTATACGTTGACCAAGCTTGGTTACCTTACACCCGTTCCGCGTTTCGAGAAGTACCAGCTCACGCCCTCTGCCATGGCGCTGGGTTATGCCGCGCTCGCCAATCTCGGTGTCCGGCATTTGTCCGAACCCTATCGCGAGGACGTGATGCGTGCGACCGGCGGTGCGGTCGCGGTCGGCGGGCGCGATCGGCTCAGCATGATCTATTTCGGGCAAAGCCGGAACGGACTGACGCTCGGCGTTCAGCTCGATGTCGGTTCGCGGATACCAATAGCGACCACCGCGATGGGACGCGCCTATATCTGGGCGCTGCCGGACGATGAGCGTACCGCTCTGCTGCGTGAGCTTCGCGACCACTATGGCAGCCGCTGGCCGAAGATGCGCGATGGCATCGAGCGCTCGGGCGAATTGGTAGCGAAGCGTGGCTTTGCAATTTCTGCTGGTGAATGGCAGGACGATGTTCACGCTGTCGGCGTGGCATTGCAGCTCAATGACGGAACCGGTCCGTATGCATTCAACTGCGGCGCGCCGGCATTCCGCTTTACGGAAGACCGGTTGCTCAACGATATTGGACCTCGCCTTGTCGCGATGGTAAGGAACATCGAGCAGGCGCTTGGTGGGGTAGCGCCGCAATCCAGAAAAGTTGAAAGCAAAAAGTCGAGACTAGGAGGGAAAGTTGCACGTGTGGCCGAGGGCATCTGACAGCCTTCTTCATCGCCGGCGCGATCGCTCGCGCGGCGCTCTCCGCCCTCTCAAGCGGGCGGGCGAGACGAGATGACGCAGGCACAACTCGCGCAGGGTCATGCGCCACTGCTCGCGGTTCGCGACGTCAGCGTCGTGTTCGGCGGCATCGTCGCGTTGAACGGCGTCTCCTTCGACATGCATCAGGGCCAGATCCTGGGACTGATCGGACCGAACGGCGCCGGCAAGACGACGCTCTTCAATTGCCTCTCCCGGCTCTATCAGCCGAGCTCCGGCGACATCCTGATGGAAGGCGCGAGCATCCTCAGCCGCCCGCCGCACAAGATCGCCGAGATCGGCATCGGTCGCACCTTCCAGAACGTCGCGCTGTTTCCCAATCTCTCGGTGCTCGACAATGTCCGCGTCGGCACCCACGCGCGCACCTCCAGCGACATCATCAGCGACTCCCTCAAGCTCGCCTGGATCAGGCGCAGCGAGGCTTCGGTCAACAAGAAGGTGCACGAGATCCTGGCCTATCTCGACCTCGAGGACGTCGTGCACAGCATCGTTTCGGGCCTGCCGTTCGGCACCCAGAAGCGCGTTGAACTGGCGCGCGCGCTCGCGGCCGATCCGAAGATCCTCTTGCTGGACGAGCCGGCCGGCGGCCTCAACCATGAAGAGGTCTATGTGCTCGGCGACCTCGTCCGCAAGATCCGCGACGAGCGCAAGATCACCGTGCTCCTGGTCGAGCACCACATGGGCATGGTGATGTCGACCGCCGACCATGTCGTCGCGCTCAATTTCGGCCGCAAGCTCGCCGAGGGAACCCCTAGCCAGGTCCAGGCCGATCCCGACGTCATCAAGGCCTATCTCGGGAGCAAGGACCAATGACGATGATGCTCAACGTCAAGGATCTGCGCGCCTATTACGGCCAGGTTCAGGCGCTTCACGGCCTCAGCTTCTCGCTGAACGAAGGTTCGCTCACCACGCTGCTCGGGGCCAACGGCGCCGGCAAGACCACCACGCTGCGGGCGATCTGCAACATGGTGCGCTCGACCGGCGCGATCGAATTCGAGGGCAAGCCGATCGGTAATCGTTCGACCGAGAACGTGGTCCGCCTCGGCATCGCCCATGTGCCGCAGGGGCGCGGCACCTTCACCAACATGACGGTGGAGGAGAACCTGCAGCTTGGCGCCATCACGCGCGGCGACAAGAAGAACATCGTCGCCGACATCGAGCGCATGTACGACCACTTCCCGGTGCTCAAGCAGCGCCATACCCAGCAGGCCGGCACGCTGTCGGGCGGCGAGCAGCAGATGCTCGCGGTCGCGCGCGCGCTGATGCTGCGGCCGCGGCTGATGCTGCTGGACGAGCCGTCGTTCGGCCTGGCGCCGCTGGTGGTCCGCGACCTGTTCCGCATTCTCGGCAAGATCAACCGCGAGGACAAGGTCACCATCCTGGTGGTCGAGCAGAATGCGCAGCTCGCCCTCGAGCTCGCCGACCAGGCCTATGTGATCGAAACCGGACGCATCGTGATGTCCGGCAACGCCAAGGACGTCGCCAACAACGAAGACGTCCGTAAATCCTATCTGGGTTACTGAGGGAGCGAGGACCATGGAGCTTTTTGCCAACCAAGTCCTGGCCGGCATCGCCACCGGCGCGATCTACGCCTGCATGGCGCTCGCCGTCGTGATGATCTACCAGGCGATCGACCATCTCAATTTCGCGCAAGGCGAAATGGCGATGTTCTCGACCTTCATGTCCTGGCAGATGATGCAATGGGGCGTGCCCTATTGGTGGGCCTTCATCCTCACCGTCATCCTTTCCTTCGCCGGCGGCATCCTGATCGAGCGGCTGCTGTTCAAGCCCTTGGCGAAGGCGCCGGTCCTGACCAACGTCGCCGGCTTCATCGCCCTGTTTGCGATCGTCAACTCGGTCGCCGGCCTGATCTGGGATTTCACCATCAAGCAATATCCGACGCCGTTCGGCTCCTCGCCGTTCCTTGGCAGCCAGCTGATCTCGACCCACCAGGCCGGCATGGTCGGCGTCACCCTGCTGCTGCTCGCCGGGCTCTATTTCTTCTTCCAGTTCACCCGCATTGGCCTTGCGATGCGGGCGGCCGCCTCACTGCCTGAATCGGCGCGGCTGGTCGGCATCAACACCTCATGGATGATCGCGCTCGGCTGGGGCATGGCCGCCGCCATCGGCGCGATCGCCGGCATGCTGATCGCGCCGGTGGTGTTCCTCGAGCCGAACATGATGGGCGGCGTCCTGATCTACGGTTTCGCCTCCGCGGTGCTCGGCGGCCTTAGCTCGCCGCTCGGCGCCGTGATCGGCGGCTTCCTGGTCGGCGTGTTCGAGAACCTTGCCGGCACCTACATTCCAGGCGTCGGCAACGAGCTCAAGCTGCCGATCGCCCTTGCGCTGATTATCACCGTGTTGGTCGTCAAACCGGCCGGGCTGTTTGGCCGGCCCATCGTGAAGCGAGTCTGATCATGAGCGCGGCTGAAGAAGTTGTAACCGAAGCCCCGGCCGTCGAGGCGGTTCCGAAGCGCGCCATGACGCTCGGCTACGGCACCTCGCTGGTGGTGCTGGCGGCCCTGATCCTGACTCCCCTGTTCGTCAAGAACTTCATCATCTTCCAGATGACGATGCTCCTGATCTACGGGCTCGCGGTGCTGGCGCTCAACATCCTGACCGGCGGCTCGGGCCAGTTCTCGCTCGGCCAGAGCGCGTTCTACGCCATCGGTGCCTATACCACGGCGATCCTGATGGAGCACTTCAACGTCAACTACGCGCTGACCCTGCCGGTCGCGGGCGTCGTCTGCTTCGGGGCGGGTTTCCTGTTCGGCCAGCCGGCGCTGCGGCTGTCGGGCATCTACCTCGCACTCGCGACCTTTGCTCTGGCGCTCGCCATGCCTCAGCTCCTCAAGCTTGGCTTCCTCGAGCACTGGACCGGCGGCGTGCAAGGCCTGGTGGTGACCAAGCCGGATGCGCCATTCGGCCTGCCGCTGTCGCAGGACATGTGGCTCTATTACTTCACACTGGCGGTCTCGATCGGGATCTATGTCGCCTCGGTGAACCTGCTCCGCTCGCGCTCGGGCCGCGCCCTGATGTCGATCCGCGACAACGAGATCGCGGCCTCCGCCATGGGCGTTAACGTCGCGCTGTACAAGACGCTGGCCTTCGGCGTCAGCGCCGGCATCACCGGCATCGCCGGCGGCCTGGGCGCGATCGCGGTGCAGTTCGTGGCGCCCGACGGCTACACCATCACGCTCGCGATCTCTCTGTTCGTCGGCATGGTGGTCGGCGGCGTCGGCTGGCTGCCGGGTTCGATCGTCGGCTCCGCCTTCATCATCTTCGTGCCTAACATTGCGGAAGGCATTTCCAAGGGTCTCTCTGGCGCCGTGTTCGGCGTGCTCCTGTTCCTCGTCATCTACCTGGTGCCGCATGGCGCCCGGCAGGTCGCCCTCATTGCCCAGCAACTGGCGGCGAAACTCAAGAAGAACTGAAGAACCAAAAAAGAGACTTTAGGAGAGACGATGCCCTTCAAACTACGGACCGCCGTGCTTTCGGCGGCGGTCGTCGCTTGTGCTGTCGCTTCCGGCAGTGCCTTCGCCCAGAAGACATACGATACCGGCGCCTCCGACACCGAGATCAAGATCGGAAACATCATCCCTTATAGCGGACCTGCGTCCGCCTATGGCAGCATCGGCAAGACCGAGGCCGCCTATTTCCGGATGATCAACGATCGGGGCGGCATCAACGGCCGCAAGGTCAATTTCATCACCTACGACGACGCCTACTCGCCGCCGAAGGCGGTGGAGCAGGTGCGCAAGCTGGTCGAGAGCGACGAAGTCCTTGTCGTCTTCAACCCGCTCGGCACGCCCTCGAACACCGCGATCCAGAAATACCTCAACTCCAAGAAGATCCCGCAACTGTTCGTCGCCACCGGCGCGACCAAGTGGAACGATCCGAAGAACTTCCCGTGGACCATAGGCTGGCAGCCGAGCTACCAGAGCGAAGCGCAGATCTACGCGAAATGGCTGATGAAGGAGAAGCCGGACGCCAAGGTCGCGATCCTCTATCAGAACGACGATTTCGGTAAGGATTACCTCAAAGGCACCAAGGACGGCCTCGGCGCCAAGGGCGCCTCGATGATCATCCTCGAGGAAAGCTACGAGATCTCCGAGCCGACGATCGATTCCCACATCGTCAAGATCAAGGCCGCCAACCCGGACGTGCTGCTGATCTATGCCACGCCGAAATTCGCCGCCCAGACCATCAAGAAGACCGCCGAACTCGGCTGGAAGCCGCTGCAGATCGTTGCCAACGTCTCGATCTCGGTCGGCAGCGTGATGCAGCCGGCGGGATTTGATAACGC
Organism: Bradyrhizobium elkanii WSM2783; assembly: GCF_000472865.1. Taxonomy (GTDB): domain Bacteria; phylum Pseudomonadota; class Alphaproteobacteria; order Rhizobiales; family Xanthobacteraceae; genus Bradyrhizobium; species Bradyrhizobium elkanii_A. Next base: position 17,028 of record NZ_AXAP01000048.1, on the reverse strand, counting down.
CCAGGGCGTGCTCTCGGCCGCCTACGCCAAGGACGGCAGCGACCAGCAATGGAACAACGATCCCGGCATGAAGAAGTGGAATGAATTCCTCGACAAGTACATGCCGGGCGCCGACAAGACCGAGAGCGCCCTGGTTTACGGCTACGGCGCTGCACAAACCCTGGCGAAGGTGCTGGAGATGTGCGGTGACAACCTCACGCGCGCCAACGTCATGAAGCAGGCGGCGAGCCTGAAGGATTTTACGCCGGACACGCTGCTGCCCGGCGTCAAGATCAACACCAGCGCCACCGACTTTGCCCCGATCAGCCAGCTTCAGATGATGCGCTTCAAGGGACAAAAGTGGGAACTGTTCGGCGAGATCATCAGCGGCGACGTTCCCGCCGACTAGGGTTGTGCAGTGCAAGAGACCAGCGCAAAGCCCCGCGGTGCAAGCCGCGGGGCTTTTTGTTGACGGACGGCGCGAGAACCGCATTCAATGCCCGCCGTGGGAGTTCCAAGAAACGCATCCACCACAGCATGATCCGGAAAAGTGGGAACCGGTTTTCCGAAAAGATCATGCTCAAACAAGAGATGAGTTCATGATCCGATTCCGTCTAATCGGATCATGATCTCAAGGATGAAGGAAACGAATGACTGCCGTCCGCTTGCGATTGACTGCCCTTTCAGCCGTGCTCGTCCTGATCGCCGCCAGCACCGGCGGTGCGCTCGCCCAGAAAAAGTACGATACCGGCGCCAGCGATACCGAGATCAAAATAGGCAACATCATGCCCTATAGCGGACCGGCTTCCGGCTATGGCGTGATCGGCAAGACCGAGGCGGCCTATTTCAACAAGGTCAACGCCGAGGGCGGCATCAACGGTCGCAAGATCGTTTTTCTCAGCTACGACGACGGCTACAACCCGTCGAAGACGGTGGAGCAGGCGCGCAAGCTCGTGGAGAGCGATAAAGTGCTTCTGATCTTCAACTCGCTCGGCACGGTCACCAACCTCGCGATCCAGAAATACATGAACGGCAAGGGAGTGCCGCAGCTCTTCGTCGCCTCCGGCGCCAGCAAGTGGGACCAGCCAAAAGAGTTTCCGTGGACCATGGGCTGGCAGCCGAACTACCAGAGCGAGGCGCGCATCTATGCCAAATACATCATGAAGGAGAGGCCGGACGCCAAGGTCGGCGTGCTCTATCAGAACGACGATTTCGGCAAGGACTACCTCAGAGGCTTGAGGGACGGATTCGGCGAGAAGGCGGCGATGATCGTCACCGAAGAGAGCTACGAGACCTCAGAGCCGTCGATGGAGAGCCACATCGCCAAGCTGAAGGCCGCCGGCGTCGACGTCCTTCTCAACGTCGCCATGCCGAGATTCGCAGCTCAGGCGATGAAGAACGTCGCGGAATTGAACTGGAAGCCGCTGCAGATCGTGTCCAATGTCTCCGCTTCCGTCGGCGGCGCGATGAAGCCGGCCGGCTTTGAGAATGTGCAGGGCGTCCTATCGGCGGCCTATGCCAAGGATGGCGCCGACCCGCAATGGGACAACGATCCCGGCATGAAGCGCTTCTTCGCGTTCCTGCAGGAATATTATCCGCAAGCCGATCGGCGCGATGACGCGGCGGTCTATGGCTATGGCGCGGCGCAAACCATGGTGAAGGTGCTGCAGATGTGCGGCGACGATCTCACCCGTGCCAACATCATGAAGCAGGCCGCGAGCCTGAGGGAGTTTGCGCCCGACACGCTGCTGCCCGGCATCACCATCAACACGTCGCCGACCGACTTCGCGCCCATCAAGCAACTGCAGATGATGCGCTTCAAGGGAGACAAGTGGGAGTTGTTCGGAGACATCATGAGCGGCGCGCTCGGGCATTGATGGAGCTGCGGCGGCATCAGCCGTTGAAAGCCCCCGCGACTCTGTCGCGGGGGCTTTTTGTTGAGGCCTTGTCGGCAAAATGGTAATCGATACGGTCAACACCAAGAGCTTTCGCATCAAGAAGGCCATGACACAGCATCGATGTCATCCAAGAGGGAGAGAGACGGAATGTCCGTTATCAAAAAACTTGCGATTCTTTCGACGGCGTTCGGCTTGTTCGCGGCCACTGCCGGCACTGCGACGGCACAGAAGAAATACGACCCCGGCGCATCGGATACCGAGATCAAGGTCGGCAACATCATGCCCTACAGCGGACCGGCCTCCGCCTACGGCGTGATCGGACGCACCGAGGCCGCCTACTTCAAGAAGATCAACGACGCCGGCGGCATCAATGGCCGCAAGATCAATTTCGTCTCCTATGACGACGCCTATTCGCCACCGAAGGCGGTCGAGCAGGCGCGCAAGCTGGTCGAGAGCGACGAGGTGCTGCTCATCTTCAACTCGCTCGGCACGCCGTCGAACACCGCGATCCAGAAATACATGAACTCGAAGAAGGTGCCGCAGCTCTTCGTCGCCACCGGCGCCACCAAGTGGAACGACCCGCAGAACTTCCCGTGGACCATGGGCTGGCAGCCCAGCTATCAGAGTGAGACCCAGATCTACGCCAAGTACATCCTGAAGAACCATCCCGACGCCAAGATCGCGGTGCTCTTCCAGAACGACGACTACGGCAAGGACTATCTAAAGGGCCTGAGGGACGGGCTCGGCTCCAAGGCCGCGAGCATGATCGTGATGGAGGAGAGCTACGAGACCTCCGAGCCGTCGATCGATTCGCATCTGGTCAAGCTCAAGGCCACCGGCGCCGACATCTTCATCAATATCACCACGCCGAAATTTGCGGCGCAGGCGATCAAGAAGAACGCCGAGATCGGCTGGAAGCCGCTGCACTTCCTCAATAACGTCTCGGCGTCTGTCGGCAGCGTGCTCAAGCCCGCCGGCTTCGAGAACGCCCAGGACATCATCTCCGCCGCCTACCTCAAGGACGCCTCCGACAAGCAGTGGGACAACGATCCCGGCATGAAGGAATTCTATGCCTTCATGGCCAAGGATTTTCCGGAAGGCGACAAGCTCGACGGCGGTACCGTGGTCGGCTACGGCGTGGCGCAGACGCTGGTTCAGGTGCTGAAGCAGTGTGGTGACAACCTGACGCGCGAGAACGTCATGAAGCAAGCGGCGAGCCTGAAGGATTTCCGTACCGAAGTCCTGCTGCCCGGCATCAAGATCAACACCGGACCAAACGACTTTGCTCCGATCAGCTCGCTTCAGCTCATGAAGTTCAAGGGCGACAAATGGGAGCTGTTCGGCGACGTCATCAGCGCTGACGTCGGCGGGTAAAAGTCTCCCGCAGTTACCCAAGGTTAAGCACGCAAAGCTCCTGCGACACAGTCGCAGGGGCTTTTTGTTGCCAACGTGATTTTCCGCGCTATCAATGCGATGCACCAGAATGGGAGCTTCTGCTCCGAAGGAGTCCTATGCCTATGTTGACCCGACGCCGCCTTGCAACCGCATTCCTCGGCTTTGCCGTAACCGCCACCACTGCCTCTGCCGCACTCGCGCAGAAGCAATATGACACCGGTGCGACGGACACCGAGATCAAGATCGGCAACATCGTGCCCTATAGCGGGCCGGCTTCGGCTTACGGCAGCGTCGGCAAGGCGATGGCTGCATTGTTCAAGAAGGTCAACGACGAGGGCGGCATCAACGGCCGCAAGATCAACTTCATCTCCTATGACGATGCCTATAGCCCGCCGAAGACGGTCGAGCAGGCACGCAAGCTGGTCGAAAGCGACGAGGTTCTGCTGGTGGTCGGCACGCTGGGCACCGCGCCCAACACTGCAATCCAGAAATACCTCAACAGCAAGAAAGTACCGCAGCTCTTTGTCGCCACCGGCGCGACCAAGTGGAACGAGCCGAAGACCTTTCCCTGGACCATGGGCTGGCTGCCGAGCTACCAGAGCGAAGCGCGCATCTACGCGAAATACCTGATGAAGGAGAAGCCGGGCGCCAAGGTGGCCGTGCTCTACCAGAACGACGATATGGGCAAGGACTATCTGAAGGGCCTGAAGGATGGGTTCGGCGCAGACGCCTCGCGGATCGTCCTGGAGGAGAGCTACGAGGTCTCGGAGCCGACCATCGATTCGCACGTGGTGAAGATCAAATCGGCCAATCCCGACGTTCTGGTGCTTTACACCACCCCGAAGTTCGGCGCGCAGGCGATCAAGAAGCTGGGCGAGATGAACTGGAAGCCGCTCACGATCATCTCCAACGTCAGCGCCTCGACGGCGGCCGTGATGAAGCCGGCGGGCGTTGAGAACTCGCAGGGCGTGATCTCGGCGGCTTATGCCAAGGATGTCAGCGATCCCCAGTGGGCCAACGATCCCGGCATCAAGGCATTCGACGATCTGCTCGCGAAATATCTTCCCGAGATGAACCGGATCGACTCTTCGGCGATGACCGGTTACAACCTTGCGACTACCATGGTAGAGGTGCTCCGTCGCTGCGGCGACAACCTGACCCGGGAGAATGTCATGAAGCAGGCGCAAAGCCTGAAGCAATTTGCGCAAGGCGGACTGTTACCGGGCGTGACGCTGACCACGAGCGCGACTGATTACATGCCGATCGAGCAGTTGCAATTGATGCAGTTCAAGGGTGAACGCTGGCAGTTGTTCGGCGAAGTCCTCAGCGGCGAGATCTCTGGCAACTGATGACGAACCGACGCCCTCTCCTGCGCGCGATCTTCGATGCGGCGGTAGCTGCCGCCCATCCGGACGTCGTGCTGGCGCCGCATTTGCGTCCGGTGCCGAAGGGGAGGGTGATCGTGCTTGCCGCGGGCAAGGGCGCCGCCGCCATGGCGGCGGCGGCCGAACGACACTATCTCGACGCGCTCGAGCTGGATCCGGCGCTGCTCACGGGGATTGCAACTACCCGCCACGGCCATGGCGTGCCGACCCGCCGGATCAGGGTGGTCGAGGCCGGCCATCCCGTACCTGACGAAGCCGGGCTGAAAGCCGCCGATGATACGCTGCGGCTGGCGGCGACGGCGACCGTGGATGATCTCTTGCTGGTGTTGATCTCCGGCGGTGGCTCCGCCAATTGGATCGCGCCGGTGGACGGCGTCAGTTTTGCGCAGAAGCAGCAGGTGAACCGGGCGCTGCTCCGCTCGGGCGCGCCGATCGGCGAGATGAACATTGTGCGGAAACATCTGTCGCGCATCAAGGGCGGCCGCTTGGCGCGGGCCGGCCAGCGCGCCGAGATCGTGACGCTCGCGATATCCGACGTGCCGCATGACGATCCTTCCGCGATCGCATCCGGCCCCACGGTAGCAGATCCGACTACGCTTGCGGACGCACGCGCCATCGTCGCCAAATACAATCTAGCCATCGATGACTCCGTTCGCCGCGCGCTCGATGATCCTGGCAACGAAAGCTGCAAGCCGGGCGATCCCGCCTTTGCGCGCGCGACGTTCGAGTTGATCGCAAAGCCGAAGGCCTCGATCGAATCGGCGGTCAAGGTCGCGCGCGAGGCCGGCTATGCGACCATCGATCTCGGCGCCGATCTCGAAGGCGAAGCGCGCGACGTCGCCGCCGCGCACGCGCAGCTCGCGCTGACGGCCCGCAGCGAGGGCAGGCGCGTCGCGATCCTGTCCGGCGGCGAACTGACCGTGACCGTGCGCGGCAATGGCCGCGGCGGCCCCAACCAGGAATACGCGCTTGCGCTCGCCGATCTGCTCAAGGGCATGACCGATGTCTCGGCGCTCGCCGCGGACACCGACGGCGCCGATGGCGGCGCGGGCAGTGCCAGCGACCCGGCCGGCGCCGTCATCGACCACTCTACGTTCGCGAAGATGAAATCGCAGGGCCTCGATCCCAGGGCCTATCTCGAAAACAACGACGCCAGCGGCTTCTTCGCTCAAACCGGCGATCTGCTCCTGACCGGCCCGACGCTGACCAACGTCAACGACGTCCGCGTCATCCTAGTGGACTGACGCCACGCTCTCTCCGTCGTTGCGAGCGAAGCGAAGCAATCCACGTCTCCGCTTGCGGCGCTATGGATTGCTTCGCTGCGCTCGCAATGACCTGGATAGCGCGGCGCACTCCAGCTTATCCCCTCACCCTGAGGAGACCGCGCAGCGGTCGTCTCGAAGGGCGAGGCCACCGGCGGGGCCTCATCCTTCGAGACGCGGCGAAGACGCCGCTCCTCAGGATGAGGATCTGGGCAGAATCGTAGGATGGGTAGAGCGAAGCGAAACCCATCATTGGCGCGGCATGCTCCATCGCGATGGGTTTCGCTGCGCTCTACCCATCCTACGGCAGCTCCACCCTCAAAACTCGCGCGCGATCTTCGCCAGCATCTCCAGCAGCGCCGCGTGGTTCTCAGGTCCCAAGAGTTCGATCAGCCGCGCCTCGTGCTTGTTGGCAACGAGCTTCTTGGCGCGTGCCAGCACCGCGCGGCCCTTGTCGGTCAGCACGAGAATGTGCGAGCGGCGGTCGCTTGCCGAGCGCATGCGCGCGCAGAGTTCGCGGCTCTCCAGGGCGTCGAGCATCGCCACGAAATTCGGCCGCAGGATGCCGAGCGTACTCGCGATCTCGGTCTGGTTGCGGCCGGGATTCTGGTCGAGCAGCAAGAGCACCGAGAATTGTGCCGGCGTGAGTTGCAAGGGCGCGACGCAGCGCAGAAAATCCTCGAACACCTTGAGCTGCGCACGCTTCAGCGAATAGCCCAATAGCCCCGACAGTTCTCCCAGGTGGAGCAGGCCATCGTCGCTCGAAGCATCAAGATCCTGCCCGGCGACGGGGCGGGATACCTTGGCGGCGTCGGCGGCGGTCTTGGGAACAGTCATCGCTCGAGGCTCGCAATCCCGGGAGTCGGGCTCTTGAGATTATATTCGATAATTGTTATTGATTATATCAAACGTCGGCAGCTTTCAACAGCCGACACCGGACGATCGAACGCGGCGACGCGTCGATCGGCCCGCCGCGTGAGGGGGAGCGCTCGGCCTTGAACACGACGATCATGCTGTTCCTGCTGCAGGACGGCATCACCAACGGCGCCATCTACGCATTGCTGGGGCTGGCCCTGGTCCTGGTGTTTGCGGTCACGCGGGTGATCCTGATCCCGCAGGGCGAGTTCGTCACCTATGGCGCGCTGAGCTATGCCATGCTGGCGACCGGGCAGGTGCCGGGCACCGCGAAGCTCGCGGTCGCGATGGGACTGGTGGCGTTCGGCCTCGACCTGTTCTTTGCGCGGAAGTCGCTGCATGCGCGGCTGATCGCGCGCGCCGTCGCGGTCGACATCGTCTTTCCAGTCGCCGTCTGCCTGCTGACTTATGCGCTTGCCGGGCCGAAGACGCCGATCGCCGTCAACATCGCGCTCGCGCTTCTGATCGTGGCGGCGATCGGGCTGTTCCTCTACCGCATCGCGTTCCAGCCGATCGCGCATACGTCCGTGCTGGTGCTGTTGATCGCCTCCGTCGGCTGCCATCTCGCGCTGCAGGGCCTGGGTCTCGTCTTCTTCGGCGCCGAAGGCCTGCGCGGCCCGGCGCTCTCCAACGTCGCGCTGACAGCGGGCGCGCTCCGCTTCACCGGCCAGAGCCTCGCGGTCTATGGCCTCACCATTGGTTTCATCGTCGCGCTCTGGCTGTTTTTCGGCTACTCGCTGACCGGCAAGGCGCTGCGCGCCACCGCCGTCAATCGCCTCGGCGCCCGCCTCGTCGGCATCCGCACCACATTGTCCGGCCAGATCGCCTTCCTGCTGGCCTCGCTGATCGGAGCGATCTCGGGAATTTTGATCGTGCCGATCACGACGCTCTATTACGACACCGGCTTCCTGATCGGCCTCAAAGGCTTCATCGCGGCGATCATCGGCGGTCTCGTCAGCTATCCCTTGACGGCCATCGCCGCCATTCTCGTCGGTGTCGTCGAGGCGTTCTCCTCGTTCTATGCCAGCAACTTCAAGGAAGTCATCGTCTTCACGCTGATCCTCCCCGTCCTGGTGCTGCGTTCGCTCGCGGCGCCCGCGGTCGAAGAAGAGAAGGATTGAGCGCGATGACGCAGCGATTGCCTCTCATCATCTTCGCCCTCGTGATGGCGCTGATCCCGCTGGTGCCGGGCATCCCGCCATTCTGGATCGTGCTGCTCGACAATATCGGCCTCGCCGCGCTGGTGGCGATGGGATTGGTGCTGCTGACCGGCGTCGGCGGGCTCACCTCGTTCGGGCAGGCGGCGTTCTGCGGCTTCGGCGCCTACACCACGGCGGTGTTGACGACCGCCTATGGCGTCTCGCCGTGGCTGACGCTGCCGGTCTCGCTCCTGGTCAGTGGCATCGCCGCGGTGCTGCTCGGCATCGTCACGGTGCGGCTGTCCGGCCACTATCTGCCGCTCGGCACCATCGCCTGGGGCATCGCGCTGTTCTACCTCTTCAGCAAGCTCGAATTCCTCGGCCGCAACGACGGCATCTCCGGCATCCCGCCGCTTGCGATCGGCGCCTACAAGATGCTGAGCCCCGGCACGATCTACTATGCGATCTGGATCGCGGTCTTGATCTCAGCGGTGCTGACGTTGAACCTTTTGGATTCGCGCACCGGCCGCGCCATCCGCGCACTGCGCCGCGGCCATATCGCGGCCGAAGCCTTCGGCGTGCAGACGCCGCGCGCCAAGCTCCTGGTGTTCATCTACGCTGCGGTGCTGGCGGGCCTGTCCGGCTGGCTTTATGCGCATTTCCAGCGCGCCGCCAACCCGACGCCGTTCGGTCCGCAGGCCGGCATCGAATATCTCTTTATCGCCGTCGTCGGCGGCGCCGGCTATGTCTGGGGCGCGGTGCTCGGCGCCGGCATCGTCGTGATCCTGAAGGAAGTGCTGCAGAGCTATCTTCCTTACATCTTCGGCGGCCAGAGCCAGCTCGAGACCATCGTGTTCGGCATCCTCCTCGTGATGCTGCTGCAGCTCGCGCCATCCGGCGTCTGGCCGTGGCTGATGGCGCGATTGCCGTTCAAGGCGGTCCGCAGGACGGTGGACAATTCGCTGACGCTGCCGGCCCGGGAGCGTGCGCCGACGGCGGCGGCCGTGCTGCTGCAGCTCGACAAGGCGCGCAAGCAGTTCGGCGGCGTCACCGCCGTCAACGATGTCAGCTTCGACGTCAGGGCCCGCGAGATCGTGGCGCTGATCGGACCCAATGGCGCCGGCAAGAGCACGACCTTCAACCTGGTCACGGGCGTCCTGACCGCAACCAGCGGCGCCATCTCCGTGCTCGGCAGGAAGGTCGAGAACGCGCCGCCGCAGGAGGTGGTCAAGCTCGGCGTCGCCCGCACCTTTCAGCACGTCAAGCTGGTGCCCGACATGACGGTGCTGGAGAACGTCGCGATCGGCGCGCATCTGCGGGGACATTCCGGCGCGGTCGCCAGCATGCTCCGCCTCGACCGCGCGGATGAAGCACGGCTGCTCGCGGAAGCCGCACGGCAGATCGAGCGCGTCGGGCTCACCGACCAGATCGACCAGCTCGCGGGCTCGCTCTCGCTCGGCCAGCAGCGCATCGTCGAGATCGCCCGCGCGCTCTGCGTCGATCCGATGCTGCTCCTGCTTGACGAGCCCGCCGCGGGGCTGCGGCACATGGAGAAACAGCGGCTCGCGGCGCTGCTGCGGCAATTGCGCGACGGCGGCATGTCGGTGCTGCTGGTCGAGCACGACATGGGTTTTGTCATGGACCTCGCCGACCGCATCGTCGTGCTCGATTTCGGCACCAAGATCGCAGAAGGCACGCCGGAGGCGATCAAGAAGAACCCCGAGGTCATCAAGGCCTATCTCGGAGCCGCGGCATGAGCGCATTGTTGTCGGTGTCCGATGTGCATATCGCCTATGGCAAGGTCGAAGCCGTGCGCGGCGTCTCGCTCGAAGTTAACGAGAACGAGATCGTCACCATCATCGGCGCCAATGGGGCCGGGAAGACCACGCTGCTCAACGCCGTCATGGGCATCCTGCCGCTGAAGGGCCGCACCGCCTTCGCAAGCCGAGACATGGCCACGCTCGACATCGAGGACCGTGTTGCGGCGGGCCTCAGCCTCGTGCCGGAGCACCGCGAACTGTTCGCGACCATGAATGTCGAGGACAATCTGCAGCTCGGCGCATTCCGGGTCCCGAAGGCGACCGCGGCGAATTCGTTCGAGCGCGTCTACAGCCTGTTCCCGCGGCTGAGGGAGCGGCGCAAGCAGCTCGCCGGCACGCTGTCTGGCGGCGAGCAGCAGATGCTGGCGATGGGGCGGGCGCTGATGGGCGCTCCGAAACTCCTGATGCTGGACGAGCCGAGCCTGGGCCTCGCGCCGATCGTTGTCGCCGACATCTTCCGCACCATCGGCGAGCTTCGCGCCGCCGGCGTGTCGGTGCTGCTGGTGGAGCAGAACGCCCAGGCCGCGCTACAGATCGCCGACCGCGCCTATGTGATGGAGCTCGGCGAGTTCGTGCTCAGCGGAGCGGCCAGGGATATCGCCAGCAATCAGCGCGTCGCCGCAAGCTATCTCGGCTTCCAGCATGAGGGCGAGAGCGCGGTTTGATCCACGCTCCCGCCCCGCATCGTCACATCGCCGGCACGTATTTGCCGTCTTTCACCGTGAGCAGGATCCGCGAGCGATCGTCGAGACCGTAGCGGTCCTTGTCGGTCCAGTTATAGACGCCTTGCGTAGCGACAATTTCCTTCTCGCTCATCAGCGCCTGGCGGATGCCTTCGCGGAACTCCGGCGTGCCGGGCTTGCCGGCCTTCAGCGCGACCGGGATCACGCGCTTCAGCACTTCGAAGGCGTCGTAGGAGTGGCCGGCAAACTGGCTGCGGCTATTGGCACCATACTTGGCTTCATAGGCGGTGTTGAGCGCGAGCCCCGGCTTCTTGGTCAGTGCGTTGTCCGGCTGGCTCTCCGGCGACATCACCGGGCCCGATGCCATGATGACGCCCTCCGCCGCGGGACCGGCGATGCGGACGAAGTCCATGCTCGCGGCGCCGTGGGTCTGGTAGATCAGGCCCTTGTAGCCGCGCTCGCGCAACGCGGTCTGCGGCAGCGCCGCGGCAGTGCCGGAGGCACCGACCAGGATCGCGTCGGGATTGGCTGCGACGAGCTTCAGCACCTGGCCCGCGACCGAGGTATCGGGCCGGGCAAATCGCTCTTCGTCGACCATCTGCAGGCCCATCGGCACGCCCTGGGCCTTGAAGTCGTTGAACCAGAGGTCGCCGTAGGAATCGGAGTAGCCGATATAGCCGACGGTCTTGATGCCATGCGCCTTCATGTGCTCGTACAAGACCTTGCCCATGATCGGGATCGACTGCGGCATGTCGACCGACCATTTCGCGCGCGCTTCGTTGATCGGAAACGGCGCCAGCCCGAAATGCGGGATGCCAGCCTCGTTGGCGACGGTGGAGACCGCGATCGAGGGCGGAGTGGTGGAGGAGCCCATGATGATGTCGGCCTTCGATTCCGTGACGAAGCGCCGTGCGTTGGTGGTAGCCGCGGTCGGGTCGCCGCCGTCATCGAGCACGATCACCTTGAGCGGCACGCCGCCAATCTCCTTGGGCACGAAATCCAGCGCGTTACGCTCGGGGATGCCGAGCGCCGCGGCAGGCCCCGTGGTCGAGATCGAGATGCCGATGACGATCTCGTTATTCTGCGCGGATGCCGGCGTGCCCGGCAGCGCCAGCGCTGCAGCCAGCGCAGCGGCGGCGAGATAAGCCTTCCTCATTCATTCCTCCCTTTTCAATTATTCTTGTCGGTGTAAGCAACTGGCAGGGCCAGTCCAGCCCCTTCTTTAGGTCAATAGAACGGGGCACTCAAATCAGCCCTTCATGAAACGGTCAATGATCTCCTGCGGAAACGGCGCGGACTTCAATTTTGCGGGATCGTTCGGATCACTGCCGACGAGGACGCGGGTCTCGAAAGCTTCGATCGCCAGCGCCTCGCCCTTGAACACCTTGTGCGTCACTTCGAAACTCGAGCGCTTGATGCTTTCCACCCGCGTTTCAATTGTAATCCAGTCGCCATGGGTCGACGGGATGTAGAACTTCGCCCGCGTGTCGACCATGGGAATGCCGACCAGGCCGTAGTTGCGGACGAGGTCCTGTTTCGAGAAGCCGGCCGCTTCGAACATGATCGAGGTCGAATCGTCGAACATCGCGAAATAGCGCGGGTAATAGACGATGTTGGCGGGGTCGCAATCGCCCCACTGGATCTGCACATCGCGCCGGTGCACGAACATGCGCTGGCCTCAGCGCGGCGCCATGCGAAGCGCGGCATCGAGCCGCACCACCTCGCCGTTGAGGTAGGGGTTGTCGATCATGTGCAGCGCCAGCGAAGCGAACTCGCCAGCGTCGCCGAGCCGGTGTGGGAACGGGATCGAGGCGGCGAGCGAATCCTGCGCTTCCTGCGGCAGACCTGCGAGCAGCGGCGTCAGGAACAGGCCGGGCGCGATCGCCAGCACACGGATGCCGAACTGCGCGAGCTCGCGCGCGATCGGCAGCGTCATGCCGACGATGCCGCCCTTGGAAGCCGAATAGGCGGCCTGGCCGATCTGGCCGTCATAGGCGGCAATCGACGCGGTCGAGATCACGACGCCGCGTTCGCCGTTTGGTAGCGGCTCGAGCTTTGTCATCGCCGCGGTCGCAAGCCGCAGCATGTTGAACGAGCCGAGCAGGTTGACCTTGATCACCTTGTCGAAATCGCCGAGCGGCATCGGGCCGTCGCGTCCGATCACGCGCTTCGCCACGCCGATGCCGGCGCAGTTGATCAGGATGCGCGCCGGGCCATGCGCTGTCGCAGCCTGAGCGACGGCGGCTTCCGCTGAGGCTGCATCGGACACATCGCAGATCACGGCAACGCCGCCGATCTCGGCCGCGACACTTTCCGCAAGCTTTGCGTTGAGGTCGCATACTGCAACCTTGGCACCCTGCGCGGCGAGCCGGCGCGCGGTCGCGGCGCCCAGTCCCGATGCACCACCGGTGACGATGGCGGCCTGATCCTTCAACTGCATGGTCTTCTCCCTTATAAAACTCAGCTCAATGTGATGACGTGCGCAGGCGGCACATCGGCATAAAGCGCCGCGATCAGCGCTGCGCGATGCTCCAGCACCGCGCGCTGATTGACCGAACCCTTGTCGGTGACCTCGCCGCGATCGATCGATAGCGGCGCATCGAGCAGGATCGCGCGGGTGATCCGGGTCGACGATCCGGTAGCGCTGGCGAGGAAGCGGGCGAAGCGCTCGCGGAAAGCGGCGCGGACCAGGGAATCGGACGCCGCCGCCGCGATATCGTTGGCTGATAGCGCCGGGTTGATCACGCGGCAGCCGTCGAGATCCAGGATCACAACGGCGGAAATCTCGTCGCGGTTGATGCCGGCGATGACGACGTCGCGCACCAGCGGCGCGCAGGCCGCGATGAAGCGCGCGCGGAGCGGGCCGACGCTGACCCAGGTGCCGCTGGCGAGCTTGAAATCCTCGGCAATGCGGCCATCGAAATCGAAGCCGGCATCAAGATCATCCGCTTTGGCCGGCTTCAGCGCATCGCCGAACTTGTAGAAGCCCTCTTCGTCGAAGGCGGCGGCAGTCAGTTCCGGCTGGCGCCAATAGCCTGGCGTGACGTTTGGCCCTCTGGCGCGCACTTCGAGCTTGCCGTTGTTCGGCAACAGCTTGGCTTCGTTGCCGAGCACTGGAAGGCCGACATGGCCGGAGCGGCTGGTGTCCGGCCGTACCGACATGAAGAACGGCGCCGTCTCGGTGGCGCCGAGCCCGGTCAGCATTGGCACGCGAAAGCCGGTCTCGCGCACGGCGAGCTCGTCGAGGCTGTTCCACACATAGGGCGACAGCGCCGCGCCGGAGAAGAACATCGCGTGCAGCCGGCCGAAGAATTTTGCGCGCAAGCCGGAATCGTCGCGCAGATAGGGCAACAGCGATTCATAACCCTTGGGCACGTTGAAATAGACCGTGGGCGAAATCTCGCGGAGGTTCTTCACGGTGTCCTCGATGCCGCCGGGCATCGGCTTGCCCTCATCGAGATACATCGAGCCGCCGTTGAACAGCGTCAGCCCGATATTGTGGTTGCCGCCAAAGGTGTGATTCCAGGGCAGCCAGTCGACGATGACAGGCGGCTCATCCTTCAGGAACGCCAATGTCTCGCGCAACATCACCTGGTTCGCGCAGAGCATGCGCTGGGTGTTGATGACGGCCTTGGGGTTGCCGGTCGAGCCGGAAGTCAGCAGGAATTTCGCGATCGTGTCCGGCGTGATGGCTTGGTGTGTCGCGTCGAGCAGCGGATGCTCCGGCGTGTCCAGCAGCTCGGAAAGTCTGGTCACGACCCGGCCGGGAAGGTCGCCGCGCGTGGCGACGATCTCGGTCTCTGGCGCAACATTCGCGGACAGCGCTGCGGCGAACTTGCCGGCGTCATCGGCGAAGACAAGGCCGGGCGTCAGCAGCTTGATGACAAAACCGAGCTTGCCGAAATCGCGTGACACCAGTGAATAGGCCGGCGACACTGGGCAGAACGGCACGCCGGCATAGAGCGCGCCGAACGCGAGCAGAGCGTGGTCAATCGAATTGCCCGACAGAATCACGAGCGGCTTTTCCGCCGACAGGCCGCGCGCGATCAGTGCCGAGGCGATGTGCCTCGCGGCATCGAGCAGCTCAGCGTAGCTGATCTCGCGCCACGCGCCGTCCGCGGCGCGCTCCGCCATGAACACGCGGCGGGGCTCGACCTTGGCCCAGTGATGCAGCCGATCGGTGATGCGCTGCGGATAATCAAGGAGCTTGCTGCGTGGGCGAAGATAGATCGTGCCGTCGTCGCGGCGCTCGATGATAACAGCGGGATTGCCGAACGATATCGCGCGCAGCGGATGCGCGGTCGCATCTTTGACTGACACTGACATGTCGGCTCTCGCGCTCATCTCAGGTCGGCTTCACTTTCGCGGTCTTGTGTTCGAGGAATTCGCGGATCCGGCGTTTGGCTTCCTTGTCGCTCTGCGCCACCGTCGCCATCAGCGATTCCATCAACAGCCCGGTCTGCGGATTGGCTTCGGCGATCATCGGCAGCGCCTGCAGCACCGCAAAATTGGTCAGCGGCGCATTCCTCGCGATGCGCTCGGCAAGCTCGATCGCCTTCGGCAATGCGCCGCCCGCATCCGTCAGATATTGTGCGAAGCCGTAGGCCGCGCCTTCGGTCGCGGAATAGACGCGTCCGGTCAGCATCATGTCGATCATGCGGGGCACGCCGATCAGGCGCGGCAGGCGCACCGATCCGCCGCCGCCGACAAAGATGCCGCGTTGGCCTTCGGGCAGTGCGAAATAGGCTGACGGTTCGGCAACGCGGATATGCGCGGCGCAGGCAAGCTCCAGCCCGCCGCCGATCACGGCGCCCCTCAGTGCGGCGATCACAGGCACGCGGCTGTACTGGATGCGGTCGAACACCCGGTGCCACATCTGCGAATGCTGCAGGCCTTCGGTCGCGTCGCGCTCGGAGAGTTCGGAGAGATCGAGGCCGGAGGAGAAATGGTCGCCGATGCCGTGGACGACGATGGCACCGACGCCATCGGGGATGTCGGAAAAGCAATCCTGGATCGCCAGCATGATGCCGTCGTTCAGCGCATTGCGCTTGGCCGGCCGGTTGAGGCCCACGGTCAGGACCGCGCCGTTGTGCTCGATTGTCAGTAGCGCCGCGCGATCCTCGCTCGCGGCGGAGTCGGCGTTTCCCATGGCCTTATTGTTTCCTTCCCAGAATAGTTATATTTTATAACGATTGGCCCGGGAGTCAATACGATGTGTCATCGCGCGCGAGCCCCGTAAGATGGGTAGAGCGCAGCGAAACCCATCGCGATGGAGCAAGCTGCGCGAATGATGGGTTTCGCTTCGCTCTGCCCATCCTACGACATTGTCCCCGACCCAAGCGTGATGCGGCAGAGCTAATCCCACCACGATACCGGCTGCGGTTTCGACAGGATTTCGCGATCATCGATCTGTATTGAGAAGAGCATATCTCCGCCTCAATCGGTCGTGCATCTGACGGTCGTCAGCATTGCCGTCAGAAACAGGACTGTCAGATGGTCGTTCATCGCCTGCTACCGAAGCTGCTCCGACGGCGGATGCGGAATTTGTCCGGTCGCACCACGTTGCAGGGTGTGGCGGCATTGGCCGCGGCCTGCCTGATGTCCGGCTGTGCGACGGTGGCGCTGGATGAGGGCGGGTCGCTGACATCGTATAGTCAGCTCCAGCCCTCCGATGGCGTGCTCACGAAGTCGAAGCTCTATGTGCGTGAACAAGAGGTGCTGGCGGCACGCACCGTGCGGATCGTCCCTGCGACGATTGCCGAGAAGGCAAGGGTGGAGGGGATCACGGATCAGGAGCGAAGATTGGTCGCCAACGCGATCGATCGCTCCCTTTGCGCCGGCCTCAGCGAACGCTTCACCGTGGTCGCCGCGAACGACGATGCGGATATCACGGTTCATTCGCGGATCACGCAGATGACGCCGACCGACGAAAAGGCGGTGGCGGCATCGAAAGGGGCATCCGTCGCCAAGACCGTGCTGCTGCCCGGCGTGCCGGTGCCGGTCCCGCGCATTCCCATTGGCCTTGGCTCACTGTCGGTTGAAGCAGAGGCGCGGGCGCGCGACGGCAAGCAGGAAGCCGCCATGGTCTGGGGGCGCGGCGCGAATGCCCTCTCCGGCTCGGCGCGCGTGTCTCCGTCGGGTGACGCCTATGAGCTGGCGAGCGCGTTCGGCGACGATTTCAGCCGCATGCTGGTCACCGGCAAGACACCCTTCGGAGGGCTCGGGAAACCGCCTTCCATGGATCGCATCCAGTCATGGGCGGGTGGCGCACCGAAATATGCGGCGTGCGAAGCATTCGGCCGCGAGCCGGGCATCGCGGGCCTGGTCGGAGGAGCGATCGGCGTACCGCCGGATTGGAACGACAAGGTGCCCGATACCAGCACCACGACCGCGCAAGCTCAGTAGAAGTCTTAGGGCGGATTAGCGTCCCAAACTCCGCACTATCAACTAGCGCAGTTCGTAGAGCCTGAGAACCAATTCGGTTTTCGGGTAGACGGCATCCGAAGTAGCGGATGTTGAAGACCTCGACGGTGGAGCGGGGCGGGATTTGCG
>NZ_AXAP01000047.1 GCF_000472865.1 Bradyrhizobium elkanii WSM2783 | reverse complement strand
GACCACCGATCTTGCCGGGCGAAAGGCCTCCGGTCTCTCGCCTCAGGTTCTTCCACTTCGTCACACAGGATGGACTGATCTGAAGCGCCGCTGCAATCGAGCGAACGGTCTCGCCTGCATCAGCGCGCTTAAGCGCCAGTTCGCGGATGTCTTCCGAATAGGGTCGCGTCATCCATGCTGGCCCCCGGCCCCAGCATGGAGTTTGAATCAGAAATTCCTCCAATTGGGAATCCCGATTCCGCTAAAAAACAACACGCTCTAGGAGACGGCGCGGCGCATGGAGGCTCGCGTGGGGCGTCAAGCTCGCCGATTCTAATCGTACAGAATCTAGAATCTAATGGCAGATGCTGCGCGCGATCAGTTGCCTGCGGGCGCTTCCTCGCTCCGCATCGCTGGCCCGGCGCCTCCTGATCAATGGATGCATGATCTCCTCCTGGAGATCATGCCGTACCGGCAGCGTCGCCGAGCATAAGCCCGCCGAATTACCGAGTGATCGCTGGTGTAATTGTGACCGATGGTGAAGTAATTGGCGTCGGTGTCGTGATCACCGTGCTTGTTCCGCCCGCGGTGGCAGCCTTGAGCGCATAGCCGTTGGTCGCGTAGATGATCGGGTCGTTTGCCGTGGCCATGATCGTTCGCAGGAAGTTCAGGAACTTGGTGGTCTCGACCGCAGCGGCGTTGGAGGTGTAGATGACGTCCTTGTTCCGCAGTTCAAAGGTCTGAGCGAGGAATAATCCGGAAGGATCGCGCAGATTGATCAAATAAATTATTGGAATGATCGGGCCTTTAAAGGGCCTGCAATCGACGCCCATTTCCTTGGCCACTTCTCGCGTCTCGCCCCGATACAGGAACACCGACGACGGATCAGCCAAAGCATCGTTCATGCCGCCCTGCTTGCCTATCGCTTCGGCTAGCGAGATACGCCACGCATCGAACTTGAATTGCCCCTGGAGACCGGACGCGCCGAACGCGACAAAGGTCTGCGGTTGGCTGTAGAGATAGATGACGTCGTTCGGCAAGACGTAGATGTTGTTGGAAGGCTCGTACATCAATGCGCCGAACGGGACGCTCGCGCGGTGTCCCTTGCGCTCGAGCGAGACCCACATGTCATAGCCTTGCGTCGCAGGTCCGCCGGCGCGCGCGATGGTGTCGATGATGCGCTCGGCGGACGGACTCGCACGAAAGCGGCCGGCGTTGCGCACGTCGCCAAGCACGCTGACCAAGGACGTGTTCTGCTCGGCCAGAGCCACGACGACCTGCGGCTCGAGGGCCCGGCCCTTGAGCTTGTCCGTGACCTCGTCACGGATCTCCGATGGGGTGCGGCCCAGCGCCCGGATCGTGCCCGCGTACGGAACGGCAATATATCCCCTCTCGTCCACCGCCTGGTTTGGAACCGTAACGAAGTTGCCGGCGCGGACGCCGGCGTCCGATGTAAACAGGCCGCCGGCTGCGGATTCGAATATCGTGATGCTGACCGTGTCGCCCACGCCGAAGCGGAACGCCTTCGCCGGCGCCTTGTCGGCAAAGGCCGAGGACAGCCTTGGCGTATAGCGGCCGAGGACTTCAACAACCTCGGGCGTCAGCTTGACCAGGGCGTAGGGGAGGACGGCAGGCTCAAGTCCTTCCGACGCCGATCGGACATCCGTCGCTAATGGGCCGGATCCAGGCGTGATAATGCACCCGGCACAAGATAGCGCCAGGAGGCCAGCAACGATCCTCCCACATGTTTGCAGCGCAATAATGGTGATTATCCCCAAGTCGTCCCAGTAAGGGTAAGGTACATTAATACGCGATTCAGGCCAGCGAATCATCGCATTAACCTGAAACGCAACCGAAGCTTGTTGCCGATATGCAACATGGGGGCGAGGGGGCGGGGCGCGCCCGAGCCTGGCAGGTATTGAATCTGCTTCAGTTGGAGACGGTCAGCCCATAACGGATATAATGATCGTCGCGATAGTAGTCGCTGCGGTGCGTGTCGTAGCGAGACATGGCCTTAATGTCGGTCTTGTTGAGAACCGCTCCGATGAGGCACTCGTGGATATTGGGGGCGGTGTGCAGCGCATGCTTGACGACGTCGACCTTCGTCTGTCCCCATTCCACCACCAGGACGAAGCAGTCGATGAAGCTTGTCGTCGAACGCACATCGACCAGGGGGGTCAGGGGCGGAAGATCGACGATGACGTAGTCATACGTCGATCTTAGCTGATCGAACAGCTTGCGCATCGAATCCGCCGCCAGCATCTCGCTGGTGTGAAGCACCGGTGTCCGGCTGATGGCGGGCAGGAATGCCAGATTGGTTTTCGGATCGCGCCAGATCGTCTCCTCGATCTGCTTTCCCTGGGTAATGACGTCTACGATGCCTGTAGTGGCGTTCGCGGCGAGACTGGCGGACAACGACGGGTTTCGGAGGTCGCAATCGACGACGATGACGCTCTTGCCGCTATGGGCGATGAGCTGGGCGAGCGAGGCTGCGATCGTCGTCTTGCCCTCGTTGGGCAGGGCCGAGGTGATGCCGATTACCTGATTGGAGGCTTTGCCGGGATTGAGGTCTATGGCGAGTTTGATGGCACGAATCGACTCGGCGTACCGAGATAATGGCTTGCCGATGACGGTCCTGTGAAATGTCGAGCCGGTGGAAATCTTTCGCTGCCGCATGTCATGATCGGAGTTCCATGACGCTGCCTTTGCTGTCGACGACCGCTTTTCGGCCCGCAACGCCGGTACCAGCGACAGGCACGGCAGTCCCAACGTGGTTTCGATCTGAGAGGACGTACGGAAGACGCGATCCATCATTTCCCTGAACAGGCCGAGCCCCAAGCCCAACCCAAGCCCGCCGAATAGACCCATCATCATGATGATGGGTCCCTTCGGTTTGCTCTTGCTCTGCGGCGGAACCGCCGGATACATCACCCGCGCTTCTGCGAGAGGAAAACCTTCTTGCTGCGCAGAGCCCACATAGCGCTGCAGGAAAGTATCGTGCAGGCTGCGCAAGCTTTTCGCCTTGCTTTCCAATTCGCGTATTGTGATCTCGGCCAGGTTTGTCGTGCGCGACTGCTCCACAGCCTCGGCCATTCGCTTCTCAATCTCCTGCTGCCGCTGCTTGGCGACCTCTAATTCGCTCCGGCTCGTCTCCGCATACCGCTTGACCTCGTCGAGGATCGACCCGCGAAGCTCGCGCATCCGGTTTCGTAAATTAATGACCGCGGCATGGTCGCGGCCAAAACGCGGCGCCCACTCGGCGACACGCCGCTCGAGCTCCAGATATTGTTGGCGAAGATTGATGATGATGGGGCTGTTAAGTGCATCCGCGCCCGCTGCATCCAAATTGCCGATTGATGGTGCGTTCGCCGGATTGGCTTCCAGGATCGCCTCGTAGCGGTTCAGCTTGGCCAACGCCTCGGACGTTTGCGCGCGCGCGGCGACCAATCGGCTGTTGAGCTCCGAGACCTGCTGCTCGTCGATCGGCCTTCCCCCGGAGGAAATGACGTTGTTCTTGGATTTGTAGGCACTGACCGCGCGTTCAGCAACGAGGGCCTGCTCTCCGAGCTCCTGTAGCCTCTGCTGCATCCATTCCCTTGCCCGCCGATTTGTCTCCTGCCTCGCGTTCTCCTGGTCGGCAAGATAGACGCTCGCGATCGCGTTGGCGATCTCGGCGGCTCGTACTGGGTCGCTCGAACTGTAGCCGATCTCGATCAGATCGCTGAAGCTGATCCGGTTTACTGAGACGCGGCTCTGAAATGCGCTGATCAGGCCATCCTGCGGCTCGTTCGGCGGCGGCGGTTGCAGATCCTGCGGCGGAGACGATCCAAAGACAGCGCGAACTCGCTGAAACACGGAGGGTAATGACCGTGGCGATGGCTTGAAATCAGGGTCGTCGGCGAGCTTGAACTGAGTGATGATCTGGACTGCCATCCCTCTCGATTTGAGGACCTCGACCTGAGTTTCGAACAGACTGCGATCGAAGGCCGGCTCAGCCAAGATCGATTGTTGCCGGATAAATTGCGCCTTGGCGTTATTCTCGAGCATGACCTGGACGAAGGCGGTATAGGTCGGCGGTGTGATCCGCAGATAGATCAGGCACGCGGCCATGCCGAGTACGGTTGCAAGAATGATCACGACGTACTGACGTCGCATGAATGCAAGGGCGGTATTGATGAGTTCGCCGATTCCGCCGCTCTCGGCCACATCGTTGTAGACGGGTGCGCGAAGCCTGTCGGGTTGCCGCATATTGCTCTGGAGCATTCGGTGTTCGCCTCCGCCACCTGGTGAATCCCGCCGTGCCGCCGCCCGCGTAAATTGGCATGGCCCGCCGAATGCCGGGCGCCGTGCCGCCCTGCACTTAATAAATATACCGGAAAATGTGGTTTGTTCAAATTAAATGTAAGATAGTTAATTTTCGGATGCTGAATGGGCTGCTCGCGAGTATTTAATGTGTGAGGCGGTTGAACGACTCCCGCAAGCATGTCCGCAAAATCGCGGGGAACGGGAGGTTCGTCCGTGGCCGCTATGGGCGAATTGACGCTTGCTTCCTAGCCAAATCTTCATTCAGTCGGAAAACAGTCTTGTTCGTTAATGGGTTGAGGGGAAGCCGCGTCGCGGCTCCCCGAATCTGGATTCAGCGATAGGTAACGTCCGAGATAATATATATGTCGTGTGATTGCGACATAATCGATTGACATTTAATTTGCGGCGTTCTTTATTTATTTTCCAGAATATCCGGTTGGTCATTTCGGGTGCTGGAGATGCGGAGACGGGGAACCATGGGGTTTGTTTGATGACTCCGATGCCCAGCTTTCGGCTTTCCGCCATTTCCGTGGGGCCGGACGGATATCGAAAGCAGCAACAGCCCGGGCCTCGATCGGCCGCTCCAGGTCCGTGACTATCGTCAGCGTCGATCCCCCGGCTGCAGGTCGACGCGGGGGCTGAAGTTGGCAGCATTGGAGGCTTTTGATGCACGACGAGCTCTATACTGACGGGGTGGAAGAGATCACGATTGGCGGGTCGATCGTCCGTGTCGATCTGGTCAGCCTTTCGCCGACCGAACGCGACGCCAACAATGCGCCGAAGAAGGTGTTCCGGCAAAGGCTGATCTTTTCCGTGGAGTCGTTCGCGAACTCGGTCGAGGTGATGCAGAACGCGCTGCAGGGACTGGTCGACGCTGGCGCGGTGCGGCGCAACCCGCCGAAAGGACAGGCCGGCCAGGCCCCGACCACTTCGACGGATCGCGAACCGCCCAACAGCCCACGGTCCCCCAATGCCTCAAGCAATTTCCGTTGAAGCCGACCTCACGGGCGCGGAAGCGTCGCCCGTGAACGCCGACGAGACCTTGCGCCCGGCCTTGCGGACAGAATTGGAATGTCTCGCAAAGATCGCCGCCTATCATGGCGTCGATCTGCCGGTTGAGCGGCTCAAGCACAGCTACGCCATCGACGGGGTCCCTGTCTCGGCAACGCGACTGTTGCGCATGGCGAAGGAAGCGGGCATGCGCGCAACGCGCACGCAGCTTGACTGGGGTGCGCTGTTTCGGTTGGGAGAGGCTTATCCGGCTCTGCTCCGACTTTCGAACGGCAACTGGATCGTCGTTCTCGCGGCAGGGCAGGGAGCCGATGGTGCGGAAGCGGTTAGCGTGTTCGATCCGCTCGCCGAGCGCCGGGACGAGCCTCTGATCGTCGACAGGGATACGTTCTGCGCCCGATGGAGCGGCGACGCCATCCTGATCAAGCGCGAACGGCTCGCGTCGGACCATCGGCCGGCGTTCGGGCTGCGCTGGTTCATCCCCGAACTGGCCCGTCAGTGGCGCCTGTTTGTCGACGTCGCGATCGCCGCCATCATGCTCTATGCGCTGGGGCTCGCGACACCGATCTTCTTCCAGCTCGTCATCGACAAGGTCCTTGTGCACGAGAGCTTCACCACGCTCTATGTGCTGGCAGCCGGTGCGACTGCCGCGCTGGCGTTCGACGCGATATTCGGCTTTCTGCGGCGCTATCTTTTGCTCTATGCGACCAACAAGGTCGATATCCGGGTAGCAACCAAGACCTTTGGTCACCTCCTTGGCCTGCCCGTGACGTTCTTTGAGCACATTTCGGCCGGCGTGCTGGTAAAGCACATGCAGCAGGCGGCGCGAATTCGCGAGTTCCTGACCGGTCGGTTGTTCCTGACCACGCTCGATGCGCTGTCGCTATTCGTCTTCATCCCGGTGCTGGCGTTCTACAGCATCAAATTGACATGCATGGTGCTGGCCTTCACCGCCGCGAGCGGTCTGGTCGTCGCGCTGCTGATGGGACCGTTCCGGCGCCGTCTCTATAATCTGTACCAGGCGGAAGGCGCGCGGCAGGCTCTGTTGGTCGAGACTGTGCACGGCATGCGCACGGTGAAGTCGCTGGCAATGGAGCCGCTGCAGAGCAGGGTCTGGGACGATCGCTGCGCACAGTCGGTGACGATGCGGTTCGGCGTCGAGAAGATTTCTGCTGCCGCCCAGTCAACCACCGGATTTCTTGAGAAGATGATGACGCTCGGCATCATCTCGTTTGGGGCGCTCGACGTCTTCAGCGGCGAGATGACCATCGGCGCGCTGGTCGCCTTCAATATGCTGGCGGGGCGCGTGTCGGGACCGCTGGTCCAGTTGGTCACCATGGTTCATGAATATCAGGAAGTCGCGCTGGCGGTGAAGATGCTGGGCGAGGTGATGAACCAGAAGCCCGAACGCGATGGCAACCGCGAGGGGCTGCGACCCGACTTCGCCGGCAAGATCGAGTTCGAGAATGTCTCGTTCCGCTATGGCTCGGAAGGCGCGCCGGCGCTGGACGATGTCTCGTTCTCCATCGCCCCGGGATCGATATTCGGGATCGTCGGCCGAAGCGGCTCCGGCAAGACCACGCTAACGCGGCTCATTTCCGGGATGTATCCGGTGCAGCAGGGCCTGCTGCGCGTTGACGGATACGATTCGAGGGAGCTCGATCTCGCCCATCTGCGCCAAAATCTCGGATTGGTCCTGCAGGATAATTTCCTGTTTCGCGGTACGGTTCGCGACAACATCGCCTGCGTGAAGCGCGACGCGACCTTTGCAGAGGTCGTCCGCGCGGCCCAGCTCGCAGGAGCCGATGAATTCATCGAACGGCTGCCGCGCGGCTTCGACACCATGCTGGAGGAGGATGCCTCGAACCTGTCGGGCGGACAGAAGCAGCGCCTCGCGATCGCGAGGGCGCTGATCGTCAATCCGCGCATCCTGATCCTGGACGAGGCAACAAGCGCGCTCGATTCCGAAAGCGAGATGATCATCCGGCGCAACCTGCGCCGTATCGCAGAGGGGCGTACCGTCATCATCGTCTCGCACCGGCTGTCGATGCTCGCAGACGCGAACCAGATCCTCGTGATCGACCGCGGCCGGATCGTCGACGTCGATCATCACGACCGGTTGCTGTCGAAGTGCATGATTTACCGACATCTCTGGAACCAGCAGACGAAGCAGATCGCATGACCAAGCCTGAGACATCCGGCACCGATGCAAACGCGCCGGTGCGGACGACCGAACGGCGGCGGCGCGGGCTATTCCGGCCCACCAGGCGCCGGCCGCAGATAGTGACGGAATTCCAATCCGACGCGATCGAGGTCGAGCACCGTTCGCCGCCGCGGATCGCCCGCGTGACGCTCTATTGCGTCCTGGCTCTGATACTCACCGCGATCGGCTGGGCCGCGGGGTCGCAGGTCGACATGATCGTGACGGCGCAGGGCAAGCTGGTCACCACGCGCCCCAATATCGTCGTCCAGCCGCTCGAGACCTCCGTCATCCGCGAAATACATGTCAAACCCGGCGACCGGGTCAATCGCGGCGACCTGCTGGCGACGCTCGATCCGACATTCTCGCAGGCGGATCTCGACCAGTTGAGCAGCAAGGTCGGTGTATTCAATGCCGCGATTGACCGTCTCAAGGCTGAGTTGAATGGTGAGGAGTATGTCATCGGCGAATCCGCGAACGCCGACCAGGTCCTGCAGCGCAAGATGTTCCTGCAGCGCAAGGCGGCCTACGATGCGCAGGTGGAGAACTACCAGGCGCAGATCGCGTCCGCGCGCGCCAATCTGAAGACCGCGCAAAACGAAGAGACCGTGCTGCTTCAGCGGCTCGAAACGATGAAGTCGATCGAGGTCATGCGCGCGACGCTGATGGACAAGGAGGTCGGCTCGAAGCTGAACTTGCTGCTGTCGCGCGATGCTCGCCTCGACGTGGAAAGCAATCTGGCCCGCGTCCGGGGCAATATCGCCGATTATACGCATCGCCTCGACAAAGCCGAGGCGGACCAGAAGGTCTACGCCGAGGATTTTCGCAAGACGGCTTATCAGGACCTCGTGGAGACGCTGGCGAAGCGGGATAGCGCGGCGGAGGATCTCAAGAAGGCTGAGCTTCGCCGGCAGTTGATTGTGCTGAAGGCGCCGGCCGATGCAATCGTGCTCGATATTGCCAACCGAACTGTCGGTTCGGTCGCGCGTGAGGCCGAGCCGATGTTCGTGCTTGTTCCCCGCGATGTGCCGCTGCGGGCCGAGGTCAATGTCGAGGGCAAGGACGTCGGCCAGGTTTCGGTCGGCCAGCCTGTCCGCATCAAGTTTGATGCCTTTCCGTTCCAGAAATACGGGACAGCCAAAGGCGAGGTCGCCGTCATCAGCCAGGACTCGTTCCCGCCGGATCCGAAAGCCGAAGGTGCGCACCGTCCGACCGCTCCCTATTACCGCGTATTGGTCGACTTGTCCGATACGCACCTTCGGCTGCCGGCGGAGCGCGCTCAATTCATCCCCGGCATGGCGGTGACCGCCGAGTTGAAGGTCGGGCGGCGCACCGTGATGTCCTATTTCCTCTATCCACTACTTCGCGGGTTGGACGAAAGTATCCGCGAATACTAGCTGCAGACACAAATTGCATATCGGTCATTTCATGAAGTTGGAATCCAATGCCAGTCGCCTGCTGGTGATGCCTATGACCGCGAACGAGCGGTCACGGACGTCGAGCCTGGTGGACTACGCGCCGAGAGGTTTACAGCGGTGCTGGCTGCGGGAGCACGGTCACTGATCTCAAATCCAAGAAATTGAGGACATTTTCATGCAAGATATCCGCGTTGGTATGGGCGTCGTTGGATACGGCTATTGGGGGCCGAATCTCGTACGCAACTTCGTCAGCAACCCGTCCGCTCGCCTCGTTGCGATCGCCGATCTCGACCCGGGGAAGCTTGCGGCGAGCACGCGCCTCTACCCGGGCGTAGCCACCACTGACCGCTACGAGGACTTGCTCAAGGATCCGAGCATCGATGCGATCGCGATCGCCACACCGGTGCGAACGCATTACGAGTTGGCGCTTGCAGCTCTGAAGGCGGGCAAGCACGTGCTGGTGGAGAAGCCGCTAGCGCCAAGCGCGGATCTTGTACGCCGACTTATCGACGAGGCCGATCGGCGAAAGCTAACGCTGATGGTCGACCACACCTTCCTCTATACGCCGGCGGTTCAGAAAATCCGCGAACTGGTGCTTAAGGAAGAACTCGGCGAGATCTATTATTACGACAGCACGCGCTCGAGCCTTGGCCTGTTCCAGAGCGATGTGAACGTCATATGGGACCTTGCGGTCCATGATGTCTCGATCATTCAGTATATCTTGAACGAGGACCCCGTGGCTGTCTCGGCGACGGGATCTTGCCATGTGGCCGGCACGCCGGAGAACATGGCGCATATCACGCTGTTCTTCGACAGCAAGTGCGTGGCTCATGTCAGCGTCAACTGGCTCTCCCCCATCAAGGTCCGTCAGACCTTCGTAGGCGGGAGCAAGAAGATGATCGTCTATGACGATCTTGAGCCTACCGAAAAGATCAAGGTCTATGACAAGGGCATCACTCTCGACGAGCCGTCCGAAGACGCTCATCAATTCCGGATTGGCTATCGGGCCGGCGACATGTGGGCGCCTCACATCTCCGCGAAGGAGGCGCTGCAGACCGAGGTCGAGCACTTTATCGATTGCGTGCGTACGGGATCGCCGCCGATCTCCGGCGGCATGTCGGGCCTGCGCGTGATCGAAATTCTCGAGGCGGCATCACGCTCGATTGCCGACCAGGGCCGTCCCGTTCTGTTGCCTGGGAGGCGAACCTCTGTAACGCCGGTCAGAGCGACGGCCTGATAGATGAAGGGCCTTGATCAGCCTGGTCCGTCAGGCACCGCGCCGGGTTCGCGACGCTCCGTGCAACGTTCGATCTTCTTTTCAGCGATCGAACGCTACGGCAATCTTGTTGTGTTCCTGGTCACGACTGCCGTGCTGGCACGTCTGCTGACGCCGGCGGAGTTCGGGATTTATGCGGTTGTCAATGCTGTGACGGCAGTCGTTGTCGCGTCCTTCCAGGAGTTCGGAGGTGCCAATTACCTGGTTCAGAAGCGCGAGTTGTCGCGCGCCAGCGTGCAGACTGCTTTCACGGTCACGTTTGGAATTTCGGCACTCACCGGGCTGGTGCTGCTCGCACTGTCGGGCGTTCTGTCCCAGCTATTCGACCAGGAAAGTTTGCAGAAAGGGATCGCGGTCTCGGCGCTGAGCTTCCTGCTTGCACCATTCTCTGGAACGATTACCGGCCTGTTTCGCCGTGACATGGCGTTCGGAAAGCTCGCCATCTGCAATCTTGTATCCGGCGTCGTGGCGGCCGCGGTATCCATCGCACTTGCAATGTCGAGCTTTGGTTTTATGGCGCCCGTTTGGGGCGGCGTAGCCGGCAACGTGGTCTTGACTATCATGTTGCTGAGGCAGCATCGCGATTTCGGCGTGTTTCGGCCGTCGGTTGCGGATTTTCGTGACGTCGTCAGGTTCGGCCTGTATTCGAGCGGCATAAGCATCATAAATGTGTTGTATAATCTGTCGCCTCAGCTGTTTCTGGCGAAGATTCTCGACTTCACCTCTGTCGGCTTGTACAGCCGCGCCACGAGCATAACTCAGGTTTTCGACAGGCTCGTCGTGCAGGTCTTGAACCCCATCATCATGCCCGCCCTTGTCTCGAGGAGCAGAGATGCGGCGGGTCTGAGGAGTGCCTATCTTGATGCGGTTGAGCTGCTTTCGGTTGTGCAGTGGCCCTTTCTGCTCTTCATCGCGATCATGGCGCATCCGATCATTCTGATCCTTCTCGGTCAGAACTGGCTGGAAATCGTGCCTCTGGTTCGCTTTCTCTGCGTCGCGAATTTGGCGCTGTTCGGCGCCTGTTTGAGCTATCCGACATTGGTGGCTACAGGCAGCGTGCGCGACGCGCTCACGTCGTCCTTGATCTCCCTACCGCCCTCGCTTCTCGTCATTCTGTGCGCGGCTTTCTTTGGGGCCGAGGCCGTGGCAGCTTCAGCATTGTTGACCTTGCCGTTCCAGGCTGCTGTGGCTTTGTATTTCATCGGTCGACGGCTTGCCCTTGAGCCAAAACACCTTTCTCGTGCTTTGCTGAAGAGCGGCGTTGTGACGGCCATGTCCGCTTCAGGTATGATGGTCTGCGCGGCGCTCATCGAAGCGAGGATCGTACCATCCTTCGTTGGCCTGATCGTTGCGTGCGGTGTCGCCGCCCTCTGTTGGGGGCTCGGGCTGATGCTCACCGGACACCCGCTGCTGCATCACCTTTATCGAGCGGCAGGTGGGGTAGTTGTGATTGCGCCGTGGCTTAGGCTGCGGCGTCTATGAGAGTGTTGCAAGGTTGTTGAGAGCTTGGAGATAGCAGATGCCTATCGCAAAGGACGTTCAACTCGGTCGCGACGTCCGAATATTCCATCCGGATCTCGTTAATCTCTATGGCTGTTCGGTCGGGGACGACACAAGGATAGGAACTTTCGTCGAAATCCAGATCGGCGCGAAAATCGGGGCGCGCTGCAAGATATCTTCACACAGCTTCATCTGTGAAGGCGTGACCATCGAGGACGAGGTTTTCATCGGGCATGGCGTGATGTTCACCAACGACAAATACCCGAGAGCAACCACTGCAGACGGCAAGCTGCAGGGACCTGCGGACTGGAAGGTCGAACGAACCCACATCGGCCGAGGGGCATCCATCGGCTCCAACGCCACCATTCTCTGCGGTGTCACGGTCGGCGCTGGGGCCATCGTGGGCGCCGGCTCGGTGGTGACAAGGGACGTTCCACCGCAGGCGATTGTTGCTGGCGTACCCGCGCAGGTTCGTGAACCGCGCCACGTCGCGGCAGAAGCCGCAGACCGTTAATCAAGGATTGGATTCAACCCAAATTTCTTCGTGCGGCTATTTTCATCGTGCGATTTATATGATTTAATTTTATCTGGAATAATCATTTAATATATTTATTGGGTCCGGGCGGCCCGGAGAGGATAACCACTTGATACCTTTTCTGGATCTGAAGGCTCAGTATCGCCAAATCAAGCCACAGATTGATGCCGCGGTTGCGCGGGTCATCGACAGCACTCAATTTGTTCTGGGGCCGGACGTCGCCGCCTTTGAGGATCGCTTTGCAGCTTACTGCAACGTTGATCACTGCCGCGCGGTCAATAGTGGAACCTCGGCGCTGCATCTTGCGCTGCTCGCAGCCGACATTGGGCCGGGCGATGAGGTGATCACCGTGTCGATGACGTTCGTCGCCACGACCGCGGCGATCCTGTACTGCGGCGCCAAGCCGGTCTTCGTGGACGTCGACCCGGTCTCCTGGACAATGGACCCGGCCTTGATAGAAGCCGCGATCACGCCGCGAACGAAGGCGATACTGCCTGTGCATTTGCACGGACTAATGGCGGACATGGATCCGATCATGCAGATCGCTCGCCGCCACGGGCTCGTCGTCATCGAGGACGCGGCGCAGGCGCATGGTGCGGAATACAAGGGCCGGCGCGCGGGATCCGTCGGCGATCTCGGCTGCTTCAGCTTCTATCCCGGCAAGAATCTGGGAGCATACGGGGAGGGCGGAGCGGTGGTTACCAACAGCCCTGACCTCGCGCGACGAATTTCGCTGCTCCGTGATTGGGGGCAGGAATCCAAATACAATCACGTTGTCGCTGGCTACAATTTCCGCATGGACGGCATTCAGGGCGCCGTGCTGTCCGTCAAAATGGACCATCTCGAGTCCTGGACCGAGGGGCGGCGAGCAGTTGCTGGGCAGTATGATGCCCTGCTCGAGAAGCTTCCGTTTGAAGGGCCCCGAGCGCCGACCTACAGCCGGCATGTCTACCACGTCTACGCGGTAAGGCTTCCCCAGCGTGACGAGGCGCTGAAGGCGCTGCAGGAGGGCGGAATTGGTGTGGGCATTCACTATCCCGTTCCGGTTCACCTGCAGAAGGCCTACGCGAATCTTGGCTGTCGCGCGGGCGACTATCCTGTCACCGAACTGCTGGCGAACGAATTCCTCTCGTTACCGATCTATCCGGAACTGCGGCCGGACCAGGTGGCAGAAGTCGTGTCTCGGCTGCAGAAGGCGGTACTTGTCGAGGCTGCCTAAGGCATCCCGGTCAAAGCAGCATGTCATGCACGTCTGCTTGCCGAGGTCCAACAACAGGAGAGCGTCTTGGCTGATCTGAAGGGTAGGCGGATTCTGGTTACGGGTGGCGCCGGCTTTATCGGCTCGCACATCATTGACCTGTTGTGCGACGAAGGGTGCCTCGAGATCGTCGCGCTTGATAACATGGTGAGAGGACGGCCCGAAAATCTTCAGCGCGCCGTCTCGCGCGGTCCTGTGCGCCTCGTCCACGGAGACATACGCGACGGCAAGCTCATGGCAGCGCTGGTGCAGGCGGCCGACATAGTCTTTCATCAGGCCGCGCTCCGCATCACCCATTGCGCCGCCGAGCCGCGCTTGGCCATGGAAGTCATGGTCGACGCCACGTTCGATCTGCTCGAAATGTGCGTCAAGCACAATGTCCAGAAGGTCATCGCCGCGTCCTCCGCATCGGTGTACGGCATGGCGGAGGAGTTTCCCACGACGGAGCGGCAGAATCCTTACGACAACCGTACCCTTTATGGGGCGGCCAAGGCCTTCAACGAAGGGCTGCTGCGCACCTTCAACGACATGCACGGGCTCGACTACGTCGCCTTCCGCTATTTCAATGTCTATGGCGACCGCATGGACATCCATGGCCGCTATACCGAGGTGCTGATCCGCTGGATGGAGCGGCTGGAAGCGGGCCTGCCCCCGATTATCTTCGGCGACGGTCAGCAGACCATGGATTTCATCCATGTTCGCGATGTTGCTCGCGCCAACATTATGGGAGCGAGGGCAAAGCTCACCGATCAGGTTTTCAACGTCGCCAGCGGGACCGAGACCAGCCTGTTGCAGCTTGCTACGACCCTCGCTTCGGTGATGGGCCATCGTGGCTTGTCGCCGGAATTCGCTCCGGAGCGATCGGTCAATCCGGTGCCGCGCCGCCTGGCTTCGACGGGAAAGGCGGAGCGCCTGCTCGGCTTCCGCTCGAGTGTGCCGCTTGAGCAGGGACTTGCCGATCTTGTGAAATGGTGGCGAGTCGAACGCGGATCGCTCGAGCCATCGCGCCAGAAAGAAGCGGTGGCTTCGTGATGCCGATCGCACTGCCGCTGCTCGCGGGCGAGTTTGATCCATTCCGACCCGGCTAGCCATGATTTCGATCGTCGTTCCGGCCCACAACGAGAGTTCCGTGATTGCGCGGACGCTGAGCCAGTGGGTCACCGACCCGGCTTCGGACGAAATCGGCGTGGTTGTCGTTTGTAACGGGTGTACCGACGACACTGCGAACGTCGCCCGGCGCTTCAGTCCGGCCGTCCATGTTGTCGAGTCGGATATCGCAAGCAAAACCCACGCGCTGAATCTGGGTGATCAAATCTCAAATGGGTTTCCTAGGATTTATGCTGACGCCGATATTGTTCTGTCGCTTGACGCCGTTCGAGCTCTGGCGAAACGCCTCGAGCGAGGCGACGTTTTGGCGGCGGCACCTACCGCCGAGATCAATGTGACGGGCTGTTCCTGGCTGGTCCGCAAATACTACGGAATTCGGTCACGGCTGCCATCTTCGCGCCAGGGAATCGGTGGGTCTGGCGTCTACGCCTTATCCGAGGCGGGGCGCAGGCGATTCGGCCAGTTTCCGGATGTCATTGCTGATGATACCTATGTTTGCCTTCAGTTCAGACCAGGAGAGCGGGAGACACTACCCTACGTCAGCTCCACGGTATTCCCCCCACGCACTGTGCTGCAACTGATCGCGGTCAGAACGCGTGCCTACAGGGGAATATTCGAGCTCGTCCAGCGCTTTCCCGAACTGCGCGTCAACAAAGCGGAAGCCAATCATCGGACGCTCGTTGCACTGTTCAAAGAGCCTCACTTGTGGCCCGGATTACTGGTCTACTGTTGTGTCAACATTGTTGCCCGGCGCAGGGCGAGCATGGCTTCCCGAAGTGGAGCCCATCTCTGGCAACGCGATGAGACTTCTCGTGCAGCGCTAACCGCAGATTCACTCAAATGAGGGCGCAATGATCCCGATTGCCATTCCGCTTCTTGACAAGGAGGAGGCCGACGCGGCTCGCGAGGCCGTGTTATCCGGCTGGGTTTCGCAGGGGCCACAGGTTGCTGCGTTCGAGCGGGAATTCGCTGCTCTGGTTGGTGCGCCTCATGCGTGCGCGGTCTCGAACTGCACGACGGCATTGCACGTGGCCTTGACAGCGGCAAACATCGGGCCAGGCGACGAGGTGATTACCGCAAGTCATTCCTTCATCGCAACAGCCAACTGCATCAAATATTGTGGCGCAACTCCGGTGTTCGTGGATATCGACCCGGACACGTACAACATAGACCCAGATCGGGTAGCCGAGGCGATCACATCGCGCACGCGTGCGATCATCGCCGTTCATCAGATGGGCATGCCCTGTGATCTCGCGGCGCTCGCTACGATCGCCGATCGTCATGGCGTCATCCTGATCGAGGACGCGGCCTGTGCCGCCGGCAGCGAGGTCCGCGTGAACGGCCACTGGGAGCGGATCGGCAAGCCGCACGGCCTGATCGCGTGCTTTTCGTTCCACCCCCGCAAGGTCATCACGACCGGCGAGGGTGGAATGCTCACCACCGCGGACGCGGAGCTGGATCGAAAGTTCAGACTGCTGCGCCAGCACGGCATGAGCGTGCCGGACACAGTGCGCCATGGCTCGGCGCAAGTGATTTTCGAAGACTATCTGATGGTGGGCTTCAATTACCGCATGACCGATATCCAGGCCTCGGTCGGCCGCAAGCAACTTGAGCGGCTCTCCGAGCTTGTCGCGCGCCGTCGCTCGCTTGCCTTGCGCTACACGGAACTGCTCGGTAACATCGAGGGATTGATCTTGCCTTTCGAACCGCAATGGGCTCGTTCGAACTGGCAGAGCTACTGCATCAGACTGCCGGATCGCGTGGATCAGAAGGTGTTGATGCAGCGATTTCTCGATAAGGGAATTGCAACTCGGCGCGGCATCATGTGTGCGCATCGCGAGAAGCCCTACTCGAATGACAAGCAGCCTCACGACCTTCGCCAATCGGAGCTTGCGCAGGATCACTCGATCCTGCTGCCACTGTACGCTCAGATGACTGACGAGAACCAGGTGCTGATTGCAGAGACCTTGAAGAAGGAACTTCAAGTCTAAATAGATCGTGTCGATGTCGCGAGCCGGCAGTTGCGCCGGTGACGCCGATCATTTCGGTTGGGCTCAGGGAATCAGGCGCATGGCCAAAGTTGATATCGTTGTACCCTGTTACAATTACGGGCGGTTCCTCGAAGCCTGCGTGGGGAGCGTTCTCAGGCAGTCCGTCGCAGATCTTCGCGTGCTGATCATCGACGACGCTTCGTCCGATAATTCGCTCTCGGTGGCGAGAAAATTGGCGCGAGACGATTCCCGAGTGACCGTGGTCGCGCATGAGCAGAACAAGGGGCATATCGGCACATACAATGAGGGAATTGCCTGGGCCTCGGCCGATTACTTCCTTCTGCTGTCTGCGGATGATTTGCTGGTTGCCGGCGCACTCGAACGCGCTGTCGAAGTCATGGACAAAAATCCGGACATTGTTCTCACGCATGGCGAATGCGTCAATTGGAATGATGATTCTCCGATCCCGAATATCGAACCGAAGCAGAACTACACGTGGGCTCGCCAAGAGCTCTTGGAAGAGATGTGTGCGACCGCGACGAACTTTGTTTGGACGCCTACCGCTATTGCGCGAACGAGTACGCAAAAAGCGATCGGCGGCTATCGAGCATCGTTGCCGCACAGCGGTGATATGGAGATGTGGCTTCGTTTCGCGGCGAGCGGCTCGGTGGCGCGCATCCATGCGGTGCAGGCAATCTATCGAAGGCACTCAACTGCAATGTCTAACGCGTACTTTGCCGAAATCATATCCGACTATCGACAATGTCAACTCGCGTTTGAGAGCTTCTTCGATGAATACGGGGATCGTCTCGGCACCTCGCGTGACTTGAAAGGTTCAGCTCGTCGTGCATTGGCCGAGCGAATATTCCATCGGGGAATCGGGCTGCTGCGACGGGGACGCTTCAATGACGGCCTCGGCCTCATGCGCGAAGCGATGGCTATGGATCGCCGGCTGCGTTACTTGCCGCCGCTATGGCGATTGCTGAAGATTCCGGGCGAGGGCGGCCGTCAATGGGCTTTGTCCGTCATCAGGAGGACGCCGGGCAAGCTATTGGGGTGGGCATTGCAATCGCCGAAGAGTCAGCATCAACCCGAGGTCGATAGCGGCCGTTTCTCTTCCGGGAACCATGTAGGTCATTAGATGGAGTCAAAACAGATACGAGGTCCAATCGTGCTCGCCTGTGACAAGCGGTATGCCATGCCGCTTGCCACGACCCTGCGGTCGATTGTGGAAACGGATAGAAGCGGCGAGCCGCTCGAGTTTCATGTGCTTGCCGATGGGCTTTCCGAGCGTATTCGAAGGAGGATACTGGACTCCCTTCCGCATGGTTCTGCGTCGATCCGATGGATCGAGGTGGACTTGGGAATGTTCCAGGAGTTCTCGACGATTAGTTACATTTCCAAAATCACCTACGCTCGATTCCTCATTCCGCGTATTTTCCCGGATACGGTCTCCAAGGTATTGTATCTAGACTGCGACCTTCTTGCTCTTGATGACTTGCAGGCGCTCTGGGCAACAGATCTGGAGGGAAATGTTCTTGGCGCGGTTTTGGACCGTCTCGATTCTCAGATTAAAAATCAAACCGTTCGCCTACCGGTACCTCGCGTGCGGGACTACTTTAACGCCGGTGTACTTCTGATAGACCTGCACCAATGGCGAAAGGCGCAGATCGTCGAAACAGCGTTAGACTATCTCAAGCGCTGTCCTGGATCTCCCTACTCGGATCAAGACGCACTGAATGTTGCGTGCGACGGCTTTTGGAAAAAGCTCGATTCCCGATGGAACTATCTCGCTTACAACGAGAAGCTCGACGTCTCTGAACTGGCTGGCGAACACAAGCCCAGCATAGTTCATTTCACGACCTGGAACAAACCTTGGAGACCTGGCGTTCCAAACGCGAATGCCGCGTTGTACGACTCGTTTCGAAGCCGCACGCGGTTCCCGCGCAACGCCATGGACAGAATGGAAGCTACGCTGCGTATCGGTTGGTCCCACATCAAGCGCTTCCAGAAGGCGAGACAAGACAAATCAGCTCGCTCGGACGCTATGGTTGATCGTCAGGCTGATCAGAGTAGCCTCAAATAATCGAGCAGTTTCCTCTCTAGTCATTCGTCGGAGGGGCAGGAGTTTGCGATTCGGGCCATTCAGCCTAAGCAGCGGTCAACAGGAAAGCTGCCTGATCTCCCTGTTGTTCGATATTTAGCTTTGCCGCTCGTTTGGCAAACCCTCTCAACTGATGACGGCTAAACACATCGTTTGGCCCGGACGATGTGAGCGGCTTAGACTTCCGGTACATTTCGCTTCCCCAGAACTGAAACGCAGTAGAATCATCAATCGATTGTCTGACAGAGAGGCCGCAGCGCTCCGCCAATGCGTTCATTCCTTTGCGGGAGGGAATCACAATGTGGCGCGGTGCATCCAGTTGCACCCAATTCGGGCCGTACTCCATCCATGCTTGCGAGGACGAAGTTGGGATGCGAACCAGAATGCGGCCCCCGGGTGCGAGTAGCCTTCTTGCATTGTCAAGACTTTGGCCCGGATCAGGGACGTGTTCTAACGAGTGATTGAACATGATGAAATCGAACTCGCCGGACAGGCTCTGAAGATCCGACTTATGAATCGTCACGGCACCTGATGTCGGCTTGGAAATGTAAGGGTCTACTCCAGTAAGATTCGTGAACCCTGCCGCAGACATTCTATGAAGAAGTTTCCCGGAACCGCAGCCAACGTCCAGCACCCGAGAGCTAGGATCGATCTTAAAATCTCCGATGACCCCCACGATAGGATCGTACCTCACAAAGGATGCTACGGCTCCCAATATGCTTTTGATGCCGAGTGCATGCGCGTCCCTGATTGCGATGACCCGCGAATTTCGCGAAGGCTTGGCGAATGAATAATACCCATCGGGGTAAAAGCGACCTTCGTCTGCGACATCCGCCAGGCGCTGGATCGTCCCACAATCGATACATTCCTGGTATTCAAACCGCTCTCCTGTACCAAACATCATCTCGGTAAATACGTGGCGGCGATGCTCGCCGTCTGACAAGCAAGCTTTACAAATCATCTCGAGTACCTAGCCACTCCAGGGGTTCGAATCCGGCTCAGCCAGCATCGGAGAAGCCGTAACGGATGTAGTGGTCGTCGCAATAATGGTCGCGGTGAAACTGACGCGTTCGCCAATGCCGCCGCTTTCTGCCTGGTCGCTTTGCCCAGCTCCGTCGATCGGGCACGGGCTCTGTCACTTTGCAGCCTATTCATCCGAAGGTGCTCGCTCGCCCCACCTGTCGATCTCGATGGGCCGTGGCCCGCACCATGATGTTCACCGGGATGCCGATTAACGCTCCGGCTGAGCGTTTGTTGCATTATAATAATATATTGGATAAAATCGGCGTTGTCCAAATTAAATAATTGTCGGTTAATTTAGATAATGTGTTGAAGGCGAGCGCTGGACCCGATTGACCAGGAGCTATTCATGGCATCCCAAGCATATCCGCCCAAAGCTGAAGGAGTGGCTGAAGGTCCCCTCGTCACTGTCGTGATGTGCGTTTACAATGCAGGGGAGTATTTGCGGCCTTCACTGTTGAGTATAATTGATCAGACTTACAAAAATCTGGATATCCTCATTATCGACGATGGCAGCACGGACGGCTGCTTCAACTCAGTTCAAGACCTGCTGGCCGACCAGCGTGTTCGCGTGCTTCACCAGGCGAATTCAACCAAGCCTGTGGCTGTCAATCGAGCGCTCGATCAGATCCGCGGCGAGTTTTACGCCATTCAAGACGCGGACGACATCAGTCATCCAACGCGAATCGAAAGGCAGGTTCGTGCGCTGCTCAACAAGCCGCATTTGGCTGCCGTATTCTGCGGTAACGAGCTTATCATTAACGGAAGAGTCATGGCGCCGGTGTTTGCGCCGATGAGCGAGGACGACTGCCAGTCCGAGATTGGGGCCTTTCGAATGCCTGCTCTTGATCCGACAGGAATGTTCCGAATGTCATTGGTCGGCGATATGCGGTTCGAGCCCTCGTTGAAGGTTGCTGAGACCTACGATTACATATTGAGAATTGGGGAAGTATATCCAATGATCGTATTGGGCGAGTGCCTTTACTCGTACCGCATACTTCCCAATTCACTTACCCGACGTGCGCCATCGTGGCGTAAGCAGTTTGAGGTTGAGGCATACAGGCGAGCGTGCGAGCGGCGAGGTTTACGGATCGAGCCGGAATGCGAGGATAGCCGCCACGGCTCTCGCAACAGTTTATCGGATAACAACATCGCCGCCCATTTTATGAGGAGCGTGTTGGATTGGCGTCGGTCTAACCGTCGTTTGTCGGCCTTGAGGACGGGTTGGCAATGTGCTTGTTTGCACCCCGCGGATCCGCACTATTACAAGGCGCTTATTTACGCGCTGATTTCACCCAGCGTAGCGAAGCGCCTACGTCGTAACTTCCTGGCTATTCCCTTGGAAACGACGAAATGAAGCGCTTCTTCAGACCGAACTGTCGCCTTATGCGGCGACTTAATTTTGAGCGCTGCTTCTTTTTTGCGAGATGTCTTGGGCATTAGAGGTATCGGCGTTGAACCGCAGAAGCTTAGAATTGGATCCGGGTTTTCGACTTGCCTATCTGCAGGATCGGCAGAAAGGTCTGGGTGGGCGTACGGCAGGGAGCTCGCTCTCACTTAATGAGCTATATCTGAAACTATTACTGGTCGCGATTTTTCTGCCCGAGGGCCTATCTTTCTTCATCGGTGATTTTCGCCTCTCGGTCGCTCGAGTGCTGATTTTTGTGTCCTCGATCGCGGCGATATCGCGGCTCTCAAGCACGCGAACTGTAGTGTGCGTCCCATCAGATATTGTGGCCCCGGTTGCGGGTGTTTGGATGATGCTGGCTGCCACCGTGACGGCCGGTTTTACGGGTCTCAAAGGGGCGGGAATCGACGCAATTGTATTCACTGGCGCATATTTGACCTTCCGATATCTCACTCCTGGCGATAGCTCCGTGCGAGTCGCACGCTTCAGCTGCAAGCTGGCAGTTCTGGTTATCTGTGTCGGTCTTCTCGACCCTTTGAATGACAAACTGTTCACCTATGAGTTCATCAAGGGCATTACTGGTTATGTGAAATTCAGCTATGAAGGCGCATTAGCGACGAAGGCCGAGACGCTGTATAGGGACGGTGTTATTCGAGCCATGGGTCCGCTGGAGCATTCGATACTATTCGGTGCCATTTGCGCTTGGTTCGGGACCTTGGCTTTCACGACGTTTAGGCTTCAAGTATTCGGCTGGGCTGTTGCAGGTATCGCGCTCATCGGTGTGTTGTTTTCGCAGGCGCGGAGTCCATTGCTGGCTTATCTGATCGGATTTGCGCTGGCGATTTTCTATGCTGCGACCCCTCGCTTTACAGCTCGGTGGAAATTGGTCGGACTGTGTGTGAGTGCCGTACTCGTTGCTGTCTTCACTTTCTCAGGCAACCCTGTCGTAACGCTTGTACGCCTTTGCGGAGTAAGTCCGGAGGCGGCCTGGTACCGTCAAGCGATCTGGGAGGTGGGGGGGCGTGTGGTACTCGGTTCGCCGATCTTCGGAATTGGTGTGAACGGAGACTGGAATTGGCAGTCTCACGGCGCGCTCTTGAGTGAGAGCGTGGATGCTTTTTGGCTTGCCACTGCAATGGCATATGGAATTCCCGGAAGCATATTGGTCCTTTTGACAATTGTGGGTGCATGCGGGCTTGGTTCGATCGATAAATCGCGTCACCTTACTCCCGAAGAAGGACGGCTATCGGTGGCGCTCGGAATTGTCATGACGACCGTCGTTTTTCTAGGGTTCATGGTGCATTTTTGGG
This sequence comes from Bradyrhizobium elkanii WSM2783, assembly GCF_000472865.1. Lineage (GTDB taxonomy): Bacteria > Pseudomonadota > Alphaproteobacteria > Rhizobiales > Xanthobacteraceae > Bradyrhizobium > Bradyrhizobium elkanii_A. Next base: position 40,625 of record NZ_AXAP01000047.1, on the reverse strand, counting down.
GCATCTGTTGGATCCTTATCGCCGTCTTTGCCGGCATGCGAGCGAACCTCGCGGAAACCGCGGTACTGCGCGATAGAGCCGCACGAGCGGCGGAAACATGGGTGTGATCGATTTATCAGAGGGTGTTTGCCTGCGAGGCCATGGCGCCCTGCCACGCGGAGGAGGCCGCTAGCGGATCGCTATGTCGGCGGTAATCGAATTAAATAGATTTGATAATTATTGCGATGTCTGATATTTAATATGTTTTAATTCTCCGAAGGTTCCTGTCATTGAATCAACGCGGGAAGAGTGGAGCGTACCTTTTCGAAGAGTGCCATGATTGCTTTTGGTACGATCTGCCGGTTGCGCCCGTGTGTAAGGGAATAAAATGAATCACTGCCACCCCTCCGGCGGCCAGGCAGCGCGGCGGATCGCCTTCGCCACGATCGGTGATGCAAGCGAGGTCAGGTTCTGGTCCGGCACCCCATTTCACATGTCGAAATCGCTCGCAAACGAAGGTCATGAGGTGGTCCATATCGGTCCCCTGAACGCACCGATCCTGCCTCTTTACAAGACGTATTCCAGACTTTGCCGCACCTTTCGCAGGCGGGGCCTCTCCCCATTCCATGCGGGGCCTGTTGTTGCACAGTATGCGGCGGACGCAGCACGCAAAATCCGCGCCGTCTCGCCCGATGTCGTCTTCGCGCCCGCCGGGTCCAACTTCGCCTGGAATGTGCCTGAAGGCGTTCCCCTCGTCTATGCGTCCGACGCGACCTTTCGACTTGTCGAGAACTACCATCCCAACTATCGGAACCTGTCGCGTAACGCTCGGGAGATTGCTGAACGCCTGGAACGCAACACGATCGCGCGCGCGGATCTGGTCCTCTACCCCTCGGAATGGGCCGCGGAATCTGCGGTTAGGGACTACGGCGTCGACCGTGCGCGCGTGCATGTCATTCCGTGGGGTGCCAACCTCGAGGAAGCGCCGGATCGTACCTCTGTGCTGGGCCGCCGCAAGCCAGGTCCGTGCCGGCTCCTCTTCATTGGTGCCAACTGGAAAGAGAAGGGCGCGGACATCGCGGTCGCAACCCTCGCTGAACTAAGGGGCAGGGGCGTAGACGCTGAGCTCGTGATCTGCGGATGCACGCCGTCCAAACCTGTCACCCAGGATGGCCTGACAATCATTCCTTTCCTCAATAAGAACGATCGCGAACAGCGCAATCGACTGGATCAACTCTATCGCGACGCGGATTTCTTTCTGCTGCCGACCCGGGCAGATTGCTACGGTATCGTATTTTGCGAGGCTGCGGCCCACGGCGTACCGAGCATCGCGCCGGCCACGGGTGGCGTGCCCGGTGCTATCCGCGATGGGGAGACAGGCATCTTGTTGCCGCCGGATGCGACGAAGGAGGACTATGCGACGGTCATCTCCGAGACCTTTGCATGCCCGGAACGGCTGGCACGCCTGAGACAATCGAGCCGCGACGCTTTCGAAGTCCGGCTGAACTGGCAGGCCTGGAGCCGGCGTGTCTCAGATCTGATACAAACGTTATGATTGTTCTGAACTATCACGAGCTGGTGGAAGCGTCGCCTTCGAATGCGTGGTGCCTGACGCATGAAACATTCGATGCGCATCTCGCGCTTTGCGGGGACAGGCTGGTCTCGCCTCAGTGTTTTCTGGAGTATTGCCCCAATCCGAAAGCCAGCCGTACCGGCTCGGTCCTGCTGACCTTCGACGATGGATGTCTCTCGGATTACACGTATGTCTATGCGCGTTACGTGAAGACCGGCCGGATTCCGGGTTTCATGTCTTTTATCCCGGTGGATTTTGTGGGCTCGCCGGGACGTATGAGCTGGGAGATGATTGAGGAACTGGGCAGGAACGGCGTTGCGATCGGCTCCCATGGCATGGCCCACGTCGATTTGACTACTGTCTCGGACGTCGAACTCGGTCGCGAGCTTACGGTGTCGAAGTCGATGCTGGAGGATCGCCTCGGGCAACAGGTTACTCTTTTCGCCTTCCCATACGGGCGCTTTTCCCGACGGGTTTGGGACGCGGCTCTGAAGGCCGGTTACACGCACCTCTTTACAATCCAGCTTGGTTATCATCGGGGATTTGAACCTTTTCTCTATTCCCGCCTATGTCTGACGAACAACATGGATGCGGACTACATGCGCCAGCACTTGCGCGATCCGGATGCGATGCGTGGTGTTGCCTGGAGGGTCAGCACAAGGCTGGGGCTCTATCGCCAACTGATGCGCTGGCGGCATCGATAAGCCGAGCCTTCCCAAAGCCGGCAATAACAAAGACAGTCAATTTGACTCGGTCAGGCCTGCCGGAAGGTGGGACGCGGAATCGTGGTTCTTTCGACCTGGGGAAAGCGCTATTTGAAAAGAGCGTCGTAAGCCGCAATCAATTTCGGCTCTTCGTGCTCCCACGACAGCTCGTCGCGCACACGCTTGCGTCCGTACATACCCATCTCGCGGCGACGATCTGGGTCGTCGATGAGTTCGAGGATCTTGTCACCAAAATCGGCCGTGTCGGGGTTGCGCGCATAGAGAGAAGCAGACTGGGCCGACACCCGTCCTTCGACCAGATCAAACTGCACGATCGGCTTGCCGAGCGCCATATACTCCATGATCTTGTTCATGGTGGACATGTCGTTCATCGCGTTGGGACGATCCGGATTGACGCAGACGTCTGCAGTTGAAAGCACCTTGAACAGCGTCGTGTCGTCGACCCTGCCGGTGAAAGTGACAAATTCCGAAAGTCGCATCCGTACACATGTATCTTTGAGCTGCTCCAGGCTCGGCCCTGCGCCCATGATAACGAACTGGATGTCGGTACGTTGACATGTGGACGTGATGTGCCGAACCGCCTCTAGCAGAAGGTCAATGCCTTCCTGCTCCCCGATCACGCCGACGTAGGCGACCAGATGCGGCCGGCCGTTGCGCCATGTGTTATCGGGGGCGAGCTCACGCACGCGCGCGAGATTTGGCCCCGAGCGGACGACAAACACGCGATCGGGTTCCATCTTGCCGCGTTGGACAGCGACGTTGGCGTAGGACCGGTTGGTGGCGATGGAAATGTCGGCCAGGCCAAAAGTCAGGCGCTCGAGAAAGACAAGCACCTTCCACATCAGTCCGCGATGTCCAAACTTTGCCTCGAACAGCTCGGGGTTCAGATCATGATGGTCAAATACGAACTTCTTGCCGAACAGGTACTTGTAGAACGCCCCGACGAGGAAAATGAGATCTGGCGGATTGCAGGCGTGAATCACGTCGAAACCGCGCCCCCAAAACACCTTGAGCGAATAGGCGAACTCCCACCATAGCGCGCTGCTGTATTCGGCAAGATAGCCGAGCTTGCCCTTGGCCTCGATTGGCAGCGGATGGCGGTAAACATCGATGCCGTCGATCGATTCGAACGGAGTTTCTGCGAACGGTCCACGGGGACAGATCACCGAAACCTCGTGACCTGCCCTGTGCAATGATTGCGCCTCCGCCCAGACCCGGCGATCAAACGGAACGGGAAGATTTTCGACAATGATCAGGATTCTCCGCCGGCGTACGCTGCGCGTCGCCTCAACGACCGTTGCCAGTGTCATGATCGCTGTCCCAGCGACTTACCAACAAATGCCGCGATAGTCGTCTCCGGTCTGCTTTTCCGGCGAGATGCGTACAAGATCGATGATTACTTTGTCATGGCCGTTCAAAACCAATGAGTTCTTCAGAAACTCCTTGCGGTTCCCCACGACGAGAACGTCGGCAAAGGCGGCGACGTCGCTCATTTTCTCCCGAAGCAGACAGGCAATGTGCGGCAGGCGACTTGTCAGGTGATCCCTGTTGACCCCCGTGAGCTGAGACAGGCGAACGTTCGAGTCATAGATTGCGAGCTCGTAGCCGCGACCAATCAACCTTTCGGCAATCTCGAGCATCGGACTGTAGCGCAGATCGTCCGTGTCCGGCTTGAAGCTCAGCCCGACGAGTCCGATGCGCCGTTTCCCGGTCGCGGCGACAAGTCGGAAAGCGCTGCGAATTTGGTTCTCGTTCGCCTGGAGCACGGCGTCGAGCAGGGGCGTGTCAACGTCGACATTTCGTCCTGCATAGCGCAAAGCGCTCACGTCTTTTGGCAAGCAGGACCCGCCAAATGCAAACCCTGGTTTGAGGTATGCCGGCGAGATATTCAGCTTCTTGTCGGCGACCAGGACGTTCATGACTTGGTGGCTATCGACGCCCATCGCCTTGCAAAGCAATCCCATCTCGTTCGCGAAGCTGATCTTGGTCGCGTGCCAGGCATTGTTTGCATATTTGACTGCCTCGGCGGCCCGAATTGACAGGACCAGGGGCGTTACCGCGAATCGCTCGTGAATTTGCATGAGGCGCCGAAGCGTAAGCGGATCATCGTCGACGCCAATGACAATGGTTCCAGGATCATCGTAGTCGGCTATGGCCGTTCCCTCCCGCAGAAACTCGGGCAGATAGGCGACCCCGAAATCTTGCCCCGCTTTCTTGCCGGACGACCGCTCCAGAATGGGTATGACGATGTTTTCCATCGTGCCCGGTAGCATCGTCGAGCGCATGACGACGGAATGGAAGTTCGTGGTCTTGCGGATGCTTTCTCCAATCTCCTGCGCCACCCGCGTGAGGAATGATGTTTCCAGCGATCCGTTCTCCTGCGAGGGGGTTCCAACGCAGACCAATGAAATGTCCGTCGACGAGACAGCGGCCGAGGAATCGGTGGTTGCCTTGAGCCGGCCGGCGCTGACACCGGAGCTAATGCTTTCAGCGAGCTTTGGCTCTATGATCGGCGATAGTCCACGGTTCAGAACACTGACCTTGTCCTGATTGACATCGACTGCCACGACATCATGTCCGTCGCGTGCAAGACAGGCCGCCGATACCGTGCCGACGTAACCGATCCCGAAGACGCAAATCCTGTATTTGCTCGCGCTGTCTAAGCGAGCCTTTTCTTTCTTGTCCAGAATTGAGCTGTCCCATGCCGAGCGGGACGGACTTTGAACGAGCGCATCCATGTCTAATCTCTTGGCTTTTAATGGGACTATTTAAAAGGTGATAAAACTATATTTAAATAAAATCGGAAATCAACCGATATTTAATCGCGGATTAAATATTAAAAAGAGGCGTGTGGCGAGATGATAAACCCCGGGCGGCATGGGTTTTCGCGTTAACCCCGATGCCGCTGATTGTGTGTTGGCTTTATAGCCACACCAGCGCTTGTTCTTCCCGGCAGGCGGCGTGAAGCAGGGCTGTAGCTAAACAGAAGGCGGCGGACTTGAGCCGGGACCTCGTCCTGTTCCGGTGCAGGGCCTTTCCGTAACGGTGTCGCTTCCGCCTCGTCCGCGCAAAACGCTTATTCCGTCTCGCGCCCGCAGTCCGGCGAGAGCTCGGTCGGTCCCGGCGAAGGCGGTGCCTAGAAACGGCTGTTCGAGGCGGTCTCCGGCAAACTGGGCACGGAATATGCCCTGGTCGGCGCCACCCTCGTCAAGGTCCGTCGCTACGGACAGGGCGCAAGGGGGGGGGGGACTCAAAGCCATCGGCCGTTCGATGCGCTCGGCAATCTGGTGGGTTTCCTGCTCCTGCCGGGGCAGCGCTTCGACGCAGCGGGCGTGCTACCGCCGTGACAAGCTCCGATGAATCCTAACAGGCCCTAGGCCGTACGCTCGAATATTAGGTCAGCAGAAGCACGCTTACTTCCGTTCCATGGTCGCGGTTCATCGATACGACCGGAGAGGTAGGCGTCGAACTCATAGAAATTATCCAGGACGCTGCACTTAAATCCGGCTGCAGAAAAGCTCTCGATGAGGTCAAGATTCTGATCGCTCACTTCAGCAACGACGGTCAGTGATCTATCGAAAGCATCCGCGTTGCGAATTATCTCCTCCAAAACGGGCCGCTCTGCGCCTTCGATGTCAATTTTGATGAAGGATACGCGCTTGGCTCTATCACCGAGGATGCCAATGAGCGTATCGGTCTGGATCATCGAATAATTACTGCCGTCTCGGGGCGCGATGAGAGAACAGTTGCCGGTGTTCGAACCGCCGAATTTCGATTCGAACAATTTCATTTGGCCTCGGGAAGCCGCCACGGCTTTGTTGACCACAGTGATGTTGCGTCGCCCGTTCTCGGCGACGTGCCGAGACAGCTCTTGGTAATTGTGGGGCGAGGCCTCGATGGCGACCACTTCGCGTGCCAGCTTCGACATCAGCAGGGTGAAATATCCGATGTGAGCGCCAACGTCGACGGCGCAGGTTTCCGGGCCGATCTTGCGTTCCATGAAACGGCTCAGGTTAGGTTCCCACACGCCAAACGAGAAAATGCGTGCAGGAATATAATCAGAGAGATTGCCCGAAAGCCTTGCGCCGAAATAAGTCTCGAATTTTCTGTGCTCTTTCAGCGCGCGAACCGATCGCAGATAGGCGCGTTGCGCTAAAACATGGGCTTTGGAGAGGGAAGGTGTGTAAAGGGCCGAATTAATACTGGAAAAATCAACACGCCAAAATGCAGCCATTGGACAATCCTAAGCCGTCCGGCGCGAGTGTGCACCGGGTGTTTGACGAGAGCAGGTTACTCGACATTACTCCCCGCGGCTAGCCTCTTGATTATGAGCTGGGATCGAACTTTGAACCACCCGGACGGAGGTCTACGATTGCAGTCGCCTACAGCCGCGGCCGCGGGATGAGGTTTCCCAGGACGAGCCGATCGCCCTGCCAACTCGCCCAGCGCACGTTCTCCCATTGCGCGATGTTGATGCGCTGGCCGTTGACTACGTCGAACCGGAAAGCCCCGTACAGGAACGAACCACGCACGAAATAGACATTCTTCAGGCTCACCGAGGAGCCACCGGTTGCGGGGATGCGGAGTCCGAAAGTGCCGCCTTCGAACAGCACGTTCTCCAACACGTGTGAGCCTCGCCAATCGTCGGCCGACCAGTAACCCGCGGTCGTGACACCGGCCATCTTGAACGTCGAGTTCTTGACCGTGACCGTGCCCGTGGAACCCGGGGCATAGCACTGCAATCCATCCGCATGGTCATTCTCCACCCCCGTAGCCTCGATATAGACCCACGTCAGATTGATACTGCCGCTCTTGCAGCGAACGCCTTCTCGCGACTGAATACGAACCCGCGTGAGATTACAGGAGCCAAGGCAGGTAATCGTCGGGTCCCCTGAGTTCTCAATGATCGACAAGTCTGTTCGGGAGGAGTCCGGCGGCAGGGCGATATTGGTCGTGCCGCTCGTGACGTTGGCATAGACCGGATCGTTGAAGCTCAGCGGGACCTCGGCAGGGCTTGGCGCCGGATCAGGCGAGGGATGAGGCGTAGGGCCGGGCGTCGGGCCAGGAACGGCCCCCCCACGCACCTCTGCGGTCATACGATAGCCGCCCGGGCGCGTCTCGAAGACTGGCTCGGGAGCCCCCAAGGTGTGCTTATTGCAAGCGTCCCCCGCCTTATCAGCCGGTGTGTGGCTCGAGAGTATCGCGCTCGAGGAATCTCGGCACATCGACTGCGCAGCTTCACTCGGCGTCGATGTGACGGTCGGTTGGGCAATAACTGCCCCGGCCGGCAATAGCGCCAGCCTTATCAGGTACCGCATGGGACGCTCCTAAGGCAGGATTTTCTGCCGAATCTCTGCACCGCCATCCAGCTCGGATATCTCGTAGCAGATAAGCGCCTCGAAGCGCCTGGACGGCGACGCGTTATCCTAGGATAGCCCATGTTCCGGCCGCTATCGAGGCCCTGTTCGTGCGGCTTTTCCGGAGCCGTATCAAACTGGCCAGATGCTGTTCTAATCGGCTAGTTTGCCAATGAGACTTTGAACATCAGCGTGATGCGCAACAACGGACACAGGCGCGAGATGCCGCGCGCCACATGCGGGATCCAACCGGGAAATCTCACAAGTCGGTTCGGCTTGGGGTACACTGCGCACAGCAGATCATCGCCGCCTTCGTTGAAGAACAACGTCTCGCCCGCCCAGTCCGGGTGCCAATGCAGATGTGGATAATAGAGCAGCGTATAGTGCTCGGGCCCCATCGAGTCCTTATGCACCCCGCCCTCGGCTCCGGACGGATAACCGTTGGCGTAGCAGCGCAGCAGCCGCGACTGACCGCGCACTTTCTGCCACATTGCTTCAACCAGTGGGTATTGGCGCAGCTCCTGCTCGGCCTGCGTATGTCGATCAAGCCCAGCAGTTGGCACCTCCCAGAACCCGGCGAAGTGCTTGTACCAGTAACGGCTGGCGTCGTTGCCCATATGTGAACGCGCGCCATAGCCCCAACCGGGGCCCTGCAAGAACTCATACATCTGCTCTTGCTCGACCTTGTTCAGATAGTTGTCTATCACTTCGACATCCGCGGCGCTGTACTGGCGCTGACTCGCGGAGCGTTGGCCTTGGATTGCCGTTGGCGTCGCTGACATTGTTTTTTCCGATGACATTAGTCGTACCTCGCAGCCCGACGGACCTATAGATGGGCATCTGTCCCAGGATTGGGGTTGTCCATAGGCCGAAACATGATGAATATGTGGCTAGTTGTTTAGTGCATTTTGGCGTTGCCATCAGAGAATTTCTGGGACTGGGTCTGTCGAAGGCTGCGTTCGAACATGCGCAGGTCTTTAGTGGGTGACGGTCGTTCGTCAACGTCGACAGCAAATGAGAAGGTGTCCGGGCTATGTCGACCGCTAGCATCAAACTTGCTGTCATCATCGTCTCATACTGCAATGCCGATGATGTCGATCGTTGCCTGAAGTCGCTCGCTCGTTCGGATTGGGATCACTTTGAGATATTCATTTGTGAAAATGGCGGGGAGGCAGCCTACGGAAGGTTACTGGCTACGCTCGTGGGACAGGATCGAACGTTGCAACGAACTTCCGAGGCGTCGGACAGTCTCGACCAGCCACAGAAACGACTGGTCTCAGTGACGAAATGCCGATTCCAGGCCCGCGCGAATGTCGTCCGAGTTGGGCTCGCGACCGAAAATCTCGGGTACGGAGGCGGCGTCAACGCGTGGCTTGAGCCATTGCTCGGCGTCCCCGACTGGGGGTCAGCGCTTGTCCTCAATCCCGATACCGAAGTGGATAGCCGTAGCCTGTCTGAATTAATTGCCAAGTCTGCTGAGGGATTTGGCATGGTTGGCGGAAGCCTGGTTTTCGACAACAGCCCCGACAAGGTCATCAACTACGGGCTGCATTGGTCCCGTGTGACGGGCCGTGTCGTCGCCGTAGGAAGGAATGCGCCAGCGGGCAGCGCACCATCGGCCGAGGACCTCGGCAGGATCGATGCCGTAAGTGGCGCGTGTGTTCTGGTAACGCGAGCGTTCGTCGAAGACGTCGGTCTCATGGCCGAGGACTATTTCCTCTATATGGAAGACCTGGATTGGGGGCGCCGGCGGGGAAAGCATCGCATCGGCTTCGCGAGCAAAGCTGTCGTTCGCCACATTGGGGGGACGACCATCGGATCTGCCGTTGCCCCCGAGAAGCGCTCGCACCTTTCGATCTATCTATCTGCTCGCAACAGCATTCTCTATGCTCGGCGCTTTGCGGGATGGCGCTGGATCTGCCATTTCGGAGTCGGACTGTTGTTTGCAGCGCGATATATGCTCAAAGGCTCGTTGTCGGCCGGACGCGTCGCTTTTTTTGGTTTGCTGGACGGTGCAAAAGGCAAGACGGGGCGGCCTGATGCCGTGCCCGGCACGTAACAGCTCGGTTGATCCGCGCGCCCGATCGCAGTCGATATCTTATTTAATTCTAAGCTCGTGCCAAGGATTTAAGCGTGGCCCGGACTGCGGCGGGCTCCGTCGGCATCTCGAGTGCCCTTCCAAAATCGCCCGGCGGCAATTGAGCCGAAAATCAACACGACGAATATGTTCTTGATCTTGGCAGGTGGAATGATCGTCCGTGTATATATTTCTTCGAACCGAGTGAACGCCTCGGCAGATGTCTCTTCAGCGGTCATCTATTTTTCGATGGTCAGATCATTTAATCAACTTTTGCCTGCAGGATGATACTGTCCATAGGGGTGATTCGGGTGGGCAGGCGGCCGGGCGCAGTAACCCTTCCAGTGCATGTTTGAAGGCTTGCCGTTGCGGTGCCGCGAAACGCGCCCCGCACGAAAATTGAACCGATGCTGCGGCTATGGGATGTTATTAAACACCTTGATCTTATTAAATACCTTGATGCGAAATTTACTCTGCGCAAGAACTGCGCGAGACCAGCGTTTTTTCGCGATCGAATTAACTGCGCCGAAATTACCGCTCCTTATTGTAAGGCCCATGGTTGCGGTGCTGAGAACACCGGATTTATTCTTCTTGTGGTTTTTCGAGCACACTGAGACTTTAGCCGGGGTGGCTACGAAATCACCTTGGGTGGGCCGTCATGTCGTCCCAAAAAAGCCTCTGCCGACCATCAAGACCACTCCGGGTGCTGCGCAAGCAGAGCCGCACGTGGGTATCGTCGCTCGAGATTTGAGATTTGGGGCACGTGCCAGGGACAACTACACGTGCCAGGGACAACTAAAAGCTTACCAGGAGAACTAGATGGCAGGCATTCCTCTGAGCTGGAATGATCCGATGTTTAGCGGCGTTGCTAATATCAATGGCGCCTCGGTACCAAACGGCGGGACGCTCTCGAATAAAAGTATTAGCGACATGAACAGCGGCGATGCGTCCATCGGAGGCATGGGCTCGTTCAACCTCGACACCGTCCGCATTGATTCAAGGGAAGGCGTGCGCGTTGGGGGTGGCGGCGATATAAACATCAATAACTCGTACATTGAAACAACCGGATTGGCGGGCGACCACGCCGATGGTATTCAGGCCTATGCTCCCGGCGAGAACGGGAATATCACCATCACAAATTCGGCGATCGTGTCCCACAACAACGCGAATGCAACCGCGGGAGTGTGGATTGCGGATAATTATGGTGGGTCGCTCACTCTGAACAATGTGATGTTCGAAGGCGGTCCGTATGGTCTGCGCGTTGCTGCCGATAAACAAGATATCACGGTAGCCCTCAAGGACGTGTATTTTGTGGGGCCCTTTGGTGGCGGCCCGCTACTCTTTCAGGCGGTCAATGCGCCCATACACATCACTCAGTGGGAAAACGTACGCTACGCGTCGATCGTGAATGGTCAGCTCGTTCCGGGCGATCTCATCCCGCCGCCGTTTCCGGTGGAAGGTGGAGGTCCGAGCACGCCTCCCAGTTCGCCACTTGATGCGCCGGTGATCGCTTCGTACTCGAACGACACAGGAAAAGTCGGCGACGGTGTTACCAGCGACAACACGCTTCAGTTGAAGGGGACCGCTGCGGCAAATAGCACCATCAAGATCTTCGACGGCACGAAGCAGATCGGTACGGCCACTGCGAATGCGAGCGGCAGTTGGGAGTATATTACGTCGGTGCTGACCAACGCCCAGCATGTGCTGAAGGCAACGGCCACCAATGCTGCCGGTCAGACCAGCGCCGCTTCTGCCGCGCTTACGGTGACGGTCGACAATATTGCTCCGACTGCCCCGGTGGTGAAGAGCGATTCGGTCGTTGAAACGAACAAGGTGCTGTTGTCCGGCACCGCCGAGGCGGGCAGCACGATCAAGGTCTATGAGGGGACGAACCTGGTCGGTACCGGCACGACGGCCGCGAATGGTACGTGGAGCATCACTACTAACGCCATGTCGGCCGGATCTCATACGCTGACGACCACGGCGACTGACGCTGCCGGCAATGTCAGCGCTGCCTCGCAGGTAGTCGATCCGGTGGTCGGTGGCCCGACGACGACGCCGCCGACGCAGCCTTCTGGGACGCCCAAGATCGTTTCCTTCTCGAACGATAGTGGGAAGGCCGGCGACAACATCACCAACGACAACACGCTGACGCTCAAAGGCACCGCCCAGGCCAACGCCTCGGTCAAGGTGTTCGACGGCAACACGCAGGTCGGGACGGTCAAGGCCGATGCCAGTGGCAACTGGAGCCTGACGACCGCGGCGCTGAAGGACGGTGCTCATAGCTTCACGGCTACGACCAGCAGCACCGATCCGGCGGCAAAAGCCGGCAGCGTGACGTCAGCAGCGCTTGCCGTCACCATCGACACCACGGCGCCGACCGCGCCGGCGTTGAAGGCGAACTCTGTTGTCGATACCAATCACGTGCTGTTGTCCGGAACGGCCGAGGCTGGCAGCACTGTCAAGGTCTATGACGGGTCGAATGTCGTCGGTACCGGTACGGCCGCTGCGAATGGTAGCTGGAGCGTCACTACCAGCGCTCTGTCGAACGGCACTCACGACCTCACCGCGAAGGCAACGGACGTTGCGGGCAATGTCAGCGCCGCGTCGCAGCCCTTCCATTCGGTGATCGGTGGTGGATCGACCACGCCGTCTGGATTGACTGGCCTTGTCGAGGTCGGCAACCATTATTTCCTCGGAGCGACAGGCCCCGAGCTGAAATATAGCGGCGCCGCCGTGACTCCCGGCCAATTCGATGACTGGATTCCAATCAGCTCAGTCAAGCTGGATGGCGGCGGCTACGATGTTGCGTGGAAAGACTCAAGTGGGCAGTTCACCTTCTGGACTACGGATAGTCAGGGCAACTTCCAGTCCTACCCGACCCACGGCGTTGCTCTTGCTGCCAACAGCACAACGGTCCAATCGTATGAGAATATTTTCCATCAGGATCTCAACGGGGATCACACCATCGGTGTTCCGGGCACGACCCCGACGACGCCAACGACCCCAACCACTCCAGCTTCAGCGGTGAATTTCAGTTCGCTCACCACGAACTCGAGCAATGTAGTTACGGTGAAAGGCACTGCTGATGCATTCAGCCAAGTCAAGATGTACGACGGCAAGGCGTATATCGGGACGACGAAAGCCGGTGCCGACGGTAACTGGAGCTTCACGAGCAAGTCTGCCGTATCCGACACCGTGCACTCGTTCAAAGCGGTAGGGGTCGACAGTGCCGGTCACACGACGGCCAGTTCGGGTAGCGCGATCCTTGGCTCGACAGGCAGCAATACGCTGACGAGCACATCGGGCAACGACTTGTTCGTCGGCAAGGGTCATCCAGACACGTTCGTGTTCGCTGCGAATTTCGGTAAGGATGTCATCAAGGACTTCGCTGCTTCCGGGCCCTCGCACGATACGATCCAGTTCAGCAAGAGTGCGTTCAGTGACTTTGCCAGCGTTCTCAACCACGCTTCGCAGGTCGGGCAGGACGTGGTCATTGCGAACGGAGCTGACTCGCTCACGCTGAAGAACACCAAGCTTGGTGCACTGCAGAGCCACGACTTCCATTTCGCGTAAGCGAAGGGCGCAATAAGTCGAAGAACATTCAGCGCCGTGGAGATTTAATCTCCACGGCGCACGTTAGGGGACACGTGCCATGACTAATCTTGGACGGCGGGGAGATGCCGCCGCGTCGGTAAATATTGAGGAGATGGAAGTATCGCGATGGGCGGTATTTATCGCTGCCTTGGGACTTCTGGCAGATCGGGCGCGATCATCGTCGCGAGAGCTCACCAGGTTGGGCGAGCGTTCGGTCGAGGTCGTGCGAGCGCGGCTGTTTGCCCGCCCGCCGCGTCCTGCCGACTTCTACGATGAGCCGCAATCCGAAATATCGGCATTCCTGAGTTCGTGCCGTCGGATATTCTGGAGCCTTGCCGCCTTCAGCGGCCTGAGCAATCTGCTGATGCTCACCGGCTCGTTCTTCATGCTTCAGGTTTATGACCGGGTGCTCCCCGGTCGCAGCATCCCGACGCTGGTTGCGTTGTTGGTGCTGGCGATGGTGCTTTATCTGTTCCAGAGCGGCCTCGACCTGGTCCGAAGCCGGATCAGTGTTCGGATCGGGCGTTACTTCGATGAAAGGCTCGGCCTTCGTGTGTTCGATGCAGTCGTGCGCCTGCCGCTCAAGACGCGCGGCGATGGCGACGGCCTGCAGCCATTGCGCGATCTCGATCAGGTCCGCAGCTTCTTGTCCGGAGGCGGGCCGACCGCACTCTTCGATCTGCCCTGGATGCCGATCTATCTTGGCATCTGCTTCCTGTTCCATTTCTGGATCGGCGTGACCGCGCTGTTGGGTGCGCTGGTGCTGGTCGGAGTCACAGTCCTGACGGAGACCCGCACGCGCGGTCCGGCGAGGGCCTTCTCGCGTCTCGGCGTTGCGCGCAACGCACTTGCCGCCGAGGGGCGGCGAAACGCCGAGGTCCTGCAGGCGATGGGGATGAGGCGGCAGGCGGCACTGCGCTGGCAGGATGTCAACGGCAAGTATCTCTCGGCGCATGAGAAGGCGAGTGACGTTGCGAGCGGGCTCGGTGGGCTCTCGAAGTTCTTTCGCTCGTTTCTGCAGTCGCTTGTTCTTGCGGTCGGTGCAGTTCTCGTCATCAACCAGGAATCGACAGCCGGCATCATCATCGCCGGCTCGATCCTGACGGCGAGGGCGCTTGCGCCGGTGGAGGTGGCGATCGCGAACTGGAAGGGATTCGTTGGCGCCCGACAGTCGGCGCATCGGCTGGATCGCTTGCTGAAGCTCCTCCCCGACGAGGTTTCGCCGCTTGACCTGCCTGCGCCCAAAGATGCACTCGTCGTGGAGCAGCTCTATGTCGCGCCGCCGGATTCAGAGAAGCTGATCCTCTCCGATGTCTCGTTTCAGTTGAAAGGAGGCCAGGGCGTGGGAATTATCGGCCCCAGTGGGTCCGGTAAGTCGACGCTGGTTCGGGCCCTTGTCGGCGTCTGGCCGCGGCTGCGCGGCAAGATCAAGCTCGACAACGCGGCGCTGGAGCAATGGTCGCCCGACGCGCTCGGCAAGCACATCGGCTATCTGCCGCAAGACGTCGAGCTGTTTGAGGGCAGCATTGCCGTCAACATCGCGCGGTTCGACCTTCAGGCCACATCCCAGGGGGTGCTGGACGCCGCACAGGCAGCCGGCGCGCATGATCTCATCCTCTCGCTGCCGGATGGCTATGCCACCAAAGTCGGCGAGGGCGGAATGGCCCTATCCGCCGGTCAGCGGCAACGCATCGGGCTCGCCCGGGCACTCTACGGCAATCCCTTCCTGGTGGTGCTTGATGAGCCGACATCGAACGTCGATTCCGAAGGCGAAGAGGCGCTCACGGAAGCGATCCTGAACGTTCGCCGCCGCGGTGGCATTGTGGCGGTGGTTGCGCACCGGCCGAAGGCGCTCGAAGCCGTCGACCATGTCCTGGTGATCGGCGAAGGAAGGCTTCAGTCGTTTGGGCCGAAAGAGGAGGTGCTCAACAAGGTGCTGCGACCAGCAGCTCCGCTCCGGGTGGTGGCAGACGGGCAGGGAGGCGGACGATGGATCGCCAAGTAGTAACGCCGGCGCTGCACTCCATCCAGCGCTACATCATCGTCGGCATGTTCATGGTCGGCTTCGTCACCTTCGGCATCGGCGGCTGGGCTGCGACGTCGCAATTGTCGGGCGCCGTGATCGGCCAGGGCGTCGTCGTGGTGGATTCAAGCGTGAAGAAGGTCCAGCACGCGACCGGCGGCATTGTCGGCGAACTGCGCGTTCGCGACGGTGACCGCGTGAAAGCCGGAGATATTCTGATCCGCCTCGACGAGACGCAGACGCTTGCGAATGCAACGATCGTCACCAAGAGTTTCGACGAATTGCTCGCTCGCCAAGCGCGCCTTGAGGCCGAGCGCGACGGTGCCGATCAGATCGAATTTCCGCCGACGCTGCTTGAACGGGCCAGAGACAGCAAGCTGGAGGCGGGGCGCGCGATCTCGGCGGAGCGCTCCTTGTTCGATTTGCGCCGACAGTCTCGGAGCGGCCAAAAGGCGCAGCTCAAGGAGCGCAAGGCCCAGCTTCAGGACGAGATCAAAGGTTATGCCGGTCAGGCCGAGGCCAAGCAGAAGGAGGTGGACTATATCCGCCAGGAACTCGAAGGCGTCAGGACGCTCTTCCAGAAGAACCTGGTGCCGATCACACGCCTGACTGCGCTCGAGCGCGACAGCGCGCGGCTGGAAGGTGAGCGTAGCCAGTTGAGCGGCATGATGGCGCAGGCAAAGGGGAAGATCGCCGAAATCGAGCTTCAGATCATCCAGATCGATCAGGACCTGCGAACCGAGGTTGGCAAGGATCTCATCGAAACGCGCTCCAAGCTTTCTGAGCTCACCGAGCGGAAGACCGCGGCCGTGGATCAGCTCAATCGCATCGATATTCGCGCGCCGCAGTCCGGCCGCGTTCACCAGCTTTCGGTTCACACCGTAGGAGGTGTGATCGCGCCCGGTGAGCAGATCATGCTCATCGTGCCCGATGCGGACGCCCTCGCGGTCGAAGTCAAGCTCGCACCGCGCGACATCGATCAGGTGTATGCCGGCCAGACTGCGACCATGCAATTTGCGGCGTTCAATCAGAAGACGACGCCGGAAGTCGACGGTGAGGTCAGTATGGTGTCGGCGGATCTGACGCAGGACCAGCGGACCGGCGCGAGCTATTACACGGCGCGCGTCCTGCTCAAGGCGGATGAGCTTGCAAGGCTCGGGTCGGCCAAGGTGGTGCCGGGCATGCCGGTCGATGTCTTCATCAAGACGCCGGCGCGAACCGCGCTGTCGTATCTGGTCAAGCCATTGCGGGATCAGGCGGGGCGCGCATTCAAGGAACGCTGAGATTCGCGAACTGGCGGCGTGGTGGATCATCGACGATAACGTCGATGATCCACCCGCTCGCGCAGGCTCGGCCACCGACATCGATGCCGTTTGTCCAGCCGAACCGCGCTGGTCCGGCCATCGCGAGTGACGGCGCGTCGCGATTTATGCATATCAATTTTAAAATATAGACTTGAATGCGGCATTAATACATTTATTATTTAATTTCTATTATAATGATTTTGAGGATTGTTCGGCTCAATGATCGATTGGTTGAGGGGTGAGGTTGTGTGGGACGGACGGGCCCTTTTGGTCCCCGCAGCCGTGCCGTCCGGTCAGGCCATTTGCAGAATACCTCGTGAGACGGTTCACGTGCTGCGATTGTATTCTGACGCGCTTGGTCGTGAGATAAACCTGGAACGACGGAACATAGTGGAGAAGCTTGCTCCATTCCTCATGACGAAGCTGGCCCGGGCCAACCACGGCGAAGTCGTTGAGTTGTTCCCTTGGGAGGTCGATGACTAGAAGGCGATGCCGATCCGTCCGAGCTCAGGCCTCTCAAAAGGCAGTCATGAATTGAGTTATGCTTCCACGGATCCCACGACCTAGTTCGTGGTGGGACCTTGAAGCTCACGCCACGGAAGTCGTTCGGCGTTGCAAGATGAATTCTCCGTCACGTTGATGACAGGCGAAACGGTTCTGGTCAGACGAAGCTCGCGAAGAAATCTGGACCAGAGATAATCCAGTACGGTCCAGAATACCGGTTGCTGCGTATACATCTCACCGCGAAAGACGACGAACGAGCGTTGCGCGCCTGCGGTAAGATGCCGAATGAGATTTGCGTTCGATCCATCGGGGGTTAGCTTGGCAACGTGCATTTCGCATGATGCTGCAGTGGCGCGGATGATCAGCGTTCCGGTCTCGTAGGTCGCGGCCACATTGAAGTGTTTGCGTTCAAGAAATTCAACAAGGTCTTCCTTCAGATGACCTTGATAGTCCGGCGGGAGCACGATCTTCCATCCGATGGCCAGCGCGAGTGCGGCGACGAGCGCCCCCTTAAATACGTTGGAAAAACTCACGCCTCACCCCTAGCAGGCAGCAACCGACGATCAGGCCCAGGATAACCGCGTTAGTAACAGCAGCTCCCAATTCGCTATGGAATGTTTCGTAGTGCCATTGGCTTAAGCCCATGACGCCCATGCGCGTAACGTTCACCGCGATCACCGATACGCAGGCCAATAAGCACCAGAACAGATCGTAGGCCGATCTCTTATGGTCGACCCATCGGCTCATGGTAACCCAGCAGAGAAATGCAAGCGACATGTTGGCGAGCGAAGAACAGCCCGGCAGGATGACCAGAACTCCCGAACCATCGGCGAATCCAACGACGTCCCCGGTCCGGGGAGTGTGCAACAACCAACCGACAAGCGCGGCATCAATCCGCAATATCAGATCGGCAAAGAACTGGAATAGCAGTCGGCTCCAGAGCACGGGTACGGTGGTCGCCACCAAGATGAAGGCGCCGCGGCGAGATGATGGGTCGTCGGTGAAGATGATGACGTAGAAGCCGAGCGCCGTTACAGCGAGCCAGCTCAACGCGCCGATTGGCAGAATGACCAAAAGGGCAAATACAGCGCCTATGGCGAGCTCCAAACGGCGAATCCCAACCGTTCGATCTTGAAGAACGAGGTATACCCCCGCGGCGCACGATACCCAAACGAGTATGCTCACCTCGAAGGTCTCAAAGAAGGCCTCCGCCCACCCAAGCTTGTTTACCGATTGAAGGACGCGTGCTGCGAGGCCGCTTATGCAGCCGAGGGCAAAGAGTCCCGCGAAGAACTCACCGCGCGACTGTTCGCTCGCCAGTTGCGAAAGGCTTCGGCTCGAGATTGATTCATTTAAAATCGCCATCGCCAAGTTAATAGCTTAACCAAATTATTTTAACTACCGCAAATCGGTTCGATGGCAGAGGTTTTTAATGGCAATTTGGATAGGCCGATACCGTTCGTTCACGGATCGTGCTGTGCAGGCTTGAAGGAGGAGCGCGGGAGGATATCGAAATAACCGCGTGCCTGCGGGCCGTTGATCAAGCGCGACGCGCGCCGTTGTCGTAGCCGGCCCAAGTCGTTATGGAACCATGCCGGGCGCGATTCTCGAATGGTTAATCGGAGTTATAATCAAATATTTAAAACGATTGATTAAATCTCGCTGGCGTCGTAGGGGTATTGGGACCGTTCACCTGCGGCCTCCGGCGACTGCGGGTAACGGAGAACGCGAGCTAAGCAGCAGGCCTCGCGCGGCGGTTCCCGTTGCGTCCTTGTTCGACGCGTGATGGTGATACAATGAAGTCCGCCCAGGATTCGGCTGAACTAGGGGGGCTTTGGATGTCGCCAGACTTCAATTCCGGAATGTCCGAACAGCGAGTCGACGAATGGCTCGGGCTCATCCGCCATTTTCTGCAGATTCTCGCAGCGCGCAAGAAACGTCAGTTCTCCCGAAGGGTGTCGATCGGCGATCTCCTCACAGAGCGAGGGGATAACGCGGCCGCATATGGCTTCGGCGAGGGCACAACGATGTACGACAATGTGCTCGTGCTCGGAGACGTCCGGGTCGGCCGGCATACATGGATCGGACCCGGCTGCATTCTGGACGGTTCGGGCGGAGGCTTGCAGATCGGCGATTGGTGCTCGATATCGGCCGGCGTTCAAATCTATACACATCACACCGTCAATCGCTCTATCTCGCTCGGCGAGAAGCCGGTCGACTACGCTCCGACTAAGATCGGAAACGGTGTCTATATCGGTCCGAATTCCATCGTTCAGATGGGCGTGACCCTTGGCGACAAAGCCATCATCGGTGCGAATTCGTTCGTCAATCGGGATGTGCCGGCGGGCGCGAAAGTATTCGGGTGCCCGGCGCGCATGCGAGAGGCCGCGGAATCACCGGCTGGTGGCGCTGGCTGCGATCACGGCGCAAGCCCTTCTCGTGCTTCCGCCGGCTCTGCAGATTAGATCTCCCGACGGCGTAGCGCTTGCTCGAAATAGAGCGCCGCGCGGCCCAAGAACATGCCCACGCTGCCGCCCACCATCTTTTCAAAGGCGTCCACCAGTCGCGCATGGCGATCTATGGTCACGAGCTGCATGAGTTCAAAGAGTGCGGCGCTGCCAATGACGACGAGCCACACAAACATGACGTGGCGCGGATAGGCCAAGTGGAAGAGGAAGCCTACGGTCGCAAATGCGGCAATATGTTCCAGGCTGGTTGAGGCCGGGAGTGTTGGCCTCGCGCCGATCGGCGACACTGAGGCATAGGCAAGAAAGCACAGGAGTGCCCAGGCGACGACCGCGACGAGTTTCTGAGCCATGGGGGCGCTGGTTCTTAGAGGAAATCCCGGAGGCGAGCGATTTCGATGATCTGTTCGACGGACAATACGGCCGTCACGAGTTGCGTTTGCGGTTCAGTACGTATCTCGTAGAGATGGCGTTGGTGTGCAGGCTTCGCCAGGAACGCCCCGATGCATGCGTCCAAAGAACCCTCAAGCAAAAGGTAAGGTTCGGGCCAGAGGGTTCTCTTTGCGCGCTCATTCCCAATTGAAGGCCATTTCCTCAGTGTCGCGGTTGCGCTGAAATCGACGGGCGCGCGCGGTAAGGATCCAACATATGCATCCGACTTGCGCGTCCGTTGAAGCGACGGTGCGGTTGTTTGCGCCGCTCTAATCATGCGGGCAGTCGAAGCGGGACGGGCCGAAATCCATGCCCGAAGAGACGTGGAACGTCTTGGTCTCTCTTTCGCCGGCGATTTCGGTCGTCGAACCATCGCGCAGGGGCTTCGGAGGTTCGATCGAACTTGGCGGCATCATCTCTTTCCAGGCCGAAAACCTGGTCGTAACATCATTGGGCAGATTGCGGATGCCACGCTGGGACACGGTCCTCTCCTGCGATACTTTAGCTGCGCTGCACTATCTTCCAGGTCGGAACCCGCTCAAATGTCATAGCCGCGCTTGCCCGGAGACGTGGTTGCCGGCCCCAAGCAAATTAAATATATTTAAATCAGCGTGATTTAAAAGAAAATAATTGGGTATGCGGCAGGCCGTCGGTGCAGGCCTGCAATCCGAAGGTGTGCCGTAGGCAAGCGGTCGGCATGTGACGATGCTTACCGCATGGTGACGGTTGAGCGCGTCAATGTTTGACATACCGTACCGCTCGACATGCTGCAGGCTGCGGGCAGTCTCGTACGGCGGGGCGATCATGTTTCCGTTCTCGTAGTGGTGAATGCGAGGGCGCAACCGGACAGTTTGAGCGCCGCCTGGCTCCGCCTGTGCACCGGGAGTCGATCATAAGATCGAAGGAGATGGCCGGCTCAAGCGTCCGTGAGCGTCGGCGGGCCAGCGTCTCGCTCGGATAGAGAGATCAAAGAAGGCTGTGGAGCTTTGTTAACAGGGCCATCACATAGCAGTGTTCAGA
Organism: Bradyrhizobium elkanii WSM2783; assembly: GCF_000472865.1. GTDB lineage: Bacteria > Pseudomonadota > Alphaproteobacteria > Rhizobiales > Xanthobacteraceae > Bradyrhizobium > Bradyrhizobium elkanii_A. The sequence goes on along the minus strand of NZ_AXAP01000047.1, from coordinate 19,569 downwards.
ACGATGATTACGGGAATGCTAGAGGAAAAATGAAGGCGATGCTCGCAGGAGTGTTTATTTTGAGGTGGGAATCCATTGGTGGTTGACCCGCGGTTCCGCCCTGATTAGGGTATCATATTAGTTAAAACAGCTCATACTTCTCGAATTAAGTGAGCCGAAAATTCCATGCAGGGTCATGGGCCGAGATAGTTCTGGGCCTGGTGCAGCGGTATCCTGATCTTCGAGACCCTTCGGAGGAAACCATTTGTTTGGTGCCTTCGGAAGAAATCGCTTGAATGTGCGCTTCGCTCAATTGACCTCGCAGTGCAATCGGATATGAGCGGTTCGACTGTTAAGTGGCGATGCGATCGAAACAACGTTGTTGCGGCGCTCTGCCGTGGAGCGCCGATGATGTCCAATAGCGATCAAGGAAGCGGGCTCGGATCGTGATGATCCTGGTAGCGGAAGGTTGGTTTCACGCGACACGACCGGCGAACGAGGTCAAATTGATACGCGGTTACCGCTATGAAAATCAGGTTGCACCGCATCTAACACGAACGGCTAGCTTGCGCGGATAATGACTAACATTCTACCTGGAGCAAGGGCGTTAGCGACCCTTTCGGTGTTTCGCCTCTCGTTTCTGACTGTGGGTATTTATGATAATTGTGATGCTGCTCGAGCCGAGTCTTCGGCTATGTCGGGTGGCGGATCCGGCCGCTAGCTGCCGGCCCGAGCGCGTTTAGGCGGGAAGATGAAGAAGCACTCTCACGAGGAGATATTGTTGAAGCTCGTTCGAGCAGACGAGCTTGCGCGAGCGGGCAATTCCCAAGTGGAGATTTGTAAGGCGCTCGGGGTAAGCGTGATGACGCTTCATCGTTGGCGGAAACTGCCTCTGCGCAGGACTGATGCGGTCGTTCCGTCCGATCCGGCGGGTGAAGGGAAGCTGCCGGCCAACTCGCCAACGATTGATGAAATGCGCCGTGTGCTGGAGGAACTCACGCTCGAGAACCAGCGGCTGCGGAAGATCGTCACGGATCTCCTGCTGGAGAAGATGCGGCTCGAAGAAGCTTCGGCCGAGGCCTTTCCCGTAAGCCAGGCGCGCAAGGCCTGATCAATCCTTGTTGAGCCCTCGTGACCGCAGGTAGCTGATCTTTCACTGGGACGACAATCGCAAACACCATGGCGGGGCTTCCGGCAGCCAAAGGGCTTGCCGGCACGGCCGAGCGCTGTTGCGGGGACGGGCGTTGGACGTTGCAATGATCCGAACGCTTGATTGACCGTGTACAAACTCGCTCCGAGCGGCCGGCATATATATCGCGGACGCTTTTCGTAGACATCGCGCGCGATCGTCGGCTTCGGCGGAAGTGGTGGAACTCGCGCTAGTCCTCTCCAACCGCCCATTCTACTGCGTCTGCGAGCTGTTGGATCTCCTGATCCGCCGCATCTCCGGGCATGAAGCTCGCGACCGATTGACCGCTTGTAAAGGAGCGGACGAATGCTGAGCGACTGGCGATGGGAGGCGCGACAATCTCACCGAACTCGTTCAACTCCTCGACCAGCTGTCGGCCCTCGAGGGTGCGGCGATCGAGACGGTTAGGAACCAGAATGACCTTAATCGCATCGCGCCGGCGCTCGCGCGCCGCATCGATGATGGCAAGCGTCTGTGCGGTCGCGTCGAGATCAAGTCCGGAGGGGGTGCAGGGGACCAGGATCAGGTTTGCCAGGGCGATCGACGCACCCATTTCGCGCGCGTTCGGGGCGGTGTCGATCACCACGAGACCGGCCTGGATATTTCGCACCTCCTGGGCCCAGGCGGATACGGTGGTGCCTTCCAGAGCCATTTCGTAAACGGGGAATTCCAGATTGCCCGGCTCGGCCCACTGCGAGGCGGAGCGCTGCGGATCGCTGTCGACCAGCGCGACGTCATGACCGCGGCGCGCCAGCTCGGCCGCGATACAGACCGCAATCGTGGTCTTGCCAACCCCGCCTTTTCGCTGGGTAACAGTAATGGTCCTCCGCATCGGTATGGGAGAGGTCATGCGGCGCCACACTAACGAATCTTCACATTTAAAAGCAAAATCAGGTGGTTACACTATCACTACCTAACGCATATCGACAATTGGCGTCTTCATTGCGTTTCCCGGGATGTTCGATTCATGGCCTGTCTGATCTTCACGCATACCTCATCCGCAGATTCCGTATGGCTGCAGTCGCGGATTGTGCCGAAATTACCCGAAAAAGCGCCCTTCGGGGGCGGACTCGGATCGCTCACCCGGCGATTAACAATGGCGTGACATTGAGCTCAAATCTGAGTTAATCGCGCGTGAATTTAATCCTTGACTTCGATTGTGCAGCGCGACTAACAATGGCTTAACAAACGACGCGACGCACCTTAACATTGAACATGGTCGTGTCGGGTTGAGCTAGGCCTCTTCACTCTCGTTGTAGTTGTAGCACCTTCAACTTGCAGCACATTGGCGCTGACCGGCGTGTCAGCTGATCGGTGAAAAATCTTGGAATCTTGCCAGAGGGTACCATGGCCGTTACTTACTTGACGAAGACTGAGCTGGGTCAATTTCTCCACCACAGCGGCAACAACATCGAATCGAGTGTCAGATCGGCATTGATCGACTCGCTAGAGCAGAGCGGCGTGTTCAACGATGGGGGAGAGGATGGCACCAGGGGATGGTTTCAATCCGGACCATTTGCCGGTGGGCCGGTCGCTCCCACCATTCAGGTGCTGGACGTTAAAACCTCCACGACAGTCGACACGACCCCCAATCTGAAGGCGATCATCCTCGATGACGCCGGCGGCAAAACGCTTAACGTGACCGGTGCCGACAACGACGTATTCGTTGCAATGGGGAAGGGCTCCGACACCGTGCACCTGCACGATGGTGGCGATGATACGGTCTATGGCGGTGGCGGTAACGACCTGATCACCGGCGGACACGGCAACAGCTCGCTGTTTGGCGGTGCCGGCAACGACAGCATCTATGGCGGCACCGGCAACGACACGCTGGATGGCGGTAGCGGCAACGACTACCTGTTGGCTGGCACCGGTGCCCAGTCGCTGGTTGGCGGCGATGGCAACGATCTGATCAGGGATCTCACGTCCGGGCACAGCACGCTTTCGGGCGGCAGCGGCAATGACACCTTGGTCGGCGTGCAGGGCGATGTTTTCGAGGGTGGCAGCGGCAACGATCAGATCTGGCTCTATGGTGGCGCTGCGGGTGCGAACTCGACGCTGCAGGGCGGAGACGGCAACGATACCTTCCACATCCAGTCGCACTCCGGGAACGATACGATCATTGGTGGCAAGGGCAACGATACCGTCGACTTTGCGGATCGTTCCTTCTTTGATGTCACCAAGATTGACGTTGACGCGAGCACGTCAACTTATACGCTCCACTTCAGTGACAACCAGACGGTTGCGGTCAGCGGAGTTGAAGATCTTCACTTCAACGACCAGGTCGTCACTCTGCCGAAACTCTAACTCGGCTGCTGAAGGTTATGCTGGTGAAGGCCCCGCTTCCGCGGGGCTTTTGCTTTTGTGATCAGAAGATGACTCCAGGTACGATTTACGCCTTTGTCAGGCCACATCGATCAGATGATGTCGTTTACACTTGATTACGTATTGTTCTCACCCTCGTCCGATTGCGTCAGGAACCAGTCTTGTCCGCCAGTATGAAGCGCTTGCTCAATGCGGGCTCCGGCCCCGGACCTGCCCGCCGAATTGCTCGAATGGTTGGCGAGCAAGGTTGGGAGGAAGTGCGCTTCGACATCGATCCGGAAGTCAAGCCGGACGTTCTCGGCTCAATCCTTGATCTCGGCGGTTCCTTCGAGCCGCAATTATTCGATGCTGTCTGGTCGTCGCATGTGCTCGAGCATCTCTATGCGCACGAGGTCTTTCCAACGCTGCGTCAGTTCCATCGGGTCTTGAAACCCGACGGGTTTGCCTTGATCACAAGCCCGGATATCGAATCAGTCGCTCAATTCATTGTCGAGCACGGGATCGCCGCTGTCGCCTACAATTCGCCGGCGGGTCCGATCAGACCGCTTGACATGCTCTACGGCCATTCGCGCGCCATCGAGGAGGGGCATGTCTACATGGCCCATCGTACCGGATTTACGGCCGAGCGCCTTGGCAACCTGCTGTTGATGGCGGGCTTTCCAACTGTGTCGATAACAACGGAGAACTTCGAGGTTTGCGCGCTCGCGCTGATGCCCGAGGCCGATAGCGAGGGCATCCAGAGGACTTTGTTAGAAACGGGCTTTAATTTTCAGGAAGCGTCGGCCTAGACGTTCATCACGGCACCGGTTCGGCTGGCAGTGCAACCTGCAGTCGACGGCTGCGAGCGTTCGCTATCACGGTAAATGTTAGTGTTCCTGTCGTTTTTGTTGTATATATGTTAGTGTAAGAACAGCGCGCCGCTGGTCGCGCAGCGGTGCGTGCGTAAAAGATCGTAACAGATGCTCGTAACAGATACATGGACTGAGCTTTCATGATCATCCAAGCGGTCGCGGAGAACACTGATGCGGATCCTGTGCCTCCGTCGGCGCTCGAGTGTCTGATCATCGTCGCTCGACAGCACGGGCTGCATCTCACCTCAACGCAGCTCATCAAAGACAACCTTCTGACCGATCAGGAAGTGACGCCTGATCAACTCGTCCGCTGCGCGGAAAAGGCGGGCATGCGGGCGAAGCTCGTCAAGCTCGATTGGGACGGGCTTTCCCATCTGAAAAAGGCGCTCCCCGCCATCGTCCGCCTGCGCAACGGAAGCCATATGGTGCTGTTGCGGGTCGACGGGGATGCCAACAACACGCGCATCGTGTTGAGGGATCCGAATGCTGCGGAAGACGCGCTGCTCGTGATCGACCGGCCCCGCTTCGAGGACATCTGGTCCGGGGATGTTGTTCTGGTCAAGCGCAACTACGAGATCTCCGACGAATCGCAGCCGTTCAGTTTCGGCCTCGTGGCCGCGCTGATGTTCCGCGAGCGTCGGATGGTTCGGGACGTCGCAATCTCCGCGCTGATCCTCGGATTTCTTGGTTTGGCGCCGATCATGTTCTGGCGGCTGCTATCGGACAAGGTGATCTTCTACCAGGCATACAACACCTTCTATGTGCTGTGCCTCGCAATGCTGGTGATCATCGCTTTCGAGGCGACGTTCTCGTTCTTGAGGCAGTTTCTGGTTCATCGCCTGACGACCAGGCTTGACGTGAAGCTATCCACCTACGTCTTCGAAAGGGTTCTCAATCTTCCCATCGACTATTTCGAGCAGACTGCAGTCGGCCTGGTGGCCCGCGACATCCGCGAAGTGTTCCGCATTCGCACCTTCCTGATGGGGCAATTGTTCGGCACGATTCTGGATTCGACGACACTGATCTTCTTCCTACCTGTCATGTTCTTCTTCAGTCCGGTGATGACCTTGGTGGTCCTGGCGATGTCGGGATTGATCGTCGCATGGCTTATCTTGATGTTGCCGACTTACCGCAAGGCATCGGCCGCCGTCCTTGCAGCGGAAGGTGCGCAGGGCGCCTTCCTGGTTCAGACGCTCAACGGCATCCGGACGGTGAAGTCGCTCGCGCTCGATGCGAGGCAGCGCCATATGTGGGATGTGCTGGTCGCGCGCGTCTCCAGGGCCAGGCTTGCGGAAGGGATGACCGGAAACGCGATACAAGCGGTCGTGCGTCCGCTGGAGCGGTTGGCGGTAAGCGGTTCATATGCGCTCGGCGTCTATCTCGCGCTCGTCAGCAATGATCCCGTCGTCATCGGAGCGCTGTTCGCCTTTCTGATGCTGTCGCAGCGCGTGTCAGGTCCCCTGATGCAGATGGCACAACTTATCAATCAGTACGACGAAGCGCGAAGCGCGGTCGCCACCGTCGGCAACCTGGTCAACCAGCCTGCTGAAGAAGGGCGTTCCGGACATGGCGTCCGCTCGCCGCTTGTCGGCAGAGTGGAGTTTTCCGGCGTCACCTTCAAATACAAGGGCGCGGTCTCACCGACGCTGAACCGCATCTCCTTCGAAATTCCACAGGGAACCACGCTTGGCGTGATGGGCAAGAGCGGCTCCGGTAAGACGACGCTCACGCGTTTGCTGCAGCGGCTGCATTCGGACTATGACGGATTGATCAAGATCGACGGCATCGACGTTCGCGAATACGACGTCGACCATCTGCGCCGGAACGTCGGCGTCGTGCTGCAGGAGAATTTCCTGTTCAGCGGCACGATCCGGGAAAACATCTCCGCGGCCAAGCCGGATGCGACTTTCGATGACATCGTCAAGGCCGCGAGGCTAGCGGGCGCTGAGGAATTCATCGACAAGCTCCCCCGCGGCTACGAAACCCAGATCTATGAAGGTTCGCCCAACCTGTCAGGAGGGCAGCGGCAGCGGCTTGCGATCGCGCGCGCGCTGATCGTCAATCCGCCGATCCTGATTCTTGACGAAGCGACCAGCGCGCTCGATGCCGACAGTGAGGCGATCGTGAACGCCAATATCTCGCGGATCGCGCATGGCCGGACGCTGATCATCATCTCGCACCGGCTGTCGTCGCTGACATCGGCCGACGCCATCCTGGTGCTCAATCGCGGCGTGGTCGACGACATCGGCCGCCACGAGGAGCTGTTGGAGCGCAACGACATCTACAGTTCGCTTTGGTACCAGCAGAATACGCATTTGGTGCCCGCGAACCGGAACGATAGACCGAACTTCCGGAGCCCGACCCTTGTCTCCTAATCAAGCGTCGCTTGCCACCGTTCGCCAATTCCAATCGGAGACCGACGCGATCCGGGAGGAGGCGGAGCCGCTCGTTGCCCGAGCCACGCTGTTTGTACTTTCCGCGTTCATGGTTGCGATCGTCGCGATTCTGTGCCTGACACGGATCGATCGCGTCATCACCAGCATTAGCGGCAAGATTGTGCCGGCCGGGCAGGTCAGCGTTTTGCAGGCGCTCGATCCCTCGATCATCAAGACGATCGACGTGCGGGAAGGCGAGCAGGTGCAGCCGGGACAATTGCTCGCGACGCTCGATGCGACCTTTACGTCAGCGGATTTGACGCAGGCGAAATTGCAGATCGCGAGCCTCGAGACGCAAGTGGCGCGCGACGAGGCCGAGCTGAAGCAGCAGCCGCTGGTGTTCCCCGACAAGTCGGACCCCGACTACCAGAAGTACGCGGCGCTGCAGAAGGCGCTCTATGATCAGCGGATGGCGCAATACACCGCCCAGCTCAACAGTTTTGAATCGAAGATCAAGCAGACGCAGGCGACGATCGAAAAGCTTCGCGGCGACGATGCCAGGTATCGGCAGCGCGACGAGGTTCTGCAGAAGATCGAAACGATGCGCACGACGCTAGCCGAGCACGGCACCGGCTCGCAGCTCAACATGTACATCTCCCAGGACACCCGGCTGGAATTGCTGCGGACGTTGGAGAATACCCATAACAGCTTGATCGAGGCGCAAAATACGCTGGGATCGCTGATCGCCGATCGTGACGCCTTCAAGCAGCAGTGGTTCGCGCAATTGAGCCAGGATCTGGTCACGACGCGCAACAAGCTCGACGACGCGAGATCGGCTTATGACAAGGCGGAGAAGCACCAGGATCTCGTCCGCTGGACCGCCGCCGAACCCTCCGTGGTGCTGACCATGGCAAGGCTTTCGGTCGGCTCGGTCCTCAAGCCAGGCGATCCCTTCATCACACTCATGCCGGTCGATACCAAGCTCGAAGCGGAAATCAGGATATCGTCGCGGGATATCGGATTCATCCGGGCTGGCGATCCCTGCACCATGAAGATCGACGCCTTCAATGCCGCGGAGCATGGCACGGCTGAAGGCAAAGTGCGCTGGATCAGCGAAGGCGCGTTTACGACCGATGAGGATGGAAAGCCGCTCGAATATGCTTACTACAAGGCGCGTTGTTCGGTGGACTCGTCCAATTTCAAGGACGTGCCGCATAATTTCCGCCTGATCCCCGGAATGACCCTTGCGGGCGATATCAATGTCGGCACCCGATCGGTCGGAATGTATCTGCTCGGCGGGATGCTCAAGGGCATTCGAGAGGCCATGCGCGAGCCATGACACTGTCGGCGCGATCGCTCTTTCAGTGGATTCGACCGGCTTCCGCGTTCTCCCAGGAAGGGCCGTTTGAGCGCGGAAAGGCTGCACACGAGAGCGGTCAATATTTGGAGGCGCTCAAGCTCTGGAAGCTCGCGGCGCAAGCCGGTGAAGCCGAGGCGAGCTATCGGATCGGAATGCTTTATGCGAGGGGCGAGGGGGTCGTGAGAAGCGTCCCGGATGCTGCGATCTGGTACGAGCGTGCGGCACAACTCGGCAACATCGACGCGCAATTTCAGCTCGGCCTGATCTTTCTTTACGGGGCCAATCCGGTGCTCGGTCCTTATCGGCATGAGAGATGGTACCAGTCGTCCGCCGCTCGGTTGGGCGACGAAGCGGCAAACGTGCAAGATCTGATATTCCCGCACGGAACAAGCGTAGCGAAGGATGTCGACACCGCTTTTCGCTGGATATCGGCTGCGGCGGAAGGCGGGAAAGCCGAGGCGCAGACGGTCCTTGGCAACATGTACAGCGAAGGGCTGGGTTGCACGAAAGACTTCCAGACGGCGCTCGGATGGTTCCAAGCCGCAGCGGAGCAGAAGTGTGCGCCGGCCGAATTCGCGCTTGGCGATGTCTACTATCAGGGCCGGGGCGTCCCGGTCGATTTCGAGCAGGCCGCGATCTGGTATCGCAGGGCCGCCGATCAGGATCATGTGAGGGCGCAGGTTGCGCTTGCCTTCATGAACCTGAAGGGAGCGGGGATGCCCGAGGCTCCCGCCGAAGCGGCGCGCCTGTTCCAGAGCGCGGCAAAGCATGACGATGCGATCGCGCTCTACAACATCGGTCTGTTGCGCTTGAACGGCAAGGGCGTCGCCAAAGATCTCGATCTGGCCGAAACCGCGTTACGCAAGGCGGCGCGCAAGGACTACCTTCCGGCGATCCAGGCGTTGGCGGAGTTCTATTCACACGGCGCAGGGGCCGAGCCGGATCTGCGGGAAGCGGCCACTTGGTACGAGAAGGCCGCCGAGCGAGGCGACGTGCAGGCGCAGTTCTTCATCGGGCGCTTCTATGCGACCGGAACCGGCGTCTCCCCGAACATTCGTCAAGCCGCAAAGTGGTTCGAGCGTGCGGCCGAGAACGGCCACGCCACCGCCGCGTTCAACGTCGCGATCTTCTATCTCAACGGCTCCGGCGTCGAACGTAATGTGGAAACCGCGATCAAGTGGTTTGAGCGCGCTTCGGAGGGCGGCATCAGCGCCGCGCAGGTGCAGCTCGGCAGGCTCTACTCCGCAGGCAACGGCGTTCCGCGCGATCAAAAGCTCGCGGGAGAATGGCTCAGCAAGGCCGCTGTTGGCGGGGATCCTGACGCCAAGACCGCCTATGCGCTGTTCCTCTTGCATCACGATGGCTCGGCGGACCGACTTGCGCAGGTGCAGTCGTTGTTGACCGAAGCTGCTGAAGCCGGCTACGCGCCCGCGGCCTTCCAGCTCGGCGCGATGCAAATGGGCAAGTTCGGCGGGGTTGCGGATGTTCGAGGCGCTATCCCGTGGTTTACGCGCGCGGCCAAAGCAGGCCATGTCGAAGCCCAATACACCCTTGCGCTACTATTTGCCGATCCAAACAGCGGCGTGAATGATGCACGAGCATCAGCGACCTGGATGACCGCGGCCGCGCGCGCAGGCAATGCGGCCGCGCAGTTCCAGCTTGCCGTCATGTATTGCACCGGCAATGGCGTTGCCCAGGATGTTGCTCAGGGTGTGACCTGGTACGAATCCGCCGCGCAGCAGGGACACACGGTTGCGCAGTATAACCTCGCTGTGATGCTCGGAAGAGGGCAGGGCCGCGAAGCGGATCCGAAGAAGGCGGCCGAATGGTTTCAGAAAGCCGCGGAGCAGGGAATGGCGGAAGCGCAGCTAGCGGTGGGAGACGCGCTGATGTCGGGCGCCGGCGTTGCACAGGATAGGGACATGGCGGTGCATTGGTATCAACAGGCGGCGCGACAGAATAATGAAGGCGCAGTGCGCCGCCTGAGGGCGATCGGCCTGACGTTGGTGGACACTGAGCGATGAAGAAGGATGTTGTTCGTTCTGGAGCGGAAAGATGCAAAAGGAGGCAAGCAACAACAACAATTCGGGCACAACTGAAGCTTGCTTTCATATCGAAGACAGAAAGAGTGCGCTAATCTCGCGCTTGCGACGTAAAGTGCTCAACGCTGAAGTGAATGTGTGACGATGGCTGATTTTCTTTCGAAACTCGCGCGCGACGCCGGCCAAAAGGAGCCTCGGATGAGGCGCGGTGCGATCGCAAGGGCTCAACCCAAGGGAGAGACAAGCGTCGCAAAGATCAACGGCGCGGCTGCCAAGGAGCCCGTGAGCAAGCAACCAGAGCTTCCGCCTTCGCCCGATCCGGCTGCACCAGCCGTCGATCTCACGGGTGCTGCGCGAACGCTCAAGGGGCTTGGGCTGTTCGATGAAAATTTTTATGCGACGAGCTACCCCGACGTGATCGCCGTCGGCGCCGATCCGTTCGAGCACTTCTTCCTCTATGGCTACAAGGAAGGCCGCAAGCCCAATCCGATCTTCGATCCGATCTGGTACGTCACGACCTATCCCGATGTGAAGGACGTGGATGTGCAGCCGCTACTGCACTATGCATCGATCGGCGAGCCCGAAGGGAGGCGGCCGAGCCCGTATTTCCAGCCTGCCTGGTATCGCGAGAAGTACGGCATACCGGAGAAGGAGAGTCCGCTCGCGCACTATCTGAAAAACCGGATCGGTCCGTTCAGCCCGATTCCGGAATTCGATGCGCACTACTATCTGCAGACCTATCAGGACGTCGCGACCGCCGGCGTCGATCCGTTCGAACACTTCATCTTCCACGGTTACAAGGAAGGACGAAACCCGTCGGCGGAGTTCGATACAAAATTTTACATCCAGCGCTACTTCAAGGGGAAGACCGACCAGAATCCGCTGCTGCACTATCTGGAGCATCGGCACGAGGACGGCATCTATCCGTCGCCGCCGGAAAACGAAGCCACCATCCCGGCCGAGATCAAGCGCTTCACCAAGCCGAGCGCGCAGTTCGAGGAACTGCGTCCCTTGCCAGCAAGTGCCAAGCCGCGTGCAAAGGTCCTGGCCTATTACCTGACCCAGTTTCACGCCTTCCCTGAGAACGACAAATGGTGGGGCACCGGCTTCACCGAATGGACCAACATCGCGCGCGGCGTGCCGCGGTTCAAGGATCACTATCAGCCGCGGATCCCGCGCGATCTCGGCTTCTACTCGCTCGGCGACATCGAAACCATGCGCAAGCAGGCGAGGCTCGCCCAGGCGGCGGGTGTCTACGGCTTTGTGTACTACTACTACTGGTTCAACGGCAAGCGTCTGCTGGAGAGGCCGCTCGAGCAGTTCTTGAAGGCGCGCGACATCAACATGCCGTTCTGCCTGATGTGGGCGAACGAGAACTGGACGCGGCGCTGGGACGGTATGGAAGGCGAGGTCCTGATCTCGCAGGACTATCTCGCCGACGACGACGAGCGCTTGTTGTCGGACTTCAACCGGCACTTCAAGGACAAGCGTTACATCCGCATCCAGGGCCGGCCGCTCCTGATGATCTATCGTCCGCGCCTCATTCCGGACACCGCCAAGGTGATTGCGCGCTGGCGCTCCATTTTCGCGAAGAAGTTCAACGAAGATCCGATCATCATCATGAGTCAGAGCTTTGATGATTACGATCCTACTCCGAACGGCATGGATGGCGCGATCGAGTTTCCGCCGCATAAGCTCACCAAATATGTCCCGCTGGTCAATTCCGAAGCCAAGATCCTGGACGATACCTACTCAGGCCAGATCTACAGCTACGACGACGTCGCCAAATATTCCATCGAGGAGCCGCGCCCGAATTTTCCGCTGATCAAGACGGTCGTACCGAGCTGGGACAATGACGCGCGCCGCCAGGGCACGGGTCTGGTGGTCCAGGGCTCGACGCCGCAGAAATACGAGGCGTGGCTGGCGACTCTGGTCGAGCAGGCGCAAAAGCACACGTTTTTCGGAGATGCGTTCGTCTGCGTCAATGCCTGGAACGAGTGGTGCGAAGGTGCCTATCTCGAGCCGGACCTGCATTTCGGATCGGCGTACCTGAACGCCACCGCGCGTGCTGCCACCGGCCTGACGCGCGACCTTTCGCTGCCAAAGATTCTGCTGATCGGGCACGATGCGTTCCCGAGCGGCGCGCAGCATTTGTTGCTCAATATCGGCAGGACGTTGCGGAGCGCCTTCAACATTGAGGTCGAGTATCTATTGCTGCAGGGCGGCGCGATGGAGGCCGAATACGCGTCGGTTGCTCCACTCACCGTTCTCAAGCAGGCCTCTGAAATCCCGGCGACCTTGCGGCACTTCCGGGAGAAGGGGTTCACGGCCGCGATCGCCAACACTTCGGCGAGCGGGCGCGCCACCAAGTTCCTCGCCGAGATGGGTTTTCGCACCATTTCGCTGGTGCACGAACTGCCGCGGATCCTTCGCGAGAAGAATCTCGAGGACGTTGCACGGATGGCGATCGGCAACGCACAGCACGTCGTGTTCGCCTCCGAATTCGTCCGCGACAGGCTGGTGGAAGCGCTCAAGCTCGACGCCGGTGACGGGCGATTCATGATCCGCGCGCAAGGCAGCTACAAGCAGATCGAGCCGGCGCCGGCGGAAGCCGTCTTGGTTCGCAAGGAGCTTGGCATCGCCCCCACCGACAAGATGGTGCTTGGGGTCGGCTATGCCGACCTGCGCAAAGGGTTCGATTTGTTCCTGCAGGTTTGGAACTTGGTTCGGCAACAGCATCCGAACGTCCATTTCTGCTGGGCTGGCGGCATCGATCCCGGCCTGCAGGAATGGTTGGGGCCTGAAATCAAGCGCGCCGAGGCCACCGGCCGTTTCCATCTCGCCGGCTTTCGTTCCGACATGCAGGCGCTCTATTCCGCTTCTGATATCTACGCCCTGACCTCGCGCGAGGATCCATTCCCGACGGTGGCGCTGGAGGCGCTCAGCGTTGGCGTGCCCGTGGTTGCCTTTCAGGACTCCGGCGGCATCCCCGGCTTCCTTCTCAAGGAGAATGTCGGCCGCGTCGTGCCGTATTGCGACGTGCCGGCGATGGCGCAAGCCGTAGAGAACTTCCTGCGTCGGCCGCCATCTGAGCCCGAGCGCAACCGCATGACCGAGATCATCCAGACCAAATTCGCGTTCGCAGACTATGTCCGCGATCTGCTCCGGCTTGCGGTTCCTTCGCTGCCGACCATCTCGGTCGCGGTTCCCAACTACAATTACGCGCATTGTCTCCCGGAGCGGCTCTACACTATCTTCGACCAGAACCATCCGGTCGAGGAGATCATCGTGCTGGACGACTGCTCCTCCGACGACAGCATCTCCGTCATCATGAAACTCGCCGACGAGCGCCAGCGCGATCTCACACTCGTCATCAACGAGCAGAATTCCGGTTCCGTGTTCGCGCAATGGGCCAAAGCGGCGGAGATGGCGAGGGGCGAGTTCCTCTGGATCGCTGAAGCCGACGATCTCTCCGAGCCCACCTTCCTCTCAAGCCTGCTCGCATTGATGAATGGTGATCCCGACATCGCGTTCGGTTTCAGCGACTCGAAATCCATCGATGCCGACGGCTCCCATCTCTATGCGAGCTACAAACCGTATTACGCCACCATTGAGCCCGGCGCATTGTCGCGGACCGAGGTGTTCGACGGCCGCGATTTCGTGACCCGCTACCTCGGTGTCAAGAACACCATCCTGAACGTCAGTTCGGTACTGTGGCGCCGCGAGGCGTTGTTGCGCGCGCTCGAAGCCTGCCGCGGTGACCTTCGCGACCTTCGCATGGCCGGCGACTGGCGCATCTATCTGGAGGCGCTCGGCACGCGAGGCGCCAAGGTCGCTTACGTCGCCGATCCTCTCAACATCCACCGTCGCCACGCCGCAAGCGTCACGCATTCGCTGAAGGCGCAGAAACATATCGCGGAGATCGATAGCATGCACCGTATCGCCCGCGAGCGATTTGGTTTCGCGGACCGCGAAACCAAATCGCAGGCCGCCTATCTGGAAGAGGTGACTACGCAACTGCTCGGCGCGCCGCTGGAAGCGGAGAAGCCGAAGCGGGCCACGGAAAAGCTGCCCGCCAAGGTAAGTGCCAAGGCGTAAGGATCTGGGAATAACGAGTAGAGGTTGGGGTTATCAATGTTCGTTCCGTCTGCCGTTTCGATGCTCAACTCGCTGAAGATCGATTATGCGACCTTCGAAAACGGGGGACGGGTTGAAATACCTGCCAGACTTTTCAAGCTGTTGCTTCAGATTGCGTTGGCGTCAGCTGACTTCGACGAGGATGGCTATTTGAGAGAGAACCCGGATGTAGCGAAGGCGCTCGGCAGTGGTGAGATTGAGAGCGCTCACATGCATTTTATTGGATTTGGCTATTTTGAGGGGCGGCAGGGCGGCGGTCCCGAAGTTGACGAGGAGTGGTATACGCAGAAATATCCAGACGTTGCCGCTGCCATTCGCGAAGGAAAGATCAAGTCAGCCAAGCAGCATTTTCATTTGATTGGCGGTGCGGAAGGACGAAGTCCGAACCTCGATCAGGAGGAGAATGCAGCACAGTGGAAGAAAGCGCTGCGATCCTGACAAGGCGTCGCAAACGCTTTTCCGAAGTGTGGCAGCCCTGGATTGTCACACATCTGTAATGTCGCCGGGTTGTCAATTTGCATGAAATCACTCCGACTCAATGCCCGATATAACTCGGCCTCCTTGCAGGCTCTCGCTGTGTGCGTTCTTTCGGTGGTGTTGATGAGTTGGCCCGCGTTGGCCGGAGACGACGTCCTGATCGGCGCTCTTCGCTGGGATAACTGGACCTCGAAGAGTCCCGAGGTGAAGGTCCTAGCGCAACCGGAGTGGAAGGATCGCGTTCCCTTTTTTGCGCGCTATGACGAGCAGGGGCACCTGACCATCTCGGGTGACATGGACAATGTTCTGACGGCTGAGGTGGCTTATGCCTACTCAGCGGGGATCGACTATTTTGTCTTTGGCTTTTATCCAGAGACAGGGTCGTGGGGGCGAAACGTAACTGATTCGTTGTCGCTCAATCGCGCACTCGCAACTTACCTTCGCCTGAAGGATCGGAAGGGCATACGTTTCGCCGTCTCGCTCAATCAAAGCTTTCCGGAACAGGACGTTGCCGACATATCCGAGAGCATCGCGGCGTTCGTCGCCGACAAAGGCTACGTTCGTACTGCAAATGGCAGTGCTCCCTTGTTCGTCTTTACGCAGAATCCGAAGGGATGGGGGGCGGTCTATGGGAGCGATGAAGCCGCGAGACGGGTCGTTCAGCAGATAAAAAAGCGTGTATACGAGAAGTCGGGAGTAAATCTGCTCTTCATTCTCGAATACCCGGATCCCGCGGTTGCAGCCGAGCAGGCGCGCAATACCGGCATGGATATGGCTAGTGCCTATTCGACTTTCTCGCCACCTCGGCCGGGGGAACATGTGTTTTCGGATTGCGTTGCCAACAACTCGAACTATTGGGGGCGTGCGACCAATGCGGGATTTCCGTTCGTGCCCAATGTTACGCTTGGATGGGACCCGCGGCCGCGCGACTCGGTTAGAGTTCGTGAGGGCAAGGAGCCGCAGGTCAAATCCTGGTGCGATCCACCCCGAGACAACAATCTGAAACAACTGCTTCAGTCGGCTTTCCATGCTGTCGCAAGTCAATCCGGCCCTCTGCCATTCCGGAGTGTTCTCGTCTATGCTTGGAATGAATTCACCGAGGGCGGGTGGCTTGCTCCAACCTGGAATGGCGGAACGGCGAAGCTCGACGAGTTCCGCAAGGCGACGGGCCGGAACCGGACGATCGATCGCGTAACGATCACTTGGCCCGACGCAGCCAAGAGCGATCGATGTCCTGTGAGAACCGGGGAGCGAGATCGAAAGGAAGTCCTGCAACAATGCTCTCGCAACGTCGAGGTGAGTGAGGTGCCGCGATGGCCATGTCCACCAGGGATGCGTTCGTCGGAAGACCGCGTTCGGGCGCCGACCGGTCTTGAGGCGCTTTACTGGTCCGGACTTTGGATCGAGCGGACGTGTATCGGCGGTTAATGTGCACCGTGACGATCAGTGACAGTCTGAAATTGCACCTTCGTTCATTACGTCACGAGTTGGTTGACGGTCCTCTTGGGAGTTATAGGTGAGCTCGCCTCTCAGAAAATGGCACGAACAGATACAATCCAATGCGGCTTCGATCGCGGAGCGCAAGTCGGATTTCAAGATCCTTTTAAAGACAAAAAATGACCGTTGGCTTTTGAAGGAATGGATCGAGCACCATGCACCTATATGCGGCATGGATTCGCTGATCATTTTCGATAACGATTCCAGCGATGGGCACGTGCTTGAAATCTACGAAAGCAGTCATCCTGACCTGCTCATCTACAACTTCTCGGGTCACCACAACAATCTGCACTTTGTTGACAAGAATCCGGAGTTGTATCGGGCTCTGGCGGAGTCCTGTCGCTTCTTCATCTTTCTCGATACCGATGAGTTCCTGCACTGGATAGATGGCAGTGGCCACTACGATACCAATATAGCCGATCGTCTCTCCAGGCAGCTCGGAGAGGCGGAAGGAGATTTCCTTTGTGGCACCTGGCTCCCGAACGTCGCCTGGGATGCAACCAGATATTGGATCGGCGAGGACAACAAGATCTTGCTTGACGGCGTGAAGTGGGGGAAGCCGCTGCTCAAGGCATCATCGCTGAGAAACGCATTCATCAACCATAACATTCAGGCGCGCGAATGCGGTCTCTTGCCGGCGCGGTGCGGCTCGCTCGTGGTGCAACATCGCAACCGCGTTCACCGTGAGCAGAGATTGATGTCGAATATCAACAAGCTCCGGCAGCGCCGCGTGATCGTCGAGCTCGATGAAAGTGTCGAGCGCATACACGACCGAATTTCGCAAGCAACGGATCCGAACATCGTTCTCTATTTGAGGGAAATACTCGAATTGAGAAATGCGGACGGGGCTGGCAAGAGCTACGTGCGCGGGTTTGTCAAGTTCGGTCCGGATGGCCGGCTGGAATTTCCCGGCAGCAGCGAAAAGGAGATGCTTCTCTCGTTTGTTAACTCACCGGCGGACATCATCGCGCTTGGCCTGGCACAGCACTCATCCTCCTGATCGCTGGTTGGTTGGGAAACTTCTGTATGTTATATATGTTATATGTCTGACCGGACGGGAGGAACTTAACGTCGCAGTAGCGCCACGGACTGGTTGAATTCGACGTCCGGCGTCCATGAGCTGCTCGGCACCGTGTCATTCAGTGAACCAGTAGAGAAAAACAATGTCCGATAGATCGAGCCTGGACGTTTCCGCTGAGAAAATAGGTCACGCCTGGAAGGAGAGTGCCTACTACGACGATGCAGAGCGCTGGACCAAGACGATTTTTTGGAATCCTGAGACGATTTTTTCGAAGCTGTTTTCTCGTCTCGATCTTACTACGGTGATTGAACTGGCTTGCGGTCGCGGTCGGCATGCGGAGCAAATCGCGTCTCAATGCGGTTCGCTGCTCGTTGTCGACATACATGAAGAGAATATCGAGTTTTGCAAGAGCCGATTGGCGCATCATCGGAATGTCTCTTACCTCAAGAACAATGGCTACGAGTTTAGCGGCGTTCCGAATAATTCGATGACTGCGATCTATTGCTATGACGCAATGGTGCATTTTAGCCCTGATCTCGTTGAGAACTATCTCAAGGAAACGGCACGTGTTCTTGCGCCAGGGGGGATGGCTCTCTATCACCACTCCAACTACGACGCACCGAACACCACCAGCTATGGGGCAAATCCCCACGCGCGTAACCATATGACGTTTGATCTGTTTTCGGAGTATGCGCGCAACGCCGGCCTTTTGATCGAGGAGAGCCACCCCATCAAATGGGCGCGGCTCGACGATTTGGACCGGGTGACCCTGCTAAGGCTTAGAGCGCTTTCGAGCGAAGTTGATACCGGGTCGCGCGAGGCGTCTGAACAGAAGTCCAGAGCTTCGGCTCTGATTCAATCAGAACCGAACATGCTGTAAGCCGAGCCGGTCACTGCGGGTCGAGGCGATGCCTCTGGAGTAGCTGCTGGGCTCGTTCGCTGTCGAGTTGAAGCGGCCTTTGAAAGACCGACATGTTGTTCGCTCGGGCGACTTCCCGGGCGATCTGCCTGACTATATGGTATTGGGGTCGACTGGCAAAATCGTGTATCGCGATGAACGTCCCCGGCGGCGAGTGAAGAAGGCATTGCGTAAAGCAAGCGACCCGGAACCGGCCATCGATGAAGTAGAGGTCAGCGTTGCGACTTTCGGGCCTTTGCCAGATGCTCTCGTGATACTGGGGCCATGAGCTCTCTCGTTCCCGGTCTGCCGGAAATCCCCACTCTCGAAGCTTGCCGATGTCGATGTAAACCAAATCAGGTTTTGTAGGGCAATCCTTCGTTGCATTGGCGACGTTGGCAAGCCACTCCTGAGATGAGTCAATCGAAATGATCCACTCTTTTCTCATCTGGGAAGCCAGCCACGTGCTGCCACCTGATCCAAACTCCAGATACCGGTCGGACAGATTCAGAAAGCTCTTGAACAGGCTCTGTTCGTGACTATCCATCGCAAGTTGCATTGTATGTCCCGTTGCTCCATGCGAGCC
Organism: Bradyrhizobium elkanii WSM2783; assembly: GCF_000472865.1. Lineage (GTDB taxonomy): Bacteria > Pseudomonadota > Alphaproteobacteria > Rhizobiales > Xanthobacteraceae > Bradyrhizobium > Bradyrhizobium elkanii_A. The sequence goes on along the minus strand of NZ_AXAP01000047.1, from coordinate 832 downwards.
CGATCAATAGGATCGCTGGAATGGAGTTCTACGATTCAGTGTGCTGTTGCCGACAGGCTCAACCCGACCCGCTTGGCTTGATATCCCCGCTCCAAAATCCCGCGCCACCACGGTTGCTGGTCGATGTACCAGTGCACGGTCTTGGCGATGCCGCTCTCGAAATTCTCTTCTGCGCGCCAGCCGAGATCGCGTTCCAGCTTTGAGGCATCGATGGCGTAGCGGCGGTCGTGGCCGGGACGGTCGGCGACGAAGGTGATCAGGTCGCGGCGGGCGCCTTGTGCGCGCGGTGCGATTTCGTCGAGGAGATCGCAGATGGTTTCGACCACATGCAGGTTGGTGCGCTCGTTGCGGCCGCCGACATTGTAGGTCTCGCCGACCGCGCCGCGCTCGAGCACCAGCGTCAGTGCCTTCGCATGGTCCTCGACATAGAGCCAGTCGCGGATGTTCTTTCCGTCGCCATAGACGGGCAGCGGCTCGCCGGCCAGGCCCTTGATGATCATGTGCGGAATCAGCTTTTCCGGGAAGTGATAGGGGCCNTAATTGTTCGAGCAGTTGGTGACCAGCGTCGGCAAATCGTAGGTCTCGCGCCAGGCGCGCACCAGATGGTCGGAGGAGGCTTTGCTCGCGGAGTAGGGCGAGTTTGGCGAATANGCCGTGGTTTCCGTGAAGAAGCCNTCGTCGCCGAGCGAGCCGAACACCTCGTCGGTCGAGATGTGGAGGAAGCGGAATTGCTCACGCTTCTCGGGCGAGAGCGTGCGCCAATGGCGCAGCGCTTCCTGCAGGATGGTGAAGGTGCCGACGATGTTGGTCTGGATGAATTCGCCGGGGCCAT
>NZ_AXAP01000046.1 GCF_000472865.1 Bradyrhizobium elkanii WSM2783 | reverse complement strand
GGTTGCACCCATGGGTCCCGTGCAACAAAAAGCACGGGGGTAGGACCACAGGTTCAACCGAAGCATTCCGGCTTTCCCTGCGCGNTGGTGTTACGGTTTCCTTCGCGCTCTCCCCGGTGACCGGGCTTTCTTGCCACCGTCGCCCTTAGGGATGTTTCCATCCCGCAAGGACTTAGCGCCAGCGTCGGGGCGCCAGGACCACACGACTTCGCCGTCCGCGATGCCTGTGCTCGTCAGTCACACGCATCGCGTCCACCGCATCCCACCGCAACGTTCGTGACGATCGCGAGCCGCCCCTCTCTCGGGTGAGACGCGCGGAGTTAAATCACTGATTTGCCCGACGACGGAAGCGGAATGTTTTTTATAAGAGGGCTGGACGAAGCAAATCACGTTGATTGGCTTAAGGAAAATCGCGCGAATGATATGACGCCGTCATGCCCGGGCAAAAGCGCGAAGCGCGTCTTCGCGCAGATGTCCCGGGCATCCACGTGCTTTTACCTCCGTGCATGGGAGAGAACGTGGATGGCCGGGTCAAGCCCGGCCATGACGAAGGAGAGGATTGCGCGACGCGTCCCCCTGTCATTCCGGGGCGATGCGAAGCATTGAGCGCTACGCGCGCCCCGGAATGACGACGTAGGCTGCGGCGCGCAACGAATCACAGATGAAGCAGGACCTACGCCCCACCGCGCCTGGCGCGCTTCGGTGCGCCGCGCTTCAGGGTGATGTCGCCCACCGAGAGCAGCCGGCCGTCCTGGGAACAGAGCGCGAGTTTCTTCACCGGCTTGCGGTTTTCGCGGTCGACCATGGTGGTGCCGATCTCTTCCGGATGGTCGTCGAATTCCTCGCTCCACTGCCGGAGCGCCACCAGGATCGGGAAGACCCCGAAGCCTTTTGGGGTCAGCACATATTCCTTATAGGCGCTGCCGTCGGACGCGGGCGCCAATTCCAATATGCCCTGGTCCATCAGCGCGCGCAGCCGCACGGTGAGGATGTTCCTCGCGAGCCCCAGGCTCTTCTGAAACTCGCCGAAGCGGCGCCGCCCCATCAGCGCATCGCGGATGATCAAGAGCGACCACCAGTCGCCCAGCACATCCAGCGAGCGCGCGATCGGGCATTCCGCGCCCTCAAGGCTTGTCCGCTTTACCATGAAGCTCTCCGTCGAAAACATATCACCATCTTGTGCAGTTGCATTATAGAACCAGATCGTCTACCTGTCCAACGCGGTTTAATAATGCAACCATGAGCACTGGAGGCTATCGTGAGACTGGCGAACAAGACGGCATTGATCACAGGGGGCAACAGCGGCATCGGTCTTGCGACCGCACGTCTGTTCGTTCAGGAGGGCGCCAAGGTTGCGATCACCGGACGAAACCAGGCGACGCTGGAAGCGGCAGCCAAGGAACTGGGACCGAATGCGATCGCGATCGTTGCCGACGCCACCGACGTCGCAGCGACGGAGGCCGCTGTCGCGCAGGCCGCGCAGAAATTCGGCAAGCTCGACATCGTCTTTGCCAATGCCGGCATTCCCGGCCAGACGCCGCTCGGCGGCACGACGCTCGCGGCCTTCGAGCAGGTGATCCGAACCAATTTGACCGCCGTGTTCTTCACGGTGCAGGCGGCCGTGCCGCATCTCAATGACGGCGCTTCGGTCATTCTCAACGGGTCGGTGATCTCGATGCTGGGAAATCCGGGCTATTCGGCCTATGCCGCGAGCAAGGGCGGCGTGCGCGCGATGGCGCGCGTGATGGCCGCCGAACTGTCGCCGCGCGGCATTCGGGTCAACGTGGTCGCGCCCGGCGCCATCCGCACCCCGATCTGGGGTGCCGCGACCGCAACGCCTGAAGCAGAAAAGGCGTTCGAGGCGCGCATCGCTCTGTCGACGCCGTTACGTGGGCTCGGCGAACCCGATCACATCTCCAAGACGGTGCTGTTCCTGGCTTCCGACGATTCCGCTCATGTCCAGGGGCAGGAGCTTTTCGTCGATGGCGGTGCCACTGCCTTGCCCGCGGGAGCTCCGATCTATCGGGGACAAAGCCCGCGGCAATGAGCGGTGAAAAGGCGTTGAACCTTCGTCATAGCTGCCAAGACAGCTTCACAGGCAGGGACATTCCTTTGCTTGTTGGAACTGGAGAGCAGCAATGCCGACAGTCGTCCGCATCCGTTCCTCTGCCCCACTTTCCCGCGTCCCGCGAAACTTAGCCAACGCGGAATTTGCTCCGGTCGCTCTGTTTTGCGGGATCGGGCTGTTGGTTTCGTTCGTTGCCGTGATCTTCGATGCGCAGGGGGTCTGGCACTAGCTGCTACATCCTGACGGTCGCTTGCCTCAAAGCATGCGGGTCATCGACGACACAAGCTGCCTCCCTTCGTCATGGCCGGGCTTGACCCGGCCATCCACGCCCTTCTTCGCGGCAACGTGGATGCCCGGGTCAAGCCCGGGCATGACGGCGGACGACGTATCTCAGGCCGCGCTGAGATTGCCGGCAGCTTGCAATGCGCCCGCGACGGCTTTCTCCCGGTGCTCCGGTCCGACCTGGATTCCGTCGGCGGAGATGAATTCGGGATCCTTCACGCCGATGAAGCCGAACACCCAGCGCAAATAGGTCTCCAAATGCTCGGCCACCGCCATTGGCGTGCCGGCGCCGTAATAGCCGCCGCGAGAGACCGCGACGATGATGCGCTTGTTGCCGGCAAGGCCCTCGACGCCGGCAGCGCCGTACCTGAACGTCTTGCCGGCCACCAGAATACGATCGATCCATGCCTTGAGCTGGCTCGGGATAGTGAAATTATACATGGGCGCGCCGAGCACGACGATGTCTGCGGCGAGGAATTCGTCCAGCATCTGCTGGCCTGAGGCGATGTCCGCCTGCAGCGAAGCTTCCGGGGTGGCGCCCTGGCTCGCAGCCAAATGGGAACCCGAGAGATGGGCGAGCGGCGTCGCCGTGAGGTCGCGATAGGTGACGTCGATGCCGGGATGGGTCTTGCGCAGCCGGTCGACGATGGCGGCGGAAACCTGACGGCTGACGGAGTGGGGGCCGAGGACGCTGGAGTCGAGATGCAGCAGTTTCATGGTTGATGTCACCCTTTGGTATAGGTTTGTAACTCGCGCTATATGAGTGACCGTGGCAAAACCCCGCAAGAACGCACATTTTTCTCACCGGAGCACATCAGTGAAACCCGAGCACATCCATGTGCCTGTCCTGGAACCGATCCCGCATACCAGCGGCGACTGCCGTGGCGTCGCCTCGGTGCTGGCGCGGGTCGGCGACAAATGGAGCGTGCTGGTCATCATGCTGCTGGGCGACGGGCCGCGCCGCTTCAACGAGCTCAAGCGCACGATCGGCGGCATCTCGCAGCGGATGCTGACCCTGACGCTACGCGGGCTGGAGCGCGACGGGCTCGTCACGCGCACGGTGTTTCCAACCATCCCGCCGCGGGTCGACTACGAACTCACCGATCTGGGTCGCGGCCTCTCAAAGCCGGTGCGGGCGCTCGGCCAATGGGCGTTCGAGCATTTGCCCGAAATCGAGCGCGCGCGAGGCGAGTTCGATGCGCGGAACGAGCGGGGGTGAATGATGGAGACGAGGGATCTGCACCTCTCCCTATGGGAGAGGTGAAGAAACGACGTCCTAGACCAGCGACACCAGTCCGCCGCCGTGGCGTTCGAGACGGCCGGCGAGTTCAAGCTCGAGCAGCACCGTGCGAACGATGGTGGCGGACAGGCCCGACATCCGGATCAGGTCGTCGAGGCTGACCGGGCTCGGGCCGAGCAGCGCGACGATGCGTTCGCGCTCGCTCGGATCGGTGTCGAAATCGAGCGGCTCGTCATCGCTTTCGCGTGCAGCGAGCGCGAACGGCCGCTCCATGATCGGCTGCACCGCGTTGATGATGTCGCTCGCGTTGGTCACGAGCGCCGCGCCCTGCTTGATCAGATCGTTGGTGCCGGCCGCGCGCGGATCGAGCGGCGAGCCGGGGACGGCGAAGACTTCGCGGCCCTGTTCTGCCGCCATGCGCGCTGTTATCAGCGAGCCCGAGCGGTGCGCGGCTTCGACGATGACGACGCCGAGCGCAGCACCCGAGATCAGGCGGTTGCGGCGCGGGAAGTCGCGGGCGCGCGGGGTGTGGCCGAGCGGCATTTCGGAGATCGCCGCGCCTTGTTCGAGCAAGGCCGCGAGCAGGTCCTCATGCTCGGGCGGATAGATCCGGTCGTGACCGCCGGCGAGCACCGCGACGGTGCCGGTCGTCGTGGTAGCGCGATGCGCGGCCTGGTCGATGCCGCGGGCGAGACCGGAGATCACGACGAAGCCGGCGTCGCCGAGATCATGGGCGAGGGTGCTTGCGAATTTCAGCCCGGCGCCTGACGCATTGCGCGAGCCGACGATCGCGATCATCGGCCGCGCCAGAGCGTCAAGCGCGCCGCGCACCGCAAGCAGCGGCGGCGCGTCATCGATGGTGGCAAGCCGCGCCGGATAGGGGGCTTCGCCCGGCGCGACCAGGCTGACGCCCTGCTTCTTGCAGGCCGCAAGCTCGGCCTTTGCCTCCTCGACCGTGCAGATGCGCCCCGCACCGCCGCCGCCACGGCGCGCCATGTCCGGCAGATGTTCGAGCGCGGTGCGCGCGTCGCCGAAATGATTGAGGAGCGAGCGAAAGGTGCGCGGCCCGACATTCTCCGAGCGGATCAGCCGCAGGCGGTCGAGGCGTTCGGTGTCGGTGAGTTGGTGATTGGGCGTGCGGTCATGCATGGCGGCGCAGCTTCGCCCAATCGGATATCGCGATCAACTTGTTTGCCGTCTCCTTCGTCATGCCCGGGCATGACGATAAGGTGAGGGCCTTCCGTCCGATTTACTTGCCCGAGGAGGAGGCGGCCCGTAAAACCAATCCAACCAATGAAGGGAGGAAATTCCCGATGATCTCGCTTGCCGAACTCACCCGCCGCATCGCGCAGGGCGAACTCTCGCCCGATGCAGCGCTCGCCCAATCGCTCGCGGCGGTCGATGCCGAGGAGAAGACGATCGGCGCCTTCGTGTCGCGGGCGGAGAATCCGCGCGCGCAGGCGGCGGGGCCGCTGCGCGGGATTGCGGTCGGGATCAAAGACATCATCGACACCGCGGATTTCCCGACCGAGATGGGGGCGTCGATCTACTGGGGATACCGGCCGCGCGCCGATGCGTCTGTCGTGATGATGCTGAAGCAGGCCGGCGCGACCATTGTCGGCAAGACCACGACGACGGCGTTTGCTGCGAACGATCCGACGGCGACGCTCAATCCGCGCAATCATGGCCACACGCCGGGCGGATCGTCGGCAGGCTCAGCGGCGGCGGTCGCGGCCGGGATGATTCCGCTGGCGCTGGGGACGCAGACGGCAGGCTCGGTGATCCGGCCGGCGTCGTATTGCGGCGTGGCCGCGATCAAGCCGTCCTACCGGCTGCTGCCGACGGTCGGCGTCAAGTGCTTTTCCTGGACGCTCGATACCGTCGGCCTGTTCGCTTCAGGCGTGAGCGACCTCGCGGTGGCGCTGGCGGCGATGACCGGCCGGCCGGCGCTGCGGTTGCCCGAGGAGATCGCGACGCCGCGGATCGGCGTCATCACACAGGACTTTGCCGGCGCGCCTGATGCGTCAGGCGCGGAGGCATTGCGAATCGCGGCACAGGCCGCCGAGCGGGCTGGCGCTTCGGTTCGCGCGCTGTCATTGCCTGAGATCGTTGCGGAAGCCTGGCGCATTCAGCCGGTGGTGCAGGATTTCGAGGCGCACCGGTCACTGGCGTGGGAATATCGCGAGAACTACGATGCAATGCCGCCATTGCTGCGCGGCCGGCTCGACGAGAGCAAGGATGTCAGCGCGGCTCAATACGACGAGGCGATCGACATCGCCGGCCGCGCGCGGCAGTCGCTTGCAGAAACGTTTGGGGATGTCGATGTGCTGCTGACGCTGTCCGCGCCCGGTGCTGCGCCGAAGGGGCTCTCGTCGACCGGCGATCCCCGCTACAACCGGCTATGGACGTTGATGGGCGTTCCTTGCGTCAACGTGCCGGCTTATGTCGCCGAGGGCAATCTGCCCGTCGGCGTGCAGGTGATCGCGCCATTCGCTGCCGACGCCAAGGCGCTGGCGGCGGCGCGCTTTGTCGAGATGGCGCTGGCGAAACTATAGCAGCGCGGGCTCCGCGACGCGTGATTTGCGCGGCGTCTCGATTCGCGTCGAGCCGGCATCTTGCGCCAGGAAACGTTCGGCAGCCTTGCGGCCGCTCCGATGCAGTTGGCGAATGAAGCCCGGCCCGAGATCGGTGGCGCTGCGCTGGGCGAGCCCGTCGATCTCATCTTCCGCTGCAATCCGGAATAGTCGCAACGAGGGGGCTGCCGCAGGACGCGCCCATTCCAGCGCCGCGATCTCGGCGTTGAGCACGGAATTGGCGGTGATCTGGTCGAGGCGGCGATCGATCGCGGCGGGCGTGATCGGAACATAGCTGTCGCGCGCCGGCGTGACTTGAACGACGAGCACGTTGGACGTCTCGGATTCCTGCACCAGTCGGACCAGCGGGGGATTGCCGCCAAAGCCGCCGTCCCAATAGGACTCGCCGTCGATTTCGACCGCGCAATGGATCAGGGGCGGGCAGGTCGAGGCGAGCAGCACATCGGCGGTGATCTCGTCATTGCCGAAGACTTGCTGCCGGCCGTCGCGCACGCGTGTCGCCGCGACCAAAAGCTTCGGGCTGGCGGGACTCTGCAGCGCGGAGAAATCGATATCCCTCCAGAGCGCCTGGCGCAGCGGATCGAGATCGAACGGATCGAACTGGCCGGACCGCAGCGTCGGCCCGAATGCGACCGACCGTCCGGCCGGCGAGAATCCTCCGACCAGCATCAGCGAGCGGAACGAAGCCTCGTGCATCATCCGCATCCAGAACCGGTTGAGCGCGGCACGTGCGCCTTCGCGGCCACCTTCCACCAGGCCGCAAGCGAGCAGCGCGGCATTGACGGCGCCGGCGCTGGCGCCGCTGATGGTGTCCAACGCGCAATCCGGTTCTTCCAGGAGCCGCTCGAGTGCGCCCCACGTGAACGCGGCAAAGGTGCCGCCGCCCTGCAGTGCCAGCGATAATTGTCGCGGCGGCCAGACCTGCGATTCGCGCGCATCCGCCTTTTTCGGTCTATCGACCGGCGAGCGCGCCGGCAGGTCGGCCCGCGCGGATTGCATGTTCAGGATGACGTCCGGGAGTGATGGGGCAGGCAGCTCAGCTTCCGAGCTGGACTTGGCTGCTGAATCGACGGCAGTCGGTGTCTTGCCGGAGAATGACCAGATCTCGCTGGCCGCGAGCAGGGCGCTCGCGCCGGACGTACTCACCGGACGCGACGCGACATCGGGCGCGCTCATTCCGCTAATCCCATCCTGTTCGATCCCGTCCATCTGACGAAACCGTGTGACGCCATTTGAATCGCAGGATGACAGCCCGCGTTACCGTTTGCCAGTATCGCGCAAGAATTTCGGACAGATGTGACCCGTCCTCAACAGGTTGATGGCGAATTCTAGGCCTTTTGGCCGATGCGCCCCTCGGTTCCCGCCAGCAAGCGCTTGATGTTTTCGCGATGGGTGTAGAACAGCATGAGCATCAGCACCGCGGCGAGCGCGGCGAGTGCGGCGTGGTCGAACCACCATAGAAAGATCGGGGTGACGACGGCGGCCACCAGCGCCGAGAGCGACGAATAGCGCGTGGTGAAGGCGGTCGCGAGCCAGACCGCGCCATAGACGGCCGCAGCCGGCCAGAACAGGCCGATCAGCACGCCGATATAGGTAGCGACGCCCTTGCCGCCCTTGAATCCGAGCCAGACCGGATAGAGATGGCCGAGGAAGGCACCGAGCCCGGCCACCATCGCCGCATTCGGGCCGCCGAGATAGCCCGACAGCACGACTGCAGCGGTGCCCTTCAGCATGTCGAAGATCAGCGTCGCGGCGGCAAGCCCCTTGCGCCCTGTGCGCAGCACGTTGGTGGCGCCGATATTGCCGGAGCCGATCGAGCGCAGATCCTGCGTGCCGGCGATCTTGGTCAGGATCAGGCCGAACGGGACCGAGCCGAAGAGATAGCCGATCAGAAACGCGACGATCAGGAAGGCGTCAGAGGACATGGCCGGCGCTCCCGCCGCAGGCGCGGCATGTCTCGGAGGTGTCTCTTTTTCTTGACGCGTTTTCTTGACGCGAACCGGTATCCACTTCGCTTGAAAACGCTCTAGACATGTTCATACACCGTCCGCCCACCGACAATGGTGCGTACGACGCGGCCGGAGAAGCGGGCCTCGTCGAAGGGCGTGTTCTTGCACAGCGATTTGAGGTCGGCGGGATCGAGCACCCAGGGCGTATCAGGATCGATCACGATAACGTCGGCCGGCGAACCCGCGCGTAGCGAGCCGCCGGGCAGGCCCAGCAGTTCGGCAGGTCGGGTCGACATCGCCCGGATCAAGGTCTTGAAATCCATCTCGCCATTATGGACCAAGCGCAAGGCCGCCGGCAGCATGGTCTGCAGCCCGACCGCGCCGGGGGCGGCCTCGGCGAACGGCAGGCGCTTGACCTCGACGTCCTGCGGATTGTGATCGGACATGATGACGTCGATAAGACCCGAGGCCAGCGCTGCGACCAATGCCTGGCGGTCGTCCTCGGTGCGCAGCGGCGGCGACAGTTTCAGGAACGTCCTGTAAGGCCCGATATCGTTCTCGTTCAGCGTGACGTGGTTGATCGACACCGAGGCCGAGACGTCGGCGCCGGCATCGCGGGCGCGTTTGAGGATCTCAAGCGACTCCGCCGTGGAGAGGGAGGCCGCGTGATAACGCCCGCCGGTGAGCGCTGCGAGCCGCACGTCGCGCTCGAGCATGATCGACTCGGCGGCATTCGGGATGCCGGCAAGCCCCAGCCTCGTCGCAAACTCGCCCTCGTTCATCACGCCTTCGCCGACGAGGTCGGGATCCTCGGTGTGATGCACGATCAGCGCGTCGAAGTCGCGGGCGTAGGTGAGCGCGCGGCGCATCACCTGCGCGTTGGTGACGCTCTTGTCGCCATCGGTGAAGGCGACCGCGCCGGCGGCCTTGAGGAGGCCGATCTCGGTCATCTCCTCGCCGCCCAAGCCCTTGGTCAGTGCCGCCATTGGATGGATGTTGACGATCGCAGTGTCGCGGGCGCGGCGCATCACGAAATCGACGGTCGCCGAATTGTCGATCACCGGCGAGGTGTTCGGCTGGCAGATGATGGTGGTGATGCCGCCGGCGGCTGCGGCGAGGCTAGCCGAGGCAAAGGTCTCGCGATGGTTGGCGCCGGGCTCGCCGACAAAGGCGCGCATGTCGATCAGACCGGGAGCGACGATCTTGCCGGCGCAATTGACGATGTCGGTACCCTCTGGGACGCCGGTCGTGCCGATGCCGCGTTTGCTATCGCGGATCATGCCGTCGGCGATCAGGACGTCGGCGGGCCCGTCGAGATCGCGGGAGGGATCGACGACGCGGGCATTGGCAAGCAGGATTGGACGACGATCGGTCAGCATGATCTCACGCATTCGGCAGGTTGCGGGCGAGCGCTTCCAGCACCGCCATGCGCACTGCCACTCCCATTTCGACTTGTTCGCGGATCACCGACTGCGCGCCGTCGGCGACAGCCGAGTCGATCTCGACGCCGCGGTTCATCGGCCCCGGATGCATCACCAGTGCATCTGATTTGGCGTAGGACAGCTTCTTCTGGTCGAGGCCGAAATACTGGAAATATTCGCCCGAGGACGGCACGAAGGAGCCGTTCATGCGCTCGCGCTGCAGGCGCAGCATCATCACGATGTCGGCCCCGTCTAGCCCCTCGCGCATGTCGCGGGCGACCTCCACTCCCATCCGCTCGATGCCGCGCGGCAGAAGCGTCGAGGGCGCAACGACGCGGACGCGGGCGCCCATGGTGTTGAGCAGGAGGATGTTGGAGCGTGCGACGCGGGAATGCATGACGTCGCCGCAGATCGCGACCACCAGCCCCTCGATCCGGCCCTTGTTGCGGCGGATCGTCAGCGCGTCGAGCAGGGCCTGGGTCGGATGCTCATGCGCACCGTCGCCGGCATTGATCACGGAACCGTCAACCTTGCGCGCCAGCAGTTCCACGGCGCCGGAGGCATGGTGGCGCACCACCAGGATATCCGGGTGCATCGCGTTCAGCGTCACCGCGGTGTCCATCAAGGTCTCACCCTTGCGCATCGAGGACGAGGACACCGACATGTTCATGACGTCGGCACCCAGCCTTTTTCCCGCGATCTCGAAGGAGGATTGCGTGCGGGTCGAGGCCTCGAAGAACAGGTTGACCTGGGTGCGGCCGCGCAAGGATGCGCGTTTCTTGTCCACCTGGCGGTTGAGCTCGACATACTCCTCGGACAGGTCAAGCAGCCCGGTGATGTCGGCAGCGGAAAGCCCCTCGATGCCCAGCAAATGCCGGTGACCGAGGACAAAGGTCGATTTCAATGATGGGGTCATTAAAGCCAGAGCTATAGGCGTGGATGGTCGGCGGGGCAAGCGGGAATAGGGGGCTGGTGAGTTTTCCCCCGGCTAGTGAGGCGATGACAAAGTCGCCATCGTTGCCCCCGCATTCTCCGCCATCATGCCCGGGCTTGTCCCGGGCATCCACGTCTTGCTTTTGCTCGCATTTCCGGAACAAGACGTGGATGGCCGGGACGAGCCCGGCCATGACGATGGGGCGACAATCGTGAAAATTGTTGTGATCCCGCTAGTGGCAGCCATGTCGATTTCGGTAGCTCGCGCGCAGGCCCTGCCCGGCGGCTTCGTGTTCCTGCGCGACGTCGATCCCACGATCATCCAGGACATCCGTTATGCTAACCCGAACAATTTCGTCGGCCGGCCGCTCAGGGGGTACGGCGCGGGCGAGTGCGTCGTGAAGCGCGAGGTCGGGCTCAGGCTGAAGGCCGTGCAGCAGGAACTCGCGGCACAAAGGCTCTCATTGAAGATGTTCGATTGCTACCGCCCGGCGCGTGCGGTCGCCGACATGGTCGCGTGGTCGAGGGATGGCAAGGAGACGGCCGCCGGCAAGCGCTACAATCCGGCGTTCAGGAAGGCCGATCTGTTCCGGCTCGGCTATATCGCTGCGCGTTCCGGCCATTCGAGCGGGGCCGCGCTCGACCTGACGCTGGTGGATCTTGCCGCCGACAATTCCGGCGAGTTCGATCCCGCGAGAGACTATGCCGACTGCACGGCAACAGTGGAAAGGCGGGCACCGGAAGGCAGCGTCGACATGGGCACCGGCTATGATTGCTCCGACGTCAAGGCGCATACCGCCGCAGCCTCGATCAATCGGTCGCAGCGGCGGTGGCGCAGGATGCTCGTCGCAGCGATGGCGCGACAGGGTTTTGTCAACTATTCCAAGGAGTGGTGGCATTTTTCGCTGCCCGGCGGGGGCGGTCAGGCCTATGATTTCCCGATTCCGCCGCGCCGCTAGAGCGTGATGACGTCTCCTCGAATCGTCATCCCGCCCTAGCCCTTTGTTTGAGCATGATCTTTTCGGAAAACCGGTGTCCACTTTTCCGGATCATGCTCTAGTTCCGGCTTTCAGGAAGCGTCATGACCCAAGCCATCTTCTCGACCCACGAGGTCTTCAACCAGTCGCCGCCGTTCGAGGATGTCGATCTGTTCACGCTCGACAAGCCGCTGGTCGAGGCGGTGGCCGCCAATGGCGGCGGCTCGGCACAGGGCGAGCTCGCACAATTCGGCAAGCAGTGGGGCTCGGCAGCGATGGCGGAGCGGGGGCGCATCGCCAACGAGAACACGCCGAAACTGCGCACCTTCGATTCCCGCGGGAACCGCCGTGATGTGGTCGAGTTTCATCCGGCCTACCACGAACTGATGGCGCATAGCGCCCACGCCGGTGTGCACAACTCGACCTGGACCGCGCAGGGCAAGCCCGCGGGCGGCGCGGAGGAAGTGGTGCGCGCGGCGAAATTCTATATCGCCGCACAGGTCGAGACCGGACATCTCTGCCCGATCACGATGACCCGCGCCGCCGTCGCCGCACTTGCCTCGCAGCCGGATCTCCTCGCCAGGACGATGCCGGTGATTTCCACGCGCTCCTATGATCCGAGTTTCGTGCCCTGGTGGGAGAAGCGCGGCATGATGCTCGGCATGGGCATGACCGAGAAGCAGGGCGGCACCGACGTGCGCGCCAACATGACGCGCGCGGCGCGCGATGGCGATGCGTATCGCATCACCGGGCACAAATGGTTCATGTCGGCGCCGATGTGCGACGCGTTCCTGGTGCTGGCGCAGGCCGAGGAGGGGCTGAGCTGCTTCTTCATGCCGCGCTTTGCGCCGGATGGGTCTGTGAATTCCATCCACTTCCAGCGCCTGAAGGACAAGCTCGGCAACCGCTCCAATGCGTCGTCGGAGGTGGAATTCCACGGCGCCTATGCCGAGCGGATCGGCGAGGAGGGCAAGGGCATCCGCACCATCATCCAGATGGTGCAACTGACCCGGCAGGATTGCGCGATCGCCTCTGCCGGCCTGATGCGCTCGGGGCTTGCGCACGCGCTGCATCATGCGCGCCATCGCAGCGTGTTCCAGAAGCATCTCGCCGACCAGCCGCTGATGCAGGCGGTGCTCTCGGACATGGCGCTGCATGTCGAGGCGACGGTTGCGTTGGTGATGCGGCTCTGCCGCGCGTTCGACCGCACACCGGATGAGCCTAAGGAAGCCGCCTATATGCGGCTGCTCACGCCCGCGATCAAATACTGGACCTGCAAGAGCGCGCCCGGCTTCCTCTACGAGGCGATGGAGTGCCTCGGCGGCAACGGCTATGTCGAGGAGGGCATTCTGGCGCGGCATTACCGGGAGGCGCCGGTCAATGCGATCTGGGAAGGCTCGGGCAATGTGATGTGCCTCGACGTGCTGCGCGCGCTCTCGCGCGAGGCCGATGCCGCAGCGGCCATCCTGCAGGAATTGGCCGGGCGGACGCAGGGCCTGCCCGGCGCGAACGAGGCGGTCGCCTTCATCGGCAAGGCGTTCCGCAGACCGGACAGCGAGCGCGTTGCGCGGCTCGCGGTCGAAAAACTGGCGCTGCTTGCCGCGAGCGCCGCGCTCAATGGCGTGATGCCGCGTGACGCCGAACTGTTCGCGGCGACACGGCTCGCGACCACGCACGCCGGCATGTATGGCGCGGTGGAGCTTGCCGAGAGCGACATGCGCGCGCTGCTGGAGCGGGCGCTGCCGCATTGAATGACACACACTCCGTCATGCCCGGGCTTGACCCGGGCATCCACGTCTCTCGTGCGAGGCAGAGAAAAAGGGACGTGGATGGCCGGGACGAGCCCGGCCATGACGTTGTGGAGGCGACAGGCGCGCAATCGATCGAGAGTTAGCTGATGGATGTCCTCAGTCCCGATAATCCTCCGCTGACCACCGCTCCACCGCCGCCGCGGGCGTGGAAATTCTGGGGCACGACGCTGTGGGGATTGTTCGTGTTCGGCGGCATGTTCCTTGGGCAGCTCGCCGTCGTCATCTACTTCATGCAGAAGCAGGACGCCCCCAATATCGCGTCGGTCATCCAGACGATCGGCGGAGGACTGACGATTGCGCTCTCGGTCATCACGGGATTGCCGGGGGTGCTGCTGGCGCTCTGGATTGCGATCCGTCCGACCCGGACTTCCTTTGTCGATTATCTTGCGCTGCGCTGGACCTCCTGGAAGAGTTTCGCCATCGGCGTGGTCGCGCTGGCGCTATTGGTTGGCGTATGGGATCTCATCTTGCGCGCGGTTGGCCGCGAAGCCTCGCCGGGCTTCATGGGCGAGGTGATGAAATCGGCGCAGGCCGAAGGCGCGCTTTGGCTGCTCGTCATCGCGTTCTGCATCGCCGCCCCGGTATCGGAAGAGCTTCTCGCTCGCGGCTTCCTCTATCGCGGCTGGTCGGAGACGGCCCTGCGGCCGGTAGGCGCGATCCTGCTGTCGTCGCTCGTCTGGACCTTGCTCCATTTGCAATACGACTGGTTCTTCCTGAGCGAGGTGTTTTCGATCGGGCTCGTGTTCGGCTACCTGCGCTACCGCTTTAACTCGACCTGGCTCACCATCGTGCTGCACGGGCTGAACAATCTCGCCGCGACGCTGCAGACGCTGTGGCTTGCGGGGCAGTCGTAGCTGCTTGCATCCTACTGGCGGGATGATCGTCGGATATGGTAGGTAGAATCTGAACCCACCTTCGCTGCGACGTTGTCGCGGAAAAATCGATATGTCGGACTTCGAAAATGCCAAGTCGCCGGCCTCGGTCTCGCCACGGCCGCCGCGAACCTGGGACTTCATGGAGACGACGTTCGTCAGCCTGATCGCTTACGGCGCTTTCATTTTCGCATCGGACTTTTTCTTCAATATCATATCGGACCTAGCCGGCAAGATATTGTCACCTGCGCAACTTCGAACAGGCGTGATCCAGAATAGTTTGGAAAGCGCCGCCAGCATTCTGGCAAGTCCACCTGCGATCGCGGTGCTTTGGATCGCCATCCGGATGGGCCGCCGAGAGTTCGCCGAATATCTTGCGTTGAAGTGGCCAAATCCAATTGAACTCCGACGTGCTCTGGCAATCACGACCATATTCGTGATGGCGGAGAGTTTGGTCGTTGGTGCCACCAGTAACGCTCCTGTCGATTCTGATTTCCGGGCCGCGGGAGCCGACGGTTTGTTCATCTATTTGCTCTCCGCTTGCATTGCAGCGCCGCTAATGGAAGAATTTCTCTTTCGTGGTTTTATGTTTCGTGGCTGGTCGCAATCCTTCCTCGGCCCGACCGGCGCGATTGTTCTGACATCAATAGTATGGGCGATACTCCACACTCAATATGATTGGCTTGGGCGTTTCTGTCTCTTCGTCTCCGGTATTTTTCTCGGTTACTTTCGCTGGCGCAGCAACTCGACTTTGTTGGCAGTAATGGCTCATTCAGCCATGAATATGTTCGCCCTCTTCATTTGGATACTATTGTGAGCCTAGCGCCCGCTTGCCGCGAGCGCGATGATAACGGGCATCGTGATCGCCGCCAGTATCGTCTGCAGCGTGATGATCTGCGCGAGCAGCGGTGCGTCGCCGCCCATCTGGCGGGCGAGCACATAGGCTGAAGAGGAAGTGGGTACCGCCGAGCCGACGGCGACGATGACGAGGCTCGGGCCGGACAGGCCGAACGCGAGGCCGAGCGCTACGGCAAGTACGGGCATGGCGATCAGCTTCAGGAACACCGTGACGCTGGCGGCGAGGCTCGGGCGGAACATGCCTTCGAGATGCAGGCCGGCGCCGGTGACGAGCAGGCCGATCGCAAGCGAGGAGCGGCCGAGCGCGTCGGCGACGTCATGCCAGAGCTTTGGCAGCGGGAAATGGGTCACGTTCAGTAGGAGCCCGACGACGCAGGCCCAGATCAGCGGGTTCTTCACCACCGTCTTGACGATGGCGCCCGCCGACTGCTTTTGCGGCGCGGCGTAGTGCGCGAGCACGGAGACGCTGAATACATTGACCAGTGGAATGATCGCGACCATCGCCACCGAAGCGAGCGCGAGTCCGACATCGCCGTAGAGGGCACCGGACACCGCGAGCGCGACATAGGTCTGCCAGCGGGTGGCGCCCTGGAACACCGAGGTGAAGGCAGGACCGTCGACGCCGCTGCGCCCGAGCAG
Source organism: Bradyrhizobium elkanii WSM2783 (assembly GCF_000472865.1). Lineage (GTDB taxonomy): Bacteria > Pseudomonadota > Alphaproteobacteria > Rhizobiales > Xanthobacteraceae > Bradyrhizobium > Bradyrhizobium elkanii_A. The sequence continues at coordinate 49,456 of NZ_AXAP01000046.1, read as the reverse complement.
CGGGCGCAGTGCGAGGCACAGGAGCGACATCGCCAGCGCCGAGAGGAACAGCGCGCCGCCGACACCGCCGATCGGCACCTTTGTCAGGTCGGCCTTCACCAGCGTCTGGATCAAGAGCACGGGGAACAGCACGTAATAGGTCAGCCGTTCCAGGCCCTGCCATTGCATCTCGGGCTTGAGCAGCGTCCGCTTCAGGATGAAGCCGAGCGCGATCAAGAGGAATGTCGGCAACAGCGCCGCGATGACGACGGCCATGCTTCAGCGCTCGCCCCGCAATTTTGCCAGCCGATCCAGCGCGCCCTGCAGGATGAAGATCGCGGCGTGCTCGTCGATCACCTCGGCGCGCTTGGCGCGGCTGACATCCAGGCCGATCAATTCGCGCTCGACGGCCGCCGTCGAGAGCCGCTCGTCCCAGAGCCCGATCGCGAGCGTGGTCAGGTTGGAGAGGTTGCGCGCGAAGGCGCGGGTCGATTGCGCTCGCGGCCCCTCGCTGCCGTCCATGTTGATGGGAAGCCCAAGCACGAAGCCGACCACGTTGCGTTCGCCGGCGATCACCAGCAACCGCGCCGCGTCAGCCTTGAACGCCTTGCGCTGGACAGTTTCGACGCCGGTCGCCAGCCGCCGATCGGGATCAGAGACGGCAATGCCGATCGTTTTCGTTCCGAGATCGAGCCCGATCAACGCGCCGCGCTCGGGCCAGTGCGCGACAGCTTCGATCAGGGGGAGGACAGGGGCGGGCATGAGGATGCGATTAACACGTGGTGCCCTGCGGAGGCAAAGCGCTCTCTTCACCTCTCCCCAGCGGGGAGAGGTCGGATCGCATCGCTAGATGCGATCCGGGTGAGGGGGCGCAGGTGCCCATGAGAGACCGTGACCCCTCACCCGGCGCTGTGCGCCGACCTCTCCCGATGGGAGAGGTGAAACCGGCAGCGTGCCTCGGGGCTATCGGATCGCGATGGGGTTGATCATGCTCTGCACGCCGCCGCGCCAGCGCGGCTGTCCGAGCACGAACAGGAACTCATACCCCTTGTCCTTGGCGAGCTCGGCGGTGTCCATGTTCTCCAGGATGTAGGTGCCGTTCTTCGCCAGCAGGATCTGATGCACCTCGAACACATTGTTGGATTCGAACGGTAGGACCTCGACTGCCCAGGTATCGGCACCGACGGCCACCACGCCCTTGCCGGTGAGATAATTGGCGCCCTCGACCCCGAGGCCGGGTTCGCCGGCGGAATAGCGCTTGTCGTCCTTGCCGATCAGGCTGAGCCAGCCGGTGTGGAAGATCACGACGTCGCCCTGGCGGATCTCGACACCCTGTTTCTTCGCGACTTCCTCGATCTCCTTGACGTTGAAGGCGGTGCCTTCCTTGACCACGTCGGTGTTGTAGTAGGCGGCCATGTCGAGCAGCACGCCGCGGGCGACCATCGGCGGCACCTTCTCGATGCCGAGCTTCTTCAGGCCGGTGGGATCGGCAAAATCTGCGAGCTTGTTGCCGTTGTAGTAGACATGCTCGATGCCGAGATGGCCGAGGCCGTCGATCTGGCTGCCGATGCCGACCCAGGTGTCGAGGATATCATCGTTGTAGGTCGCCTTGTTCGGACCGATGCCGGAGCTGCCCGCCTGTCCGGGCTGGACGATGGTGATCTTGAAGGTGCGCGGCGGATAGGCCGGCGTCTTGCTGTCGACGGGAATGCCGAGCGCGTAGGTCTTGCCGGTCTTCACCAATGATGCGGCTTTGACGACGAGGTCGGGCGTCATGTAATTGGCGGCGCCGATCTCGTCGTTCGGCCCCCATTTCGACTTGGTCCAGTCTTGTGCGCTTGCCGTTCCGACCGTAGCCAACAAGGCAACAGAACAGCACAACACGAATGCGGTGCGCATCGCAGTCCCTCCCAGATGTTGACGTTATGGTTGTTGGTAGAAAGCGCCACATACTAACGTAGACGCGCACAACGATCCAAAAATCTTTGATGACGTGTGCTCGCACGCGCGAAGCGTGTGGCTCCGTCACAGAAAAATGGCATTGCAAATTTCGCGGAGCGGAACGGGCAGTCAGGCCGCGATGACCTGATCGTCCTTGTCGAGACAGGCGGCAAAACTCTGCAGCGCGCTGTATTGATGGGCGCTGCGGCGCTGGATGAAGATGGTTTCGGCGCGGGCATAGGATGGATCGAGCGTGTGGATGCTGACGCTGGCATGCAACGCGTTGCGCTCGACGACGACCCGCGGCAACAGCGTCACGCCCATGTCGGCGGCGACGCAGCCGACCATGCCGTCGAGCGTGCCGAGCTCAAAGCGTGCGGCCGACGGCCAGCCGAAGTCGGTGAAGATCTGCTCGAGCCGCTGGCGATAGGTGCAGCCGGTGCGGAACACCAGCGCGGTCGGTCCGGATTCCGACGTGCCCGCGCGCAAGGCGGCGAGGCTGGCCCAGCGGCGCGCGGTGACCAGCACCAGCTCTTCGCGGAAGGCGAGGGTGGACGTGAGCTCGGCGTGATCGATCGGGCCGGCCACGAAGGCGCCGTCCAGCGTGCCATCAAGCACGGCGGTTACGAGATCGGTCGTGGTCGCGGTCTTCAGGGTGAGGCGTACCGCCGGAAAGCGGCGATGGAAATCGGCAAGCAGCACCGGCAGGCGGACGGCGGCCGTCGTTTCCATGGAGCCGATCGCGAGCGGTCCCTTCGGCTCGCCATCATCGCGGGCGGCGAGCAACGCCTCGCGCGAGAGTGCGGCCATGCGTTGCGCATAAGGGAGCAGCCGCCGTCCGGCGCCGGTCAACGTCATGCCGCGGCTGTGCCGCTCAAACAGCGCCGTGCCGATCTCGGCCTCGAGCGCTTTGATCCGCTGGGTCACGTTGGACTGCACAGTGTGCAGTTCGTCGGCGGCGCGCGTGATGCCGCCAAGACGGGCGACCGTTGCAAAGGTCTGGAGGTCGGTGAGTTCCATGATCGCGGCCTGCGTTTCACTATTGAGATGGCAGCGTTCTCAAGTATTCATTTCGACAGAATGGTAGTCCTGCCTATTCTCACTGTCCAGATCGCTTGGGGGACACGATGCCGATCGACACGCCATTAACAGCGCTTTTGGGCATCCGTCACCCGATTGTGTTGGCGCCGATGGATGTGGTCGCAGGCGCGCGACTGGCGAAAGCCGTCAGTGAGGCCGGCGGCTTCGGCATCCTTGGCGGCGGTTATGGCGACCGTGCGTGGCTGGAGCGCGAGGCGGCAAAGCTCGGATCTTGCGCCGCGCCGTTCGGAATCGGCTTCATCACCTGGAGTATGGCCAAACAGCCGGAGCTCCTTGATATCGCGCTTGCCGCAAACCCACGCGCGATCATGCTGTCGTTCGGCGATCCGAAACCGTTTGCGCCAAAGATAAAGGCTGCCGGCCGGCTTCTGATCTGCCAGGTGCAGGATGAGGAGATGGCGCGGCAGGCGCTGGAAGCGGGCGCCGATATCCTGATTGCGCAGGGGACAGAGGCGGGCGGCCATGGCGCTTCGCGCACGACGCTCGACGTGGTGCCGGCGATCGTCGATCTTGCCGGCGGTCGCGTGCCGGTCGTCGCTGCGGGCGGCATCGCCGATGGCCGCGGCCTGGCGGCGATGTTGGCGCTGGGCGCCTCCGGCGTGCTGCTCGGCACGCGCTTCTATGCGAGCGAGGAGGCCGACGGCGCGGAGGAGGCGAAGCGGCGCATCTGTGGGGCCAGGAGCGGCAACACCGTGCGCGGCATCATCTTCGATCTCTCGCGCAACAATGTCTGGCCGGCGCCGTTTACCGGGCGCTGTCTCATCAACGATCATGCGCGGCGGTGGATGGGGCGGGAGATCGAGCTGTTGCAGCACGTGAAGACGGTTGCCGCCGAATATGCCGAGGCCAGAGCCACCGGCAATTTCGACGTGGCCGCCGTCATCGCGGGCGAGGCGGTCGGGCTGATCCACGACATTCCGCCCGCGGGTGAAATCGTGGACAGGATCGTCAGTGAGGCCGAACAGATCTTGCGCGGGCAGCGCAATTCTGCGGTTTCAGTGCGGGCGTAATGCAAGTGCAGATGAAAAAGGGGAAATAGCTGAATCATGTGGCCGGACCGCCGAATTGTCGATCTGTTCAAGACCGAGTTTCCGATCGTGCTGGCGCCGATGGCCGGCGTGATGGATGCAGATCTCGTGATCGCCGCCGCGCAAGGCGGTGCGCTCGGCTCATTGCCCTGTGCGATGCTCACCGCGGAGAAGGCGCGCGAGCAGGTCAACATCATCCGCCAGCGCGTCTCCGCGCCGATCAACATGAACTTCTTCTGCCACCAGCCGGACGATCCGGATCCGCAGCACGAGGCGCGCTGGAAGGCGCGGCTTGCGGCGTATTACAAAGAGCTTGGGCTGGATCCCGCGGCGCCCGTCAACGCCGCCAACCGTGCGCCGTTCGATGACGCGATGTGCGAAGTGGTCGAGGAACTGAAGCTGGAAGTCGTCAGCTTCCATTTCGGCCTGCCGGAGGAGCGGCTGCTGAAGCGGGTGAAGGATGCGGGCGCGATCGTGATGGCGTCGGCGACCATCGTGAAGGAAGCGGTCTGGCTCGAGCAGCACGGCGCCGATGTCATCATCGCGCAAGGCGCCGAGGCGGGCGGCCATCGCGGCATGTTCCTGACCGACAATATCGCCGAGCAGCCCGGGCTCTTCGCGCTGCTGCCGCAGGTGGTCGATGCGGTGAAAGTGCCGGTGATCGCGGCCGGCGGGATCGCGGACGGGCGCGGGATCGCGGCGGCGTTCGCACTGGGCGCCTCCGGCGTGCAGATCGGGAGCGCCTATCTGCGCTGCCCGGAATCCAGGGTGGGGCCGGCGGCGCGTGCCGCGCTGGCGCAGGCGAAGGACGATTCAACCGTGATCACCAATGTGATGACCGGGCGGCCGGCGCGCGGGGTCGCCAACCGCGCGATGTCCGAGATCGGGCCGATCTCGCCGGACGCGCCTGCCTTTCCGCATGCCGCAACCGCGCTGGCGCCGCTGAAGGCGGCTGCCGAAAAACTCGGCAGGGTCGATTTCACCAATATGTGGGCCGGACAGGCGCTGCCATTGGGCCGCGAACTGCCGGCGGACGAGCTGACCCGGACATTGGCCGGCGAGGCGCTGGCGCGGATGGGGGCCTTGGGCCGCTAGCTTCTTTACCTCTCCCCGGCGGGGAGAGGTCGATTTGCGCAGCAAATCGGGTGAGGGGCCGCGGCTCTAATGAGGGACCGTAGCCCCTCACCCGCGCTTTGCGCGACCTCTTCCTTCGGGAGAGGTGAACGGCTGCGGGTTGCGGCGCAAAACCGGCGTCTGCTATACGGCGGGCTGATCTTGCTGCCCAAAGGCCATATATAATGTCAGTCGACGCCACGACCGTCCGCCGCATCGCGCAACTTGCGCGGATCGCGGTCTCCGAGGCTGAAGTTCCCCATCTGCAGGGCGAGCTGAACGCGATGCTTGCCTTCGTCGAGCAGCTTTCGGAGGTGAATGTCGAGGGCGTCGAGCCGATGACCTCGGTGACGCCCATGGAGATGAAGAAGCGCGCCGACGTGGTCAATGACGGCGAGATTGCGGATGATATCGTCCGCAATGCGCCGGCCACCGAGAATCACTTCTTCCTGGTGCCGAAGGTCGTCGAGTAAGCTCCTCTCTCTACTTGTTTTGCGGGAAGTCCGATGTGTCTGCTCTGCGACGATGAAAAGGCCTATCAGGCCTACATGAACTATCTCGACGTGATGGAGCGGCAGGGCAAGGCCGCCGATCCGAATGCGGTGATGCAAACCGTGCTCGATCAGCTCGAGGCCGCCGACAAGGCGCGCGCCAAGAAAGACGATCCCGCCGACGACAAGACCCTGTCTCCGTTCTTCTGCAGCCCGATCAATAAATGACCGATTTGACATCGCTGACGATCGCCGAGGCCCGCGAGGGCCTGACGAACAAGTCCTTCACCGCGCGCGAGCTCACCGATGCGCACCTTGCTGCGATCGAGGCGGCGCGCGTGCTCAACGCCTATGTGCTGGAGACGCCGGATCGCGCGCGCGAGATGGCTGACGCCGCGGACAAGCAGATCGGCAAGGGCGAGGGCGGCCCGCTCGCCGGCATCCCGCTCGGCATCAAGGACCTGTTCGCGACGCGCGATATCCGCACCACCGCCTGCTCGAAGATCCTCGGCAATTTCGTGCCGCCTTACGAATCGACCGTGACCTCGCAGCTCTGGCGCGACGGCGCGATCCTGCTCGGCAAGCTCAACAATGACGAGTTCGCGATGGGCTCGTCGAACGAGACCTCCTGCTTCGGCCCGGTGGTCAATCCATGGCGGCGCGAGGGCTCCAACACGCATCTGGTGCCGGGCGGCTCGTCGGGCGGCTCAGCGTCCGCGGTTGCCGCGTTGCTCTGCATGGGAGCGACCGCGACCGATACCGGCGGCTCGATCCGCCAGCCGGCGGCGTTCACGGCGACGGTCGGGGTGAAGCCGACCTATGGCCGCTGCTCGCGCTGGGGCATCGTTGCATTCGCATCCTCGCTCGACCAGGCTGGCCCGATCGCGCGCACGGTGCGCGATTCCGCGATCCTGATGCGCTCGATGGCGGGGCATGATCCGAAGGACACGACTTCGGTCAATATCGGCGTGCCCGATTACGAGGCTGCGATCGGCAAGTCGGTGAAGGGGATGAAGATCGGCATCCCCAAGGAGTACCGCCTCGACGGCATGCCGGCCGAGATCGAGAAGCTCTGGAGCGATGGCGCGGCATGGTTGAAGGCGGCAGGTGCCGAGCTGGTCGAAGTGTCGCTGCCGCACACCAAATACGCACTGCCGGCGTATTACATCGTGGCGCCGGCGGAAGCCTCGTCGAACCTGGCGCGCTATGACGGTGTTCGCTACGGCCTGCGCGTGCCCGGCCGCAGCATCGGCGAGATGTATGAGAACACCCGCGCCGATGGGTTTGGCGATGAGGTGCGTCGCCGCGTCATGATCGGTACCTATGTGCTCTCGGCCGGCTATTACGACGCCTATTACCTGCGGGCGCAGAAGGTGCGCACACTGATCAAGAAGGATTTCGAGGACTGCTTCGCCAAGGGCGTGAACGCGATCCTCACGCCGGCAACGCCGTCGGCGGCGTTCGGCGTCGGCGAGAAGGGCGGCGCTGATCCGGTCGAGATGTATCTCAACGACATCTTCACGGTGACCGTGAACATGGCGGGCCTGCCCGGCATCGCGGTCCCCGCCGGCAAGGATGCGCAAGGCTTGCCGCTCGGCCTGCAACTGATCGGGCGCGCCTTCGATGAAGAGACGCTGTTCTCGCTCGGCGAAGTGATCGAGCAGGCGGCCGGACACTTCACGCCACCGAGATGGTGGTGAGATGGCGGATTTCCGCGCCAGCCTGAACGACGCCGCGCCGGAGCCTTCGCTGTCGCCGCCGCTGGCGGCGCTGTGGTGGGCGGCGAAAGGCGATTGGGACCAGGCGCACCGTATCGTGCAGGACGAAAGCACTGCCGAGGCCGCCTGGGTGCACGCCTATCTGCACCGCGTCGAAGGCGACCTCGGCAACGCCGGCTATTGGTACCGCCGGGCGGGCCAGGCGGTCGCCAAGGATGGGCTCGATGCCGAATGGGAGCGGATCGTCACCGCGTTGCTCGGCTAACCTCTCCAAGTTGTGAAGGCTTTCCGTGGTTCATTTTGACGCGGTTTCTTTACCGGACCGCGCTTCAATTGGCTCGTATAGACATTGCCCTGTTTCCGCGCCACGCGGGCGCCCAGATTGCCCGCGATAGGCTGAGGGGAAGCGTGGCGGGGGCCTGCGGGCAAGAGGGCGTTTGTGGGTAGATCGGGTATAGGGGCGTGGCTGTCGACGGTACTGGCGGTCAGTTTTGCAGTGGCGCTTGCCGGATGCGCAACGGTCTACAATCTGCCGAGCAACGTGCCGCTTGCCAACGCGCTCGCCGATAGCAATCTCGGGGCTGACATTCCACGCTATGATGACGACGTGCTGGTCGCGCTGTCCTTTTCGGGCGGCGGCACGCGGGCGGCGGCTTTCTCGTTCGGCGTACTCAAGGAGCTCGATCGCTCTCACGGCGGCTCCGGTCAGGCGAAAACGCTGCTCGATCGCGTCGACTTCGTCTCCGGTGTATCAGGCGGTTCGATCACCGCCGCCTATTTCGGTTTGAAGAAGCGCGCCGCGCTCGACGATTTCCGCGAACGCTTCCTGTTGCGCAATGCGGAGGAGGGGCTGAGGACCAATGTCTCGCTCGGCAATATCGGCCGTGCGCTCGCCGGCGGCGTCAACAACAGCCAGCTCACCGAGTGGCTGGACCAGAACCTGTTCGACGGCGCGCGCTTCGATGCGCTGCGTGAGGACCGGCGGCCGAAGGTCTGGATCAACGCCTCCGACATCTATAACCGCACGCCCTTCGTGTTCGGAAAGACCTCCTTCGACGCGCTGTGCAGCGACATCCGCTCCTACCGTGTGTCCGAAGCGGTTGCCGCATCGGCCGCGGTGCCGCTGGCGTTCGCGCCGATCGTGCTGGAGACCTATCCCGGCGGGTGTTCGAAGCCGCTGCCGGCCTGGCTCGAACGGGTGCGGCGCGATCCGAATGCGCAGCCATTGCTGCGCTCGTTCGCCGAGGCCAATGCGCGCTACCGCGACGGCTCCATGCGCTACGTGAAGCTGCTGGACGGCGGTCTTGTCGACAATTTTGGCCTGTCCGGTCTTACCATCGGGCTGTTGGCCGCGGAGCGGCCGTACCAGCCGTTGACGGAGCGGCAGGCGGTGAAGCTCCAGCGGATCCTGTTCATGGTGGTCGATGCCGGGCGCGGCATATCCGGCGATTTCGCACAGCGCCTCGAAGGCCCGAGCGGGGCCGAGCTGGTTGCGGCAGCGGCCGACACCGCCATCGATGCCAGCGTGCGCTCGAGCTACGCGGCATTCTCCGGGCTTGCCACCGAATGGTCGGGCAAGCTGAAGCGGTGGCGGTGTGGACTGTCGGCGGCGGATCGCGCCCGCCTTGGCGTCGGCGGCAACTGGCAATGCGGTGACATCCACATCTATGTCGAGCGGCTCGGCTTCGACCAGTTGGGCGAAGAGCGCGCGGGCATCCTGAACGCGATCCCGACGCGGTTCGCGCTGCCGCCGGAACAGGTCGACCTCCTGATCGCAGGCGGGGCCGACGCGCTCCGCCTGAGCAAGTCCTACCAGGCGTTTCGACGCGGGCTTTGATCGCTCAAAACCCTTTGTTTGAGCATGATCTTTTCCGGATCATGCTCTCCGGCTTGACTGGCGCGGTCGGTTGCGCGAAGCCGAAGGCAGTCCCAGATATCAATTGTCCGGAAACCGAGACCAATGAACGCACCCGTCACATCACACAAGCTCATCAAGGGCGCGACCGGCGACTGGGAGATGGTGATCGGCATGGAGATCCATGCCCAGGTCGTCTCCAATTCAAAGCTGTTCTCGGGCGCCTCGACCGCGTTCGGCGGCGAGCCGAACAGCCATGTCTCGCTGGTGGACGCTGCGATGCCGGGCATGCTCCCCGTGATCAACGAGGAATGCGTGCGGCAGGCGGTGCGCACCGGGCTTGGGCTGAACGCCAGGATCAACCTGCGCTCGGTGTTCGACCGCAAGAACTATTTCTATCCGGACTCGCCGCAGGGCTACCAGATCAGCCAGTACAAATCGCCGATCGTCGGCGAGGGCGAGGTCGAGCTCGAGCTCGAGGGCGGCCGCAGCGTCACCATCGGCATCGAGCGGCTGCACCTGGAGCAGGACGCCGGCAAGTTGCTGCACGATCAGTCGCCGACGATGTCCTATGTCGACCTCAACCGCTGCGGCGTCGCGCTGATGGAGATCGTCTCCAAGCCTGACATCCGCGATGCCGAGCAGGCCAAGGCCTACGTCGCCAAGCTGCGCTCGATCCTGCGCTATCTCGGCACCTGCGACGGCGACATGGAGAAGGGCAGTCTGCGCGCCGACGTCAACGTCTCGGTGCGCCGGCCCGGCGGTCCGCTCGGCACCCGCTGCGAAATCAAGAACATGAACTCGGTCAACTTCATCGGCCAGGCGATCGAGTATGAGGCGCGGCGGCAGATCGAGATCCTCGAGGACGGCGGCACCATCGACCAGGAGACGCGGCTGTTCGATCCGGGCAAGGGCGAAACGCGCTCGATGCGCTCCAAGGAGGAGGCGCACGACTATCGTTATTTTCCCGACCCGGACCTGCTACCGCTCGAATTCAGCCAGGCGTTCGTCGACGAGCTGAAGACGACGCTGCCCGAGCTGCCGGACCAGAAGAAGGCGCGCTTCATTGCCGACTTCGCGCTGTCACCCTATGACGCCGGCGTGCTGGTGGCCGAGCGCGAGAGCGCGGAGTTCTATGAGGCGGTGCTTGCCCGCCTCGCCGACCGTGCGCGCGACGGCAAGCTCGCGGCCAACTGGGTGATCAACGAACTGTTCGGCCGCCTCAACAAGGAAGGCCGGGATATTACGGGCTCGCCGGTCTCCTCCGAGCAGCTTGCCGCGATTGTTGAGCTGATCGGCGAGGGGACGATTTCCGGCAAGATCGCCAAGGACCTGTTCGAGATCGTCTGGCAGGAAGGCGGCGATCCCCGTGCGCTGGTCGAAGCGCGCGGCATGAAGCAGGTCACCGACTTGGGTGCGATCGAGAAGGTGGTCGACGACATCGTCGCCGCCAATCCGGACAAGGTGGCGCAGGCGAAAGCGAAGCCGCAGATGATCGGCTGGTTCGTCGGACAGGTGATGAAGTCGTCCGGCGGCAAGGCCAACCCGCAGGCCGTGAACGATCTCCTGAAGGCGAAGCTCGGCCTCTGACACCTCGCGCGCGGACGCGAACGGCATCGCAGCACGCACTCTGTACGATGTGCGGAGGCGTCCGCGCCTCGCTTCTCGCGCCTTCGATCACCGCGTCGGGATCATCGCTTCACCGAATCGGCCGACCGCGATTCGTCCGGAAAGGCCGTTTCGGCGGGCGGAGATGCCGCTGGCAGGGCTTACCCACGAAATTTTTTTTGGCGCCGGAATTGGCGACTCGACGCCTGCGCGAGGTGTTCTCAGCCCGCTCGGTGAGTCTTGTCGACGTGTCGGTCAGATCGCGCGCGAAGAAGCGACGATTCAAGAAATGCCTGTGGCACAGGCACTTTTTGCATTCGCGATGAGTGTCGATGTCGATCGATTCTGCATTTCCTGCATCAGTGCGTCAGCGCAACGTCGCGCGTGCGCTTGGCGCGCGCATACTTCTCGCGCCTCGTAACATCAACACTTCCTTAAGCTGGACGCTGTTTTTTTCGATGTGTTGGTGTATTCGGGATGCAGTGCATCTCGATTCCCGAGTGCACGCAGCGAAGTATAGCCATCTCATTGGAGGGCAACATGGCGAAGAAAGCGAAGAAGGCGAAGAAGGCGAAGAGCGCAGTGAAGAAGACTGCGAAGAAGACCAAGAAGGTCGCGAAGAAGAAGAAGTAACTCTCGCCCGAGAGAGGATGCCGGCGGGTTGACGCCGGCCCGTCACCCGGACCTTCGGACGATCTGCTTCCTTGAAGCGATCCACCCAGGCGGCTCCGGTTGACGAAAGAGGGTGTCGGCGAGACATCAGGTCAAACGGCTGGATCGCCTTTCCAAGAAGGGTTCGCCCTTCGAAGTCGGTCCGGCAGAAGAAACAGGTTTCTTCGTTCGGTGCGGACCACTTATCCGGCTCCGCAATTTCACAGGGCCCAAGGCCCATCGTGAGATCTGATCCTGACGTGTTCGCCGACGCCCTCGTTCCAATAGCCGGCCGTTTGGTGCCGGCTTTTTTGTTGCCTGATCTCCCCACATGACGACCGGTTTGCTTCCGCTGCCGTATGGCGGGCGGCGATGCAGCCGTGTCCGGTTGGCGTTTGCGCGCGATGGTTATCGTTCCGCCAACCGCCAGGGTAAACCGAACTTCACCATCGCGCATAAGTCATTGTGCTGCAGGCACTTCTCGGATTTCGGGAACTCACCGCACCCCGGGCGTTTACACGCCGTTCATCGCGATACTTAAACTGCTTTTCAAATTTGGCCGGCATGATCTCCCTCAACAAGCCGGCAAACGGCGAGCGCCTGATCCGCCAAAGTGTAGGCGGTTTGGCGATCAGATCAGGCGCTCTTTTCATAAGCGGCGCGCGATCGGACGCAAAACCGGATGCCACTTTTGCTGATCGCGCGTTGGGGAAGTAAGGCGTTAGATGTGGACGGGGGCCGCGCTCGGGGGAGGGCGGCCAACAATAAAAAGGGGAGCTACGAGAATGTTTCAGGGACATATCAATCTGGAGACGGCCATTCCGGTGGACGCGACCGCGATCTCGGACGTGCTGTTCGAGCGCGGCCTCTACTGGGCGAGCGGCCGTTCCGGCGTGGTCAACCTGGTCGCGGCGCACAAATGGTTCAACCTTGCCGCCCTGAAGGGCCGCACGGATGCCATGGCGATGCGGCGCGAGATCGCCGAGCAGATGACGGAAGCAGAGATCGCTGCCGCCCAGCGCGAAGCCCGCGCCTGGATGACCGCGCACTAAGGCGGTGGAAGCGCCGCCGCGATCATCCTTGGCCGCGGCGCTGATCGATCCGTCGTGACCGGCTCTGCCGCCGATCTCAGGCGTGCGCGAGATCCTTAAGGTAGGCGCAGAACATATCGGCCATGGGTCGCCATAGGCATCGATCTCTGCGGACGAGCGAGGGGTCTCCGAGAACTGCCTGCCCACCTCGGTTAGCGTCGTTATGATCAACTCGCCGGCCAGTGCGCGAGTTGCCTCTGATGCCTCGGGCAATGCCTTCCGCATGAAGGCCTGAACAATGCGCTCTCCCGACGCCATCGCTTCGTGTGCTTCGGGCGCATCGCGATAGAGTGGGGCGGCGTCATTGAGCGCCACACGCATCGCGGCTTCATCACACTCCGAGCGGAGGAAGGCGTGGACCAGGGTGCGCAGCCGTTCGCGCGGCGGTCTCTGGTCGTCTTCAAGGATTCCGCGCAGCAGGTCGCTCGTCTGCCGCCACTCGTCGCTCTGAAGTCGGAAGAGGATCGCCGCCTTGTTCGGGAAGTACTGATAGAGCGACCCGATACTGACTCCGGCCTTCTCGGCGACGCGCGCCGTGGTGAAGCGCTGCGCGCCTTCCTTAGCCAAAACCTGAACAGCAGCATCCAAAATCGCGGCGACGAGCTCCGCCGAGCGCACCTGCTTGGGCTGTTTTCGTGAGGAAATTCGAGTACTTCGCCGATCGGTCATGGAGTGGCCTGGCAATGCGAATAGGAAATGCGACGAATTAGTCGTATTTCTGGGTCAGCGCAAGGACGCGCTCATTTCAGACCGGAGACCTGCATGACCACACTGTCCACCACCCCGCTTGCGCCGTTGCTGGATCGCTTGTTCGAAGAGGCTGATGCGGCTTCGCCCGCGGCCAATTCTGCAGTGGGCGATCTCTCAGGCGAGGAACATTCGCGTCTGATGCGAAGCAAGACCGAATACCGCGACTTCTACGGCCGTCTGAAGGATCTTCCGCTCGCCGTCTCGCGAGAAACCGGCGCGTGGCTCTACATGCTGGCGCGAGGCTGCGGCGCGCGAACGATCGTCGAGTTCGGGACCTCGTTCGGCATCTCGACCCTGCACCTTGCCGCAGCCCTGCGCGACAATGGCGGTGGCCGCCTGATCACCAGCGAGTTCGAGCCGTCCAAGGTGGCGCGGGCCCGCGACAATCTGACCGCCGGCGGTCTCATCGACCTCGTGGATATCCGTGAAGGAGATGCCCTGCAGACGCTGAGCGTCGATCTCCCTGATACGATCGACCTGCTGCTGCTCGACGGCGCCAAGGGCCTCTATCCCGCGATACTGAGCCTGGTGGAAGGTCGCCTCAGGCCCGGTGCCTTCATTGTCGCCGACAACGCCGACTACAGCCCCGACTATTTGGCGCATGTGCGCTCGCCCGCGAACGGCTACATGTCGACGCCATTCGGTGGGGACGTCGAGCTTTCGATGCGGATCGGCTGAACGGTGTTTGGGACAATGGCGTGGATCGGGGATCTCGGGACGATCTCCGGCCGGCCAGCATAGGAGCGATCTTGCTGTGTTACCGCAGCCGCGCTTCGCGATCCATGCAAAGGTATTCAACCACTTTTGTGTGGACCGAGGCGCTGGTCGCGGCGAGCTTGAACCGGATGACGTGATGTAGTGCTTTACCCAAGCTAGCTATTTCATTTCGTAGCCGACGAGGCGGGCTTGTGAGGGCCTCGGGGGAAGCCAACGATGACCAAGCAATGGGAATATCAGGTCCGGATCAATCTCGGGGACGAGCTTGCCGGGGTGGCGCGGCGCGATCCCGACAATCCGGCAATCAAGCCGCTGGCGGATATCCTCGCCAAACATCATGCGACGATGAAGTGTCAGTTCGACATCTTCGCCGACTATGTGGCCGAAGCTGAGAAGCGGGGTACCGAAAACTATCCGCTTTACGCATGGACGAAAGCGACGATCGAGGATCCCGAAAAGCAGGCAAAATACGTCAAGTTGTTCGCGCTCTACGTTGACGGCAATGAAGTCTATGCCAAGCCGCTCGCTGACGCGCTGGAATCGGACTTGCAGCCCCTGGTCAGCGGCAAGCTGATCACGCGCCTTTCCAAGCTCGATAGCAATCCCGCGAACTACCCGCAGCCTCCGGCGCAGTATCGGAAGTAAAGGATACTCGTGCTGCCGAGCCGACGGCACGAGACATGTTCATGATTGCGAAGCGCTCAGCAGATCAGCAAGCGCCTAGCGGGCGGAGACGTCCAGCGTCTTCTTGAAAAGCGCGAGCTGCGCGGTGCTTTCAGTGCTGGAAATCTGGCATCTGCCATAGAGCTGCGGGCGCGGATTGCTCTATCCTGACCGTGCACTGTGCAGCCGCCAGACTTGGGCATCTGGTTATTCGTCAACCGACAACAGCACGCAGTCTACGGCCAACTTCACTTTCTGCATCACTCTATTCATACTACCGTGAAGATCTTGGGATGGAGATTTGGCAGCATGGCAAAGATCGTCTTCGGAATGAACCTGTCCTTGGACGGTTATGTCGATCACCAGGAATTTGCGCCAAGTCCCGCACTCTTTCGTCACTGGATAGAGCACGTGCGCGACCTGACCGGCAGTGTGTACGGTCGCCGCATGTACGAGGTTATGCGTTACTGGGACGAAGACCGTCCTGAGTGGAGTGCGGAGCATCACGAGTTCGCGGCGGAGTGGCGGCGCCAACCGAAGTGGGTCGTGTCGCGCTCGTTGAAGTCAGTCGGCCCCAACGCCACACTTGTCGAGGATAACATCGAGGCGGTGATACGTGGCCTGAAGGCTCGGCTTGTTGGAGAGATTACAGTTTCCGGCCCAGACCTGGCACAAAGCCTAACCGACCTTGGTCTTATCGATGAGTATCGACTCTACTTCCACCCCGTCGTGCTTGGTCGCGGCAAGCCATTCTTCGCCGGTCCCCGACCGCCGCTCCGCCTTGTTTCCACCGATCTCGTTGGCGAGGGCACGGCCAGGCTGACATACGTTCCTGCTTAGTCACCCGACGGACTGCGCCGACACGTCAGGTCCGGCCCTCGATCCGCACGGCATTGGCGTGGAGGTCGTTGGCAATCACGCGGATGTCGTACGCCACCAGAACGGGATCGAAGGGCTCGACTGAAAATCCCTGGTCCGCGAAGTTCAGCCCTGCATCGTAGACGATCCCGCGATACCTCACGACTTACCCGTTCGTTCAACGTCTAGTCCTTGCGGGCCAGGCAGCATTTCTTGGCCTTCTTGCCGCTGCCGCAGGGGCAGGGGTCGTTGCGCCCGACATTCCGCATAGGATTTTTGACCGGCTCCATCGGCATCCAGTCGTGGACGTCGAGCGGCTCGCCGGTGAAGGGATCCTCGTCATCCCAGGATTCGTCGTGATCCCCGCAGTCGGTCAACTCCAGCGCCGCGAGGGTGTCCTCGATCAGACCAAGCCGACGTTCCGTGAAGCGTTCGATATCGTCAGGCCGCTGCTCGGCTTGACGCAAATCCTCATCGAAATTCTCTCTGCTGTACGAGAAATCCGGAACAAGGCCTGCCTTCCAGGCACCGTCGGCTAGTGGTTTGAGCTCGCGCAAGCCGAGCAGTGCGATTGACTCCAACCAGCCGGTCCAGGCCTCGTTGTCCGGTTCGGCGAGCCGGCCCTCGAAGAACCGCACCAGGAAGCCTCGCGTCTGATCGCGCTTGATCTGGCCATTCCAGGTGAGGAATGTCGCTGCGCCGAACAAGGCATCACGGACGTACTGCTCTACGGAAGCGTCGGCGATGACGCCAAAGAGCGCGTCGGCATCGCCGTCGAAAGCGCCGGCAGCAATCCGCGACAAGTCCTCGGTGACGACATCGCCAAGCAGGTCGTCCACTTCACTCTCTGGCCGGCGCAACAGGCGCAGGAGCGGCTGGAAGGCTTGAGTCTGCTGCCCGCCGCCGAGAAGATAGATTCCGCGGACCAGTAACGTCTCGTCTTTTTCCGTCAGCGGTTCTGCGCGCGCCGCACGCTCGAGCACGCCGAGCAAGGCGGGCGCGGATTCCTCTATCCTGACCGCGCACTGGGCAACCGCCAAGTCTGGCAGGCGTCGCTCGGTCGCGAGCAGGAAAAGCTGATCCTCAATCGGACCGATGTCGACCTCGCGGGAGCCGTCGCTCAGAATTGCTTCGAGTTCTTCCTTGCGCATGTGGCGTTCCCTGGAAACGATGGCGCGGGATCGTCGTTACGCGGGACAGGGGACGATGAGGCCAACGGTAACGCAACCGAAATGGCCGCCGGAGGCGGCTGGCGGAGACGGAGGGATTCGAACCCTCGATAGGCCTTTACAAGCCTATAACGGTTTAGCAAACCGCCGCCTTCAGCCACTCGGCCACGTCTCCGGCAGCGCCGATATGCACGACGCGCGGGCGAGCCGCAAGCGGCAGATTGAGGGGACACCGGACTGTGCGTCGGCGTTGGCGCCCCGAGGCCTGATTACGCTGTGGATAACATCTGACGTTTAACACGCGACTCGAGCGGACAGTATCGATGTTGAATGTGGGGTTTCGCAATAACTATAGTTATTTCAAAGAGTTATAGTAAGGGCGGCTTGCCAAGGGATGGGGCAGGCCGTCACGGCCGGCCTTCGCGGCGCTGAATCCTAACATTACCGGTGTCGGGGGATAACGCGGACTGTCAGGCGGTTGAAAGCCCCAGGGTTCCCTGTTCCGGCAATTTTGCCTCGGCGCCTATGGCTTGCAGCCCTGCTCAGACGATCTCGCCCTTCTTCGTCCTCACAAATGGCGCTCCGAACCGGCAACACGCCGGGGAGTTCAAATCAGGACGAAAACAGGGGGCAATGCTCGATAGGGATCGACAAGCCGAACTGAAAGGCGGCGCCCAGCGAAGAAGGGAATGCCAGATGGGCCGCTTTCTCGCGATTCTGGTTTTTGGCGTGGCCATGCCGACGGAGGTGTGGGCGAAGTGCGAGTGTCAGTGCGTCAACGGGCGGATGCAGCCGATCTGCACAAATCCCGGCGAACTTCTTCCGCCAAATTGTCCAATGACGGCATGCCCGATGACGGGGCCAACGATCGTGCCGATCCAACCTCCGCAACCGCCACCGCCGGGGACTTCCGCGTGTTCGCAACAGCAGGGACGCCGCGTCTGTCGTTAAGCGCGCTGCGCGTGACCCGACCGGCAACCTGTCCCGCCATTCGCCACTCGCCTATTCGACGCTGGCGCCGCGGTGGAGGTCGGCCTCGATCTGCAGCCGCGTGCCGCCGCCGAACCGGGCGCGATAGACCTGCAGGTTCTCCATGATCCGTTGCACATAGTTGCGCGTCTCGGAGAATGGAATCAGCTCGACCCAGTCGACCGCGTCGACCTTGGGATCGCGCGGGTCACCGTAGCGATCGATCCATTTCTTCACGCTGCCGCGGCCGGCATTGTAGGCCGCGAAGGTGAGGATATAGGAGCCGCGATAGTCCTCGAGCAACCCGCCGAGCTCGGCGGCGCCAAGCGCGGCGTTGTAGACCGAGTCGGTCTTCATCCGGTTCAGATCAAACGCGACGCCGGCGCGCTTGCAGACATAGCGCCCCGCATCCGGCGTGACTTGCATCAGGCCATAGGCCTGCGCCGGCGAAACCACGGCCGGATTGAATGCGCTCTCCTGTCGCGCGATCGCATAGACGACGCTTCGCTCGACTTCGGGTCCGATCGACCTGAACGACGGAATCCCGTTGATGGGATAGGCGTAGAAATCGAACGGCAGACCACGGTTGAGCGCGGCCTTGCCCATCAACAGCATCCCGCGGGCGTCGCTATAGCGCGCCGTCAGCTCGCCGAGCCCGACCAGTGCGTCGGGATCGCCGTTTTCACCCATGTCGGCGAGCAGGGGAACCGCGAACTCGCGCGCGTCGACTTCATAGAGCAATTGTGCCGCGCGCACGATTTCCAATCGCTCGACGCCGCGGCCGCGTGCGCCCGGGACGCCGTTCAGCTCGATCTGCGGTAAGCCGAGCTTGGCCCGCGCGAGCTGGCCGTAATAGCTGGTCGATTGCTCGGCCGCGCGCAGATAGGCCGCGCGCGCCTCCTGGTTGCGACCGGCGGCCTCGGCGGCGCGGCCTTGCCAATAGCCGGCACGCGCCAGCGCGGTCGGATTGACGCTGCCAACGCCGATGCGGGCAAAGTGCTGCGCGGCGAGCCCGGGATCTCTGAGGAAGCGCAGCGCGATCCAGCCGGCGGTGAACTCCTGCTCGGTCTTGTAGATGTCGCGGGCGGGTAGCGCCGCATCGCGCGCAATCAGATAGGCGCTCCGGTGCTCGCCGACGTCGATCATCTTGCGCGCCAAGAGGCGCCGCTCGATCCACCATTCGTCGACATTGAACAGCCTCGCCGGATCCTTCGGCGCGCTCAACATCACCTGCGCCGCTTCCGCGAATTTCTCCTCGCGACGGAGCAACTGGATCCGGGCGAAGAGATAGCCGGTGTCGCCGTGCAGTTCGCGCGGCACCGCCTCCAGCAGCGCCCGCAGGTTGGATGCTTTCTTGTTGGCGGCGATCCGTGCCTTGGCGAGCGCGAGATAGCCCGAGCCCAGCCGCTTGGCCGCCCGCAGGCCAGCAGCCTCCTGCTCGGTGCCGTAGAGCATGGTGTCCATGCGCGCCTTGTGATCACCGGCGGTGAGCAGCGGGCCGAACATGTCCAGCGCGGTGGTCTCGGTGTCCTCGCTCATGGGATCGCTGCGCCAGGCTTCGCGCACCAGCCGCTCGGCATTGGCGCGGTCGCCGCGCGCGAGCATCGCCTTGGCCAGCGCGAGCCGGCCCTTGGCGGACAAGGGCGACTCGTTTTCGAACCACGCCCAGACTGCTGCATCTTCGCGGCGGTCGTCCCACAGCGCGGCCTCGAGGCGGCGGCGCAGGAAGGTCTGCGAGGGCCAGCTCGGATTGGCCGAGATGAAGGCGCGGTAGCGCTCGACCGAGGCGCCGTTGTTTTCGCTGCGCAGGATCAGCCACTCGGCGAGCTTTCGGGCGACGGGATCGGAGATCGTCGCCGCGACCTCGGTCGCATCGCCGGACTTCTGCTTGCGGACGAGCTCGATGACATTCTCGAGCGCGTCCTTGTCGCTCTGGGAGGTCGATGAGGTCGCGGCCACGGCGGCCGGCACCGTCGGCTTGATCCGGGCCGGCGCCGCATGCTGGCGCGTGGCTGGCGCCAGATGGGGCGGGGGCGGAGCAGGCGTGTTGGACGATGTCGCTTTGGGAGGGGCGGTATTCTTGGCGGCGGCGGTCGCGGGCGCGGTGGTGGCAGGCGTGGTTTTCGGAACCACGCTGCGCGCGATCGGCCGTGGTTTCGGCAAGGGAACATTTGGGCCGGCCGCGGCTTCTGCCATCGCGGCCAAGGCGAACGCCAGCACCAGCGATGTTGCCAAGGCGGTCGATCGCAATGCGGCTGCGCGGGGGGAAGGGGTCACGGCTTTCCTCTGCGGCGGCGAATCATCTGATCGCTGAGGCCTTAGCTGTATTTGATTGAATATGTAGACAAATTGCTAAAAGTGTCGCGGGAAGCGAATATTTGCGCCATGACAGCGGCAAAATCGCGGCTCGCAATGGGAGGGGGACTGCGGCCCTTTCGCCTCGCCGCCGGACTCGATATGAATCGGCCTTTCTGACCCGCGCGCCGCAACCCTTAAGTGTTTGGAGGAAGTCCATGGCAGCCAAGACAAAATTTCGCGGCTCGTTCACCGCTTTGGTGACGCCATTCAAGAACGGTTCCGTGGACGAGGCGGCCTTTCGTGGCCTCGTGAACTGGCAGATCGGCGAGGGCACCAACGGCCTGGTTCCGGTCGGAACCACGGGCGAGAGCCCGACGCTCAGCCATGACGAGCACAAGCGCGTGGTCGAATGGTGTGTGCAGGAGGCCAAGGGCAGGGTGCCGGTGATCGCGGGCGCCGGTTCCAATTCGACCAAGGAGGCAATCGAGCTGTCGGAGCACGCCGAGCAGGCCGGCGCCGACGCCGTATTGGTCGTCACCCCCTATTACAACAAGCCGACCCAGGAAGGGCTCTACCAGCACTTCAAGGCGATCAACGATGCGATTGGAATACCGATCATTATCTACAATATCCCGCCACGCTCGGTGATCGACATGTCGGTCGATACGATGACGCGCCTGTGGGAATTGAAGAACATTGCCGGCGTCAAAGACGCCACCGCGAGCATGGTGCGGGTGTCGCAGCAGCGGGCGGCGATGGGCGAGGATTTCAACCAGCTCTCGGGCGAAGACGCGACCGTGCTCGGCTACATGGCCCATGGCGGCCATGGTTGCATCTCCGTGACCTCAAATGTGGCGCCGCGGCTGTGCGCCGAGTTCCACGCCGCCTGGCAGAAGGGCGACGTCGCGACCGCGCTGAAGGTGCACGACAAGTTGATGCCGCTGCACACCAACCTGTTCATCGAGAGCAATCCCGGGCCGGTGAAATACGCGATGTCGTTGCTCGGCAAGCTGGAGGAGCGGCTGCGGCTGCCGATGGTGCCGGTGTCGGAATCCACGCGCGTGGCGGTGCGCAGCGCCATGGTGCACGCCGGCCTCATCAACTAAAGCCGGACGGGTTGCGCCAATGACTGGTCCGGTTGGCCAGGCGAGGAGAAGGGGCTTCGCATGCTGAAGGAGTTCCAAGAGTTCGCAATGAAGGGCAATGTCGTTGACCTTGCGGTCGGCGTCATCATCGGCGCGGCCTTCGGCGCCATCGTGAACTCCCTGGTCGGCGACGTCATCATGCCGATCATCGGCGCCATCACCGGCGGGCTCGACTTCTCAAACTACTTCACGCCGTTGGCGAAGTCGGTCACTGCCAACAATCTCGCTGACGCCAAGAAGCAAGGTGCCGTATTGGCTTGGGGCAGTTTCCTGACGCTGACCCTGAATTTCCTGATCGTCGCCTTCGTGCTGTTCATCGTGATCCGGCTCATGAACCAGTTGAAGCGCAAGCAGGAAACGGCGCCAGCGCCGCCGAAATTGACCCGTCAGGAAGAACTGCTCACCGAAATTCGCGATCTCCTCAAGAAATCCTGACGTGGCCGAGAAAAACGAACGTCCGATCAAAGTCGTCGCCGAGAACCGCAAGGCGCGCTTCAACTATGCGATCGAGGACACCATCGAGGCGGGCATTGCACTGACCGGCACCGAGGTGAAGTCGATCCGCGGCGGCAAGAGCACGATCGCGGAGTCCTATGCGGATTCCAAGAACGGCGAGATATGGCTGATCAACGCCAATATCCCGGAATACCTGCAGGCCAACCGCTTCAATCACGAGCCGAAGCGCCCGCGCAAATTGCTGCTTCACAAGAAGCAGATCAGCAAGTTGATGGGCGCGGTCGACCGCGAGGGCATGACGCTGATCCCGCTCAAGCTCTATTTCAACGAGCGCGGTCGCGCCAAGCTGTTGCTCGCGGTCGCCAAGGGCAAGAAGCTGCACGACAAGCGCGAGAGCGAAAAGAAGCGTGACTGGGGCCGCGAGAAGGGCCGCCTGCTGCGCGCGCGGGGGTAACGATCAATCATCCGTCATTGCGAGGAGCGAAGCGACGAAGCAATCCATCTCTCCGCAAGCGGCACGATGGATTGCTTCGCTTCGCTCGCAATGACGAGCCAAGGAGACTTTGGCGATGAACCAGAAGAACCTGCTCGAAGTCGACTGGAGCAAGATTCCCGCGCCGACCGATGATGGTGGCGCCGCGCATCTGAAGGGCATGGCGATCCCGCCGGTCAGCCTGATGGCGACTGACGATACGTCAGTGTCGCTGTCTTCGCTGAAGGGGCGCACCGTGGTGTTCGCCTATCCGCGCACCGGCGAGCCCGGCAAGATCGCGCTGGTCGACGATTGGGACATGATCCCGGGCGCGCGCGGCTGCACGCCGCAGACCTGCGCCTTCCGCGACCTGTTTGCCGAGCTCAAGGCCGCCGGCGCTGCCCACGTGTTCGGCCTGTCGACGCAGAGCAACGTATACCAGACCGAGATGGCGTCGCGCCTGCATCTGCCGTTTCCGGTGCTCTCGGACGAGACGCTCGAGTTGACGCACGCGCTCAAACTGCCGACCATGGAGGTGGCGGGGCTGACGCTGATCAAGCGGCTGGCGCTGATCATCGACGACGGGCGTATCACCCACGTCTTCTATCCGGTGTTCCCGCCCGACCGGAACGCCGGCGACGTCCTGGAATGGCTGCGGGAAAATCCGGTAGCGGGCTAGCCCAGATCCTTCCGCACCTGCGCAAAGACATCGCGGAACATCTTCGGCGTGAGCACGCCGGTATTCGTGTTGTAGCGCGAGCAATGATAGCTGTCGTAGAGGCGGAAGTTGCCGGCCTCGTGCACCGCGGCGTGCGCAAAGGGCGCGGCGGCATTGCGCAGGCCGAGCGCCTTCACCGTCGATTCATGCGCGATGCGGCCGAGCAGGACGATGGCGCGCAGCCTGGGCATGGTCGCGATGGTCGCTGCCAGGAACTTTCGGCAAGTGTTGATCTCGATCGGCAGCGGCTTGTTCTGCGGCGGCACGCAGCGCACGGCGTTGCTGATCCGGCAATCGACCAGCCGCAAGCCGTCGTCGGGCCGTGCCTCGTAGACGCCCTCGGCAAAGCCGAACTCCAGCAGCGTGGCGTAGAGCAGGTCACCGGCATAGTCGCCGGTGAAAGGACGCCCCGTGCGGTTGGCGCCCTGCAGGCCCGGCGCCAGCCCTACGATCAGCAGCCGCGCCTCGGCATCGCCGAAGGAGTCCACCGGCGAATTGAACCAGCCCGGCTGCTTCGCGCGCGCCTCGGCGCGAAACTCGGCGAGCCGCGGACAGAGCGGGCAGTTGCGGTCGGGCTCGGTGGAGGCGGGAAGGAGGCTAGTCGTCGAAATCGTCGTCATCGGCCCGGGGCGCCGTGGTCGTGGCGCGCTGCAGGAATTGCGGCGCGTGGTGGCGAGACTCGCCGCGCTCGCGCGGAGCCGGGCGCTCGGACGGGTCGCGGCCGAGCTTGGATTGCAGTTCCACCAGGTCGGTGAAGACGTCGGCCTGGCGGCGGAGCTCATCGGCAATCATCGGCGGCTGGCTTGCGATGGTCGAGACTACGGTTACCCGGACGCCGCGCCGCTGCACCGCCTCGACGAGCGAGCGGAAGTCGCCGTCGCCGGAGAACAGCACCATCTGGTCGATATGTTCGGCGAGTTCCATTGCATCGACCGCGAGCTCGATGTCCATGTTGCCCTTCACCTTGCGGCGGCCGCTGGCGTCGATGAACTCCTTCGTGGCCTTGGTGACGACGGTGTAGCCGTTGTAGTCGAGCCAGTCGATCAGCGGCCGGATGGACGAATACTCCTGATCCTCGATGATCGCCGTGTAGTAGAACGCGCGGAGCAGGGTGCCGCGGCTCTGGAATTCCTTCAGCAGGCGCTTGTAGTCGATGTCGAACCCGAGCGTCTTGGCGGTTGCATACAGATTGGCTCCATCGATAAAGAGCGCGATCTTGTTGGAAACGGGTGACGACATCAAAGTTTCTCGCCTTTTGTTAGCTTCTCGGCGCAGCGGCGACGAGCCGCGCACCTTAATTCTGCGTTGCAGCCTAAAGTCCGGTGAATCTTCCCCCAACGACAGTCACCATCGCAATTATGGTGAGGCGAGGGCGAAATACCTACACTTTTGACGATGCAATGAAGTGAGTTACTTGTCCACAACGGCGTCCCGCCGCGTTACGGACGCTCCGGCCTTCTGGCCCCGTCACGGGTTAGCAGAGGTTTGGGCGAAGGCAAATCACAAATTTAATGTTGCGAAACCCCGCCTCGCCCTATAACTAACGCACAATAATCAGCAAATTCTGTCCCACTTAACGGAGCGACAGCATATGGCGCGCGTCACCGTCGAAGATTGCATTGATAAGGTCGACAACCGGTTCGATCTGGTCCTGTTGGCTGCCCATCGCGCTCGGATGATTTCCTCGGGATCACAACTCACGGTTGATCGAGACAACGACAAGAACCCGGTGGTATCGCTCCGCGAGATCGCCGACCAGACCATTTCCCCGGAGGACCTGCGCGAGGAACTGGTGCACTCGCTGCAGAAGTTCGTCGAGGTCGACGAGCCGGAGCCCGACACCGTGCCGCTGATCGGTTCGGCCGGTGCCAGCGTCGATGCCGACGACACCGAAGTGGCGATGGAGCGGATGACCGAGGAAGAGCTGCTGAAGGGCCTCGAGGGCCTCGCGCCGCCGGAGGAGCAGCCCGAAGAGGACGAATAGGTCCTCGCGGCGGCCCAACACGGTTGAACTGGCTGAAGGCCCGGGCACTGCCCGGGCCTTTGCGTTTGTTGACATTCTGGTCGCGAGATGCGTCCCTGAAGCCTTGACGGAAATTGAACGATTTTCGGTTCGAACAGGCTAAAGCTTGGTTCGAAATCGCACTAGATTAGAGGCGCGAGCCGCGGTCGGCTCGCGAGTTGAGGCAGTCATTCCATGGCGTATTGGCGCCGCACACCCCGCCAGATGCAGGCTGCGACCGACGCGGTCGCGGTGGCGCCTGAGTCCACGGTGGTGCAGAAGCCGCTCAAGCCGCGCGCCCGCATGATGCGGCAGTACGACCTGGTCGAGCGGGTCCGCTCCTACAATCCCGATACCAACGAAGACCTTTTGAACCGCGCCTATGTCTACGCCATGAAGGCGCATGGCACCCAGACCCGGGCGTCGGGCGATCCCTATTTCTCGCACCCGCTCGAAGTGGCGGCGATCCTGACCGGCCTCAAGCTCGACGACGCCACCATCGTCGCGGCGCTGCTGCACGACACCATCGAGGATACCGAGGCGACGCGGGCCGAGATCGACCAGGTGTTCGGCCACGAGATCGGCGCGCTGGTGGAGGGGCTGACCAAGTTGAAACGGCTCGAGCTCGTCTCGCGCGAGGCCAAGCAGGCGGAGAACCTGCGCAAGCTCCTGCTCGCGATCGCCGACGACGTCCGCGTGCTCTTGATCAAGCTCGCCGACCGCCTGCACAACATGCGCACGTTGGAGTTCGTGCCGCCGGCCTCACGCCGCCGCATCGCCGAGGAGACGCTGGATATCTACGCGCCGCTCGCCGGCCGCATGGGTATGCAGGAGATGCGAGAGGAACTCGAGGACCTCTCGTTCCACGTGCTCGATCCGGAAGCTTATGCGGTGGTCAAGCATCGGCTGGATGCGCTCGCCGAGCGTAACCGCAATCTGATCGGCGAGATCGAAAGCCAGCTTTCGAAGAACCTGCAGAAGAACGGCCTCAGCGCACGCGTCTACGGCCGGCGCAAGCAGCCGTTTTCGATCTGGACCAAGATGGAGCGCAAGTCGGTCGGCTTCGAGCAATTGTCCGATATCTACGGCTTTCGGATCGTGCTTGCCGACGTCGAGGCCTGCTACCGCGCGCTCGGCGTCGTGCATACGACCTGGCCGGTCGTGCCCGGGCGTTTCAAGGACTACATCTCGACGCCCAAGCAGAACGACTACCGTTCGATTCACACCACCGTGATCGGTCCCGGCAAGCAGCGCGTCGAGTTGCAGATCCGCACCGAGGAGATGAACCAGATCGCCGAGTTCGGCATCGCGGCGCATGCGTTCTACAAGGATGGCACGGGTTCGCCGACCGAGCGGCTGAAGCACGAGTCCAACGCCTTTGCCTGGCTGCGTCACACCATCGGCATTCTCTCCGAGAGCGCCAATCCGGAAGAGTTCCTGGAGCACACCAAGCTGGAGCTGTTTCACGATCAGGTGTTCTGCTTCACGCCGAAGGGCAAGCTGATCGCGTTGCCGCGCAACGCCAATGTGATCGACTTCGCCTATGCCGTTCACACCGATGTTGGCAACAGCGCGGTCGGCTGCAAGATCAATGGGAAGTTTGCGCCGCTGTCCTCCGAGCTGCAGAACGGCGACGAAGTGGAGGTCCTGACCTCGAAGGCGCAGTCGGCGCCGCCGTCGGCCTGGGAAGCGCTCGCGGTCACTGGCAAGGCGCGCGCCGCGATCCGGCGCGCCACCCGCGCCGCGGTGCGCGACCAATATGCCGGGCTGGGCCGCCGCATCATCGACCGCCTGTTCGCCCGCGCCAAGATCGAATACGCCGACGACAAGCTGAAAGGCGCATTGCCGCGGCTGGCGCGCACCTCGATCGAGGACGTCCTGGTTTCCGTCGGCCGTGGCGAACTGAAAGCCTCCGACGTCGCGCGCGCGATGTATCCGGACTACAAGGAAGAGCGGCTGGTGCGCTACGGCACCAAGAAGGCGCTTGCCGCCAAGGCGCAGACGCCGCCGCATCCGGCCCGCGCAGCTTCGGTGATCCCGGTGCGCGGCATCAATTCCGAATTGCCGGTCAAGTTTGCGCCGAACGGCGGCGCGGTGCCGGGCGACCGCATCGTCGGCATCGTGACGCCGGGCGAGGGGATCACGATCTATCCGATCCAGTCACCGGCCCTGAAGGATTTCGAGGACGAGCCCGAGCGCTGGCTCGATGTGCGCTGGGACATCGACGAGACCATGCCGCAGCGTTTCCCGGCGCGGATCCTGGTCCACAACGTCAACGAGCCCGGCAGCCTCGCGCAGATCGCGACCGTGATCGCCGAGCATGACGGCAACATCGACAACATCCACATGTCGCGGCGCTCGCCCGACTTCACCGAGCTGACCATCGACCTCGAGGTCTATGACCTCAAGCATTTGAGCGCTATTCTCGCCCAGTTGCGCGCGAAGGCCGTGGTCGCACGGGTCGAGCGCGTCAATGGGTAGGTCATCGTCATTGCCGGGCTTGACCCGGCAATCCATCTTTTCAAGAAGATGGATGCGCGGGTCGAGCCCGCGCATGACAGTCTAGGTTTCTGGCAGCGAGTTACATGATGCCCGTTCCGCCGCTCCGCCTTGGGGTCAATGTCGATCACGTCGCGACGCTGCGCAATGCGCGCGGCGGGGCGCGGCCCGATCCGGTACGCGCGGCGCTCTTGGCCATCGAGGCCGGCGCCGACGGGATCACCGCGCATCTGCGGGAGGACCGGCGCCATATCCGCGATGAGGACATGGCACGGCTGAAGGCGCAGATATCAAAGCCCCTGAATTTCGAGATGGCGGCGACCGACGACATGCTGCGGATTTCGCTCGCCACCAAGCCGCATGCCGTGTGCCTGGTGCCGGAACGGCGGCAGGAGCTTACCACCGAGGGCGGGCTGGACGTCGTCGGCCAGCACAATGCCCTGGCCCCGTTCATCGCGCGGCTCAGCGACGCCGGCATCCGGGTGTCGCTGTTCATCGCCGCCGACCCCAGGCAGATCGAGATGGCGGCGAAGTTGAAGGCGCCGGTGATCGAGATCCACACCGGCGGCTGGTGCGATGCTGTCGTGGACGGTCATGGGGAAAAAGCGGAAGCCGAATGGCGGCGCATTGTCGAAGGCGCCAAGCTGGCGCAGGCGGCCGGGCTTGAGGTCCATGCCGGCCACGGGCTCGACTATGACACCGCCGAGACGATTTCGGCGCTGCCCGAGATCAGGGAACTCAATATCGGCTACTTCATGATCGGCGAGGCGATCCTGGTTGGCTTGAAGGAGACCGTCCGCGCCATGCGCGCGGCGATGGACCGTGGCCGGAAGGCGATCGAGGGTGCGGGCGCGGCATGATCCTTGGCATCGGCTCCGACCTGATCGACATCACCCGGATCGCCAAGGTGATCGAGCGCCATGGCGATCGTTTCCTCGATCGCATCTTCACCGACGTCGAGCGCGCCAAGGCGCTACGCCGCGCCAACAGCGAGAAGATGGTGGTCGCGACCTATGCCAAGCGTTTCGCCGCCAAGGAGGCCTGTGCCAAGGCGCTCGGCACCGGGATCATGCGCGGTGTCTGGTGGCGCGATATGGGCGTGGTGAACCTGCCCGGCGGGCGTCCGACCATGCGGTTGACCGGCGGGGCACTGGAGCGGCTCAGGCAAATCACCCCTGATGGCCTCGAGGCGCAGATCGACCTTTCGATCACCGACGACTGGCCGCTCGCGCAGGCCTTCGTCATAATTTCGGCGGTCGCACCGGCCAAACCTTGAGGTCGGTGGACGGTGCGGCGCTCCGGAATCGGGTAAAACTAAAAAATCATTGATTTTTCAATTGATTATGAAGTTTTAACGCGGCGCTTGATTGCGCGCCCCGTAACAACCGTCTAAAACGCCGCAGGGTAAACCGAGCCAGGGCAAATTCGGGTTCGCGCCGGGACTTGCTCTCTACACCAGACGTAGGAACCATCTTCGTGACGCGAGCGCGGAAAACGCGATTCGCGTGAGGAGCGCGTTCTGCCACCGCGCAGTTAAGGCAGTTGCGGGAATTGGGAAAGCGATGAGCGTGACCACAGGGACGAAATCCGAAAGCGGCCTAGGCGAGACAGTCCGGGTCGTCATCCATGCGCTGATCATCGCGCTCGTGATCCGTACCTTCCTGTTCCAGCCCTTCAACATCCCGTCCGGCTCGATGAAGGCCACGCTGCTGGTCGGCGACTACCTGTTCGTGTCGAAATATTCCTACGGCTACAGCCACTACTCGATCCCGCTTTCGCCGCCCTTGTTTTCCGGCCGCATCTTCGGCTCGGAGCCGAACCGCGGCGACATCGTCGTCTTCCGCCTGCCGAAGGATGATTCGACCGATTACATCAAGCGCGTGATCGGGCTGCCCGGCGACCGCATCCAGATGAAGGAGGGGCTGCTCTACATCAACGACGCCCCGGTCAAGCGCGAGCGGCTGAGCGATTTCATCGGCGAGGACCCCTGCGGATCCGACGCGACCGCACGCGTCAAGCGCTGGAAGGAGACGCTGCCCAACGGCGTCAGCTATGAGACGCTGGATTGCGTTGACAATGGCTTCTACGACAACACCAATGTCTACACCGTGCCGGCCGGCCACTTCTTCATGATGGGAGACAATCGCGACAATTCGACCGACAGCCGCGTGCTGTCGGCGGTGGGTTACGTGCCGTTCGAGAACCTCGTAGGCCGCGCGCAGATGATCTTCTTCTCGATCGGCGAGGGCGAGCACGCCTGGATGTTCTGGCGTTGGCCGACCGCGGTGCGCTGGAATCGCCTATTCACCATTGTGCGATGAAAGACGATACGCCTGTCATTCAGAGTCTTCCGACTGCCGGCGAGCCGAGCGAGCAGCCCGACGCGGTCGGCACCGCTGCGCCGAAGAAGAAGCGCAGCAAGGCCAGCAAGGCGGCCGCCGAGAAGGAGGCGGTTGCTGCAACCGAGGCGCGCATTGGCTACAAGTTCTCGGATCCGGCGCTATTGATGACGGCGTTCACGCATGTCTCCGCGCTGAAGCCGGCCACCCGCCACCGCGCCGACAGCTATCAGCGGCTTGAGTTCCTCGGCGACCATGTGCTCGGATTGATCATCTCCGACATGCTCTATCGCGCCCATCCGCGCGCGGACGAGGGCGAATTGTCGAAGCGTCTCGCCGATCTCGTGCGCAAGGAAAGCTGCGCCGACGTCGCCGAGCAACTCGGTCTGCTCGACGACATCAAGCTCGGCATGGTCAAGGCGGTCGAGGGGGCGCGGTTGCGCAAATCCGTGCTGGGCGACGTCTGCGAGGCCGTGATCGGCGCGATCTTCCTCGACGGCGGCTACGAGGCCGCCGCGAAATTCGTCGAGCGGAACTGGATCGACCGGATGCGCAAGCTCCGCCGGCCGCTGCGCGATCCCAAGACCATGCTGCAGGAATGGGCGCAGAGCAGGGGCCTGCCGACGCCCGTCTACCGCGAGGTCGAACGCACCGGGCCGCATCACGATCCGCAATTCCGCGTTGCCGTCGACCTGCCGGGCCTGGCGCCGGCGGAAGGCGTCGGCCCGAACAAGCGCGCGGCGGAGAAGGCGGCGGCGTCCGCAATGATCGCCCGCGAAGGTGCCGGCAGCCATGACGGCTGAGTCGAGGGCGGAGGCCGATCCGGCCGGGACACGTTGCGGCTTCGTCGCCCTGATCGGGGCGCCGAACGTCGGCAAGTCGACGCTTGTCAACGCGCTGGTCGGCTCGAAGGTCACCATCGTCTCGCGCAAGGTGCAGACGACGCGTGCGCTGATCCGCGGCATCGTGATCGAGGGCAATGCGCAAATTATCCTGGTCGACACGCCCGGCATCTTCGCGCCACGGCGGCGGCTGGACCGCGCCATGGTGTCGACCGCCTGGAGCGGGGCGCATGACGCCGACCTCGTCTGCGTGCTGCTCGACGCCAAGTCCGGCATGGACGCGGAAGCCGAGGCGATCTTCGCCAAGCTCGATAGCGTGGCCCATCCGAAGATCCTGGTGCTGAACAAGATCGACCTGGTGCCGCGCGAAAAGCTGCTGGCGCTGGCGAAGACCGCCAATGACCGCCTGCGGTTCGAGAACACTTTCATGATCTCGGCGTTGTCAGGCGACGGTGTCGACGATCTGCGCAGGGCGCTGGCAAGCATGGTGGCCGCCGGGCCGTTCCTCTATCCCGAGGACCAGATGTCCGACGCGCCGATGCGGCACCTGGCAGCCGAGATCACGCGGGAGAAGATCTACCAAAAGCTCCACCAGGAGCTGCCGTACCAATCGACGGTCGAGACCGATAGCTGGACCGAGCGCAACGACAACTCGATCCGCATCGAGCAGACAATCTTTGTCGAGCGCGAGAGCCAGCGCAAGATCGTGCTCGGCAAGGGCGGCGCCACGATCAAGTCGATCGGCGCGGAGGCGCGGAAGGAGATCGCCGAGATCATGGGCGTTCCCGTGCACCTGTTCCTGTTCGTGAAGGTGCGCGAGAATTGGGGCGACGATCCCGACCGCTACCGGGAAATGGGACTGGAGTTTCCCAAGGAATGATCGGGCTCTTCCGATGAAAGTACCCAGAAACGTGCTTCTGTTCGAGGTGCTGCTGTATCTGTCGCTGACGCTGGACGCGCTGTCGGTGGCGTTTCAGGACCGCACCCCGGGTGGCGAGATGACCGAGCAGATGATCACGGTCGTCACCTGGCTGCAGGCCGGCCTGATCCTGCTCCTGGTCTACTTCGTTTACCTGGCGGCACAGCACCGCAAGAACTGGCCGCGCTGGGTGCTGGCGGCGGTGCTATTGCTGTCGGTGATCTCGCTGTTACAGGTGATCGGCACCACCGGCATCCAGCTCGACAGCGGCGTCGAGGTGATCTCCTGCGCGCTGACGGCCGCCGGGCTCTATTTCTCCTTCACCGGCGACGCCCACGGCTGGTTCAACGCGTAAGGCCGAGTGGTCGCGTAGGGTGGGCAAAGCGAAGCGTGCCCACCACCTCTTGCACCGATCGTGAATGGTGGGCACGCTACGCTTTGCCCACCCTACATGCTACTCTCCGCGTCATGGAATGGACCGACGAGGGCATCGTGCTCGGGGTGCGGCGGCATGGCGAATCTTCCGCCATTGTCGAGCTCCTGACGCGCGAGCACGGCCGCCATCTCGGCCTGGTGCGCGGCGGGGCCAGCGCGCGGATGCGGCCGCTGCTGCAGCCCGGCAACAGCGTCACTGCGATGTGGAGGGCGCGGCTCGACGAGCATCTCGGCTATTACCAGCTCGACGGCACGCGGCTGCGCGCCGCGAACCTGCTGGCGTCGTCGCATGCCGTTTATGGCGTCACCCATCTGGCTTCGCTGGCGCGGCTGTTGCCGGAACGCGATCCGCACCAGGACATCTACGAGATGCTGGAGCAGACGCTGGATGATTTCGAGGATGCCGGCGGTGCCGCCATCCATCTCATCCGCTTCGAGCTGGCGATGCTGGCCGAACTCGGCTTCGGACTCGACCTCTCGAATTGCGCGGCGACCGGCGCGACCTCCGAACTGGTCTACGTCTCGCCGAAATCGGGCGGCGCAGTCTCGCGTACCGCCGGTGAACCCTGGCGCGATCGTCTGATGCGGCTGCCGCCGTTCCTGCGCGATGACGATGACGGCGCCGGCACCTGCTCGGACCAGGACCTGCTCGATGGCTTTGCGCTCACCGGCCGCTTCCTCCTGCGCAATGTGCTGGAGCCGCGCGGGCAGGGGCACTCCGACGCGAGGGAAGGCTTCATCAATGCGGTGGTGCGCCGTCGGGCCCGGATCGCTGCCCCGCCCTGACGGCAATGCGCGCCGAAATTGCCAACCCACACATGGTGGTTCTATTGCGTGCAACCCTCGGCCCGTTCCATGCCGCATGGCCCGAAACTTGCCTGAAAAGTCTCAGGGCAAACTCATGACGGGGAGCATGCAATGAGTACGCAAATCACCTACAGCGAATCCGATTCGGTCGGTTTCTTTCCTATCGTCCTTGCGGTCGTCTGCGGCGTGGCGACGGGCGTGTTGTGGGCCTACGCCAATCCGATCCAGCTTGTGCCCGGCGTGATCCAGTGGCGCATCTTCGCGTTCCTGCCGCCGTTGATCGGGCTGCTGCTCGGGCCGAAGAGCGGGTTCATCTGCGGCTATATCGGCACCATCGTCTGGTCGCTGCTCGCCGGCACCTTCATTCCCGCGCATTCGCTCATCGTGGACGGCATCATGGTCGGGCTCACCGGCGCCGTGCCGCCGATGCTGGTCAATCTGCGCAAGACCAATTTCGACCTGTCGATGCCGGTGCTGCTCAAGATCGCGGTGATCTGCGCGGTGGTCGGCATCATCATGGTGGCGGCGGTGTCGGCGAGTCTGGCGGTGCTCGGCATTTTCCCGTTCTGGTATGCGATGCTCTATATCGGCCTGTCGGACATCGTGCCGATGGTGATCGGAACGCCGCTGCTGGTACGTCCCGGCGCCAGGCTGCTTGCCGGCATCAGCCGGGGCACGCTGCACCGGTTCTGACCGCCTTGGGGAGCGCGACTTGATGCTTGATCTGCGTGGAGTGAGCGTCGGCTTTCGGGCCGACGCTCACGTGCTGTCCGATATCAATCTCTGTCTCGAAGCCGGCAGCACCACGATCATGACGGGGGCGGGCGGTTCGGGAAAATCGACGCTGCTTGCGGTCGCGGCCGGTCTCATTCCGAAGCTGATCCGGCCGCAGCGCATGGAGGGCGCGGTGTCGCTCGACGGCACCGATCTCGGCGCGATTGTGGGCAGCGAGTTGTTTCGCCGCGTTGGCCTCGTGCTGCAATCGGTCGAGGACCAGGTCTGGGATCTTTCGGTCGAAGACCTGATCGCTTTTCCGCTGGAGAACCGCGGCGTGCCGCAGGCGGAAATCCGTGCTCGCGTCGGCGCCGTGATCGCGCAGATGAACATTGGGCGGCTGATCGGTCGCACCGTGCGC
Organism: Bradyrhizobium elkanii WSM2783; assembly: GCF_000472865.1. Lineage (GTDB taxonomy): Bacteria > Pseudomonadota > Alphaproteobacteria > Rhizobiales > Xanthobacteraceae > Bradyrhizobium > Bradyrhizobium elkanii_A. The sequence goes on along the minus strand of NZ_AXAP01000046.1, from coordinate 15,687 downwards.
ACGCTCTCGGGTGGCGAACGCCGGATCGCGGCGCTTGCCTCGGCGCTGGTCTGGCAACCGGATGTGCTGATCCTGGATGAGCCGACCAGCGGGCTCGATCCCGATGCGCGGCTGCGCATGATCGGCATCCTGCGCGAGCTTAGGAAAACGAAGCTGACGCTGTTGATCGCCGAGCAGGATCTCGCCTGGTTCGATGGCGTGGCCGATCGTGTGGTGTTCTTGAAGGAGGGCGGCATCATCGACGATCTGTCCTGGCAGACGGCCGTTCGCGCCACGACGCCCTATGCGGTCGCCGGCATCGAGCCGCCCTTTGCGGCGCCGGCGCCGCGGGCCGTGGTGCGGCCGGCACAGTCGGGCCCGGCGCTCTTGGTCCGGCAGCTTTCGAGCACGCTGCGCCGTCCGAACGGCGAGCCGGTGCTGCGGTCGATTGAGCTCTCGCTCGGAAAAGGCGAGGTAGCGGGGCTGATCGGCAGCAACGGCGCCGGCAAGACCACGCTGATGCGTACGCTGCTCGGCCTGCAGAAGGCGGCCAGCGGCGCGATCGAGATCGGCGGCCGCGATAGCGCCGGCTGGACCATCGCGCAGCGGGCGCGCGAGATCGGTTATGTCGCGCAGAATTTGCGGCGGATGTTCTTCCTGCTCTCGGTCGTGGAGGAGGTCGTGTTCTCGCTGTCCGGCGGCGATGCTGGCGCCAAGGCCGTTGCTGCGCATCGCGAACGGGCGATCGAACTTTTGCAGGGCGTCGGTCTCGCCGACCGCGCCGAGCTTTCGCCATTCGCGCTGTCGGCGCGCGAGCAGTTGATGCTGGCGCTGGTCTGCATCGAGGCGACGGCGCCGTCGGTCGTGATCCTGGATGAGCCGCTGATCGCCTGCGACAGCGTCTCGCGTGCCGGCGTGCTGGCCTTCCTCGACCGCTGCCGCGCACGGGGTTGTGCGGCGCTGCTGGTCTCGCACGACCTGCAGCTTGTCGACCGCGCCACCGACCGCGTACTGATCCTGGAGGATGGCCGGCTGGCCTTCGACGGGACGACCGAGGCGGCCTGGTCCTCGGACGTATTTGCGCGTCGCGGCTGGCCGCGCCCGGACCAGAACGTCACAACATCAGGAGGAGGCCAGCGTGCATCGGCTTGATCGTATCAACCCGTTCGTCAAATTGCTGGCGGCGCTGGTGCTGTCATCGCTCGGCTGGGTCGCCGGCAGCGCGGTGACGGCTGGCGTGATCGCCGCGATCGTGCTGGCGACCGTGATCGCCTGCCGGCTGCCGCAAACCAGAGGCTATCTCAAACTGATGGCGCTGGTCGGCGGCCTGGTGACGCTGAGCTGGACCTTGAGTTTCGTCTGGAACGGGACGCCGCTCGCCGCGGCGATCGATGATGCGCTGCGCATGGCCTTCCGCCTGATCGCCACCACCGGCAGTTTCTTCGTCGCGATCGAGACTACGTCGGCCGGCACGCTGCTTGCCGCCTGCAGCCGGCTGCGCTTGCCGGGCTCGTTGACGCTGGTGCTGGTGCTCGTGATCGGCATGATCCCGCTGATGCGCGAGGAATTCCAGAGCATCGGCGAGACCCAGCGGGCGCGCGGCCTCGAACTCGACCGCGGGCCCTTGCCGCGGCGCGTCCTCTATGCGCTGGCGCGCGGCGTGCCGCTGATGGTGCAGACGTTCCGCATGGCCGAGACGATCGCGCTGGCGCTGTCGATCTACGGCTTCGATCCGAAGATGGCGCGCACGAGCTGGCGCGACATCGGCTGGCTCACCATCCAGACCGACTTTCCTTTCACAAATCCGGGCAGGACCACATGAGCGCACTCACCCCCGCCACCTATACTGTCGACATCGCCGGCGAGCCGACGGAGCTGCCGCTCGTCGCCATCAACGAGCGCCTGGCGATTTCGCTTCTGATGGTGATCGACATGGGCGTCGGCTTCGGTGAGCGGATCGGAAAGGCGCTGGCCGCGCGCATGAAGGGGAAGGAGCCGGACATCGTGGTCGGCGCGGCGACGCTCGGCATTCCCGTCGCCATCGAGGTCTCGCGCCATCTCGGGCTCGACCAATATGTCATCGTGCAGAAGTCACCGAAGATTCATTTGGGCGACGCGTTGGTCGAGTATGTGCAATCGGTGACCTCATCCGGCTCGCAGCGGCTTCTGCTCGACCGCCGGGCGATCCCGCTGCTGAAGGGCAGGCGGGTCGTCGTGGTCGATGACGTCGTGGCGACCGGCTCGAGCCTGGCTGCGACCTTGAAGCTGGTGCGGCAGGCCGGCGCCGAGGTCGCCGGCGTCGGCGTGATCCTGACCGAGGGGCACGAGTGGAAGAAGGTGCTGGGCGCCGATGCCGATCTCGTGACCGGGCTCGGCCATATCCCGCAATTCAACATCACCAATGGCCATGCCACGCCGAACCCGGCGACCCTGGCGGGTGCAGGCTGAAAAATCGGGCTTTTTCTGCGGGGTATGGTGCCGAATCGATTCTTGCCCGATTCGCCCGGAGCGGTTAACCCGTCGGCATGGGAAAAGCACTGATTCCGCCGGAACCGCCGGAGATCCATGAGGTACCGCTGCGCGATGCGCTGGAAGAGCGCTATCTCGCTTACGCGCTATCGACCATCATGCATCGTGCGCTGCCGGACGCCCGCGACGGGCTGAAGCCGGTGCACCGGCGCATCCTTTACGGGATGCGGCTGCTGCGCCTCGATCCGGGCTCGCCGTTCAAGAAATCGGCAAAGATTGTCGGCGACGTGATGGGCTCGTTCCATCCGCATGGCGACCAGGCGATCTACGACGCCATGGTGCGCCTCGCGCAGGATTTCTCCTCGCGCTACCCGCTGGTCGACGGCCAGGGCAATTTCGGCAATATCGACGGCGATAACCCCGCCGCCTACCGCTACACCGAAGCGCGCATGACCGATGTCGCGCGGCTGCTGCTCGAGGGCATCGACGAGGACGGCGTCGAGTTCCGCGCCAACTATGACGGCCAGTCGAAGGAGCCGGTGGTTCTGCCCGGCGGCTTCCCGAACCTGCTCGCCAACGGTTCGCAGGGCATCGCGGTCGGCATGGCGACCTCGATCCCGCCGCACAACGCCGCCGAGCTCTGCGACGCGGCACTGCACCTGATCGAGAAGCCCGACGCCAAGTCGAAGGCGCTCTTGCGATGGGTGAAGGGCCCGGATTTCCCGACCGGCGGCATCATCATCGATTCCAAGGAAGCGATCACCGAGGCCTACACCACCGGCCGCGGCTCGTTCCGCACGCGCGCGCGCTGGAAGCAGGAAGAGGGTGCGCGCGGTACCTGGGTGATCGTGGTCACTGAGATCCCGTGGCTGGTGCAGAAATCGCGTCTGGTCGAGAAGATATCCGAGCTCATTGACCAGAAGAAATTGCCACTGGTCGGCGAGGTCAGGGACGAATCGGCGGATGACGTTCGGCTGGTGATCGAGCCGAAGTCGCGCAATGTCGATCCCGAACTGATGATGGAATCGCTGTTCCGGCTGACCGAGCTGGAAAGCAAGATTTCGCTGAACCTCAACGTGCTGGTGAAGGGGAAAATCCCCAAGGTGGTCGGCCTCGCCGAGTGCCTTCGCGAATGGCTCGACCACCTGCGCGACGTGCTGGTGCGCCGCTCGAATTATCGCAAGGGCCAGATCGAGAACCGGCTGGAGATCCTCGGCGGATACCTGATCGCCTATCTGAACATCGACAAGGTGATCAAGATCATCCGTACCGAGGACGAGCCGAAGCCGGTGCTGATGAAGACGTTCAAGCTCACCGAGGTCCAGGCCGACGCCATCCTCAACATGCGCCTGCGCTCCTTGCGCCGGCTCGAGGAGATGGAGATCCGGACCGAGGACAAGGACCTCCGCAAGGAATTGAAGGGCATCGAACAGCTGCTCCGCTCCGAGACCGAGCAATGGGCCAAGGTCGGCGAGCAGGTGCGGAAGGTCCGCGACATGTTCGGGCCGAAGACGCCGCTCGGCAAGCGCCGCACCACCTTTGCGGATGCGCCCGAGCATGATCTCGCCGCGATCGAGGAGGCCTTCGTCGAGCGCGAGCCGGTCACCGTCGTGATCTCCGAGAAGGGCTGGGTGCGCACGCTCAAGGGCCATGTCGCCGATCTCTCGGGCCTTGCCTTCAAGACCGACGACAAGCTCGATCACGCCTTCTTCGCCGAGACCACCTCGAAGCTCCTGCTGTTCGCCACCAACGGGAAATTCTACTCGCTCGATGTGGCGAAGCTGCCGGGCGGTCGCGGCCATGGCGAGCCGATCCGCATGTTCATCGACATGGAGCAGGATGCGGCGATCGTGTCGCTGTTCGTCAACAAGGGCGGCCGCAAATTCCTGGTCGTCAGCAGTGAAGGACAGGGCTTCGTCGTCAACGAGGACGACTGCGTCGGCACCACCCGCAAGGGTAAGCAGGTGCTGAACGTCGACATGCCGAACGAGGCGCGCGCGCTCGCAACCGTGGCAGGCGACACCGTGGCGGTGATCGGCACCAATCACAAGATGGTGCTGTTCCCGCTCGATCAGGTGCCGGAAATGGCCCGCGGCCGCGGCGTGCGGTTGCAGAAATACACCAGCGCCTCGCTGTCCGATGTCGCGGTGTTCGATTCCAAGGCGGGCCTGACCTGGAAGGATTCCGCCGGCCGCGAGCACGGCATGAGCATCAAGGAGCTTGCCGACTGGCGCGGCAACCGCGCCGACGCTGGCCGCCTCGCGCACGGCCTGCCGAAGTCGAACAAGTTCAACCGCGGCGTGGAGTAGTTACGTAGGGCGGATTAGGCGCAAGCCGTAATCCGCCCTCTTGCCGCGAAGCGGCGGATTACGCCTTCGGCTAATCCGCCCTACGCTTTCCGCGCCGTAATAGTATTCGCAAATCGACGCGCTATAACCACTCCCATGGCGCATCATCATCACGATCACTCCCATGCGCATGATCATGCCGGGCACGGCCATGCCCCGGATGATTTCGGCCGGGCCTTTGCCATTGGCGCGTCGCTCAACACCGCCTTCGTGATCGCCGAGCTGGTGTTCGGCTATGCCGCCAATTCGCTGGCGCTGATCTCCGATGCCGTCCACAATCTCTCCGACGTGTTCTCGCTGCTGCTGGCATGGGGGGCGGCGTGGCTTGCGGGGAGGCGGCCGACGGACAGGCATACTTACGGCTATCGCCGCGCCTCGATCCTCGCCGCATTGTTCAATGCCGGGCTCCTGCTGGTCGCGGTCGGCGGTATCGCGGTGGAGGCGGTCAACCGGCTGCGCGAGCCGGCCGAGGTGGCGAGCTGGACAGTGGTCTGGGTCGCGGCGCTCGGGATTCTCGTCAACGGCTTCACGGCATTATTGTTCATGCGCGGGCGGCACGGCGACCTCAACATTCGCGGCGCCTACCTGCATATGGCGGCGGATGCGGGCGTCTCGCTCGGCGTCGTCATCGCCGCCTTGCTGATCATGTCGACGGGATGGCTGTGGATCGACCCGGCGATCAGCCTCGTCATTGCGCTCGTGGTGCTGGTCAGCGGCTGGGGTCTGATGCGCGACAGCGTCAACCTCGCGCTCGACGCGGTGCCGAGGGGTATTGAGCTCGTTGAGGTGAGGGAGTTTCTGCGCACGCTCGACGGCGTCTCCGAGGTCCACGATCTGCACATCTGGGCCATGAGCACCAACGAGACGGCGCTGACCGCGCACCTGGTCCGGCCCGGCGGACATGACGATGCCTTCCTGCATCACGTCTGCGCGCAGCTCTCGCACCGCTTCAAGATCCATCATGCGACGCTGCAGGTCGAGGCCGACGGCGCCGCCTGCAAGCTGGCGCCGGAGGAATTAGTCTAGAGCTTTGGTTCTGACTGAATCGGAACCGAAGCTTAGATTCTTATTTTGACGCGTTTTCTTCACGCGAACCGGTGTCCACTTCGCTTGAAAACGCTCTAACGGCCGTCCGTCGCAATCGCTATATTCGACGAGCGGACTATCCGGAGATGAACCATGCACTCGCATTCGATCGAACAGTGGACCCACGATCACGTCTTCCTGGGCGCGACGCACGCCCATAACGAACGGCGTACCTGGCTCGTGGTGGCCTTGACCACGGTCATGATGGTCGGGGAGATCGCGGCGGGCTGGTGGTCCGGCTCGATGGCGCTGCTCGCCGACGGCTGGCACATGGGAACGCATGCGGCGGCGCTGGGCATTGCCGGGCTGGCCTATCTGTTCGCACGGCGGCAGGTGGGCAACGCGCACTTCAGTTTCGGCACCGGCAAGTTCGGCGATCTCGCCGCCTTTGCCAGCGCGATCATTCTGGCGATGATCGCTCTGCAGATCGCCTGGGAAAGCGTGGACCGGCTGTTCCATCCGGTGTCCATTGCCTACGGGGAAGCGATCTCGGTTGCCGTGCTCGGACTTGCCGTCAACCTCATCAGCGCCTGGCTGCTGCGCGACGACCACGACCATCATCACGGTCATGGCCATTCTCATGACCATGACGACGACGATCATCATCACCACCACCACGACAACAATCTTCGCGCGGCTTACGTCCACGTGATGGCGGATGCCGCAACCTCCATCCTCGCCATTGCGGCGCTGCTGGTTGCGATGTCCGCGGGATGGGTCTGGGCCGATCCGGTAGTCGGGATCATCGGTAGCGCTGTGATCGCGAGCTGGGCCTTTGGCCTGATCAAGGCGTCAGGCGCGATCCTGCTCGACGTCAGCGCCGACAAGAAGCTCGAGGCGGTCATTCGCGACCGGCTCGAGACCAAGGGCGACCGCATCACCGATCTGCATCTGTGGCAGGTCGGTCCCGGCCATCGCGCGGCGGTGATCTCGGTTGTCTCCGACCATCCGCTGCCGCCGGCGACCTACAAGCGCCGTCTCAACGGTCTGCACGGTCTCAGCCATGTCACGATCGAGGTCGAGACCTGTCCGCATCACGAGCCGGCGCACGCGGCGGCTTGAGAGATCAAAAGACCGTCAATGGCGACGATGCCGCCGGCGATGACGTAATATTCCTTCCTCGAACGCTGGGGGCGATTAGTCGAGGGAGCGGAACGTGAAGACAACAATCGGTGTTGCGGTGGCGCTGCTGTTGGTTGCGGCGGCTGCGGGTCCTGCGCGCGCCCAATCGGAAAAGCCGGGCGTCGAGAAGCTCTATATCCTCAATTGCGGCGAGGGCGTTGCGGGCGACATCTCGCGCTGGTCGCCCGGCGTCAACGAAGGCAAGTCGATGGATTTCGTCGACAACTGCTATCTGATCAAGCACGTGCAAGGGTGGTTCCTGTGGGACACCGGCATTCCCGACGCGGTGGCGAGCATGCCGGACGGGCTCGTGCCGTCGGATCCGAAAGCGGTGATCTGGCGGCGTCCCAAGACGCTGGCCGCGCAGTTCGACCAGCTCGGCGTGAAGCCGTCCGACATCAAGGCGATGGCGGTCTCGCATACACATCCGGACCACATCGGCAATGTGGAGATGTTCCCGACCGCGATGCTCTATGTGCAGAAAGCCGAATATGACTGGCCCGGCGCCAACAACCAGCCGCGCTTCAAGGCGGAGCATCCGGTGACCAAGCTGGACGGCGACCGGGATGTGTTTGGTGATGGCAATGTGGTGATCCTGTCGACGCCCGGGCACACGCCGGGCCACCAGTCGCTGTTGGTGAAACTGCCGAAGACCGGGGCGGTCGTACTTTCCGGCGACGCCGTCCACTTCAGGGACAACTGGGATAACCGCCGGGTGCCGTCGATGAATGCCAGCAAGGAGCAGACGACGGCCTCGATGCAGAAGATCGCGGAGACGCTCACGAAAGAGAAGGCGCAACTCTGGATCAATCACGACAAGGCCCAGCGCGATAGCCTGAAGATGGCACCGGCGTTTTATGAGTGATGGGGCAGATGGAATGGCTGCCTATTGCGGTGCTGGCTTGTTGTCGCGCACCAGGAGCAGCGCCCCCAATGCCGCGAGACTGAGTGCGGAGGAGACGATCAGGATGCCGCTGCCCATGCGTTCGAGCAACAGCCCGAACAGCAGCGGGGCCGCCGCCTGCGCCATCCGGGCCGGGGCGCCGATGATGCCGAGGCGGTAGGCGTAGTTCTGCGAGCCGAAGATCGCGAGCGGCAATGTGCCGCGCGAAATGGTCAGGATGCCGTTGCCGGCGCCGTGGCAAAGCGCGAAGACGCTTGCCGCGCCGCCGCCGGCGATCGCCACGATCGCGGCGCCGATCGGGTGGCCGAGACAGGCCAATTCGGTCGAGAGCAGCGGATGGTAGCGGCTGAGCAGCCACGCCTCGACCACGCGCGCGCCGACCTGCGCCGGCCCGATCAGGGCGCCGGCGGCAATTGCCTGCACCGGGGTCGCGCCGGCCGCTTCCAGGATGCGTGGGAAGTGCGCCGCCATCGCGCCGGTGACGGTCCAGGCGGTCGCGAACGCAAACGCTAGCAGGATCATCGGCCGGTCGATCGGGATATGCGGCTTCACCGCATTGACGGCCGCGGCCTTGGCGCCGGGGATCGGCGGCAGCATCAGCCAGTTGAGCGGCAGGCCGATCAAGAGCTGCGTCGCTGCCCAGGCAAAGCAGGTGTTGCGCCAGCCGATCGTCTCCAGCCCCCACGCGCTCAGCGGCCAGCCGACGGTGGAGGCAAAGCCCGCCATCAGCGTGATGCCTGTGATCGGGCGCCGCGCCGCCTCGCCATAGATACGGCCGAGCGCACCGAAAGCGGCATCATAGAGGCCGTATCCCATGCCGATCCCAAGGAAAAGCCATGCGAGCAGCAGCAGAGGAATCGATTGCGTGAGGCCGAGCAGCACCAGTCCTGCGGCCAGCGTCAGATTGGAGATCGACAGCACGGACCTGCCGCCGACCAGGTCGATCTGGCGGCCGATCCAGGGGCCGAGCAGGGCCGAGAGCACGAGCGAGGCGGAGAAGGCGGCGAAGATCCAGTTGGGGCCGATGCCGAGATCTCTGGCGATGGGATCGGCGAGCACCGCGGGCAGGTAGTAGCTCGAGGCCCAGGCCAAGGTCTGGGTGGTGCCGAGCGCCAGAATGATCGGAAGCTGCCGGGCGCTCATCGGACCATCGCGTTTCTGTCTTGCCTCGTTATTCCCAGCATTTGCCGCTGTCACGGAACTGTCGTCAAGTCGCGCCCTGGGCCGCCAACCGATCTTTCGCGCGACACGATTGCCCGGCATAATCCGCGCATGGAACTGACGCCCCGCCTGCGCCTGATGAACTGGCTGGTCAGACAGGGTCTGACCGGCCTGCCCGAAAACGATCTGCTGCGCGGTTTCTGCGAACGCTGCCGCGCGGCCGGAATGCCGCTGTCACGTGCAATCGTCTTCATCGATACGCTGCACCCGATCTTCGAAGGCCACGGGTTCCGCTGGAGCGACAGCGAGACCAATGAAAGCGACGCTTTCGAATACGGCTCGACCTCCAGCGGTGATGCCAACCAGAATTGGCGGCGTTCGACCTTCTACCACATGCTGCAAAATGGGCACGAAGAGATGGTTATCGACCTGGCCGATTGCGCCACGCTCGATTTCTCCATGATCAACGACCTCGCGGAAAAGGGCCACAAGCATTTCGTCTCCTTTGTGCACCGGTTCGGCGAGGCCGGCACGATCGGCGAGATGGACTGCTTCTACTCCTCCTGGACCACCCGCCAGTCCGAAGGATTTGGTGAACACCACATGGCGGCGCTGCGCGACCTGGTGCCGGTCTTGGGGCTGGCGGTGAAATCGGCTGCGCAAGTCGACATCGCGCGCACCTTGGCGCGCGTCTATCTCGGGCGCGAGACCGCCGAGCAGGTGATGCGCGGCCGCATCTCGCGCGGCGTCACCGAGCGCATCAAGGCGGTGTTGTGGTATTCGGACGTGCGCGGCTCGACCGCGATCGGCGAGCGCATCGGGCCGGACGAGATCATCCCGTTCCTCAACGATTATGCTCAGGCCTCGATCGACGCGATCCACGATGCCGGCGGCGAGGTGCTGAAGCTGATCGGCGACGGCGTGCTGGCGATGTTCACGCAGGAGAACATGGGAGGCGCAAAACGGGCTGCGCTTCGCGCCGAGCATCGCTTGCGCCGCAATCTGAATGCGCTCAACGTCCGCCGTGCCGGCGAGGGTCGGCCGACCACCTCAGCCTATGTCGGGCTGCATGTCGGCGAGGTGTTCTATGGCAATATCGGCAGCGAGGACCGGCTCGATTTCACCGTGGTAGGGCCCGCAGTCAACGAAGTCAGCCGGATCGCTTCAATGTGCAGCTCGGTCGATCGGGAACTGCTGACCTCGCAGGCGTTCCGGGATGGCCTGGATGGAGCAGGGCGGAACTATCTGGTTTCGACCGGGCGCTTCGCGCTGCGCGGCATCAGCCGGGCGCAAGATCTCTATACGCTCGATCCCGACGTTGCGGCGGACGAAGTCGTGGCCGGAAAATACGAGCGCTACCTCGCGAGCTAGCCCTGCTTGGCCCGTAGCGCGTATAGGCCGACCGCTATCAGCGAGAACGCGGTCAGCACCACGCCGAGCCCGAACATTGCCTCATGCGACACGATTGCTGCGAGCCATACTCCGATCGCCGCGTTCATCATTTGCCAGAAGCCGAGCAGTGCGGAAGCCGCACCGGCCTTTTCGCCGAACGGTGACAGCGCCTGCGCGACGCCGAGTGGGTTGACGATGCCCATGCCGAGCAGGAACACGCTCATCGCAGTCAGGAACGGCAGGAAGCTCGGGGTGAAGAGCGAGACCAACAACATGGCGGCGCCGCCGATGGCTGCCGCCAATAATGCACCCTTGATCGAGCGGTCGAGGCCAAAGCGCGGCGCAAGCCTTGTCGCGAGCCAGCCGGAGGCGAACACGATCAGCACCGTGCCGGCGAAGAACAGGCCGAGCTCGATCGGTGAGAAATGCAGCGCCTCGATCAAGATCCGGGGCGCGGCCGAGAACATCGCAAACAGGCCTCCCATGATCAGGCTGACGGTCGCCGTCGGCACAACGAAGCGGCGATCTGCGATCAGACCGAGATAGGTGCTGATGATGGCGAGAGGGTTGAGCGGGATCCGCGTCGAATGGTGGGTTTCTCCGAGCGTGGCGCCATAGGCGAACGCGCCGAGAGCCGCAAAGGCCGCGACGAGCACGAATTCCGAGCGCCAGCCGAAATAGTGATCGAGCGCGCCGCCGAGCAGCGGCGAGAAACCCGGCGCGGCCGCCATCGCGATCATGATCAGCGCCATCGCGCGTGCCAATGCGGCACCGGTGAACAGGTCGCGGGCTATGGCGCGCGACAATACCGAGGTTGCGCAGGCGCCGGCGGCCTGGACGACGCGGCCGATCAAGAGGTTCGGGAGATCTTCTGCCAGACTGCACCAGACGCTGCCGGCAAAGAACACCGCGAAACCGATCAGAACCGGCCAGCGGCGGCCGACGCGATCCGAGATCGGACCAACTATGAGCTGGCCGAGCGCGAACACGGCGAGAAAGATCGTGATGGCCGACGTGACCGCCGCGGTCGTCACCTTCAGCGAGGCCGCCATCTGCGGCAGCGACGGCAGCAGGATGTTGGTGGCCAGCGTGCCGGTGGCCGCAAGAGCCGCCAGAACCGCGATCTGCAGGGCGCCGGAGGAGGAGGATTCGGGGCGAGATGCGGCGGCGTCAATGGTTGCAGTCTGATCGGTCATGGTGCTCCCGCTCGGCTATTGGATGACGTGTATCATACAAAGCGGGAAAGACCAGCCACTAATTTGGCCGTCGTGGCCGGCCCTCGGCTATGACGCAAAACATTCTCCGATCGCAGATCAGATCAGTTGAATCTTTCTCTCATCAACATCCCGCGGGTTCGCTGACCATGTCGGGTTGTCTGACGAGGGAGACCGCCGGCGACAGCAGGATCACCAGCGCCTGCGCGGCGAAGATTGCCGCGGCAAGGCAGAGGCAGGTCTCGGCGCCGAAAAGCCCGCCGACGATCGCGCCCAGTGCGGAGCCGAGCGGGCGCGCGCCGTAGCTCATGATGTTGATGGCGGAGACACGGCCGAGCAGCGAAGGCGGCGTCACCGATTGCCGGAGCGTGNTCGTCGAGATCACCCACAGGATCGGACCGACGCCGAGCAGGAAAAAGCTCAGGCCCGCCAGCAGAGGCGTAGGGACAATTGTCGTCAGCGCCATGATGGTGGAGGCGATGAAGCCGGTCACCGGGCCGAGCCCGATCACAATGCCGAACGCAAGACGTCGCATCACCCGCGTTGCCGCAAGCGCACCGACCACCATGCCGACACCATACATCGCGAGCGTGGTGCCGACGCCGGTTGCGGAGAGGCCGAGATGCCGGACGGCATAGGGCACGAAGACCGCGAGCAGCAGGAAGGAAGCGGTGTTGAAGATGAACTGGGTGATGAACACCGGTCGCAGCAACTCATGACGGAACACGAACACGGCGCCTTCCTTGATCTCCAGCAGCGGATGTCGGCGCGGTGCCGGCGCGCGGGCCGGCTCATGGATGCCGGCCAGCAGCACCACGGCGATCATCGAGAGCGCGGCGGCAAATCCGAAGGCCGGCGCGGCACCGACCCATCCGACCAGCACGCCGCCGAGCGCAGGCCCGCTGGCGAAAGCGACGGTGCGGGCCAGTTCGATCCGCGCATTCGCCGTCGGCAACTGATCTGGCGTCACCAGCGACGGCACCAGCGCGGGCGCGGCGACGCTGTAGGCAACCGTCCCGCACACGGCGATGAAGCCGAGCACGGAGAGCAAGGGCAGCGTCAACAGGCCGAGCCAGATCAGGAGCAGCGTTGCGGCCAGCGCCGCCGCACGCAACGCTTCGGAGCCCGCCATCAGGACCCGCCGCGAGAAGCGGTCGGCGAGCAGGCCCGCGGGGATCGCAAACAGGATGAAGGGCAGTGTCAGCGCGGTCTGCAGCAGGCCAGTCTGGCCCTCGCCGACGTCGAGCAGGAGCACCGCCACGATGGGAGCGGCTGCCAGCGCGATCTGCTCGGCCGATTGTGCGGCGAGGTTCGACCAGGCCAGACGGCCGAAGGTCGGAGGCAGGTGAGGGGCCTTGAGGGCGGACATGGCAGAAATTCCTCGGAATGTCGTTTGTCGACATTGTCCGACCCGAGGACGGCCAAACCCACCCGCTTTCCGACAGCGCCGGCGTGACAGGCCGAAAAGTCGCAAGCAGAATCAATCCGGGATGACAAAACCGGCGTCAGAATAGGCGCGGGAAATTGGAGAAAGTGCCACACAGTGCCGAACGGCCCGGGTGGTCGGCGCGCCATGAATTTTGCAATCCGGGCATCGCCTGTCGGCATCGTCGATAGTGAACCTACGGATGAAATTTAACGTGCGACTTCATGTCGCGCAATCCTTCACCTGTGGGTCTCATCGTAATGCGCCCGATGAACGTAGCCAGCACATGGCCAAGGACGGGTCGGAGTCCCAACGTTGGAAAAAGGAACGAAAGCATTCACAACAATCATGAATCACGCAAACCATGATCGCCGCTTGAGTCACTCTGTTGTTATGTTTTCAGCAAGCGGCATCTCTGTCAGCGCTGCTGTCCCACGGCAATTTGGGACACGCCCCGCTCGCTTTACACATCGCACGGAACGGCGCTAACCTAATTGTTTATTTTTTAATTAATTAATTGCGGGAGAGCGTCATGGCGGCAGGCGTCGTTTCTCTCAGTGGTACCTCAACTCAAAATCAAACTCTGGCAGCGAACGTCACGGATGTCGATGGCATCCCGGTGGGTGCACCAATCGCTTACCAGTGGCAGCAGAGCGCCGACAATGGCGTGACCTGGACCGACATCGCGGGGGCAACCACGAGTTCTCTGACTTTGCAGCAGGCATATGTCGGCAGGCTCGTCCGCGCCGGCGTGAGCTACACCGATGCCGCGGGAAACGCAGAGCAAGACTTCAGCCCTGCGACCGCCTCCGTTGGCAACATCAATGATTTGGGCGTAGCCAGCATCGTCGGTACAGCGGTTCAAGGGCAGACGCTGACAGCGAGCGTCACCGATCTGGACGGATTGACGAATGTGGCGATCAGTTATCGCTGGCAGCAGATGACCAACGGAAGCTGGAGCAACATCGCAAACGCGACGGCAGCGACCTACACGCTTCAAGCCGCACAGGTCGGCCGGCAGGTGCGGGTTCGCGTGACCTATACCGATCAACTGGGTGGGTCAGAGTCCAACCGGACGAGTTCCGCCACTCCCGTGATCGTCGCGACCAACCCTGGCGGTAACGACAGCGGCGTCGTTTCCTTGAGCGGCACTCCGACGCAGAACCAGGTCCTCGTTGCAAACGTGACAGATGTCGACGGCCTCCCGTCGACGACTCCCATCGGCTACCAATGGCAGCAGAGTTCGGATGGCGGTGTCACGTGGAGCGACATCGCCGGTGCAACGGCAAAGGCGCTGACACTCATACAAGCGCAGGTTGCGAAAAGCATCCGTGCCGTCGTTAGCTACATTGACGGCGCAGGCAGCGCTGAATCGGTCGCCAGCGCAGCGACAACGGCCATCGCAAACGTCAACGATGCAGGCGTCGTGGCCATAACAGGCACGCCTGTTCAAGGCCAAATCCTGAAGGCCGACGTCACCGATCCTGACGGTCTGGCGAACGTTTCCATAACGTACCGCTGGCAGCAACTGATCAATGCCACCTGGAGCAACATCGCGAACGCCACGGGAGCTACGCTGGCGCTGCAACCCGCACAGGTCGGCCGGCAGGTCCGCGTGCTCGTCAGCTATACCGACCAACTCGGGGGCGTGGAAACCAACCGGACGAGCGCAGCCACCCCGCTGGTGGTAGCCGCCAACAATCACCCGGGCGTGGTGAGCGTCAGCGGGACTCCGACGCAGAACCAGACGTTGACGGCGACGGTGAGCGATACGGACGGAGTACCGGCCACCGTCGCCTATCAGTGGCAGCAGAGTGCGAACGGCAGCACCTGGACCAACATCAGCGGCGCGACGGCGAGCGCGCTGATCCTTGGACAGGCCCAGGTCGGCAGCTTCGTGCGGGCCACCGCGACGTATACGGACCTGCAGGGCAGCAGCGAGACTCCAGTGAGCCCCGCGACCGCCACGGCGGTGTCCAACGTCAACGACATCGGTGCCGTCGCGATCAACGGCACGGCGACCCAGAACCAGGTTTTGACGGCCACCGTCACCGATCTCGACGGCACGCCGGCGACGATCGGCTATATCTGGCAGAGCAGTCCTGACGGCAGCACCTGGACGAATCTCGCCGCCACTGGATCGAGCCTCACCCTCGACAGCAGCCTCGTCGGCAAGCGGATCCGGGTCAATGCCGCCTACACCGACCTGCTCGGCACGAGCGAGAACGTGACGAGCGCGGCAACGGCGCCGGTTGCGGCTCTGAGTTCCAGTCCCACGAGTCTCTTCACCACCCAGACGCCCGCGCAACCGAACTTCACCGACGGGCCAGGGGTGGATTGGGAGCTCGGGATGCGCTTCACCAGCAACAATCCCGGACAGATCCAGGCGATCCGGTANTACAAATCCCCCAGCGAGACAGGCACGCATGTCGGCTACATCTGGTCGTCCACGGGCGTGCAGCTGGCGACGGTGACGTTCACGAACGAAAGCGCATCGGGCTGGCAGCAGCAGGCGCTCGCCACTCCGCTGACCATCACCGCCGGCACGAGCTATGTGGTCTCCGTCAACACCAACAGCTATTACGC
>NZ_AXAP01000045.1 GCF_000472865.1 Bradyrhizobium elkanii WSM2783 | reverse complement strand
CGAGCTTGGAAACGAGGATTGAAGGTCGGTAGATATAAAGCCGTTGAGGACCTCCTAGCGCACAATGTCGAAGCGTTTACTGGTATGCCTGAATTGTTCTTNACTTGGGCGCTGGCTGTCGGAAAGCGCGTTCACTACGAGTTTCTCGATAACAGTGTACCCGAGGGCCAGCNTCCGCGAACCGTGGCATTTGGCTGGAATGGCGAAATGACCATCCTCGATGTTAAGAGCATGTTGGATATTGAAAGGTTCAGAAAGATAAACATCCGCGCTAAGGGACCAGAAGAAGTGTACCGCGGAAAGAATTTTGCACCTGAATGTAACACCGATTTTTTGAGGCGGTGTGTTCGCTGGATTCCAGTTATCAATTTCGCCAGTTACAAGACGGGTGCAGTCTACGCGCGAGTAGAACATGGGAGGTGGGTATGGCGNGACGATCAAGCTCTTGCCNGCGCGCTGAATGATCCTGATACGCGAGNCGGNCTTGACGTAATCGCTCCAAAGATCAACGACTTGGAGTCTGACGTGAAAGGGTATCCGACAAATCTGGAGCTTGAGAAAGTGCACACCATTGGCTCTTGGGCCGAGGCTATTTACGGCTCAACCGCAGGTGCGGGATAGGTGGCACCCTTGTGGATGCGCGGCGCACCATGGCNCGCGGACCCGGGCGGCAAAGCCCATCGCCGCGCAAAGCGCCAACACTTAAAGTCAGCTTTTGGCCCTTCGCGACAGTTTGCGCAGCGCGGACATGTCCGCAGTTGCGGGTAGACCGGAAGTCTCGGGCTGCGGCGCAAACCGGCGCGATTGACCCAAAGCGGGCAAGAGTTGATCTAAATCAACACAAGTCGTCGGCCGCCTCCGGAAACTCGATGTCGGAGAGCACACGAAGCCGCGGTGCCGCCCAAGGATGAAATCGTCGATGATAAAGATCACTCTGATGATTTGCGTCGCCCTCATGCTGTTGGCGTCGAGTGCGACTGCGCAAAAGCCAGTAGGACCCTGCACAGCGGACGAGATGAGGTTGTGCGCCGGAATACAGCCAGGTCGAGACAGTCTCCGCGCCTGTTTTCGAGAGCACATCCAGGAACTTTCAGATGCGTGCCTCTTGGCACTTGCTAGGCTTAGTGCGGTTGACAAGACATGCAGGGAGCGGCTCAACCGAGAGTGTGCCAGCGTCGAACCCGGACAGGGCCGCCTCGAGTCTTGCCTGAGGTCTGCTGCCGCCAAGCTGGACGATTATTGTAAAGGTGCTCTTAGTCGCGCTATCCCCGGCGCCGGCAGTACCCGGTGATGATCGCGGAATTGGACCTTCGTTGCTGCGAAGTCCGGAAATGGCCCGACTGCGAAGTCCGCGCACGATCGGAAATCGTCTGCTTATCGGGGTAGATCGGAAGTGACTGGTCGACCTTCCAATCGGCGCTTTTGACCCAAGCCGACGCGGCCATCGAACAACGGCACGCCGCCAAGACTCGGCGGTTGTTGCCAGCAGCATCCTATGACACCATCCAGGTGCGTTTTTATGGCTTCTGGATGCCTATGCCACGTCGGAAATATACTTGGGAAAAGCTGTCGGACGAGCAGTTGCTCGAGCAACGCCTCAGTAGCCTGAAGGTTTCGGTCGAAGACACCTGGCTCGAGGATTGTCTCAGAACTCTATACGAAGAGCTTCAGGCGCGGGGCATCCGGCTGCGGCCACACGCATGGATATCGAGCGAATGGTTTAGTCCGGCAAATGTGCCGGGCATCGCCATCCCATTCTATCTCGCCCATCCCCGACTTATGAAGATCGAGAAGAAAATGATGCTTGACGTGGAGGGTGGCACCTGGTCCGAGTGCATGGCCATTCTCCGTCACGAGGCAGGCCATGCCGTGCAGCACGCCTACCAGCTGCAACGCCGCCGGCGTTGGCAGCAGTTGTTCGGCCCGTCTTCGAAACACTACCCCCTCTACTACCGGCCCAATCCGGCTAGCCGGCGTTATGTCCAGCATCTTCGGCTCTGGTACGCGCAGAGCCATCCGGACGAAGATTTCGCCGAAACCTTTGCAGTGTGGTTGCGGCCGCGGTCGAACTGGCGGACACGGTATGCCGGTTGGCCAGCGCTGAAGAAGCTTGAATATGTCGACGAGCTGATGGGCGAGATAGCAGGGAAGCGGCCGCCAGTCACGACGCGCGAGCGTACCGATCCGCTGCATAAGCTCAGTCAAACGCTTGGCGAGCATTACCAAAAAAAGCAGGCGTTCTACGCCTTCAAGCCACCGAAGACATACGACCGCGACCTCTCCCGCCTGTTCTCTGCTGACCCACGGCATCGGCGGCAGCAACCGGCTTCGGTTTTTATCAGACGGCACCGTGCCCAGATCAGACAGCTGGTTGCGCGGTGGACGGGCGAGAACCAGCTTACGCTCGATGCCGTTCTTGACGATATGATCTCCCGCTGCCGCGAACTCGATCTGCGTGCCCCCGGCTCCGAACGGAAGCTTGTGCTCGACTTCACCGTCCTGTTGACCGCCAAGACCATGCACGCGCTGTTCGGCCCGTCGCGGCGCAAATGGATCGCGCTATGAGACGTCTGCGCATTCTAGTGCTGATGCATCCGGACTGCGTGCCCCCGGACTCGACCGACGGATACACCGCGCGGGAAGTCAACGCATGGAAAACGGAATTCGACGTCGTGAGCACCTTGCGTGGGGCTGGCCATGACGTTCACCCGCTCGGCGTGCAGGAGGAAATCAAGCCGGTGCGCGACGAGATCGAAGGTTTCAAGCCCCATGTGGTATTCACGTTGCTGGAGGAATTCCACTATGCGTCCGCGTATGCCCAGCATATCGCCAGCTATCTCGAGCTGATGAAAATCCCGTATACCGGGTGTAACCCGCGCGGCCTGATCCTGGCGCGCGGCAAGGATCTATCCAAGACACTGGTGCACCATCGCCGGATCGCGGTGCCCGCCTTTGCCGTGTTTCCGATACGCCACAAGGTCAAACGGCCGGCGCGCCTTGCGCTGCCGCTGGTCGTCAAGAGCCTGAACGAGGATGGGTCCTTCGGAATCTCGCAAGCATCCATCGTCGATACGGACGAGCAGCTCGCAGAGCGCGTCGCGTTCGTTCACGAGCGGCTCGGTACTGCCGCCATCGCCGAACAGTACATCGAAGGACGTGAACTATATGTCGGCGTGCTCGGCAACAATCGGCTGCGCGTTCTGCCGGTCTGGGAATTGAAGTTCGGCAGCATGGGCGGTCAGGGGGCACGGCAGATAGCCACCGAAAAGGCCAAACACGATCCGAGTTATCAGGAACGCGTCGGAATTGTAGATGGGCCGGCCAAGGACCTTGCGCCGGAGGTATCCGCCGGCATTCAGCGAACGGCGAAACGCATCTACCGGACGCTGGGGCTCGATGGATACGCACGCATCGACTTTCGCCTTTCTGCCGACGGCACTCCGTATTTCATCGAAGCCAATCCCAACCCTGAAATAGCGAAGAGCCAGGAGTTCGCTACAGCCGCTCGGTATGACGGGCTTGATTACCCCGACCTGTTGCATCGCATTCTGGTCCTCGGAATCAGCCGGGCAAAGGCAGGCGCATCCGTAGGCTGAAAGACCACGCGAAACGGGCCATTGCGCGAGCTGGTCTGCTTCTGGCCCCGAGCCGACCAACGCCCAAGCCGTTGTTACGTCGGCTGTCGGTGGCAGACCGGACGCCTGTCCATGCTGGGATGCACCGCCGCTTTTGACCCCAAACCGGACGTCGTTGCATCGCGAGACCTGCGCTGCGTCGGGATGTCCTGTTACCAAAAGTGCGGGACATCAAGAGCCAAGGGTTAAGCTATGTCATCCGTGGCTAAAATCTGCCGCGCGGTCTTTTCTTGTGCGATAATTCCTTCCAGCCGCGATATGTTCTCGAGCAAGCGCTGGCTGGTCAGCACAAGAGAGTAATAGCTGAATTGTGGATTCTGAAAAAAAATCTCGAGCAGCTTTTCATAAGTAATAGCCATCACTTGCCCGTCTTCGATGCATTCGACGGTCGCGGTTCTCCGCCGATTGGGCGTAAGGAAACCGAGTTCGCCCATGAGACGTCCCGGCGGAAGCTCGACGCCGATTTCCCTGACCAAAAACGTTCCTGTGACCGTCAGGAACATTTCGGAAGCTGCATCATCCTTCTTGAACAATTTGTCTCCCCGGCGATATCTGCGCTCAGTCATGAACGGTTTGAGCCATTCCAATGAGGTATCGCCCTCCGTCGCGATACGTGCCCTTTTGATCAGATTGAGCATTTGACGGAGGCGGATTGCATTGATCGGCAGCAAGAGCAGATAGAGGATGAAAGCCCCGACATTTCCCGAGAGCGCGCCATAGGCAACGAAGAACATGCAGCCGACCATGTTTGCGACGCGCAGCGGCACTATCGTTTGCATCAGCAAGGTAGCGGCAAGAAAGATGGCGCCAACGAGAGCGAACATGTTGGCGAGCGTGATGTTGGCCAGCACGATTTCCAGCAGCCGGTTGAATAGTGCGTCGTAGGTGATGTTGTTCGGATCGAGACCCATCTGAACCAGAATCTTTGCGATCCTGAGATTGTCCGCCGCCGTATCAAGAATGCGGTCTAGTATCGAAGCTGCACTGTTGGACCCCATCGGATCATCCTCCGCGCAAAGCTGTCGGTATTCGTCGGGTATCCCGGATACTGACAATTAAAGTCGGATAGCAACCGTTTGAGTAAGATTAGAAGCGGACTCGGTGCATCGATCGATTTTACTTCGGGCGTTGGTTTCGGCAATTGCCCGCTCTCTAGTTGGTTTTGCCGTTGTATCTGCCCCTAAGCTGAAGAGAGGTAACGCCGGTTCCTGGGCGACTTTCGCAAGTGGAGGGCAATAGCGTCGCAAAAATCGGGAACTTCCGAGTCTGACCCTCAACGGACATTCGGTCGGCATCTGCTGCGTTCAAGACAGGTTGTGGCCCCCGTATCCTGGTTTTGGTGTCCTAGTTCGATTTGTGTCCGCTGGAAACCGAAGGGCAGTCAGCGGCATATTAGGATTTATCGGAAGTGCAAACCCTACGATTAGGACCGGTAAGCACTGAGGTTGTGTCATGCAGCGCCGCCGCCCGATCAAACATACTTTCTTCGAAAGAACGTCTCGCCGAAGAAGCCAATCGATTGCGAGAGGAAGCCAAAAAGCTACCGCCCGGCCCAGCACGGGAAGGATGCTGCCGACCGAGCGATTGCCCGCAGTCGTGACCTTGCTGATCAGCGCCGACAGATGATGGCGAAATGCGAGAGGGATCGCCGCCAGGAGGAAGTCCGTTTTGCCTTTTTCCGGGACGTTTCCAGAAATCCGGAAGTTAGAATGATTTCGATCTGTGGCCATCGCTCACGGATGATAGCTGCCAGCCTCACGCCGTCGACCCCTTGGGGCATGTCGATGTCCGAGAAGACAATGCGGGATCCATCCTGGATTCTAATACTTCGATGGCTTGAGCCGCGTTAGCAGCCTCCACAGCTTCAAAACCCGCATCCATAAGCAGCAATGCCTCGTCCTCTACGACCAGCACGACGGGCCTTTTCTCAGAGTTCAATTGCCAGGTTTCTGCACCTTTTCAAATGCCGTAAATTCGGCTCCAAAATCCGACGGTGAAGTAACGGAGAACTACTCCGCCCGTTCCTATGGGGACCACTCTGAGCGCTTGTCTCCCGGGAGAGCTGCTATCGCCGTTTCCGGAAATCGATGCTGCGCAGGATGATGCCGGGCGGCGACCCCTCGAACTCGGTCGCCTGATATTTGCCGTCGGCACACGCCTCGATGCGCTCGCGTAACCGCATGAATTGCGGCTCACGCTGGCTCGCTCTCGCGCGCACCACACCTTCCAGTTCATCCATGGCGGAGGTCGAGACCGCGCAGGGAATCTCCTTCTCGCCGTCGAGCATCGAGAACAGGACGACCATCCTGTCGTATTCGTAAGCGATGAAGCGACCCTGCGTGAGCGTCATCTTACCTACTCCTTGATGGGTCGCGGGCGTGCCGCGGTTCCCGACTCAGCCCTGCTCGGTAAGCCGGACAAAATCCTCCAGCACGGCTGCCACGAGATCGCGATGCCTTGTGTCTTCCGGCGGCAGGCCCGCGGCGTACAGCTTGAGTATATAGCGCGCCTTGACGGCCGCCTCCGGCCATGACGCGGCCGGAATTGACAACAGATGGTCTTCCACCTCGGCTCGGCGCTCGCGCAGCTCCCGTGCATGGGTCTCGACCTCCGCGAGCGCACGGCGGATGTCGGTTGCTTTTTGCGCCGTCATGCCGCGGTGGCGGTCGAGATCGAGCGGTTCGTCAGCCATCGGATGCGCTCGCGTCGATGCGTTGCGCGTCGGCCAGATCGACAGAGCCGATCGAGACCACCTCCATCGCCAACCCGCGTGAGCCTTCCACCGGCACCTTGATCATGGTGGCGACGCGGCGGAACGCCTCGAACGATAGCCCCTCGATCGTCTCCTCGTCGGTGGCGACCTCATAGGCGCCGGCGGGCAGCAGGCAATCGATGCCCCTGATCCGGAACGGGTGCTTGAACGTGACGACTTCACGTCGGGAACGGATGGTCATGCGCGCCTGCCTTTCGCAAAACGCCGGGCGCCGGCGCTGGCCCCGACAGCAGCATGCGCTCTTTGCGCCGCAATAGCCATCGCTATCTTGCCCGCGCGGCAACTAGAGGCGTACCGTGTCGCTTCGCGCGTACTCCTGCCGCAGCCGGCGCAAAATGCTTTAGCGCTCGCTATTCCCAAAGCATCAGCGTAGGGTCAGTTATCACCGCATTTCCCGTGGCATCGTCCGGTGACTGAGGGCCGCGCACGCTCCCGCCGCAAAGCGCAGGAGCATTTCGTTGCGGCAATTTCGTCTGGCCGAGTGGATCGTACCACCGGTCATCGTCCCGCTGGTGCCTGTGATCATTGTGATCGCGGTGGCCGTCTTCCATGCCTAAACTGAAATACTTGGTCAGCGGCCACCATGAAGGTATCAGCGAACATCTCGGGCGCGTCACGGTGGCGGTTGCACTGAGAAAGGCCAGGCAGTTCGTGCAAGAAGGCCACATCGACGTGAGGATCTGCACACCGCGTGGGCAGGTCCCTGTTGTCAGACGACTTTAGTCATCTCGAAAACAGGAGGAGACCGCCATGGCCAAAGGCCAGCAACGAGGCAACCGCGAAGCCAAGAAGCCCAAGAAAGAAAAGATCAAGATTATCGCCGCAGCACCAAGCCAGAAAGCGGCGACCTGGCAGCCGAGCTTCATGCCACGGAGGAAGAAATAGCTCTGGATGGATCGGTCAATCACTCAAGATCGGTTTCCCAAGGTGATTGCGCTGCCTATGGGCTCGTTCTGTACCCCGCGGGTACGTTCCGCAAAACGCGCAACGGCGCCGTAGGAGTTTTGAAACGCAAGCAAAAAAGCTGATCGATCGTAGCGATCATGGCATTCAGCTTTGGCATCTCGCACGCCTTGTGATCCGCCTGCCGGCACTGGGCTAACAGGGTAGGAATGACCGATGCACTTCGTGATCGCCAAAACAGGCGCTCGTAAGTTTCGGTGTATCAAGCGCGATCACATCGGTCCAACCCAGGTCCCGGATTTTCAAGCATGGGCCAAGAGCAAATTACGCCCGCCGACAACAACATGAAGGCCGCCTCATGCAATATCAAGGTATAGAGTACACAATAGTCCAAACCGCCAATCCTTTCGGCTGGAAATGGTCGTTTGAGCGAGAAGGACGCTCGCCGAAAACTGGCATTTCTTATGATCGTGCGGAGGCAATTCTTGCCGCCGAATGGGCCATGCAGCAAGCTCTCAAAGAGAAGCCCTATTCAAAATAAGACCACTGAGTTGACGGCCTTTTTAGGAATGTCGCCTCTTGGCACCTTTCGGACCTAACAGGCCCGGCTGACGATGTCTGTTCTTGGGGCTAAAGCGGACTGCTCAGTTGCGCGCCCGGACTTCCGAATTTGGACCCAAAGCGGACCCTTGACACTGCCCGGTTGAAGTAGCGCGTCGTCAGGTCGATTGAAGGCGTGCCGACGGTCGGCCGCTAGATGCTAGGCTTAGGCATTCGGAGTGTGACGCGGCAACCCTGATCCAGATTTTCGTAATCGATCATGCCGCCGAGTTGCTGTGATAGCAGAGATACAACCCGCGATCCGACGCCTTCCGGGTGCTGCGTTCGGATGCCGACGCCGTTGTCACTCACAGTAAGGACCACTTCACCATCGGCATGAAGGTCGACGTGGATATGACCCGGCCGCCCGTCCGGGAAGGCATACTTTAGGCTGTTCGTAACAAGCTCATTGACGATGATCGCGATTGGGACGGCCTGCTCGCTATGGATATACAGCTCATCCGCCCGAGCCGTGATCGCCACAGGGCTTGTCCCAGTGAGTGACGCGGAAAGATGCTGGCATATTTCTGTGAGATACTGCTTGGCATCGACGACCTTCCGCTCGGCCCTGATCGTGAGGTGGTCGTAGACCTTTGCCATCACCTGGATGCGTGAGGCCATGTCGCCGAGCGCGTCGGCCGCGCTGACGCCGGCCTGCTTGGCCTGCAATCGCATCATCGCGGATATCATGGCTAAATTGTTCTTCGTGCGATGCGCCAATTCCATGAGAAGAACCGTTTTCGCTTTCTCGGCGGCAACCACCCTCTCCAGTTCGTTGCGAAATCCCTCTGCAACTAGGCCGATACCGAGACCCGTCGCAACGAACAATCCCAAAGGTAGAAGATGGGCAATCCACGGTGCAGCGGGCGCGGCGTACACCGCATATAGCGTGGCGAGTGCAGTGCCGAAAAATGAGCTAGCGCGATCGAACAGAAGGCCACATAGAAAGATCCCGGGAAGAAGGAAGAACAATCCGCCGAAGCCGCTTTGCGATTGCAGACCCATTTGCACAAGAATGAAGAACACCATGATGAGGGCGCTCGTCCCAAATCGGATATAGGCAGGTTGCGGATGAGCAGGAAGGAAATAGAGTAGGCGTTCCATTGAGTAGAAACCGTCAGGCTGCGCTTTGAGTTCCCGAAGCTGTCGGCCAATGTCTTTATTCTGTAAAGCGCCTTGCTCCGACGGTGGCGGGCTGTAGTTGCGCTGCAACAGCGAAATTCGTCAAAGATGCGAGCCCTCTTCGTCGGCCCCCTCCAATAGCTGAAGACCGCGTTGAAGATCGTTACGTCGGCTCGCCACGGTAGACCGGACTTCGCTCAGCGCTGCATCCTAATGCCGCGTGTGACCCATAGCGGAGATTCGAGCTGTATCCGCAGCGGCCAATTTGAGTGGAGCGTTGGAAATCGGACTGACAGATCACTCTTCGGCAATAAACCTGGAACTGAGACTTGGGCCACAGCGTTTTTTCTCTTGGCAAAGTCCGTCGAACACTACGGTTTAGGACCCGTAAGTCGGAGGTTGTGTCATGCGGCGTCGCCGATCCTTACCGCACTCATTTGAAGATCAGATCGCAGCCGAGAAGGCTAGGCTGCAGGAAAAGATTACCGATCTTGTGAATGGTCCCGACAGGGATGCCGCGCTTAAAAAGATCAGACAGTTGGAGACCGCATCCCACATAAATGATTGGCTGACGTCACCCGGTCTCCGGTCGCCGGAGTAAAACCGCACAACAATGTCCGGTAACGGGTTGGGTGTAGGCGCCGACGGTCACCGAGCGAATCTTGGCTTTGATTGTGACCATGAGCGCTATACGCCCTCGCTTGCCCCTCCGCCCAATAGCTCCCGCAATGTGCCGGTGATCTCCCCGACGGAATAGGGCTTGGGCAAAAACCGGCCGCCCTCCGGCAGCTCGTAGTCGCGAAGCCTTAGTTGGCCCGAGGTTGCAATGATCTTGATCGGCGGCCAGCGGTCTCGCACCAGGTGGGCTAACCGCAGCCCGTCAATTGAACCCGGCATCTGGATGTCGGTGAAAATCACACGAATGTCTGTCCGGGCTTCCAGCACGGAAATAGCCTCGGCCGCGTTTCCAGCCTCGATCACGTCGAAACCGGCGTCCTCGATCATTGCTACGGCATGCCATCGAAGAAGCGTCTCGTCCTCGACGACGAGCACAACCGGGCGACCGCCAGCTAAGTGCTGCATCGGCGCTACCAACCTTGAATAATCGCAGATGGCGCTTTGAAGCCCGAGTCCCACTGCGGGTGCGCTTCACCCTGTTCCTATTGTCGGAAAACGGACATAGGCGGTGCAGAGAGGCCAATTCGCTTGTTGACTATTCGTTCCGAGAAGCGCCCACTGTGTAAGAAGAAGTACCAGAGCTACGGCAGAAACGAACCTGCATCTGCGTCAATGTCATTGTCGGAATTCCGACAGACAAGGCTCTGACGACCCAGCTTTCCGACGAGAAAGCTCGGATAGCCTTATAGCTAGGCACCTCAGCGCTAATCGGCAGCAGCTCGGCTTAGGACGGAAACCGGACCGACACGGACTGCCGGGACTCTTAATGTAACCCTGATCCCGCGCGGAGCGTCCCCTCGGAGCTCGCACCCATCACCCTGCGGTATATCGCCCGACCGACCACGGACACCGCATTTGCACGCACCTTCGCCCACGCCGCTCGACAACAGGCTGCTCGCGTCACTGCCAGGCAGCGAGTTTAGCGCGCTCGCGGTCCATCTAATGACCGTGGTGTTGCCGCAAGGCACTTCTGTCTACGAAGCAGGCACCGAGGTCGAACAGATCTATTTCCCTCACCACGGCATGTTTTCGTTGCTCGCAGTAATGCGTGACGGCAAGGCCATCGAAACCGCGACTGTCGGCCGCGAAGGCGTAGTTGGCGCGATGGCGGGATTAGGTCTCTACAAATCGCTCGTCCGGGTGAACGTTCAATTGCCAATGACGGCCAGCGGGATATCGTCAGCCGCTTTCAGGAGGTCAGTTACCTCAAGTCAAGCGATACGAGACCTCTGCATACGCTATAATGAAGTCCTCTTAACCCAAGCTCGCATTACGGCAGCCTGCAATGCACTGCATCCAATCGACCAACGTTTTTGTCGTTGGCTATTGCAGTCGGCCGATCGCGCAGCGGGCGATCCCATTACGCTGACGCAAGAACTGCTTGCCGATATGCTGGGAGTGCGAAGGACATCTGTGACAGAGGTGGCCGGCAAGATACAGGATCAAGGCATTATCACCTACTCGCGAGGCGTCATTAAAATATTGGACCGCGGCGCGTTGGAGCGACTGTCGTGCGAATGCTATCAGACGCTCGTCGAGCATGAGGCGACTCTAACAAATTGACCCAGCCGCCGATTGAACCCAGCCGCATCCCGCCCTTGATAAAGCAGCCCGGCCGGGGGCACGACCGAGCTGCCCAGGCACAAGTGCACACACGAGTTGGGACCATCTCCGGATATAGACGAGCCGCCGTCGAAGCCCGCGCGCACCGAGCGAGGAATACGTGGCCGATCTGCGGGAGATCATGAAGAAGATCCGCCGAAAACTGAATTAAGCCGCCGCCGCAGTGCTCGCCCCGCTGGGGTGTCATCCCCCTTTCCGGGTCAATCGCCAAGGCCTAGCGCTTGCCTTGGAGCCGCCCTGGCGCGATGCTGAGGCATTGGGCACTAATTCCCGAGAGACCATCTACGGGACCTCTGTGAGGGCCTCAGAGGAGCGCGCGGCAGAAGCTCGGAGGCAGGCCGACAGGCCTGGATGAGGTCAAAAGCATGAGTGTGAAGGTGCGAGAGTTTATCGATTTTTGGATGCAGAATAGCGTTCACGCCGCCGAGCAATTCGGCGATCCAGGCGCCTCGCAAGACGTGGCCGAGTTAACGCGGCGCTGCATCGAAATGGCCAAGAGCGAGGGGATCACGGAAAATGCCATGCGCGACGAGGTCGGTGACGTGGCTGAATATATCCGAGGCCGATTAAAGGCAGCGAACAAATCCGAGTCGGATCGCCAGAAGTAGGCCTTTGATCGGCACCGTTAGGAACGAAGACCTTCCGGCATCGTCAACTTGTGCCCCTGGCCCCACGCCGCCTCAGCTTGGCCCAGGTAAACCTCCAAGGATGGCGGCCCCGACGGTTCTGGGCCGTTTCTATTGGCAAAGGCCGCTATCCGTATTTGAATGTCGGAGCGTCCTGATTTCGTGTGTGCACAATTGAACTTTAAGCCCGGCCCCTTACTGTTTGTGCATCGCCGACGGAACGATGGCATCGGCGCCTGAGAGACACCGCGCTCCCGCCGCACCCAGCGGAGCGCCCCATGTGTGCCAGATGCGACGAGATCGACGAGAGGATCGCCCGTTACCGCTGGATCAGAGAGCAAATTTGGGATCAACAGGTGCACGATGCTACCCTGCAGTTGGTGGCAAAGCTGGAAACTGAGAAGCAAACCCTGCATCCCAAGCAGTAAGATCGCCTCTACCAGCAATGAAAGAGCAACCTTTCCAGCGAGGTGACGCGATGGATGAGTTCAAGATCAAGATCGCGCGCATTGAGATAATTTCGCCTAACGAACGGGGTGAGGACCTTCGCTTAGCGTTTCAGTTCGAGAGCGATCAGACCAGTTTTTCACTGCCAGTCTTGCTGAACTCCCGCGAATTTGACGATACCGAACTCGTCGAAGTTGCGCGAAGCAAGCTGTATGACGTTTTTAGGCAGCTTTGCAGTCAGTGCAAGGGTTGGCAGTTGTCCGATGACGAGCGCCGGGAGCTCGCAAGCATCAGCGCGCGGCCCGCCTGATAGGCTCGGGGGTCGAAATGGCGGAAGGAGGAGGAGCGGCCCCGACGGGACCCGGCAACCAGAAGGCTGCTGTTCATCACTGGAATGTTGACGGTCAGGAGCGCATATACAGTGGATGGCAAAATCACTTAGGACGCGCCTGCTGGAAGTGAAACTAATCGCCCTGCTTCCAACGAAATGGGAGTGGCAGGTTTGCGAAAGCGACGTGCCCATAATGTCTGGTTATGAGACATCGCGCGAAACTGCACAGATCGAGGGGAATAGCGCGCTATTTTACTTGCTGCGATGCCCGATGTGACCATTCGAAGCGCCTGATGCGAATTGTGTCGACTCCCGGATGAAAAGGTTGTCTGGTCGCTGACATCACCGCCCGGCCCATGGCTTCTATCGGTGATGAGAACGCCGGTTGCGCTCCCGCCCAATCGAACAGGGAGCGCCGTTATGCCGCTTCGGCGACGTTTCGAGCTGTCATCATCCACATTCGAGTTCCGCCTGACGCAAGAGGCGATCAACCTTCGCAAACAGGCTGAAGGCATGCCCTTTAGCATTCGTCGCGACGAGCTTTTGCGAAAGGCGGCCCAGATAGATGCTGCCACCCAGATCAATAAGTGGCTGACTTCGCCGGGAATGCGTGCTCCCACGTAATTTTCAGTTTCAAGCCCGACAGAAGCCGCAGGATCAGCCCCAACCGTTACGTGGTAGCCGGCGCAGTAGACCTTCTAACGGGTCGACGCCCGGTCCGGCGCTTCGTGTAGGCGCCGCTAGGAATTCAGCCAAGGAGAATTGACATGATATCGAACAGGAGATCTCTCAGTTCCTACAGCCACAAACTCGAATATGCTTTGCTTGTTGTGGTGCTGGTTGCGATGGCTCTATTGCTCGCCGTCTGATCCAATGCGGATGCAGCGCTGCCACTCGTGAAATTTCCCGGCTGGCGGAGCGCGGCTTTAACTATGCGAATCCTATTCTCGGTCACTGTGACAACGCTCGTCGTGATCGGCACGTTCGCAGTTATTCGTTTCCTCGCGGGAAGCTGATCCATAGTCGACGAACATTTCATCACCCTATAATCTCCACTTGAAGATCGGTGCGTTTCTCCTACGATGCTGTGGTCGTCGCGCCGATCTGGCGTCCTAGCATCGTGGCGGAATGGGTCGCGGCCAACTGGGTACTTCGGCGGCGCTTGGATTTTGCCCCCAAACCGGGGAAGGCCTCCCGGCGACGTCCCCCGCTCCTCCAGTTGCCCTGTTGAAGTCTTGAGCCTCAGTTGGCTTTTCGCGACTTTAGCCCTACATTTTGCCGCGAGACGCATCCTCGGGAGACTCCGCGAATGACCGTCCTTGACGTCTATACCTACGCGCTCCCGTTTCTGATCGTTGCCGCGGTCGGCATCATCTATTGGTGGACCGGCCGCCACGACAGCAAGCATCGTGCTTGACCTTGCAAACCTTCTGGGAGCCTTGTCCCAAGGTCGACTAAAGCACAGGTACTGCTGCTGAGCTCCCACCGCCCTTCCCGAGAGGAACAGGTGTGGCGCTGATCTGACTATCGCCATGTCCGCTTCTGGGCCTTTTGAGACTAGCAGACCGAGTCTGAAAAGGTCCGCTCATCGGGGTAGACCGGAAGTGATCGGCGCAGGGGTCAAAGCGGTCGCACCCTAGTTTGGGCCGAATGGCAGGTGCAGATCACCGACGAGTACGGCAAGATATTTCAGCTTAACAGGTTCGAGGAGCTACTCAGATTTGACCGAAAGCCTCCGATCAGGTTTTGAGCTTCCGCGCTGCTTCGGCCTCGCGAGCCAATCGCTCCGCCTTTAACCGCTCGTGGTTTGCATGGAACGCCTTTTGAGTGCGTTCATACTCGGCCATCGCTACCTTGACGTCCGCCTCCTTGAAGGCCTTTCGTGCCTCACGCTCGGCCACGGTGGGCATCTTCCGTTCGTATGTGTAATTCCTCATTTCCCTCCTCCTTTGCGTTTGCTCACTACGCAGTTTTGGGGTCGAAAGTCGCATCGGAGTTTCCCGGGAGCGGCCTAATTTGCCCTTTTGTGTTTACACTTAACTACGTCGGCGAGTGCAAATCGCCTAGAAGCCAGCGTCCAAGAGCCTTGGACTTCATGGGATCTTCATACGCGGCCAGGGCCGTAACTACGTGATTGCAGACAGCACATTCAAACGTATGCAAGTCGACGCCTGGGCATGCTGGCTCGATGCTGGTAAGCATCATCTCGGCCTTGCACTTCGGACAGGCAGGGCGCCCAAATGCAACCGGCGGAATGGCGGACGACATGTGTTGAGATTGGGGCATATGACGCCTCCCCTCGAATAAGCGGGAGCGCAACACTCTCTCTCACCGGTGGATGCCCGTGATGCGGCGGTGATGGAAGCTATATGGATCCCGATCGAACCAAATAGCCAGTTAATTCGTGTTCGGTTGCCGAATTCGTGGTTACACAGCGATTCAAGGGTCAAAACAGAGGCGGCCGCGCGCCATTCGCGCGGTGCGATCAGGACGCTAAATATTTCAGATTGGACGGAACGATTCACCTGGGCTGGTCTTGGTCCTCAGCAAACGGCGATCCTATCCCCGAACGCTAAGCCACCGACCGGTCGACATTTTGCCCAATGCCCGGCGGGAGGTCTCAAAATGGCCTCAGATGCGCGCGCACTGAGGCCATTTTGCTTGTTCAATGACCCGTCTGCGATATTGGGCAGCACTCAAGAAAGTGCACGATCTCACTTGATCGGCGGAATGGTTCGCCCAGGCGGCGATGTCCTGAGCCTACGCGCTTATGTTCAACTGCCGCAGCACGTCAGCGATGAGTTGCTTCACGTCCTGATGGCACCGTTGTTGAAGGCGATGGCGTGCCATGCCCGAGCGGCTCCATCCAATCGAGGACTTGGCGGGAGCGCAACCGGCGTTCTCATCACCGAAAACGGCCGCGAAACCGTAGTCGGGGGATGCGCCTTTATCCCGTGCAATACAACAGTAATTCCCCGGGAAGCAACAAAAGATACTGTTGCACTGCTCGCGTTGATCGGGGTTACCCGTCGATTATGGTTGAGGTGGCTATCTAGCCACAACTCGATCGACGCACTATTGGAAAACAGGGAGTTATCTTTTCACAATAGCTCCCTGTCGGCGGTGAACGCCCGCCCGTCAACCCATAACTCCCGTTCAGGTACCTTTCCGTTTTGGATGCTCGCAGAGGCGCCTTCCACAACCTAATGCACGCTGACGCCGAAACAGGAGCACACGTGAGAGACGGTGACCAGAGATCGGTAACCGCGCGGAGCCGATCCCAGACGCGGAAACTTGCCCTTAGAGCCCTCTCAGTGTTGAACTTCTTTCAAGCGAACGACGACGCCGGTGGGTTCGGGCCGATGTGTCGTCAACTTTGTAAAGCTCGCGTCGCTCCAATCTGCGAGACTTATTAGCTCTCCTTCCTCAGCCTCCATCCCAGGAACTTCGAGCAACTCCAAAACATGCAACCCCGTGGGGTCGAGAAAGAAAGTATGCTGCCCGAACAATTCGCGAAATTGTGCAACTGCTGGATGATCCTCAGCAAGCACCTGCGCTGGAAACTGAGACAGGGTTTTGGTTATCTGTGCTTCGTTTAATTTCATGGCGTGTTCCTGATCTTTAGCATCCGAACGCCCTTCCTCGGTTCCCCGTCATCATAGCTTCTCGGCCCCACAAGGCGGCGTTACGCGGAGTATTGCGAATACCGCGCGGACGACGATCCGCCTCCCGCGGCTTGTTAGGTCTCCCGTGTGCCACGAGTAGTGGCGGGCAGCATTTGCGCACGCTTGATCAAGACTTTCTCCCTTTTAGGCGGCGCGGCGATGAGTCCGTCGCGGATGGCCTGTTTCCGAGCAAGCTTACGGGCACGGCGGACGGCGTCAGATTTCTCTCTGGTCCTTTTCTCCGAGGGCTTTTCGTAAGAACGACGGCGCTTCATTTCCCTGAACACGCCCTCGCGCTGCATCTTCTTCTTGAGAACGCGAAGCGCTTGGTCGACATTGTTATCGCGAACGATTACCTGCAAAGTTGTGCTCCTTCAGAGTTGCAGGGCCAGATTGGCTGAAGATCGTGGCAGCTGAAGCGCGGCAACGACTCCTTCGCAGTAGATCCCGCTCGACTAACGATCCAAGTTCAAGGGACAGATTGCCCCTCGCGCAAAAGCCCGCTCAATCCCGGTATCGCGCCGGCCGCACAGTCATTCCAGTACATCCGTGGAGTGACGAAAGCTGCTTATGCCAGGGCAAGAGTTCTCGGTGCTGGACCGGGCCGAACTTCCGGTCGATCCTGACCTAGAACTTCATCCGCTAACCGTGGGCGAGTCCACGAATTCCGGCCCGCTCGATCGCGCTATGCCCCTGTACCTGTAGCCATATTCTCCGAAACGCAAACGCGCAGTTCGCTTGGAGCCGCCCAATTCCACAAATGCAATCCGACGATGTCTCTGGAAAGGGCCCAGGTTGGACCAACAACAAGGCACACAGCTAATCGAATGACGATAAGGTATGCGCTTTCCTCTAGAGCACAAGGCTTCTTTTTGCGCTGTCCGAGATTTAAGAATGCGGCGTCAATGATCCGCAGGCTGCGGATCATTTCCGATTTCAGCAAGGATGATGTGTCCGCGCTCGCGCCCCCGCTCGTCATATGAACGCGCGGGTGGCAGAAACGATTTAATGGCATCAATCTGCGCGGCCAACCTTCGGCCTGCTCGATGCTTCTGTTGCTTCGATCTCCTCGTTTCGGCTTTCAATTGGTTTGTTCAGGCGGCCGCACGGGCCTCGTGAAGGGCGAGCATCTCGGCCTCATCCTTCGGCGCCTTCGGTGCCGATGGGCGGGCTTAGACGCGGCACGTAGGCCATCAGTTCTTCGGCTGGTCGACTTCACGCCGGAGCGTTCGTGCTACGTCGTTGCGCGAACGTTAGCCCGTTTGTGATCGAAGAAGAGACGCGGCCAAATGCGAGCCCACAGATTCAAGGAGAAGGTGATACGCTCGGTCGACGATTTCGTCCAAAGAGTGGGTACGGGCGAACATGGCCTGCGCCCGGTCGAGCAACTCGTTGCGAGTGGGCATCCTGTTCAGATGAACGGCCGGCAGCGCGTCGGCGCCATGACAGTTTGCTTTGTTAATCGCTTCCCGCAGGGCGGACAGTTCGGATGAGTGCATCGCTGATGTAATAGCAAGCGCCATACGCTCAGGGTTGAAACGTTTAACAAGGTCCTCGGCCGCTCGATTGATGACCCTCGCTCCGAGCCGATGTTCGTTACGCCTCACCTGCTCGGGCGGCGCCTTTAAGTTCCAGACGATACCCAGGAGAGATAGCGCCTTTAAGATGTAGAAGGTCATATCAACCTCCCACCAACGAAAGCCTTGGCGAACGCTGCTTTGGTAGGCGTGATGATTGTTGTGCCAACCTTCACCCATCGTAAGCAGCGCCAGCAGCCAATTGTTGCGAGAATCATCCCCGGTTACGTACCGCTTACGTCCGTGAACATGCGCGAGGGAGTTGATGGAGAAGGTTACGTGATAAAGCAGCACCGTGCTCCACAAGAATCCAACCACCAGCCCTGACCATCCCGCGACGAGAAAACAGCAGGCGGCGAGTGCTATTGCAGGCAAGACCTCAAATTTGTGCAACCATCTTAATTCGGGAAACGATGCGAGATCCGCAACCTTCACCAGATCAGTCGTATCGTGTTGTCGCGCGAAAATCCAGCCAACGTGGCTGTATACGAAACCTTTATGCCGGGGCGAATGCACATCTCGATAAGTATCGGAATGCAAATGATGATGCCTGTGCTTGGCCGCCCACCACAGAATGCTCTTTTGGACGCTGCTCTGAGCGAGCGCCGCAAGGATGAATTGAAACAGTCTGCTGGTGGAATATGACCGGTGCGAGAAGTACCGATGATAGCCGGCACCGATCGCGAACATCCGCAGCCAATAGATCGCTACACCGAGAACGGCCGCCTGCCAAGTAATGCCGGACCAGAACGCCGCGGCGCATCCCAGATGGATCAAAGCAAATGGAAGAACTGACGGGTAGACAATATCATCATGCTGTTCGTCGACGTCGATCTTCGACATATCAACAAGTCCCAATCGCTTCTTGTCGGACGTATGCAAAGGATGGCCTAAAAGGTTGGCCAAATCACCTGGAGAGTCCCCTCAGTCGCTCGACAAAAAGCAACCCCGCTGCTGGCACACCAAACGGCGGGGTCTTTACCAGAAACTTTGCCAGTACATCCGTGGTCAAAGCATCGGCAGCGAGCGCGGAAGTTTATTCCGCGCGCAGATTTTCCGCCGCAGATTTGCCGGTCCGGCGGTCTGCGACGATCTCGAAAGAAACCTTCTGCCCCTCATTGAGAGTGCTCAGGCCTGCACGTTCGACCGCGCTGATATGAACGAAGACATCCTGGCTGCCCTGATCCGGCTGAATAAAGCCGAAACCCTTTTGGTTGTTGAACCACTTCACTGTTCCCGTTGTCATGGGAGATCGTCCTTCGATGTGCGTGTATTTGAGACCGCGCCAAGCGCGATCGGTTAACTCGAGATCTGGGAGGAGGGTCGTCAGTCAGGCGCGCTATTCGCGACGAGGCCAAGTCGTTCGGCCGAAAACTCGAATATTCAACACATAGTTACATTGCAGTCGAACCGCAAGGGAATGTTTTGCGGCCAGATGGCGGGCTTTGAACGCGAGGTCCGCGGAGAGACCCTCGAGAACGGGAATTCGGGTGGATCCGCTCTAACGGTTGATCGTTAGCCCGATCAGATCACGAGGAGGCTCGCAATCGGAACGGGGCCAATTGGAACACGGTATTTAGCCTTTCAGCAGCGGCGAACTTCGCGCTTTCCCTTGGCTTGCTTTTAGGTCAAACTATGTTCGCACATGTCGATAAGGGCTAAATGACAAAAACGCCCTCGGCCATCCGCTGTCCAAGATCCCATGATGGGATTTCGGGCACCGTCGTTGTTGCAAGCCTCTATCGTAAAGTGGGCAGAGAACCAGCCTGACAGACCGTCGCTACCAGAGGCCGTCCGGCGCTTGGTCCAGCTGGGACTGACGGTGAAGACGAAGCGCCGTTCCAGGAACGAAGGGCAGAAACAGCGCGCCCGCACAATGGCCGGTGAAACCATCGACGAGATGGCCGATCTCACGGCCAGTCAGCACACCCGGGCCAGCCGCAAGCGACGCCTCCTCAAAGGGCCGGAAGAGTTTCAAGACGTCCGAGTGGATCGGCCCGGAAGGAAGACATGATCGTGACGCCATTCACTGGCTGGCGAGTTGGGGCTCAAGTTCGAGAAGTGACCGATCGGGGCGCCAACGAGAATAACAAACAGCCTTGAATAGCATCGTACGTTAACAAGATCACCTGGACCACAGACCGGGAGGTTAACCGAGCCGGGCCGCTTATGTGCACGCTTGGATGGCTCCTATAACGGCGGACGATCTCCCGCCCTCTGGCGGATCAGGGCAATCTTACTGCTTCGCCTGTAACCTCGGGCGGACGTCCAACGGGTTAGGTGCGGCCTCGCTGAAGCCGCAATAGTGGATCACCGTACGGCACAGCAGCCGCAAATCTTAGGGGAAGACATATGTCACACGCCTATGAGCTAAATGACGACGTTCACCATCAGCCCCAAGGACCACAACGTCGTTCCGCAACTAATTCTTCGATGATTTACACCGTCGTTCGGCATATGCCTGTCGAGGCAGACGGACGGCTTAGATACCGGATAAAAAGCAAGACCGAGAATATCGAGCGGGTAGTGACGGAAGACCAGCTTTCTTATCCTCAATGATCTCCTTAGTGACTGTAGGACTCCGGCTATGCTGAATGATCGCGAAAATATCCTGAACGCGCTCCGTGAGAAGCCGCTCAAAGTCTACGAAGTCATGAAACGTGCTAATGTCGTGAATGAGGAGACGTGCCAATCGCTTCTATTGAAAATGCGAGAGGAAGGCTTGGTCAAGTTCGATATCCATTTGGGGCGCTGGCTCATCGGATGATTCGCAAATTGTGGCCCGTCCAGCACTGATCGCAAAAGATCCGCCGCGCGCTGAGGGACACCTTTCCGTGTTGGCGATGTCTCGGCGGACACCTCAACCGTCCCGCAGGTTTCGTGTGATTGATCTGCATCCTGCTCTGGCTGCCCGAATTCGACCCCATGCCGATGTTCGGCCGGGACGCATTGGGAAAACGGACCTGGGCCTTGTGCTAAATCAATCACGACCGGCCAGCCGTGAGATTGATGCCAAGGGCAAGGAAATTCCGAAGTCCTCCAATAAGAGAGTTCGCGAGCAAAAGCCAAAGGACCTTAGGAAGATGGTAGGCGAGGACATTGAGGAGTAGCGCGAATTCATTGAGAAACTGCGGCAGAAGATGCATTGAAGGCGTCTTGGCTCGACGTCCGCCGAAGCTCAGTTATTCATCGGTCGCTTCGTCTGCCTGCAGGCCGCCGGTTCCCATCGGCTCTGGTCGTGTCGAATCGGTTTTGGAACGATGCGGGGCGCTGTGCTTTCGCAGTGCTGATGTGCGATGATCCGTTACTCAGACGAGCCGACCGAGCCATCCGCGAATGCCGGATAACCCGGGAACAGGCTCGCGAAAACCTTCAGAAAGCGCGCATGAATGCGGCCCGTGTGAGGGCAACAGTGCGCATCATTCGCGCGGAGCGCTCTCAGCTGGGACCGGCTGATCGGGTCGCTTCTTCTCAGGAAAATCCCGCGGCGAACAGAGCTTCAGGCTGTGCGGATGGAACGTCGTCCGAGCGGACCTCCGCCTCAGGTTGTAAATAATTTCGGCCTGCCACGCCTGGTTTTCGGCAGTCAGCCGCTCGGCCTCCTCGATAGCTGCGGCGGCGCGGGCCAATAGCTTTTTCGCTGGCACCTTGGTCATCGGACATGCCCCTATAACTCACATGGATTAATGTCGGTTCCGCACGCCTAAGTTCCACTTTGAACCAAAGATCCCTGCGATTGTTGTTCCGCATCACCGGCCCAGGCTCCGCCCGTAGGCGTCGGTGGCTGAGAGACCTGTCGCGCTCCCGCCTGCACAGCAAGGGAGAGCTTCATGGATCAGTGCACGCCGTCTCGTTTGTCGCGCGAACGATATTTCCGTCAAACAATCGAGCTGACGCGCCAACGGTTGCGCCAGTCGCTTGAACTGCTGCGGCAGTCGGTGCCTGACACGTTCCTCGGCCGGAAGACACAAGAGCCATTTCCTAAGCAGAACGACGGGTGAGGCCAATTCAGTTGGCGGCTCCTTCGCGATATGAAGCGATGTCAGCTTCTAGGCCATGGGCAAAGTGAGGGCGCCTGTAATTGACGTCCGCTTAGCGGGGCATCCGTCAACGGACCAGATTGCTCGCGCTGAGTTTTTTGCATTTTGATCCGGAACGGACATCCGCCGGGCGAAGCGCGTCATGTTACCCATTGGTCCGAAATCTAACCCCCTCGGTGTCCTAAGTTGATTTTTTCACTCTCCCAAGCTGTATCTTAGGAACATGTCCCCTACTATCGATTAGCCATAACGACGTGAGGAATGCCACGCGATGCCACGTTACTATTTCGATATGCGTGACGGAGATGAACTTGCCGTCGATGAAGAAGGACTGGTGCTTTCAGATGTGCGGGCTGTTCAAGCTGAGGCGGCCAAGTCCTTAGCCGACATGGCACGCGAAGCAGTCCACGGTTCCCCAGTTGCCGGAAAGCACCACATGGCGATCGAGGTCCGGGACGGCTTCGGCCCTGTGATGCAGGTCAAGTTCACCTTCGAGGTTGAGAAGCCAATTCATTAAGACTGCCTCAGTTGGCGGCCTCATTGGCTCCACGTTGATGTTGCCCGATAAGCGGCTCTGTGTCCGCTTCCGGGTGCAATGCGGATCTCTCCCGCGCTGCAAGGAGACACGAATACCTCAGCTGCCCCTTTAGCTGCAGCTGGCTTAATCACCAATCCGGTACATCCTGGCTCTCACGATGCTTCAGATTTCAGAACAACAGTCCGGGTTCATGCCGTCGACTTTGTTGCCGGGAATGCTTTCGCGCGAGATCCTCTCCCGAGCGAGAGCACCTGAAATGCAACAGGGGAGCAAGTTTCTTTCTAGATTCTGTCCCTCCGCCATTTCTACGCCACAGCTCTCCCTTGTATCCGATTGTTCGAATCTACCGCGAAATCACCGAAGAACTCCGCGATGTTGCGCTAATTCGACGCGAGAGCTGTAGTTTTTTCGCCGTGGGTTAGGAGGATGATTCTTCCGCCACTCTACTGCTCGCCTCGGAATCCCGTTGTCCGAAGCGATAGCAAGAACAACGAGTAGCGTGACAAAGCGGTTGCGGCCGCATCCGCGATGTTACTCGCAGTCATGGCGCAAATCGTGGGTTTGACCGTGGGTTCGGAGGACGGATTCGCGAGCGAGCACACGCGCCCGGCAGCTCAAGTCGCTTGACGTCGGACCCAATATTTGGGTCGGCATATTCCGTACTGCATCGTAGCGCTTAGCCGCGGAGTTGACTGACGCTCTTTCCACTGTTTCCTGCGCTAGCCTAGATTTCTTCGCAAACAGTTCGACTATTGGCGCCCCCTGCAATTCATTTGGCGCTGACGGCCACAGCGCGGCTCATCCCAAGTTTCTAGGGTCAGTTCGTCAGGCGTCGCCGGAAGGACAGGTTGCCATAGGCGGAGCCAAGCCTCGAACAGGCTGCCTGACGCGCTGCTAACAAATGAAGGATTCTCAGAATGACTTACCTTTCAAGGCGCGCAACGCTTGCGCTCGCGCTCGCCACCAAAATCTTGTTCGTTGCGCCTGTGGCCGATGCTGAGCCGTCGCCCGCGGACGCAATCGTCGGCGTGTGGGAGGCCGACGATGGCACCGTCAAGCTCGACATGTACAAGGCGGGATCAGAATTCCAGGCGCGCATGCTCTACGGCAACGAGATCGTGGAGGCGGACAATATCACCTTCAAGAAAGACACCAAGAACCCGGATCCCGCGCTGCGTTCGCGGTCGCTAAAGAACGTCGTCGTCGTTACCGGCCTCCACTGGACCGACGGCGAGTGGAGCGGAGGTTCGATCTACGATGCCTCCTCCGGCCGTATCTACAACTGCAAGGTGACGATGCAGGACGGAAAGATGAACCTCCGCGGGTATCTCGGCATTCCGGTGATGGGTCAAACCCGGGCCTTCCATCGCGTTCGCGGCTGATACGTCCGGCCGCCACCGCTCTTTTGACCCGTACCCGGCTCGGTCCGTTAACCAAGTCCCGCTTCCCCCTGGAATCGAGCCGGCATCGGCGCCAAGTAATTGGCGTGATCTGCAACTCGGTTGGCGGATTTCGACAGTGCGCGGTCGGCTGGCAGACCCTAGGTTGGCCCGAACACTGAGAGGTTGAGATGATCGATAAACGGAAGAAGACAGCGCTTGTGACCGGGGCATCCTCGGGCATGGGCAAGGAGATCGCGAAGCGCCTGATCAAGGATGGTTTTCAGGTGTACGTCGCCGCGCGCCACGTCGACAAGATGGATGACCTCGTCAAGCTCGGGGCCCGGGCGTTGCGCATGGACATCTCGAAGGAGACCGAAATCAAGGCGGCGGTCGACACGATCCTCGGCCAAGTGAACGGCGTCGACGTGCTCGTCAACAACGCCGGCTTCGGCCTGTACGGTCCCGTCGAGGACGTCAGCATCGAGGAGGCGCGATACCAGTTCGAGGTCAATCTGTTCGGCGCCGCCCGCCTGACGCAGCTCCTGCTGCCGAAGATGAGGGAGAAGCGCGCCGGCACCATCGTCAACATCACCTCGATGGGCGGCAAGATCTACACCCTGCTGGGCGCCTGGTACCACGCAACCAAGCATGCGCTCGAAGGCTGGTCGGATTGCCTCCGGCTCGAGCTCGCCCCCTTCGGCATCAAGGTGGTGGTGGTCGAGCCTGGCCTGATCGAGACAGGGTTCGGCGACGTGGTCGCCAATGGCCTGCTCGAGCGCTCGGGCACGGGGTCCTACGCCAAGCTGACCCAGGCGGTCGCGAAATCGACCCGCGACGCCTACGGCCAGGGCCGCGGCACCGATCCGAGCG
This sequence comes from Bradyrhizobium elkanii WSM2783, assembly GCF_000472865.1. Classification (GTDB taxonomy): domain Bacteria; phylum Pseudomonadota; class Alphaproteobacteria; order Rhizobiales; family Xanthobacteraceae; genus Bradyrhizobium; species Bradyrhizobium elkanii_A. The sequence goes on along the minus strand of NZ_AXAP01000045.1, from coordinate 41,351 downwards.
TGATCGCCAATGTCGTGTCCAAGGCGGTGAGGGAGGCGAAGCCGCGTACGCGTTACGTCGCCGGCAAGTACGCACAGCCGATGATCAAGATCCGCGAGTGGTTCGGCGACCGCATGTTCGATCGCGTGATCATGAGCCAGATGCGCTAGGACCAGTTATGAGTGCAGCGGCCGCAGACAGGTGCAAGGTGCCACAGGCCTTCTGGCAGACCGTCGAGCGCATAGGCGTGCCGCCGCCCGCTCTGTTGCGGCAGGCGCGCCTGCCTGCGACCCTGCACCTGAACGAGCAGGGGCACGTCACCACGGATCAGTTCTTCGCCCTTTGGAGGGCCCTGGAGGAACTGAAGCCGGAGCCCGGTCTCGGCGTCGAGCTGGTCCAGCGGACAGACACGGCCGTGCATCCCCCGTCGAGCCTGGTCGCGTTCTATGCGAAGGATTACCGCGACGGGCTGCTTCGCATCGCGCGCTTCAAGCGGCTCTGCTCGCCGGAGCAACCGCGGATAGTGGAAGGCAAGGACGAATGCGTCGTCACGGTCGAATGGCCCCACGCAAGTGAGCCGGAGCCCGGGATTTCCACGGACGTGACCTTCGCGTCCCTGGTCGAGCTCGGGCGCCGCGGCACCGGACAGCACTTGACGCCGAAACGCATGGAGCTTGTCCGCCCTCGTCCGAAGAGCGACGTCTACCAGAAATATTTCGAATGCCCCATCCGCTTCGGCGCGGTGCGCAACGCGCTGATCCTGAAGCCGGCCGATCTCGATCGTCCGTTTCCCGGGTACAATCAGGCGCTGCTCGAGATGCTCACACCGGCGCTGGCCTCAGCACTTGGCGAGCTGCAGGCGCGTAGCTCCATCAAGGAGCAGGTCAAGGTCGTACTCAAGCGGAGCCTTGCGAGCGGACGGCCGGAGCTATCCGATGTCGCGCGTGATCTAGGCCTGAGCGAGCGCACCCTTCAGCGCCGCATCACCGAAGAGGGCACAAGCTTCCGCGATCTTCTGGTCGAAGCGCGCCAGGAACTCGGGCGGCAGCTTCTGTCCGACCCGTCGGCCGAAATTGACGAAGTCGCGTGCCTCCTGGGCTATCAGGATGCGAGTTCGTTCTATCGAGCCTTCCGATATTGGGAAGGCGTGACGCCAAGCCGCTGGCGGGAGCTGCACGGCAACAAACTTCACTAGCCAACGGAATCCGGATGCATTGAACATTGAGGCGGCCGCTGCATGCGGCTCTTCGATTTCGACCTGGTCCACTCCAGCCTCTCCTTTGGCGGTTACTGCAAGTTCGTTGGCGTGGTTCGCCACTGCTGATTGGCTGCTCGAGCGATACTAAGAACCCGACAGCATTTGCTGAAGCCAACTCACCAGGGAACATCGCATGTCAAGCAAAGTATGGTTCATCACCGGCGCATCCCGCGGCTTCGGCCGCATCTGGGCCGAGGCCGCCCTTAGGCGCGGCGACAAGGTCGCAGCCACCGCCCGAATCCTGGCGGACGTGGCCGATCTTGCGGAAAGCTACGGCGACGCCGTGCTGCCGTTGGCGCTGGATGTGACCGACGCCGTCGCGGTCCAGAACGTCGTCACCAAAGCCTTTACGCATTTCGAGCGGATCGATGTTGTCCTCAACAACGCGGGCTATGCGCTCGTCGGCGCGATCGAGGAGGCGCATGAGGCCGATGTGCGCGCCGAGTTCGACACCAATGTCTTCGGTACCCTTCGGGTCATTCAGGCAGCGCTTCCCCTGCTGCGGCGACAGGGCAGCGGCCATATCATCGGCGTGTCGAGCGTCGCCGGCATCGTCGCCGGACCCATCACGGGATTCTACAACGCCTCGAAATTCGCGCTCGAAGCCATCCATGAAAGCCTGGCGCAGGAAATCAAGGGCTTCGGGCTGAAGGTCACGATGCTTGAGCCGGGCGCGTACGCGACGGGATTCGCCAGCATGTCCTCGCTCAAGATCACGCCCGTCATCGCAGCCTATGGCAATACCCGAGCCGAGGTGTTCGCGGCGGGGGCCAAGCTCGAATTCGGTGACCCGCAAGCGACGGCGGATGCAATCCTGAAGATCGTGGACGCCGAGAACCCGCCGTTGCGTTTCTTTGTCGGCACGGAAGGTCTGCCGCGCGCCCGCGCCGCCTACGCCGACCGCCTCGCTACCTGGGAAGCGTGGGAAGCGCTCTCCAACGCCGCGCAAGGTGAGGCCAGGCAGCACAGCATCGCATCGTAGCGCGACAGAGCCGGTCCTCGGCGCTCGGGCGTCGAGGCCGCCTCGAGGTGGCTGCCGTTCAGATCCACCATTTGCCCCGAGCAGCTTTGCTCGCAACCAGAGAGGACATCTCGTTGGATACCGCTGTCGTTCTGGACTTCTTTGAGTTCATCCGCGCCTTCGTTGCCAATCCGAGGCAGGTCTCTGCGGTCGCTCCGTCGGGCCAGACGCTTACGCGTCTGATGACGCAGGAGATCGTTCCCGGTGCCGGCCCGGTGATCGAGCTGGGGCCGGGGACAGGCACCTTCACGAAGGCGCTGCTCCGACGCGGCGTGCCGGAACGCGACTTGTTGCTGGTAGAATACGGTTCCGACTTCGTCCGTTTGCTGCAAGAGCGCTTCCCGAGGGCGCGGGTGCTGTGGATGGATGCACGTCAGCTTTCGCAATACGAACCCTTCATTGCCCCCGCCGCCGCGGTGGTCAGCGGACTTCCGCTCCTGTCGATGTCGCCGCGCAAGGTGATCGCAATTCTCAGCGGCGCCTTCCGCCACATGCGCGATGACGGCACCTTCTATCAGTTCACGTATGGGCCGCGCTGTCCGGTGCCGCGCCCGATCCTGGATCGTCTCGGGTTGAAGGCCAGCCTCGTCGGGAGAACGGCGTTCAACATCCCCCCGGCATCCGTCTATCGAATCCGACGGCGCCCGCAGCGGCGCATTTAGGGATTGTACCTGCCTGGCAATTGCGACGGCCAAGGCAAGAAGCTATAGCCGAGCTCAAGCTCAGTGACGCGTACTTGAACTCGCGGATCCACGAAAGCCAATCGCGTGAATTACCCTTCCCCAACCCCGAGCTCTTCGAACCTGCATTTAAAGATGTCGTTGGCTGCAATCAGTCTCTTCATCGTATTGCGGGCGTCGTCACCGTCGGCCGCCACGTCTAAGTCGCGGGAGGAAGGCGCTGAGGTTTGCGGGCAGCGTGCGAACGGGATAGGCCAATTGCTAGTAGCCAGAACCGTTGGTTCCCCCGTATTTGAAGGAAAAACAGTTTGCACATCAACGAGGATTGACTGACACTCTCTCCGCCATTTGCACGATTTTGTACCCGAACTACGATTTCGCGCGCTGGGGTTCGTTAGTTGTGCCGAATGCACGCCAGTGGCTTGCATGAGGGACTCCAAGTGATCGTCCCATCAACAAGGATGTGGACGCGCCGATCTTCCAGGTGCCGTTGGGGCGAAGCATCAGCGGCAAATCTTCGGGCGCGATACCGAGCCGTTCGACTAGCTCGCGACCATCGGGCCGCCCGGGTTTGCCGCGCGTTCGTCTCTTCATCGACTCGGTTGCCGCTGTTCTCGGCCCCGGACGGCGTCTTTGGCGGTTGTGCTAATCGATAAAGGCCGCAAGCTCCTCCGGTGTCCCTGAGGGGAAGGCTTCCTTGAGAAAGTCGAGGAACGCGGATACGCGAGCGCTCAGCAATCGGCGCGACGGATAGAGTGTCCAAAGGACGATTTCCGGTCCGTCGACATCACCCCAGTGGACAAGCTTGCCGGCGGCCAGATCGTGACTCACGAGCGACACAGGAAGGCGTGCGGCGCCCACGCCTGCGCGGACCGCATCGCGGACCATGACGATCGACGACAGGCGAAGCACCGGGTCGGTCGTGATCCGAGAGTTTCCGCTTGACGACTTCACATCCCATACGGATGTCAGATCGCTCACCCCGCGCACCACGGTCGGAACGGCAAGATCGCGCGCAGGACGACTTAAGTCGGGGCTCGCCACCACCACCAGCCGATCGCGCATCAGGATTCGTCCGACAAGGGTTTCGTCCGGATCCGGATTGACCCTGATCACCAGGTCATAGCCTTCCTCGATCATGTCGACGGCGCGGTCTTCCGTCGTGACCTCGAGCCGAACCTCCGGGTATCTCAGCGCGAACGCGGCAGCCAGCTTTCCCATCGCGGTCTGCGAAAAAAGCAGAGGCGCGCTGACCCGTAACCGGCCTCGCGGCTTGTCCCCGCCCGAAGCGATCGCCGCCGCCGTTTCGTCGAGCTCGGCGAGCAATGCTCCCGTCCGCTCAAAAAGCGCTCGACCTTCCTGAGTAAGCTTCAGTGTGCGCGTTCCACGCTCGAACAACCGCAGATCGAGGCTGCTCTCCAGCTCCGAGACTCGGCGGGAGAGCGTCGCTTTCGGGCGCCCGGCGGCCCGGGCGGCCCGTCCAAAGCCTCCATGGCGGGCGACGAGGTTGAAATCGGCGAGGGCCAGCAAATCCATTCGTTCCACCAGTGAGACGATCTGTCTAAATATAGCGTCTATCTGGCTGAATTTGGATCACTAATTTGCGGGGTGTCGCAACCCACCCGGAGTGATCCCCATGACCATCCTCGTTACCGGCGCCACCGGCAATGTCGGCCGCCACGTCGTCGAACAACTCGTCAAGCGCGGCGCCGATGTCCGTGCCCTCGTGCGCGATCCTGCAAAGGCCAACTTCCCGGCAAGCGTTAACGCCGTGAAAGGCGACCTGCTGGACGTCGACTCGCTGCGCAGCGCGTTCTCAGGCGTCTCGACCCTGTTCCTGCTCAACGCAGTGGTGGCGGACGAATTCACCCAGGCGCTGATCGCGCTCAACCTGGCGCGAGAGGCCGGCATCGAGCGCATCGTGTACCTGTCGGTGATCCACAGCGACGTCTACGTGAACGTGCCCCACTTCGCCGGCAAGTTCGGAGTCGAGCGGATGATCGAGCAGATGGGCTTCAAGGCCACCATCCTGCGCCCCGCTTACTTCATGAACAACGATCTCACGATCAAAGACGTCTTGACTGGCTACGGCATCTACCCGATGCCGATCGGCAGCAAGGGCCTCGCCATGATCGACGTGCGCGACATCGGCGAGATCGCTGCCATCGAGCTCGTCCGCCGCGAGACGTCCGTCGCGTCGCTTCCGCTCGACCGGATCAATCTCGTCGGTCCGGATGTGCTGACGGGCGCGAAAGCTGCCGCCATCTGGTCGGAGGTGCTGGGTCGCACGATCGCATATCCGGGCGACGATACCGCCGGCTTCGAGAAGAACCTGAGGCAGTTCATGCCGAGCTGGATGGCCTTCGACATGCGGCTGATGAGCGAGCGCTTCCTCACTGACGGAATGATCCCCGAGGCCGGCGACGTCGAGCGTCTGACCGCTCTCCTGGGCCGTCCGCTGCGCTCCTATCGCGACTTCGTCGCCGAGATCACGGCCGCTGCCTGATGGCAGCGGCTTCACCCAAACGCGACAACCAAGGAATACGACCATGATCTATTCGACCGCCACCGTTCCGGTGAATCCGGAAGGCGAGATTCCGCTGACCCGCGCGCAGGTGTGGAAGGGCCTTGTTCTCAAGGCCCGCGACGCCCGGCTGTTTCTTCCGCCCAATCTCTGCACGCGTTGCGAGGTGGTAGAAGAAAGCAAGACGCACATCGTGCGCGAAGCCACGATCGCCGGCGACGATCTGCGCGAGATCATCGCCTTCGAGCCGGAGAAGAAGGTGACCTTCTTCCAAGCCACCGGCCCGCGCGAAGGCGTGATCGTCAACGAACTCTTCGAGGACGAGGTCGGCGCCCTGCAACTGCGGTTCTATTGCTACACGGGGCTGCGCGGCAAGAAGCCGAATGGCCCCGAAGAGCAGGCCGAGCAGGCGCAGTTTGACAGCGACAAGGGCTACAAGGCCGCCCTGCTGTCCACGCTAAAGCGGACCCGCGAATTGTTCGCGGAAACCAAGCTCTGATCATCACCGAAAACCGAAACCGCGGCACGACCTCCTGAGAGGCGTCCCGCCATTCAAGGAGGCATCCATGAGCAATCCCACGAACGACAGCACCAGGACTTCCCCATCGAAACTGTTGGTCCTTGGCGCGACCGGCGGCACCGGATGTCTGATCGTCAGCCAGGCATTGGCGCGCGGACATCAGGTCACCGCGCTGGTGCGTTCAACCCAGAAGGCAAGCGATTTGAAAGGCGCCAAGCTCGTCGTCGGAGACGTCCGCGACGAACAAGCGTTGCGCGAAGCCCTCGAGGGACAGGGCGCCGTCGTGAGTGCGCTCGGCACGCCGGCAAACCCCTTCAGCGAGGTGACGCTGCTCTCGACGGCAACGCGCGCACTGGTGAGCGCGATGAAGGCCGAGCACGTGTCCCGCCTGGTTTGCATTACGGGGATCGGCGCCGGCGACAGCGCCGGACACGGCGGCTTTCTCTTCGACAACTTGATCTTTCCGCTTCTCCTGAAGAAGGTGTACGCCGACAAGAACCGCCAGGAAGCCATCGTCAGAGACAGCGGGCTCGACTGGATTCTCGTTCGGCCCTCCGTCCTGAATGATCAGCCCAGCCGCGGCTCGGTCCGGGCCATGACGGATCTCTCGGACTTCCATGGCGGAAGCATATCGCGACAAGACGTTGCGGCGTTCGTCTTGGATCAACTGCGCGCCGATGTCTGGCTGCATCGTGCTCCGTTGATCACCTGGTGAACGCGATTCCGCGCACCGTCTGGTCCGTAACGCGTAGGAGTGTGCGGAATGCGGGCTTGACTATGCTGGCGTTCATGATGTGGGGCGCGCCAAGCGGGGTCGGCATCATTCTGCGCGTGGAAGCCATCATCCCCGTAGGCGACATGCTGCTCATTCTTGCAGAAGGCCCCACGAAAAGCGCCTTCGGTATGCACGGTCTCACGGCCGTGATCATGGTCGAAGTGCTAGAGTTGGACGCAATGCATCGCCGCATGCAACGTGGCGCTTTTCTCGGCTGGAGCGGTTTGCTGTTAGACAGAAAGTCGATAATATAGCGATAATACGTGAGTTTTGGTATCAGGAAGGGCTCAGTGACCAAGGAACGAGAGTTGCCTCTCATCGCCCTTCGGGCGTTCGCCGTCGCCGCACGTGCGCACAGTCTGAGTTCCGCGGCGAAAGAACTCGGGGTGACTCACGGAGCGGTTAGCAAGCAAATTCGGTCCCTCGAGAGTTGGCTGGGTCAACACGTATTCACGCGTGAGGGAAGGGGTCTTACGCTGACCCCCTATGGCAAGATTCTCGCAGAACAGTTGGGGCAATCCTTCAAGGATATCGGAGCCGCTTGCGAGTACGTGAGACGCCAGCGAAGCAAGACGGTTCTTGCCATAGAGGCACCCTCCACATTCGCAATGTATTTTCTGATGCCCCGATTGAGACGTTTCGAGGTGCGCAATGCCAACGTGTCGGTTTGGATTTCAACGCGCATGACCGGCGAGACCCCCGACATATCGGCCAATGATTTAGTGATAACGAGAGGCACAGCGGAGCGGATTGGATCGTACCTCAAGGATACCACGGCACTTTTCACCGAGAATCTTACCCCTGTCAGCGCGGAGGTCCTCTTGCAACGTCGCCCCGTTAAGAAGCCGGCTGATATCCTCAAGCATTCTCTGATCACATCGGCAACGCGTCCGGGGCACTGGGAAGCGTGGCTGCAGGAGGCCGGGGTCCGCGATTATCTGCTTGAAGGCGGCCACCGATTTGATCACATGTTCGTCGCGATGCATGCGGTGCGCGAAGGATTGGGATCGATTGTAGCACCCAAAGAGTTCTTCGCTGGCCCGAGCAGATGGAAGCTGCGCTGTCCGCTCCCAGGCATCGCTGTGAAAGGAGAGCAGTACTTCGCGCATTCTACTTCGAGAGCTGATCCGCGACATGTCAATCGCGTCGTGGATTGGCTGAAAGAAGAGATCGGGAAGTAGCGCACCCACGAAACGTGCCGGTCAATTTTATCCGGCGCCGGCGGATTTCTGCGTGCCAGAAAATTGAGTTCGGACGTCTCTCCGCAAAACGATTTTGCGGATGTCATCTGCTGGCTGGGACAGTTACTACAACTCACATATAGGTGCATTTAATTCGATTGAAACTCTCGCTCGCGAGCGGGAATGTGCCGCCATGCACGATTTGCCCACCCTGCAGGCGGTCATCCTTGATTTGGATGGCACGCTCGTCGACAGCGCGGAAGACATTCGCGCCGCGGTCAATTCGCTTTTCGCCGAAGTCGGTTTGAGATCCATCGCTACCGCCGAAATCAGGGCCATGATCGGCGACGGTGTGCCCAAGCTTATCGAGCGAGCGTTGATGGCGGCCGATGCGAAACCCATGGACATTCTAGATCTCGTGCCGCCGGCATGCCGTGCCAAAAACGCAGCGCCGAAAGGCGCAGCTTCATCCACCACATCCAAGCAGGAGCCTTATCCATGAACCAACGCCTCGCGCCCTCGCAGAATCCCGCAACGGGAGTCGACGTGAACGGAAGATTTTATGCTGCGCCCAAGCGTCCGACCGTCGTAGTGTGTGTCGACGGTTTCGACCCCGCTTATCTGGAGCATGGCATTGCGAACGGCACGTTGCCCACTATGAAGTCCTTCAAAGAACATGGCTTTGTTGCAATCGCGGATTGCTCGATGCCGAGCACGACGAACACCAATAATACGTCAATCGTCACCGGCGTGCCGCCGGTCGTGCATGGAATCAACGGAAACTATTATCTCGATGCCGAAACTGGCAAGGAGATCATGGTCACCGACGCCAAACGCCTTAGGTGCGGCACCATCCTCGGTGCATTGAGTCGGGCTGGCGTAAAGACGGCTGTTGTGACCGCGAAAGACAAGTTGCTGAAGGTACTCGCTTACGAGATGAAGGGGATCAACTTTTCCTCGGAGTACGCCGGCAAAGCCAATCTGAAGGAAAACGGTATCGATAACGTCGAAAAATTGGTGGGGCGCACTACGCCGGACCAATACTCGGCAGATCTCTCGCAGTTCGTCTTCGACGCCGGTGTCAAGCTCCTGGCGACTGAGCATCCAAAGCTCATGTACCTGTCAACCTCCGACTACGTCCAACACAAACATGCGCCGGGCGAGCCCGAAGCTGACGCGTATCATCAGGCTGTCGACAAGGCGATCGCGTCCCTCATCTCGCTTGGAGCAACTGTTGCGATTACCGCAGATCACGGGATGAACGACAAGTCTGCCAAGGATGGCACTCCCAATGTCGTGTACCTCGAGGACGAATTGAACTCACGGTTCGGCGACGGCTCGGTGCGCGTGATTTGTCCGATTGCGGATCCATTCGTTCGTCATCACGGGGCGCTCGGTTCCTTTGTTCGGGTGCACCTGCGAAAGCCTGGCGATGTCCACGCGATGATTGCCTTTGCCAAGACGTTGCCGGGAATCGAACTCGTCTTGGACAAGCAGCAGGTATGTAGGCAGTTCGAACTGCCCATTGACCGCGAGGGAGATTTTGCGGTCTTCAGCGATCGGAACACCGTGGTGGGCGCTCGACGGGAGGACCATAATCTCAGCCAGTTGGCCGGCCATCGGCTGCGCTCGCACGGTGGCCTCGGCGAGCAGAAGGTGCCGTTCCTGATTTCGCGTCCGATCAGCGAGCAATACAAGGAAAAGGCAAAAGCCGGACCGCTGCACAACTACGACATTTTCGATTTCGCGCTGAACGGAGTTGTCGACTAGACAGCAAAGCGCCAATCGAGAGCGGCGGTCCGTAGCTGCGCGAACCGCTGATCGTTCCGTCCGTCAATGTCTATCCCTACAAGCACGCGATAGGCTTCCCAAAGGTTTTGCAAGGCCGTCCGGCGCAACACGGAGGGGTCGCCCACGTTGACCCAGGGGCGCTTGCGCCTTGCTCACATCGGCGCTCGCCAGCCGGCCGACCTGGACAGCGCCGGCCGGCTGCGTGCGTCAATCGGCGTGCGTCGCTTAGGGACGAACGCGGATGATCGTCTTCCCCTTGCGTCGCTCGGTCGGGTTTAAGGCGGCGACGGCATCCTCGAGGGGCGAGACGTTGCCGATGTTCGTCCGCAGTCGTCCGTCCCGCACCCGCTGGACGATCTCACTCAGTTGGGCACGATCGGACTCGACGACGAAGTCGACCGCGAGGCCGTCGGCGGGCCGTGCCTCGGCCGGCCCGACGATAGACACCAGCGTTCCTCCGGCTCGAATCAGGCCTGCGGACCGCTTCCCGATGTCGCCGCCGATGACATCGAACACGAGATCGACTCCGCCGACGTCTTCCAGGGCGTCGTTGTCGAGGTCGACGAACTCCTTCGCGCCGAAGTCGAGCACCGTCTGACGGTCGGCGGCGCGTCCGGTACCGATGACGTAGGCGCCGGCCTCTCGTGCGAGTTGCGTCACCATCGACCCGACTGCGCCGGCCGCACCGTGCACGAGGACGCTCTGCCCCGCCTGAAAGCGGCCGTGCTCGAACAGTCCCTGCCACGCGGTCAGGCCCGAGATCGGCAGGCTCGCGCCGACCGTGAAGTCGACATCGCCCGGCAGCGGCGCGAGGTTGCGTGCCTCGATCGCCACATACTCGGCCAGCGTGCCGTCGCGATACCAGTCCGCGAGGCCGACCACCCGCTGTCCCACCGACAGACCGGTCGTGCCATATCCGAGAGCGGTGACCACTCCGGCCAGCTCGTGCCCCGGGATCGACGGTGTTCGATCACGGTCGAGGCGATCGGTCCAGGTCGAGGGCCACGCCAGCTCAGTCGGGACGAATCCCGACGCATGAACCTGAACGACGACGTCGTTTATCGCTGCCTGCGGCTCGGGCCGCTCCACCAGCGTCATCCCGGCCGTTCCCGCCGCCTGGTCCGTCACAACGATCGCTTTCATGGTAATTTCTCCTCGGTCATTTGTCTCTTTGGCTCGGGAGCGTGGACGCGCCGGCTATCCACAAAATGTCAGCCATTGCCGAAGTCCGGTCTCCATCCCTGCGATCTGCGCTGTCTGCATTGGCCGGGGTTCCCACCAAGCCTGATGCATCGGGATCGCTCCGGTCGCCGGTGTTGGCGAATAGATGCGTTGCGGCTGGTCATAAAACAGTACCAAGATTGCCAATTTTGGCTGTACCATCGCGCAATGGCTGGCCTCCGCCGGTGACGTATCCGGATCCGCGTGGCGATCGGAGCTCGAAACGAGATCGCGGCTTACTTGGGGCTGGTCCGTGGCATTCAGTGCAGCCCCTCTCCGGTGCTCGTGACAGGCGGATTCTCAGGTGCGCTCGGTCTGGCGATCCGAGGGCTTCAGCTTGAAAGGATGGGAGCCTGGATCGAGGATCCAGGCTTTTCGCTCACTCGTACCGCGCTTGGTCTGGCTGGCATGGCTGTGACAGCTGTCCCGGTCGATACGGAAGGACTTGATGTCGCCGCTGCTGTCCAGACCGCCGGTGGAGCGACATTGGCCGTTGTAACGCCAGGCCAGCAGGCACCGCTCGGAATGACGATATCGCTGCCGCGGCGGCTTGCACTGATCGCCTGGGCTCGGTGGAACGACGCCTGGATCATCGAGGACGATTACCTGAGCGAACTGCAACTGAAAGGACGGGCCGCTCCGGCTCTTGCATCCTTGCGCTGTCGTCGTGATGCTCAACCTTCCCAGGATTTGGCAAGCGCCCGCGCCATGTCGCGGGATCTTCATGGAGCGGGCGAGGTACCTTTCGAGCAGGCGGGCAGCAATGTCGATTGTTCAAACAAGAAGCCGCCGCGCAGGCCATTGGAACAAAAGCATGCAATGTCGGTTGGCCACCAGTTGTCCAAGGAGGAGAGCAATGGATTGGAATCGCGTTGAGGGCAATTGGAAGGAAATGAAAGGTAAGGTCAAGGAGCAGTGGGGGAAGCTCACCGATGATGACCTCGACGTCATCGCGGGAAAGCAGGACCAGCTCGAAGGACGTTTGCAGCAGCGTTACGGCTATGCGAAGGACCAGGCCAGAAAAGAGATCGATGACTGGTACGGTCGTCAGAAGTGGTAACTTCAAGAAGCCCCGCTTTTGCGGGGCTTTTTTCTCGGAAGTCCGGGTTTCGACCTCCTTCAGGACAGGAACGAAATGTCGCACCGGCACGTTCTTCCTCTGCAATCGAAATGGAGGAACGAGATGAAGAGCTACCTTCTTGCCGCCACCTTGATGGTGTCGTTTGCCGCCCCCGCTTTGGCTGAAGACGTTGGCGTTGGGGTTCAGGCCGGACCGGTCGGCGGCGGCGTCACTGTCGGTGAGCCTCGCGACCATCGCGACCGCGATCGGACCACCGTCATCAAAGAACGTGAGCCGCGCGAGACCGACAGGACAACGGTCATCAAGAAAGAAAATGAGGACGGGTCTCGCGAGAAAACCGTCATTCATCATGACAACGACTGACGGGACGACTGGTGAGGACGGCCGGCAACAGCCGGAGAAAATTGGAAAAGGCGATCGGGCCATCAAGCGGGCATTCTTGGATCCGCAAGATACCGTCCGGCCCTTCAACTTCTGAAAGAGCCTCCGCTGCCTAGCGGGGGCTTTCTCATACGAGGCGGCATGGTCGTACAAGCGTTTGGTCGGAGGTCGGACCCGTGCGATTCCCGTCCGCGACGAAGTGCGCTATCATCCGATTCGAGCGCGGCCCACGCCTCCCCCCTCCGATCGGGAAAGTATTGTTCATACCGGGCTACCTGATCATCGAACCGACTGTTCGAGCGCCAAGCATAAGGAGGGATTGCGAAGATTGCTCGCAATAGGAGGTTGCCGATGAAGCTGTCTGCGCCGATCTACCATTTGAAGCGCAAAGCCAAACGACTATCCCGCGAGGAAGGTATTCCACTCCATGTCGCGCTGAATCGCATCGCCCTTCAGGAAGGCTATAGCGGTTGGAGCCTGCTTGCGGCGAAGCTGTCCGCGTCCAGGCCCACCGGCAAGCTGCTTGCTCGGTTGAAGCCTGGTGACCTGGTGCTGGTGGGCGCGCGCCCGGGCCAGGGCAAGACGCTGATGAGTCTTGAGCTCGCCATTGAGGCCATGAAATCCGGCAGTCGCGCCGTGTTCTTCACGCTGGAGTATACCGAAAGGGACGTTCTGGATCGCTTCCAGGCCATCGGCGCGGAGTACGCGCGGTTCGACGGACTGTTCGAACTCGACTGCTCCGACGCGATAAGTGCCGATTACATCACGAGGGTGTTGGCGACGGCAGCTCGCGGCACCCTGGTGGTGGTGGACTATCTGCAATTGCTCGATCAGAAACGTGAACACCCCGGATTGGCCGAGCAGGTTCGCGTGCTGAAATCGTTCGCGCGGGAGCGGGGGCTGATCATCGTCTTCATCTCGCAGATCGATCGCTCCTACGATCCGGCGAAGAAGACGTGTCCTGACATTGGCGATGTCCGGCTGCCTAATCCGCTGGACTTGCGGCTGTTCAACAAGACGTGCTTCTTGAACAAAGGCGAAGTCCAGTTCCGGGCCGTGAGCTAGCGCGGGCCAATCCGGTCCTGCTCCTGTCGTGTGCCAAATCGATCGCGCGCGACAGGGGCTACAACGCCCCGTTGCTCCGTTTCTGATATCGCCAATGGTGTTCACGCCTTCGGCAGGCTCGGCGGAAACCAATCGTTAGGATTCGGTCGGGTCCGCTTTTTCCGGCTTCGATTCGTTCTTTGAGAACGAAATGAAGTCAGATGCAGAACAGTCAAAGACAGGTGCATCGCCCGCAAAACAGCGCGCCCCGCCGCGGGCGTGCTAGTCGCCTCTCTTGCATTCACTCTCGCACGCAACCACTGTCCGGCAACGCGCTAAGGGGCGGCCGCGATGGCTTCGATCTCAATAACGAATTCCGGCCGCACCAAGCCGGCCACCATTATCAGCGTCGTCGCCGGCGGCGTTCCCGGAAACTGCCGGTCGCGCGATCGCCTGTAGCCCTCCATGTGCTCACGGGCCGTCACATAGACGCTGAGGCGGACGACGTTCGCCAGCGTCATCCCGTCTTCGGCAAGGATCGCCGCAATGTTTGCGAAGCATAGATCGGCCTGCGCTTCGCTGTCCGCGGGAATCCTCTCATCTGGAGCGATGCCGAGTTGCCCCGCAGTGATCACCAGCCGGTGGCCTGCCGGCACGGCGATCCCGTGGCTGTATCGCGCCAAGGGCGGTCGAATCGACGAGGGAGACAGTGCACGCATGGCGACCATCCTGAATGGAGACAAAGGGCAGATGATGCAGTCGATGTTAGTCAAAGCTACGACGCAGCGTCAATGAGATGACGTCGCCACGTTCGGCGGAAACCAATCGTTAGGACGCTGTCCGGACCGATTTTCGCGGCTTTGATTCGTTCCTTGAGAACGAAATGAAGTCAGACGCAGAACAGTCGAAGGCAAGATGCATCGCGACGGAAAACAGCATGCCCTGCCGTTGGCGCGCTAGTCGCCTTTCTTGCCATCGCTCGGAGGCGTAGGCCTCGGTGGCGGTGGGCTGCCCACGCTGCCGGGGGTACCACCGGTCCGGGCTCCAGGTTTGAGTGGCGGCGCGCTTCCGCCCACGGCGCCTGTTGCAGCGGCCGGGTCTCCAGGCCTGGGCGGCGGTGGACTGCCGACGCCTTGCGCAAACACCTGAAGTGGCGCGAGTGCGAGAGCTGCGGCGATCAGCATGGAGAGCTTACTTTTTGACATTCGCTTCTCCCAATGATGTCCCACGATAACCTTCAGGCCAGGTGCGAAGTTCCTCATCGACCCATCCGATCGATCTCGGCCGCAGCGAGTCGCGCGATATGCAGATCGATCTGCGCCATCGGATCGCCGTCGCCCAAGTACCAGGCTGCAGACAGACCGGTCCAAGCCAGGATCCAGCGAAGCAGGCGAAGCCGGTCGAGCTTTGCGGCTTCTGCGACGATGTCCAGACGACGTGCAAAGCGGCCCGGCACGGTGGCCACCGGCCGCGTCGGGTCGGCGAGATCGGGATTGGTGAAGATGTTGGCGAAGTCGAAGCCGCGCTCGCCCATGATGTGCTTGGGATCAATCGCGAGCCAGCCGCGCGCGCCAAAGTCCAGCACGTTGTCGTGGTGCAGATCGCCATGCAGGACGACGATGTCGCGCTGGTCGCGGAGCAGGGCTTCGGCCGTCTCGGTGCAGCGGGGAAGAATCCCGCCGTAGGTTCGCGCGGCTGGCGCGAGTTCGCGAAACCATTGCGCCAGCGGCATCAGCTTCGGCAAGGCCTTGGTGCGGGGCGCATGAAGGCGGGCGGCTGTCCGGCACAAAATGCGGCAGGCCTCATCGTCCTGCCCCGTTCGGGCCATGTCGCTGAGAGAGGCCGGACCGGTGGCGCGCTCCAGCAGCAGCGCGTGTTCGTCGTGCGCCAGCACGCAGGCTGCGCCGTCTCCATCCCACCATTCCATGACCGCGCCGCCGAGGCGTTCGTCCTCCTCGAACGACAGCTTGAGCATGGCGGGTTCGCCGTGCCGTAGCACCGGCAGCAGCCGCGCCGCATGGGTGACAATGGGTTCGCCATCAGGGACGAGGCGCCATTTTGAGAGATATGAATCGAACATCCGGTGAGCGTATAGCGGCGTTTATCGTGTTGTTCACGCGCTCGTGTAGAGGTAATTCATCGTTCTTTTCGCACGAGCGCGACGCATTCCTTGCGCCGCTTGGCGACGCGCCGATTTCTGCGATTTGCGCACAAGTCTTTCAAGCGCGGCGCGCTTTTTCCGAATCGGTGTTCCGCGATAGCTGTGCTGCCAGATCAGTTGCAGCCATTGCGAGTCAGGCGGGCATGTCCCTCAAACGATTACCAGAACCACGCTGTTGCGTGGGCGATGATTGCTGCCGTGATCCTCACCAAGGCAGTTACGGAGAAACAAGATGAACAGCCTCAAGATATCAGTCGCTTCGGCCATGATGCTTTCGGCTTTGGCGGCAGCGCCGGTGTTCGCGCAGCAAGCGATTCAGGAGCCCGGCCTGCACGCATTCTATCATCCCAACTCGGATGTGCTGAATTCGGGGGCGAGCGCAAACAAGCTCGTGAATGACGCCAGCGCCTACGCGGCAATGGAAGGCGGTCGTGCTTCGCAATGCGCGCCGCGGGTTCGGTCTCAGAAATCCGGATCGCGAGCCGTTGCTGCAGCGGACAATCGGCAGCTTCGCTGCGACTGACGCATCGTTCATCCTGAATGTCGAACGACAGTGCGGGTTCGCTTCGGCGGCCCGCGCTTCACACGCTGAGAACCGGAGCGCTTTGGTCGCTTCCCTGGTTCCGGATCTCGCCCGGGTCCTCGGAAAGCAAAGCGCGAATTTCTCGCAGCTCTTCCAGGATGAAATTCAGCACCACGCGCGTGCGCGGCGCAAGATGTCGGCGTGAGGAGTAGACCAGGCTGAGCGGAATGTTCGGCGACGGGAAGTTGTTCAAGACGCGGATAAGCTGGCCACTGCGCAGATCGTCGAACACGTCGACGAGCGTGAGATAGGCAATCCCGTATCCGCCTCTGGCCGCCAGATGCACAGCGCTGCCGTCATTGGCGAGGAATCCGCCCGACACGCGAAATTGCTGGGTGCCTTCGTTGGTCACGAACGTCCACATATCCGAATTCTGGCTGGTGGCGTGCACGATGCAGGTATGCTCTGCAAGTTCGGCGGGCAAGGAAGGCTCGCCATGCTTTTCGATATAGCTCGGCGCCGCCACGGCGACGCGCGAAATCGTGCCCGCGTGACGAACGACCAGCGATGCATCCGATATTTCGCCGGCGCGCATCGCGAGATCGAGACGATCTTCGATCATATCGCCGATCCGATCGCTCACCACGAGTTCGACCTTCAGCCCCGGGTGATCCGCGAGCAACTCGGGAAGACGCCGCGCGAGGAAGCGACCTGCGGTCCCCGTCACGCCGACGCGGACCAGGCCTATGGGAGAGGCGCTCTGTCGTCCCACGGCCGTCAGCATGCCCTCGACGCCGTCCAATATCGGTCGGGCGAGAAGGACAAGCATCTGTCCGTCGTCGGTGAGGCTGATCTTTCGCGTGGTGCGATGGAATAAACGAACGCCGAAGTGTTCTTCGAGCTGCGAAATCTGGCGGGCGACCGCGGCCTGGCTCACATCACGCTCGCGCGCGACGGCGGAAAACGAAAGAACTTCCGCTACGCGTACGAGAATGCCGAGGCTGCCGAGAAGGTCCATCGCCGGTGCGCCTGTTCTCTAAGGCTCTGCCACCTGCAGACGTGCTTTCTCCAGCCTTTCCTTGAGAGAGAATAGTTTTCCACTGAGCTCATCGAGTTCGCCGGGCGCGAACTCCGCGAAGATAAATTCAATCAATGAATCTCGTCGCGGTGCCAATCCTTCCAGATGCTCCAACGCTCGATGCGTTAGCGACAGGTTGACGATTCGTCCGTCTCGTCGCGATGTCTTTCTCTGGATTAAGCCCTCTTTCTCAAGGATTTTTGACTGCGTTGTGACAAACGACGCTTCGACGTTCAAAATTTTCGAGACGTTGCCGACCGACAACCCGTTGTCGTCGGCGGTATCGGCGAGGATCAGCATGATCTTCCATTGCGGGCCGGTGATTCCGAGCGTTTTGGCCCAGGACTGATAGAGTTCATCAAGAGATGCGTGGAGCGACGCTATTTCCCGACCAAGCTGTCGAACAGAGTCTCGCTTCCTCATTGCGAATACATCTGCTCCGTTCATTGGTCATGTCACCGAGTGTAGCTTGGCTGCAACAAGATCGATTTTGTTGTCATTTGATAATGGTGTTATCTAGATCATGACAAATAAGTTCGTTACTTATGCTCGGGCAAGGGGGCTGGTTGGCTGGACGCGATAAATTTTCCGTCAGCTTGAGACACTTGTAATTGGGCATTACGCGAGAGCGATGGGTCTCAGGCCGCTCGTTCCGCTTCGACTGACACCAGTCCGTCAGATCAGGAGGTTGCAATAAAATGACTGTCGTTAGGACATTCGTACTTGGTGGGGCCGCAAGCCTCATCACTCTGGCGGGCGCGCAGGCGGCCGATCTTCCGGTGAAGGCGAAGGCCGTCGAATATGTGAAGGTCTGCTCGCTGTACGGCGCCGGCTTCTGGTACATCCCGGGCACCGACACCTGCATGAAGATCGGTGGCTATCTGCGCGTGGACGCGACCTTCAACGGCGGCATCCATGGCACCCCGGCATGGAACGGCGATATCGGTCAGGGGAACCGTTATCGCGATTACTTCGCTGCTCGTTCCCGTATGGCGCTGACGATCGATACCCGCACCGCCACCGAATATGGCGTGGTCCGCACCTTCGGTCAGGCCGACTTCCAGTTCTCGACGCTCGGCGGCAGCACCTACAACCCGAACTCGATCAACACCGGCTTGCCGGTTGCCGGCTCGCAGTTGCTCGACACTCCCGGCGGCGGCTATGTCGCGGTCGAATACGTCTTCATTCAGTTTGCCGGTTTCACGTTTGGTAAGTCCGCTTCCGCCTACGCTACTCCGTGGCAGGGCTTCCCGGGCAACATCAACTCCAACCTGCTCGGCGGCCAGAACACCGATACCGGTGTGAACAACATCCAGTACACCGCGCAGTTCGGCAACGGCATCTCGGCCAGCATCGGCTTGGACGATCCGACGGTCTGGGATCGCACCGCGGTCTACAACCTGTCGCTGCCGCTGAACGCGACGTTCAACACGGGCAACGCCTATGCGGGCGTTCACGCGCCTGACGTGGTCGGCAACATCCGCATCGACCAGGCTTGGGGTCTGTTCCAGATTTCGGCCGCGGCGCATGAAGTGAGCGGCTCCTACAACACGCTCAACGCGGCTGGCGCGCCGGCCGGCGGCGTGGGTCTGCCGGGTGCGGCACCGACCGCGGCCTCCGAACTTTCCGGTCACCCTGATACCAAGTGGGGTGGTGCGGCGATGATCGGCGTGAACATCAAGAACATCCCGACCGGCCCCGGCGACGACATCAAGTTCGACGTCAGCTACGCCAAGGGCGCGACCAAGTACGTGATCTCCAGCTCGTCGGCCTCGCCGAGCTTCGCGATGTTCGGCAGCAGCGGCGCGTTCGGCGCCTATCAAAGCATCGGCTTCGGCGCCACCACCGACGGCGTCTACCTGCCGGTCGCGGCTGGCGGCGATGGATCGCTGCATCTGACGGAAGCTTTCGGCATCCGCGGTGCCTTCAACCACAACTGGGATCCCTACTGGTCGACCAGCTTCTTCGGCAGCTATTCGGCGGTCCGGTATGATGGTGCGGCGAAGGCGTTCATGTGCCTGAACTACACCACGCCGGCCAAGGCGGTCAGCGCGGACTTCGTCTGCAACCCGAACTTCAACGTGTCGCAGCTCGGTGCGGTCACTCGCTGGACCCCGGTCAAGAACCTGACCTTCTCGGCTGAATTCCAGTGGTTCCACCTCGACCAGAGCTTCCAAGGCACCGCCGTCCTGGGCCCGTCGGCGCCCAAGCCTTCGGCCCGCTACGAGTTCAAGGACCAGGATACCTACCTGCTCCAGCTCCGCGCGCAGCGTAACTTCTGAGGACAAAGAGCCGCAGCGCAGCTCGTCTGCGGCTCTACCAACGTCAACAGAGACCTGCCGCAAACAGATCTTCGTGTTGACCTCCAGGGACCTCCGGCGATGCCCCGCCGGAGGTCTTTCCTTTGAGATGACATATTATTCACGTGACATGGTGTCCGCGCGACATATTGTTGTTGCGCGTGTTCCGCTTTTGCTCATATTTTATGCAGAACCGGCCGGTGAATTTCGATTTTCGCTCTGGCGTTTCCTATGGCGGCCGATGCAGCATCCCGCGCCCTGTCGGCGCTCCAGGGTCGCTTCCAGAAGGAGCAGTCGGGGGCGCCGTCGGTCATGCCCATCCTGTCCCGCGAGCATATTGAACCAGCAGAAATGTCTTACCTTGACGATTCCCTTGGCTATGCCCTCCATCGGGCGCAATTGGCGGTGTTTGAGGGAATTCTTCAGTGTTTCGCTGAGTCCGACGTAACGGCTGCGGAATTCCTGGTGCTTGTCGTGGTGGCGGAGAACCCCGGCATCAACCAGGCTGATCTCGCCAAGAGCCTTGAAGTGGAGCGCCCGAGGATCGTTCCGACCCTCAACAGCCTGGAACAGCGCGGGCTAGCCAAGCGGACCCAAGTCGCCCAAGATGCCCGCGTCAGACAGATCCATCTCACCAAGAGCGGCCATCAGCTCGTGAAGGTGCTGCAACGGCGCGCCCGGGACCATCAGAAAAGGATCATGGCGCGGCTCGATGAAACCGAGGCAAAGGTGATTCTCTCCTGCCTCTGGAAACTTGCAGGGCGGGATTGTCCGGACGAAGAGCGCGTCCGTCGGAACGGAGCGCAAGTCCGCAGCGTCTGAGCCTTCGCCGCGAACGTGCTGTCGTCACCGCTGTCGTTTCTCGTTTTCGCCGCGGCTGACGATCACGCCTGGACGTTGATCAGCTTCGCCGCCGTCAGGCCGAGGATGTCGGCCTTCTCCTCATCGCTCAATGACGTGCATGCGAAGATGTGGTCGACCGGCTGCAACTGCCATGGATAGGGATAGTCGCTGCCCAGCACGAGCTGCGACGCGCCGACCTGCGCGGCCAGATGCCGGATGGCCTCCGGCGTGAACACCAGCGAATCGAAATAGATCTGCTTGAGATATTCGGTCGGCCGCTTCTTCAGCTTGATGTCGGGATTGCAATTGGCCGGGCTGACCAGGCAGGCGTGATCCGCACGATCCGCATAGGAAGGCAGATAGCCGCCGCCATGCGCGGCGATGATCTTCAGGCCGGGGAAGCGGTCGAACGTGCCTTCGAAGATCAGGTGCGCGAGCGCGATGCTGGTCTCGGTCGGGTAGGCAACGAGGTTGGTGAGCCAGCCATTGCCGGCAAGATGCTTGTTCAACTCCGCGATCCCCTGCGGGTGGATGAACAGGGGGACGCCGAGCTCTTCAGCCTTGGCCCAGACCGGGTGAAATTTGGGATCGGAAAACGGCATGCCCTCGACCATGCCGCCGATCGCCGCGCCTTTCAGCCCCTGTTTCCTGACCGCCGTCTCCAGCTCCTTCACCGCGAGATCGGGCGCCTGCAGCGTCAGCGACGCGAAGGCCGCAAAGCGCTCGGGCTTGGATGCACAAAGCTCGGCCAGCTTTTCGTTCTGCATCTCTACGATCTTGCCGGCGAGCTCACGATCGCGGCCGTACCAGAACGGATTGATCGATAGCACTTCCATGTCGACCGCCTGGGCGTCCATCGCCGCCAGCCGGTGATCGAGATTGATGAAAGCTTCCTCGGCGCCGCGCACCGGAGGCACCTGGATCTTGCTGGCATCGTTACCCAGCAGTGCGCCGGCTTCCCGGATCTGGCAATGCGCGTGAACGTCGATGGTCTTCACACGTTTGCCGTTGAGGCTGACCGGCAGCGTCTGGCGCGCCGGCTGCTGCGCGTGCGCGCTGCGCAACAGGCCGCAACTGCAGAACATGATGCTGGCGGCAGCGCCGCCCTTCAAGAAGTTTCGACGGGTGGTCACGCAGGTTCCTCCCAGTTCTATTTTTGAAGTGTGCAAGGTAAGGTAGAAAACGCGGCCTCAACAAGGCAGCCGGTGCGCGCCGCACAAAATGCAACCGCGGCAACTTTTCAGAGGCGCTTCTCGAAGAACGTGTCCGGATATGGATCGTCGTTGAAACGCTCGATCTCGTTCCAGCCGCTGTTGCGGTAAAGCCGCTGCGCCTCCGGCAGCGCGCTGTTGGTATCGAGACGCAGGACCTTGATGGACAATTCGCGCGCGATGTCCTCGGCGGCCTCCATGAGACGATGTGCGAGCCCAAGGCCGCGCGCTGATGGCGCGACCCACAGCCGCTTGATTTCCGCGATCTCGCCGCCACCGCCCTTCAGTCCGACGCAGCCGATCGGCAGGCCGTCCGATATCGCGACGAGGAACGCGCCGCGCGGGCGGATCATGTCCACGGCTTCCGGATCGCGGGACAGCGAGACGTCGAAGCCGTTCTCGAAGCGGCGCGCCAGTTCGGCATAATATTCGCCGAGGCAGTATCTGGCGTCGTCGCGCCTCGGGTCGATTTCCTCGAGCACGATGCGGCTGCGCCCGAGCGCGGAAGCGACCAGGTCCATCGCACGCAGAAGTTCTTCCTGCCGCGAGTGGCGGGCCAGGAAGTCTTTGGCCTGGGCGTTGGAGAGCGCTTCATAAGCGCGGAATTCGGAACGGCCGGCCTTGGTCAACCTCGCGACGCGGCGGCGTGCATCCTCGGGATGTGGCACGGTCTCGATCAGGCCTTCGTCTTCCAGGCCGCGCAGCAGGCGGCTCATCAGGCCGGAATCGAGCCCGAGATAGTCGCGGATCGCCGCGACATCGGATTGCCCATGCCCGATCGCGTTGAGCACGCGCGCGCTGCCGAGCGGGCGTCCGCGCCCGAGAAAGGAGGTGTCGAGGGCGCCCACCTCGGAGGTGACGGCGCGGTTGAAGCGGCGGACGCGCGCGATGGGGTCGAGCGGCATGATATCTGACTTTAGTCAGATAAATTGTCCTGTCAATCCGCGGGAGATCTGGGCTGCGCACTGCGTCATGTCGTTCGCCAGATCCGGGCTCGCCAGCAGGCACCTATCGCGCCCGTTAACCCAACCTCTTAACAATCCGTAAACACCTGCAAGCGCAGCCTCCGCACCGGAGGTGCAGCATGCTCATCTACCCCGTACCTGTCGAAGTGACGAAGGCGAGGGTTCAGCTTCTCGCCTATCAGATGGAAAAGGCCCCGCCTCGTGTCATCAGCGAAGCCGTCCTTGACGTCTTCGCGGCCAAGAACAAGGTCGAGCGTGACGCTGTCGCTGTCGATATCAAGGCGTAGCGCGCGGCCGTCCTTGCAGTGAGAAAAGCCGCCCCTCACGTTGCGCCCACGCGATCTCTGTTGAGCAACGGTGGCGCGGACCTATCGGAGCGCTCGGGCGTTGATGGCAGACCATCCCGGTGATGGTGGCGCCATTGTCTCACCGTAAGGTCATGCAAATGAAGCGGCAGTTCATCATCGCTCTCGGCGGGTTGACGTTCCTGCTCGCGTCATTCGCTTCCGGGCAACCGATGGCGCAAGACGCGGGCGCATCGGGACAGCAACTGTTCAACAATTCCTGCCGGACCTGCCACACCACGAAAGAGGGTGACAATCGCTTCGGTCCTCACCTGCACAACATCATCGGCCGCAAGGCCGGCTCGCTGCCGAATTATCGCTACTCCGAGGCGATGCAATCTGCCGATTTCGTGTGGGACGAAGACAAGCTCGGACGCTTCATTCAAAATCCGGATGCACTGGTGCCGGGCAACGGCATGACACCCTATACCGGAGTCCGTTCTGCCGAGGACAAGGCGAAGATCATCGCTTTCCTCAAATCGTCCGCCCCATGAGTCCGCAGCTCCCGTCGTCGCGCGGGCGGGCCTTCAGTGCGTCGGCACGACGAAGACCTGGCCGGGATAGATGCGGTTGGGATTGCGGATCTGTTCCTTGTTCGCCCGGTAGATGACGGCATAGCGTTGCCCCGCACCGAAGGCGCGCTGGCTGATGCGCCAGAGGCTGTCACCGCGGGAGACGGTGGCGGTCGTGATCTTCGGCACCACCACGGCGGAGGGCGAGCCCTTGTCGGACGGAGCGGTCGTCTGGGCAGCGGCCAGCTTGGTCGGGGCAGCTTCCGAGGGCTTGGCCTGCGCCGGCAAGGAGGCAGTGGTCAATGTGCTCGGAACGTTGAACGGCACCTCGGCACGCGCGCGGACGGCGCCCGAAGCAGCCTCCACCTCGTCCAGCCTGATCCGGTAATTGCCCGCCGCCACGCCGGCGTTGATCGCGACGGAGAGGCGACCGTTGTCGTCCGACGTCACGGCGGCGACAAAGCTGTCGTTGAGATAGAGCCTCACCGCGGCGCCGGGATGCGCACGACCGCTGACACGGAGCTTTCCGCCCGGCTCGGTCTCGACCGCTTCCACGACGATCACGCGCTCCGCCCCCGGCGTCGGGGCGGGATCCTGCGAGAGCACCTTCACAGGTTTATCCGGCGCTATCAGCGCTACGATCGGCTGTTCCTTCCCGGCAGGCTCGAGCGCCACCGCGACGCTCTGCTTGGACGCGGTCTCCTTGCCGTCCGGCTGCTTGACGCGCAGCGTCAGATCGTAATTCCCCGGCGGCAGCGGACGCGGGATCATGGCGAATTGTCCCGATTGATCGGCGACGATGCGATCGTGCAGTTCGCCGTTGCGGAGCAGCTCCACCGTCGCACCCGGCGTCGCCCGGCCCGCGATCACGGCTTCGCCTGTTGGCTCGATGCGGACAACGTCGAACTCCGGCGTGCCGTCGCTGCTACCCGGCGCGGGAGGCAGGCCGGTAAGCGCTGTTGCGAGGTTGGCTGCCTCGGATTGCAGGGCCGATAGAGCCGATGGTGCCTGATCGCGCTTGTCCGATGCCGAATCCTGCGCTGCAGGCGCAGACGTCGTGGCGGAACTGGTTGCGACCGATGGCGTTTGCCGCGCGGGAGGAATGAGGAAGAACAGCGCGACGACGCCGGCGATGGCAAATGCCAGCATCGGCACGACCATTCGGCTTATCGACGTGGCGCTCATGATGTTCATCCGTTTGGCCGAATCGCTTAATGGCGCGAGGCGCAGCATGTCGGGAACACTGCTCCCATCTGTTCAGTCCATCAAGTAGCCTTCAAGTCGCTTGGTAGATTGGTCAGCCGGACTGACCTAATCCTCCAACGTTCCTCAGTGCCAATCCGCCAGGTTGATCGCGAGCGCGATGGCGCCGACCAGGACCAGGCTCACGGCCCAGACCGTCTCCAGATTGAACCAGCTTCTCGCCACGTACCTCACGCCGAGATAACGATACACCAGCCACGCCAGGCATCCGCCGGCGGTGATCATGGCTGCGGTGTGGACCAGGGCAACCAGCAGCGCCATCGCGAGGTTCTGGTTGACGACGCCTGCCGCCGCCTCGTGGCCGTCATGGATGCCGGAAGGCAGGCAGAGCCCGAGATAGAGCGGCAGGATCATCAGCCCGGCGCCATGGGCGATCGCGACCGCGAACGACCACAGGCCAAGTTGTGTCGGCGGTATCCGTGCCAGTGCGCGCGGATGGCGAGGCCTGAGCAGTCGCGTGACGCCAAAGACGATGACGAGCAGGCTGGCGCCGGCCTGGATCGGGCGCTGCCACTCGACCAGCGCGATCAGGAGCGCGAACGGCAACAGCACCAGCAGCATTGCCAAGAGGTGACCGACCGACAGCGGCAAGAGCGCACTTGCGAGTGCACGAGGGGATTTCTCCATCAGGCCCGCGGCGACCGCGAGCGGCCAGCCCATGCCGGGATTGATCCCGTGATAGAGGCCGCTCGCGACGATGCCAAGCCAGAGCCAGAGGATGGGCGTATCTGCTTCGTTCAATTCCAGACCGACGGATAGCAGAAGGAGTCCGTCGAGCAGTCGCCGCCTTCGAGGCGGATCTGATGCGCGCGGTAGCCATCGGGGAAGCTCACGAAGTAGTCGCGGGCGAGCTCCAGCCCGCCTTGCGGCCCGACATTGGCCATCACCTTGGCGCCCGGCACGCCGTCGGGATAGAACTGGTCGTCCCAGCTCGAGTAGAGCGAGTTGGTCCAGTACACACGTTTGCCGTCGCGGCTGATCTCGACCATCTGCGGACCGCCGGCGAAGGCTTTTCCATTGGGGTGAGGTGTGCGGCGCGCGATGCCGCCGATATGCACGGAGCCGGCAAGTTTCGGCTTCCTGGGATCGCTGACGTCGTATTGGCGCATTTCGCCGGTGCCCCAGCAGGCGACGTAGAGGAAACGATCGTCCATCGACAGATCGATATCGGTCACCAGCGGCGGCACCGCGCCGAAGCCCTGCAATAGCGGCGGCAGTTTTTCCTTCGGCGCCGGCTCGGCGGGAATCGTCGCCGTCTTCTCGATGTGGAACTTGCCGCCCTCGCGCCACCAGGTCCAGATCGAGCCTTCGAGGTTGGTGGTGTCGACCACGACGCCGGCGAAGCCATACTCCCTGACGGGATCATGCGCGGGGCGTACCTCGAGCGCCATCTGGTGGTTGGCGCCGAGATCGATGGTCTGCACGTTGCGGCGGGCCCGAAGGTCCCAGAAATGCAGCCTGTGGCCGTATTTGTTCGACAGCAGATCTTCCGGCACGATGCCGTTCTCGAATTGCGGCGGCAGCCCCCATTCGCTGCTCACCATGTAGTCGCGCGGCAGATTCCACCAGAAGTCATAATGCAGCATCTGCGGGCCGCGATCGATCTCCCAGCGTCCGAGCACGTCGAAGGTTTCACAGTCCATGATGAAGATGCCGGGAGGCCCCTTGGTGCCGTCCTTGCCGCCACCGCCCAGCGTCGAGACATAAATGCCGTCCGGCCCGCAATGGATCGTGTGCGGCCGCGAGTAGCCGGTCTTGTCGAACACTTCCTCGGGCTCGATGATCTTGTGAATCTTTGCCTCGAGCGGCGATGGCTTTGTGTCGATCACATAGATGCGCGAAGATCGCAGTCCCGGGATGATGAGATAGCGGCGTTCGATAAAGGCATGTCCCGTGAGCGGCGACAGCGCGGAGGAACAGGCGTTCCAGCCGAAATGATGGAATTCATCGCCCTTGTTCGGCATCGTCACGGTATGAACGATCTGGCTGTAGGTCTTTGAGCCCGGCTTGACGTCGATCACCGCGAGCGCGTCGGGCTTGGAGAAATCGGGGCTGAGCAACAGCGTGTAGGCAAAATTCTCCGGCGGCGCTTCCATGGCAAGCTTCGGCGACGCATGGAACGTGGGGTCCGGTCTCATCGTCATGACTTCCTCCGTTATATCGGCTTGGGCCAACGGCTCGGACGGTCGGAGCGAGGAAACGGCTTGTTCTGGGACTTGCGATCGGGGTTCCGCGGGCGAGGGTTGGCAGCGCCAGCTTACGGCATCGCGCGCCCGTGCGGAATATGCTTGTGGGCGGACGGCGGTGCGGCGATTGGGCCCTGCCGCGGAGTTGTGCGACATCCGCGGCGCGTCGCACTGCGCTCGGGGCCACGCCGAATGGGCAAGTATCTCTGTGATTCCGGTATTCTTCCGTCAACCAAGCTTATTCAGCTTTCGGCTAGGAATCCCTGCCAACCTCTCGTCATTGCAAGTGGTCGCCGACTGAAGCGTGATGACTTTTCCTCGAATTGTGATCCCGCTTTAGCTTCTTAGTTTGAGCATGATTTTTTCGGGGAGGCGGTAGTCACGCTTCCGGATCATGCTTTAGCGACAGCGAATTCCGGAATGATTTGAAACCCGGACCGGCCCGGTTGGCGGTCTCTTCCACAAAGGAGGCCCCTATGCTCAAGGGCTTCGCAATTGCGGTCTTGCTGCTGCTTGGTGCATCGCAGTTCGATCAATACTGCTACGCAGGCCGTTACACGGATGCTGCGCTGTCAATGCTGAGGCAGATCAGGCACTCATTTCGGATCTGACGCCCGGCGCTGTCTGCACCGGATCATCGTTCGGGGCGTATACTCGCACGCCTGGGACGCGCAAGCTGCCAATGGCCAAGCCTGCGTTCATTCGGGCTCGATCTCGCGCAGATTTCAATCTATGATTGATAAGAGCAGGGTTCGGCGAGAGGCGTGAACCGGGAGGGTCGAATGCGTTTCAAGATGCTGACGCTTGTCGCGTTGGTCGCGAGCTTTCAGTTTTATGGCGCATCCAACCGGCTTGATGCCGCAACTGACGGTGAAGGTCCTCAGGAAGTCCTCTGGCCGACAAAATCCTGGCAGACGTCGAGCCCCGAAGAACAGAGGATGGACTCGGCTAGTCTTGTCCGGCTGATAGAGAATGTCGGCACTTATCAGCAAGACAGCCTGACGATCATCCGCCACGGAAAGATCGTCGCTGACGTCTACTATGCGCCGTACATCGCCGGTATCAGCCACGATTTGAGATCGGTGACCAAGAGCGTCGTCGGCACGCTGACCGCCATCGAGCTGCAAAAGGGCGAGCTTGATAGCGTTGATCACCCTGTCATCGATCTGTTTTCAGACAAGCAAATCCAAGACGTCGATGACCGGAAGAAGGCGATGACGGTGCAAAACCTTCTCGACATGACGTCAGGCATCGAATGGGTGGAGAAGGCATATCGCCCCGGCGAGACCATCATGAAGATGTACGAGAGCCCCGATCGGACGGCCTTCGTGCTGAACCAGCCGATGGCTGGCGCGCCCGGTGCCACATTCAATTACAATGGCGGCAACCCTTATCTGCTGTCCGCGCTCGTCAACAGGAGGTCCGGGCAGAGCGGCTTCGATTTTGCGAAGAAGGAGCTGTTCGAACCGCTCGGCATCCATAGTGCCCGATGGGGAAATGTGGATGCGCAGGGTGTGTCGGACGGCGAAGCGGGCCTGTATCTCTCGCCGCACGACATGGCCAGGATCGGCTACCTGTATCTTCACAACGGGCAGTGGGAGGGAAAACAGCTTATCCCGTCGTCATGGGTCGAGAGGGCGAAGTCCGGGCCCGTCGCCGCGACGTTTGGATTCCACTATGCGAACCTGTGGTGGTCTTATCCCGAAAAGGGCGCCTACATGGCGCGCGGCCGGCATTCGCAATTGATCCTGATCATACCGAGGCTGGATGTTATCGTCGTCATGACCGGCGCCCTGCGGGACAACGAATTCTATTCGATTTCCGGGCTGATCGACGACATCTCGGGCGCGGTCAAATCCGACAAGCCGCTGCCCGAGAACCCCCTCGCCAAGGCGTTGTTAACCGACGCGATACGCCGAGCCGCGGCCGAAAAACCGTGCGCCATCGGCGGCACGCCGGAGCTGGCCAAGGTGGTTTCGGGAAAGGTCTATCATTTCTTCGACAACAGGCTGCGGTTGAAAAGTTTCACGCTGAATTTTTACGACACGGATTCGTCCTGGGTGATCACGACCTATACCGACAAGTCAGATGGCCGGTTCACAGGATTGGTCGGACTGGACGGAACCTATCGCAAGAGCCCTCCGGCGCAGTATGGGATCAACGCCGCAAGAGGGCGCTGGACCAGCGACCATACGTTCGTGATGGAGCGCCGGATCCTGGGGCATGGCGAAATTCAGACCTGGGCGCTGACCTTCGACGGCGACAAAGTGAAGGTGAATTTCGAAAACACCGACGGCTTCAAGGCGGAGCTGCAAGGCGAGAGCACCGAGTGAATGCAGCCCGCTATGACGGCGGGGTCTGGTCCTGCAACACATCGCGCGTGAGCCGCGCGATGTGTCGATCGAATATCGGAAGCGGCTATTCGCGTCGGTTGGTCGACGAGACGGTCATGACTATCTCGCCGACCAAGGAAGCCAATTCAGTCCGTTCAGCGTCACGACAGCGACTGCCCGACGCCGGTCCGGCGGCGAAGCCTGGATACTTCGACCGGAGCGATTTCTCCATCGAGCCAGTCCTGCTCGCGCGCCAGAGCCCTCCAGGAATCTTCCAAGCGCTTGAAGTAAGTTTTCGTCTGCTTGTCAGTCGTCCGCTTTGCAAGCTTTGAACAGATCACCGCGTTATCCAAGAGATGCTGCGATTGCTTCATGGAAAGCCCTCCGTTTCGAAAGAAACGTAAGCAATCGACAAGGCCATTCAACGAAACTTCCGTGACGATTTGGTCACGCTCATGAACACCTGTTCATCATGAGCGTGCAGTCGCGGGCAAGCGAATGAAGTCAATTCGCGGCTGCAAATGTCTTGTGCAGCGATTTCCAAACGCGCTTACACCTCGACGTTGCGAGGAGCGGGAACATCACGACATTGTCCGCGTTGAGGGTGCCGTTGGAATGCTTCAATGAAGGGCGACCCATGAACAAAGCAACGCTGAACGGAATCGCAACCGCAAGTGTCCTGGCGCTCGCGCTCGGCATCGCTCCGGCTAATGCTCAAGAGGCCGGGCGAACGAAGGTCGGCACGCTCACTTGCAGCATATCGCCAGGGGTCGGGATGATCGTCGGGGGACAGCGGCAGCTGAGCTGCATCCTTACGTCGGCGAGAGGCAGAGCACGCGAGCCTTATGATGGCACCGTCAGCACGCTCGGGCTCGACATCGGCGCCACATCCGGCGGCCAACTGACATGGGCGGTTTTTGCGCCGACGACACTGCGCCGCGGCGCGTTGGCGGGAACCTATGTGGGGGCGACCGCCGGCGGCACGGTCGGCGCCGGCGTGGGCGCCAACGTCCTGGTCGGAGGATCGGACCGCACGGTCACCTTGCAGCCGCTGTCCGTGCAGGCGCAGACGGGCCTGAATATCGCGGCGGGCGTATCCAACATGGAGCTACGGCCGACCGCTGCGCCGCCTGCACGTCGCAGGGCTCAGTGACTGGAACGAGCCCGGCTCATTGCTGCGTGCCGGCGTCCTTGTTCCGGAATGCTTTCTCTCCGGCATCGGACACTTCGACCCACGTCTTGTCGGGCGCGGCGTCGGCGACGTAGTTGTCGTGCCAGTTCCACCACTTGTAGGTCGGGGTCTGGGGATAGCCTTCGGGCGAGTCCTCCCAGACCTCCTGCCGGCCCAGCGGCGTGATGTCGAGATAGTTCCAGGTGCCTCCCATCTGCTCGTCGCCTCGGTTGTTGATGAAGTAGGTGCGGAACACGCGGTCACTGTTGCGGTAGAACACGTTGGTGCCGTGCCACTCGTTGACGCCGAAGTCGGCGTCGAAGCCATCAGTGATGGTGAACCATGGCATCTGCCAGCCCATCCGCGCCTTCAGCCGTGCGATGTCCGCCTGCGGCGCGCGTGAGACGAAGACGAGGGTGGTGTCACGGGCGTTCAGATGGGCGAGGTGGGCGACCTGATCGGCCACCATGGAGCAGCCGCGGCAGGCGTGATCAGGCCAGCCGAACACGCCCGGCTCGAAGAAGGCGCGATAGACGATGAGCTGACGCCGGCCGTCGAACAGGTCGAGCAGGCTCGCCTTGCCCGCAGGCCCCTCGAACGTATACGACTTCTCCACCGCCATCCACGGCATGCGCCGGCGTTCGGCGGCGAGGGCGTCACGGGCGCGGGTCTGCGCCTTCTCCTTCACGAGCAACTGCTGGCGGGCCGCTTCCCACTCCCGCGGCGATACGACCGGTGGTGTGTGCATGGCGCGCTGGCTGCCTTTCCGTCCGTTCTCTGTCGACGTGTTCATGGCTCCGGAAACCTCCTGATTTGGACGAATGCGCGGCCTCGTGGCGTGAGGCGCGATTCCATTCGCCGCAAGTTGGCAGCGGAAATCGAACGGTGAGAGTAACAAGTGTGGCGCTATTCGGTTCGAGTCGCTGATTGCAGCCGCTGCGCGCGAGGCAGACATTCCCCGTCGATTCGATTGTGGCTTGGGGCCCAGAAGCAGAAGTGTCACTGACGCATTATTGGTGCGCTGCCATAAGGTGTTGGGAGCGGCCTCACCGGCCCCCCTTGCTTGATGTACCGTATGGCTTGATGCAGACTCTGCTATCTCAAGACTTGTCTATTTGAGGCAAATTCGCGACTGAAGGGCAGGCATTGCCTGCGAGGCTGACATATGAGCGCAGGGCTCGACATGTCCGCAGCGCAAATGTTGCGTCATGGGCGCGACGTGCTGTTCGCGCTGTGCCTCGTGGTCGAACTTGTCTGCGGTCGGGTCACGCCGGCCCACGCGCTCGAACAGGTGTCGCTGCAATTGAAGTGGAAACATCAGTTCCAGTTCGCCGGGTATTACGCTGCGGTCGAGAAGGGATTTTATCGCGACAACGGCCTCGATGTCTCGGTTCGCGAAGGCGGCCCTGGCGTCGACGCGGGCCTCGAAGTGGCCAAAGGCGCTGCTGATTTCGGCGTGTGCACGACCAGCGTGCTCGTCAACAGCGCCGAACGCGCCAACAATGTCGTCCTCGCTGTGATCTTTCAGCACTCCGCGGCCATCATCCTGGTGCTGCACCGCGCCGGCATCCATGCGGTCTCCGAGTTGAAGGGCCACGCTTTGATGGATGCCCCCGGCAGCGACGACATCGCGGCGATGCTGAAGCACGAGGGGGTCGGCTACGCGGACCTGCCCCGCATCGCCCATTCCGGGAATCCGCGTGATCTGCTCAGCGGCAAGGCCGATGCGATGGTCGCCTACAGCACCAACGAGCCGTATTTGTTCGAAGAGTACGGCACGCCATATCTGGCCTTCTCGCCGCGTGCCTACGGGTTCGACTTTTACGGCGACAACCTCTGCACCTCAAAGCGCCAGATCGCAGCGCATCCGGAGCGCGTAGCAGCGTTTCGCGAGGCGAGCTTGAGGGGGTGGGCCTATGCGCTCGCCCACAAGGAGGAGATCGCCGATCTGATACGAGGCAAGTACGCCGCGCAAAAAACTCAGAAGGCGCTGCTGTTCGAGGCCGCGCGGACCGAGCTGCTGATCGAGCCGCATCTCACGCCGATCGGTCAGCAGAGTGTCGCGCGCTGGAACGCCATCGCGCGCGCCTATGTCGACCTCGGCATGTTGGATGAAGCGAAGCTCCCGGAAGGCCTGATCTATGCGTCTGACGATCAATCATGGCGATCGCAGATGCGGGATCCGAGACCGTGGGCCTTCCTTGCGGTCGTTGCTGCCATCCTGCTGAGCCGGATTCTTTATCGCCGGATCGCGCCCGCAATCGGTGCGCTGCGACTGAGCGCGGCGATGTCGGGATTGTTCGTCCTCCTCAGCATTCCCGCGCTGATATTCATCCTGGCCTACAATTACTGGCAAAACTCGGCCACGATCAATGCGACGCTGAACGACGTCGTGGCCAAGACCAAGCGGGCCAGCATCGATGACGCCCGAGGCCTGATCAATCCGGTCGAGGCCACGCTGGAATTGCTCGCCTCCTTCGCCGCGGAAGATCCCGAGATATTCAAAAAGGAGGAGAGCCGCGAGTTGCTCCACGAGGCGCTTACATCGGCGCCGCAGATCGATGCGGTCTATGTCAGCTTGGAGGACGGCTATCATCGGGTTGTGACCCGGATCGACGATGACCGCCGGCGCTCCGATCCCAAGATTCCGGCGACAGCGAACTGGCATTCCGGCTATATCGACAGCTTCTCCGGCTCGCCGCGACGGGTCCGGCACCGCACGTTCTACGATACGTGGCCCCACGTCGTAGGGAGTTATGACGTTGGGACAATCGAGGACATCAGGACCCTTGCGGGTTACCAGGCGGCGAAAGATGCCCGCGCACTGATCATCGAGGGGCCTAGGCCAAATCCCGACACCGGCTTTCCGGTCATCATTGTGAGAGTCCCGATCATCAAGGACGGCGCGTTCGTTGGCTGTGCTTCGGCAAATATCACGCTCAACGTGCTGTCGCAGTTTCTCACCAGCCATCGCGCCAGCCCGCGCAGCACCACCGTGATCGCCAATCCGACCGATGGCACGATCATCTCTTATCCTGACCCGAAGAAAGGCGTGAGACTGGAGAACGACCGCCTGGAAATGGCCAGGCTGGATACGATTGACGACCCCAATGTGCGCGAGGCTCATCGGCTACAGAGCGATACCAATCGCGACGATTTCCTGTTCCGATCGCCGCAGGGCGGCGAAGAGATCAGCGCCTCATTTGCCCGCTTTCCAGGAAGTTTCGGCAAACCGTGGGAGGTTATCACCCTGACGCCGACCGATGATTTTATCGGGACCCTCAAGCGAACGAACAGGCAGATGGTCGCCCTGATCGCCGCTCTCACCGGCATCGAGTTGCTGCTGATCCATTTCTTCTCCCGCAGATTGTCACGGCCGATCGAATGCGTGTCGCAGGACTTGCGGTCAGTCGAGGACCTGACGTTCTCACACGGGGTCGCGACGCCATCAAAGATCAAGGAGATCAAGGAACTTCAAACCGCCGTCAAGCTGTTCGAGACGTCGCTGCGCTCCTTCTCTTCGTTCGTACCGCTGGGCATAGTCAGGAATCTGATCAAGACGGGGACCCCGCTGACGCTCGGTGTGGAACAGCGCTTCATGACGGTGCTTTTCACCGACCTGAAGGACTTTTCCACCCTGTCGGAGCAAATGGCGCCGAATGATCTCCTCGCGCAACTTTCGCACTATTTCGAAGTCGTCTCGCACGCGATAGCGGAGGAGTCCGGTACGGTCGATAAGTTCATCGGTGACGGCATCATGGCGTTCTGGGGCGCTCCGGTCCATCGCGACGACGACGTGTTGCGTGGCTGCTGTGGCGCGATGCGGGCGACGAGGCGAATGGAACAGCTCAATGCGGACTGGAGCAAGCAGGGGCGACCGTCACTGCATCTTCGGATCGGGCTGGATTGCGCCGAGGTGCTTGTCGGCAATGTCGGTTCAAGCGAGCGGCTCAGCTACACGGTGATGGGAGACGGAGTGAACGTTGCGGCGCGACTGGAGGGCATCAACAAGAATTTCGGAACCACGATCTGCATCAGCGACAGCGTGGTCGAGGCTGTCGGGCCGGAAATCGTGGCAAGGCCTATCAGAAAGGTTCAGGTCAAGGGTCGCAAGCGGGAGTTCATGATCTATGAGCTTCTGGGCATCAAGGCCAGCGACGATCCGGAGCTACGGGCGTCGGACAATGCAGCCAGACTGTGCGATTTGACGTGGGACGCCTCGTTACATTTCGAGCGAGGTGAATTCGATCAAGCCGCCCGCTGCTACGAGGGTATTTTGACTGCCTTCCCCGATGATCCAGTTGCAAAGTCGCTGCTCGCGATGTGCTCGGCAAAGGCATCGGCTTAGTCCAGGCTCTTGGACGGAGTCAATTCGGGCGGCGCGCCGCCGTTCAGAGGCGCAACTGGCTTAAGGCCAGCTAATTGCGCTTCGGCCTGACGGCGTCGGCGGTACCCTGGATGAAGGCCTGGATTTTCACAACGTCCGCTTCCGTCAGCTTGCCGGTGAAATCAGGCATGCCCTTGTCGCGGAACGGACCGTGGAAGACGATGTCCTTCAGATTGGCGATCTCTTCGGCCGGAACGTAGCCGAGATTTCTAATGTTGCCTCCGGGGCCGACACCAGGCACGCCGTGGCAGGCTGCACAGGCCGCCGCGACATAGATGGCACCGCCTTCCCTCACATCCTTCGGATCGTACTTCACGCCCTGCAGGAGACCTTCGGTCTGGTACCTCGCGAACTCCGGTAGCTTCGCCTTGCCGCCCAGCGCAAATGTATAGACCGTTCCCGGGTTCTGGTACTCGGTCACTCGCTGAGAAATGCCGAAAGCGCCGCCCCAGCCGACCGCAATCGAGACATACTGTATGTCGTCGATCATGTAAGTTGCGGCGGCCGCGACCACGCCGGTGCCGGTCGGGGTTTCCCACAGCCTGGTTCCCTTTGCTGCGTCATAGGCGATAAAGCGGCCATCCGCCGTCCCCTGGAAAACCAGGTTGCCCGCGGTGGTCAGAGTACCGCCGTTCCACGGCGACACGTGCTCGACCCGCCAGACTTCCCTTTGATGCGCCGGATCCCAAGCGAGCAGACGTCCGAATGCGGACGATTTCGGAGGTGTGCTGTTGAAAACGAAGCCGATATTCCCGCCCAGTATGGAGCCAACCTTGCCCGGCGCAGCCGCATTCTGCGTAAACGACTTTTCCGGCGTCACACTAACCGGTATGTGCTGCACCGGAATGTAGACGAGGCCGGTCTGGGGATTGAACGACATTGGATGCCAATTGTGAGCTCCGTCTGGCCCGGGAATGGAGTCGTATGGACCGTCGCCGCGCGCAGCCGGCAACTCGATCGGCCGCCCGTTGGCGTCGTATCCCGTCGCCCAATTCACATCGACGAAGTTCTTCGCCGAGATAAACTTGCCGTTGGTACGATCGATAACGAAGAAGAAGCCATTCTTCGGCGCGTGCAAGATCACTTTACGCAGTACACCGTCGATCATGATGTCGGCGAGGATCATCGGCTGGGTTGACGTGTAGTCCCAATTATCGCCGGGCGTCTCCTGGTAGTGCCAGATATATTGGCCGGTGTCGGCGTTGAGCGCGACGAGCGAGGCGAGGTAGAGATTATCGCCGCCCGACGGACTGCGGAATTTGCGATTCCAGGGAGAACCATTTCCAGTACCGATATAGACCATGTTCAAGTCGGGATCGAACGTGATCGTGTCCCACGGAGTCCCGCCGCCACCGTTGATCCAGTATTTGCCTGCCGGGTCCCAGGTCTTGGCCGCGGCTTCCATCGAAGCGTCTTCAAACGGCTTCGATGGATCCCCGGGCACAGTGAACCAGCGCCAGAGTTGATTACCTGTCTCGGTGTCGTAGGCCGTGACATACCCGCGCGCACCGTACTCGGCGCCGCTCTGGCCGATCACGACCTTGCCGTTGAACGCGCGAGGCGCGCCGGTGATCGTATAGGAATGCGCGTGGTCGATCAGCGTATCTTTTTCCCAGACCTTCGCGCCGGTCGCGGCATCTAGCGCGATCAGGCGCCCGTCATAGGCCCCCACGAATACCTTGCCCTTGTAAATGGCGACGCCACGGTTGACCACGTCGCAGCAGCCCTTGTAGCCCTTTGACCGGTCGACACCTGGATCGAACGACCAGAGTTTTTTTCCGGTCCGCGCGTCAATCGCATGGACCACGCTCCAAGACGCCGACTGATACATGATGCCGTCGACGACGACGGGTGTCGCCTCGACACCGCGCGATGATTCAAGATTGTAGCTCCAGACCAGCCCAAGATCTTTCACGTTGTCGGTGTTGATCTGATTGAGCTTGCTGAACCGCGTTTCGGCGTAGTCGAGGCCGATGGTTGGCCAATCCTTGGATGTTGTGGCGTTTGCCTTGATGAAGTTGCTGTCGACCGCCGAGGTACTCGCCTTGATGCGGTCGAGCGTCGCGCTGGTGATGCTCTGTGCCGATGCATTGACAGGGAGAGAAAGACCAAGGAGAACCGCAAGAACAACTTTTATGTCACTGAAGGAACTCTGGATCTTGAACCGATATCCCGGTGTCGTCCCTGGCCATTCACCCTTCAAGTTTGATAGCGCCATGTGTCGTCCCCGGCCTACGCCTTGCGCTGTTTGATATGGCGTATTCAAACTGCCTTCCCGCTACGGCACTATTTCAGTCTCCCGAAAAACGGTTGCAGTTGTAGGCGTGCGGCCATCACATGGCGGGGACTGCCGATGCCGTAGCCCTGGTGGAGCGTTAGCGTAACCCGGGGCTGCTCGTCGTGTTGATACGGATGTCCCGGGTTTCGCGTTCGTTCCACCCGGGCTACGCAGAGAGACGAACTCGGCTCTCGTCAATCCGGCACCGGCACGTCGAACGTGTTCAGCGTGACGGAGACCATGCAGTAGACGCCGACGAGATAGGACAGCTCGGCTGCACCGTGCTCGCCGAACTCCTGTACCGCCGCGCGATAGGTCAATTCCGGCAGCACGCCGCCGTTCACGAGCGCCGAGGCCATATCATAGGCGACCGCTTCCTGCCGCGTCAGGTCGAGCGGGCGCTGGCCGGCGACGATGGTGGCGAGCTTTTCGTCGGAGAGGCCGCGCGCCTCGGCGACCAGCACGTGAGCATAGAGCTCATAGCCCGAGCGAAAATGCGATCCGGTGACGAGGATCGCGACTTCGCGCACCGGTGCCGGCAGCAGCGGGTTCGAGGCGACGGCCTTCACCAGATCCCAGACCGGCTTGCCGAATCTCGGCTCGCGGAGCCAGGGATTCCAGGGGCCGAGCAGCGCGCCGTCGGCGCGCATGTTCACGAAGCCCTTGAAATGGCGTTCGATGCCCTTGCGCATGTCATCGTAGAGCGGCTTCTGCTCGTCGGTCAGCTCGGTCGGATCGAGGATGGGAAGGCGCATGGCAAAGCTCCTCCTTCTGATGAAAGCCCAAAGAAGAGGGAGCGTCGCGTCCATGGCGGCACGAAGCAAGTGAAGTTGCCGTGACATGCGATCGGCAAGATGCGGCCGATCCGGCTCAAAACTCCAGCGGCGCGTTGTCCACGACCTCCTTCATCACGAAGAAGGTTCGCGTCTGCCGGACGCCAGGCAGCGCGATCAATTGCTCGCCGTGGATGCGGTTGAAATCTTCCATGTCGCCGACGCGGATTTTCAGGAAGTAGTCGAAGTCGCCGGCGACGAGGTGACAGTCGAGGACGAATTTGAGCTTCGCAATCGCCTGCTCGAAGGACGCAAAGCTTTCGGGCGTGGAGCGATCGAGCACGACGCCGACCATGACGAGCGCGCCCTTGTCCACCTTGCGCGGGGTGACGATCGCACGGACTTCCCTCACGAAGCCTTCCTCGAACAGGCGCTGGGTGCGGCGGTGACAGGTGGCGGGGCTGACGCCGGCCTTCTCGGCCAGTTCGGCGTTACTCAGCCGGCCGTTCTTCTGCAGCAATCGCAGGATCTTGAGGTCGATGCGATCGAGCTTGGCAGTCATGGAAGATTCTTTCATTATTCGGCCGGTCTGCGAGAGAAATGGCGGTATGAGTGCACATTTGGCGCAGCAGAGCATAAAGCAGTCAATCGAAATAGAGAGCACCTTTCGCGCCGCCGGTGCTAGGAATCCGCATCGACACCACGCCATCAAGGGGGACCACGATGCTGGAAAAATTCGCGCGCTATCCGCTCACCTTCGGGCCGACGCATATCGAGAAACTGGAGCGGCTGTCGACGCATCTCGGTGGCAAGGTCGAGATCTTTGCCAAGCGCGAGGACTGCAATTCGGGGCTCGCCTTCGGCGGCAATAAATTGCGCAAGCTGGAATACATCATTCCTGATGCGATCGCGTCCAACGCTGACACGCTGGTCTCGATCGGCGGCGTGCAGTCGAACCACACCCGCATGGTCGCGGCCGTCGCCGCCAAGCTCGGCATGAAGTGCCGCCTGGTGCAGGAAAGCTGGGTGCCGCATGAGGACGCGGTTTATGATCGCGTCGGCAACATCCTGCTCAGCCGCGTGATGGGCGCCGACGTGCGGCTGGTCGATGACGGCTTTGATATCGGCATCCGCAAGAGCTGGGAGCAGGCGATCGAGGAGGTGAAGACCGCGGGCGGCAAGCCCTATGCGATTCCGGCTGGCGCCTCCGTGCACAAATATGGCGGGCTTGGCTATGTCGGCTTCGCCGAGGAGGTGCGGGCGCAGGAGAAGCAGCTGGGCTTCAGCTTCGACTACATCGTTGTCTGCACCGTGACCGGCTCGACCCATGCCGGCATGCTGGTCGGCTTCGCCGCCGACGGCCGCGCGCGAAACGTGATCGGCATCGATGCCTCCTTCACGCCGGCGCAGACGAAGTCGCAGGTGCTCTCGATCGCACGCAATACCGCCGCTCTCGTCGAGCTCGGCCGCGAGATCGTCGAGGACGATGTGGTGCTGCTCGAGGATTACGCCTATCCCGCCTACGGCGTGCCGTCGGACGCGACGAAGGAAGCGATCCGGCTGTGTGCACGGCTGGAAGGCATGATCACCGACCCCGTCTATGAGGGCAAATCCATGCAGGGCATGATCGACCTCGTGCAGAAAGGCTTCTTCCCGGCCGGCTCACGTGTGCTCTACGCCCATCTCGGCGGCGCGCCGGCGATCAATGGGTATGCTTACACGTTCCGAAATGGGTGACGGCATCCACCCCACTGCCGTAGCCCGGATGGAGCGTTGGCGCGCCCGCGGCATGAGGCCCCGGATTGCGCTTCGCTCCATCCGGGCTACGGGAAACACTTTGTGGTTGACGGATTTTGATTCAAAGAACAAAATAGGAACATTGCGCGCGCAACTTGCGGATGACTTGCGAAGCTTCCTATGATGGGGCGCTGGCTGGGGAGTGAAGTATGAGGTTTGCGATCAGCGCGGTTGTCGCGGCCGCGTGCGTTGTTTTGTCCGTGACGTCGTCGCATGCGCGCGGGCCGTATGGCTCGATCACGATAGGCAACTGGCAGGGCGGCGCCTATACCGACGACAACAGCGGCAACTTCACTCATTGCGCCGCCGGTGCCTCCTACCAGAGCGGCATTTATTTTCTGGTCCTGATCGACGCCCGCGGCAATTGGCGCCTGGGATTTTCCCATCAGGGCTGGCGGTTGACGGCCGGCGAATCCTTTCCGATGACGCTGACCTTTGACGGCCAGCAGCCCTTCAACGTGCATGGGCGGCCGCTTGGGGCACAGCTCGTGGCGGTCGACATGCCGCTCAATTCGTCGCTGATCAATCAATTCCGCAAGGCGCGGACGATGAGCGCGTTCGCCGAGGGCCAGCTCTTCCAGTTCAACCTGAACCAGACCGCGCAGCTATTGCCCGCGCTGGTCACTTGCGTCGAAAGCGTCAGGAAGAACGGGCTCGCCAATGCCGGTGAGTTCGCGGTCGCACTGCCGAAGCAGGCCCCACCAACGCCGGCCGCGCCGAGTGCCGCCGCACCCAATGCTGCCGCACCGAAGCAGGCCAGGGGCCAGACCGGCACCGGCATCGTGATCTCCAGCAATGGTCACGTGGTCACCAATCACCATGTCATCGATGGCTGCGGCGAGATCACGGGCAATCTCAGCGGCGAGGCACCCGTCAAGCTGCGGCTGGTTTCCAGCGACGAGACCAACGACCTTGCGCTGCTGCAGGCGCCGACCCCGTTTAAGGAGGCCGCGGTGATCAGGGAAAATTCCGTGCAAACCGGGGACGGCGTGATCGCGATCGGCTATCCCTTTCACGGGCTCTTGACGTCCGATTTCACGGTGACCACCGGCATCGTCAGTTCGCTGAGCGGCATCTTCAACGACACCCGCCATTTGCAGATCAGCGCGGCGGTGCAGCCGGGCAATAGCGGCGGGCCGCTGCTCGACTTCACCGGCGCCCTGGTCGGCGTGGTCGCAGCCAAGCTGAATGCGCTCAAGGTCGCGCGGGCAACCGGCAACATCCCCGAGAATATCAACTTCGCCATCAAGACCGGCGCGCTCAGGGATTTTCTCGACAACAGCGTCGTGATGTACCGGGTGACCGAGCGGCGCGAGATGAAGAAGGAGACGGCCGATATCGCCAAAAGTGCCCGCGGCTTCACGCTTCTGATCTCCTGCACGGCGAATGAGCAAAACGCCAGCGCGAAGAAGCCGGGCAATTAGTCCAACGCATGATTCGAATCAGTTTGAACCGTAGCCGCGGTGAAGCTGCGCTCCCTCTCCCGCTTGCGGCAGGGCTGTCCGGGGAAAATCAGCCATAGCAAAATGCCAATTGGTTCGGGGAAGTTCGCGATTTGGGCTTACTGGGATTGATAGGTGGCGGCTCGTTGATCGCGGCCAGGGATCGACGGGTGAACAGAAACTGGCGGATCAGTTCGGCCAGCCTGAGAGGGAGCATCTTGACGCAGTTGGCGCGCGCGGCGATGCGCAACAACAGGTAGGCAATCATCGCAGCGAGCACCTGCAGGCGGATAGCATTGTCGTTGGTGCCGAGGAACTTGCGAATATC
>NZ_AXAP01000044.1 GCF_000472865.1 Bradyrhizobium elkanii WSM2783 | reverse complement strand
CATAGATCAGCGCCACCAGGTGATCCCAGCTCTTGAAGGACTTGTCGTAGCCATCCCCGTCCAGACCATCCACAACTGTCTGAAACCGCCGTCGACTGATCGGTTCAAGGAGCTTCCCAAAAATGCTACCGCGAAATCGCATGCTCGGCCTTCTGTGTCTCGACAACCAGAAAAGACCGGTTTGCCTCGGTTTTGCCGAGCATGCACTGCGACATAGCGATTCATTCCCCGGACAGCCCTGCCGCAAGCGGGGCGAGGTGAGACCGGATTCGCCGCTCGATTAGAGAGAACGACGCGCTACGCCACTGCGGGCAGGATGCGCGGGCTCACGACATATTCCTTCAGCACCTTGTCGTGAGTGTCGACCTCGGTGAGAACCACGTCGTAGCTCCAGAGGTCGGCGAGGTGCTGCAGCACGCGACGCGCATCGGTTTCGACCAGTTGCGATCCCTTGACGACGGTATGGCGCAGCATCAGCCGGCGATCGCCTTCAAGGTCGACATCGACGACCTCGATGTTGGGATCGATGAATCCGACATCGTATTGCCGCGCCAATTCGCGGCGCACCCGACGATAGCCACGCTCGTCATGGATGGCATCGACGCGGATGCCGGCGGTCTCCGCGGGATCGTCATGCAGGTGGAACAGGCGCAGGCGCCGTACCAGCCGCGGGCTCAGGAATTGGCCGATGAAGCTCTCATCGCGGTAGTTGGCCCAGACCTCGCGCAACACGCCCATGACGTCGCCCCTGCCGGCGATGTCAGGAAACCATTCGCGGTCCTCGTCCTCCGGCTCGGTCACGATCCGCTCGATGTCCTGCATCATCGCAAAGCCGAGCGCATAGGGGTTGAAGCCGGAAAAGCGGGGATCGTCGAATTCCGGCTGGAACACGACGTTGGTGTGCGACTGCAGGAATTCGAGGAAATTGCCGTCGGAAATGCGGTCCTGTTCGTGCAGCCGGTTCATGATGCGGTAATGGGTGTAGGTGGCGGTGCCCTCGTTCATCACCTTGGTCTGGCTCTGCGGATAGAAATACTGCGCGATGTGGCGAACGATGCGCAGCACTTCGCGCTGCCAGGGTTGCAGCCGCGGCGCGGTCTTCTCCAGGAAGTACAGGATGTTTTCCTGCGGCAGCCCGAGCAGGATGCGGCGGCGCTCCGCGGTCAGCGCAGCCCTGGTCTTCGCGGGTC
Source organism: Bradyrhizobium elkanii WSM2783 (assembly GCF_000472865.1). Taxonomy (GTDB): domain Bacteria; phylum Pseudomonadota; class Alphaproteobacteria; order Rhizobiales; family Xanthobacteraceae; genus Bradyrhizobium; species Bradyrhizobium elkanii_A. The sequence goes on along the minus strand of NZ_AXAP01000044.1, from coordinate 66,278 downwards.
CCGTCGGCACCGTGCGCCAGAGATCGTTGAAGGCGCTCTCCTCATGCGCGCGGCGCTCGCCGGCGCGTTTCTCCTCGGTGCGCAGGTCGAGCTTCTTCTTGCCGGGATAGCGATCGATGCCGTGCGACATCAAGGCATGCGCGGCGTCGAGCGTATGCTCGACCGCCCGCCGGCCGTGGCGATCCTCGCAGTGCGAGATATAGCCCTTGGCGAATTCGAGATAGTCCAGGATGCCGTCGGCATCGGTCCACTGCTTGAACAGGTAGTTGTTCTTGAAGAAATGGTTGTGGCCGAAGGCTGCGTGCGCGATCACCAACGTCTGCATGGTCGCGGTGTTTTCCTCCATCAGGTAGGAAATGCACGGCGAGGAGTTGATCACGATCTCGTACGCCAGTCCCATATATCCTTTGCGGTAGGACGCTTCCTGAAAGGCGAAGTGTTTGCCGAACGACCAGTGTTTGTAGAACAGGGGCATGCCGACCGACGAATAGGCGTCCAGCATCTGCTCGGCGGTGATGACCTCGATCTGGTTGGGATAGACGTCGAGACCGAGCTCCGATTTCGCGATCTCCTCGCAGGCATCGTGGACGCGCTGCAGCGTGCGGAAATCCCAGTCGGCGCCGTCGAACAGCCGCTCACCTGTCTTCGTCATGGCGTGGCCTTCTCCTGCTTGCCGCGACGCTTGAACAGGTCCTGGAACACCGGGAAGATCTCGCTGCGCTCGCTCACCTTGCGCATCGCCAGCGGCGCGCCCTCGTTGCGCAGGCGCTCGTAAAGGGTCCAGAGCGAGGAGTCCGGCATGTCGAAGGTGTAGTTTGCGGCCTCGCCGACCTCGAGATAGGCAAAGAACTGGGTGACCGGGAGGATCTGCTCGGTGAGCAGCCGTCCGGTCAGGAGGCTGTCGGAGGTCATGTTGTCGCCGTCGGAAGCTTGCGCGGCGTAGATGTTCCAGTCAGCCGGCCGAAAGCGGGTGCGTACGATATCGTGCATGGCCTGCAGCGCGCTCGAGACCAGCGTGCCGCCGGAAGCGGGGCCATGGAAGAACGTATCCTCGTCCACCTCTTCGGCGCGATCGGTGTGGCGGATGAACACGATCTCGACGTGGCGATAACGCCGCTTCAGGAACACGTAGAGCAGCATGTAGAACCGCTTCGCCAGGTCCTTCATGTGCTCCGACATCGAGCCTGAGACGTCCATCAGGCAGAACATCACGGCTTGCGCCACCGGCTTCGGCACAGTCTCGAAACGGCGGTAGCGGATATCGATGGGATCGATGAACGGGATCCGTTTGGCCTTGGCCTTCAGCGCCGCGATCTGCGCCAACAGTTCGGAGCGTCGCGGCTCCTCGGCCTCCGCCGCCTCCGCCTCGAGCTCGGCGATCTGTTCGGGCCGCGGCCGGCGCAGCGCGACGCGACGCGCCAGCGCGAGCTTGACGGTGCGGCTCACGGAGATGTTCGCGGGCGAGCCCGAGGTGGTGTAGCCGGCGCGATGCAGGCCTTCACTCTCCGCCTCCGCCAGCTTGCGCTTGGCGAGGTCGGGCAATTCCAGGTCGTCGAGGAACAAATTGACGAACTCGTCGCGGCTCAGGACGAAGCGGAACGCGTCCTCGCTGTCGCCCTCGCCCGGCCCCGTTCCGCGGCCACCGCCCTGGTTCGGACGCGGCAGGATATCGCCTTCGATGAACTTCTTGTTGCCGGGCAGCACCATGTCGCGGGTGCCGCCCTCGCGGCGGAAGCGCGGCTCATCCATGCCGTCGAGCGGTATGGTGATCTCACCGCCTTCCAGCACATCCTTGATGTCCCGGTCCTGCGATGTCTTCTTGACTGCTCCCTGAACCAGGGCCTTTGCGCGCCTCAAGAACCGCTGTCGGTTCTCAAGGCTCTTGCCGCCCGGATTCAGGCGCCGATCGACAATGTGCATCGTCACTTCGCATCCCGCCTCAGCCAGCCTGCTTCACCCGCATATACCATTCGACGAGACGGCGGACCTGCCGCTCGGTGTAGCCACGCTCCACCATCCGCGCGACGAAGTCGTCGTGCTTCTTCTCGGTCTCGCCGTCCTTCTTCGAACCGAACGAGATCACCGGCAGCAGATCCTCGACCTGCGAGAAGATCCGCTTCTCGATGACGTCGCGAACCTTCTCGTAGGAGGTCCAGTTCGGGTTCTTGCCGCCATTATGCGCCCGCGACCGCAGCGAGAATTTGACGACCTCGTTGCGGAAGTCCTTCGGGTTGGCGATGCCGGCGGGCTTCTCGATCTTGGTCAGCTCCTGGTTCAGAAGCTCGCGGTTGAGCAACTGGCCGGTGTCGGGATCCTTGAAGTCCTGATCCTCAATCCAGGCGTCGGCGTAATCGACGTAGCGATCGAACAGGTTCTGGCCGTAATCCGAATAGGATTCGAGATAGGCCTTCTGGATCTCGTTGCCGATGAACTCCGCGTAACGCGGGGCGAGATCGGCCTTGATGAATTCGAGATAGCGCTTCTCGACCTCCTCGGGCAGCTGCTCGCGGCGGATCGAATGCTCGAGCACATACATCAGGTGCACGGCATCGGCCCCGACCTCTGTCGTGTCGTGGTTGAAGGTGGCGGCGAGCACCTTGAACGCGAAGCGCGTCGAGACGCCGTCCATGCCTTCGTCAACACCGGCGGCATCGCGATATTCCAGGACGCTGCGCGCCTTTGGATCGGATTCCTTCAGGCTCTCGCCGTCATAGACCCGCATCTTGGCGAACAGCGTCGAGTTCTCGTGCTTGCGCAGGCGCGACATCACCGAGAAGCGCGCCAAGGTCTCCAGCGTCGCCGGCGCGCAAGGTGCGCTGGCAAGCTCGGAGCCCTGGATCAACTTCTCGTAGATCTTCTGCTCCTCGGTGACCCGCAGGCAGTAGGGCACCTTGATGACGCAGATGCGGTCGATGAAGGCCTCATTGTTCTTGTTGGCCTTGAAGCTCTGCCATTCCGCCTCGTTGGAGTGCGCGAGGATGATGCCGCCGAACGGGATCGCGCCGATATTCTCGGTGCCGATATAGTTGCCTTCCTGCGTCGCCGTGAGCAACGGGTGCAGCATCTTGATCGGCGCCTTGAACATCTCGACGAATTCGAGGATGCCCTGGTTGGCGCGATTGAGTCCGCCCGAATAGCTGTACGCGTCGGGATCGTTCTGCGCGTAGGTCTCGAGCTTGCGGATATCGACCTTGCCGACCAGCGAGGAGATGTCCTGGTTGTTCTCGTCGCCGGGTTCGGTCTTGGCGACCGCGATCTGCCGCAGCCGTGACGGCTGGATCTTGGCGACGCGGAATTGCGAGATATCACCGCCAAAGGCCTCGAGCCGCTTGTAGCACCACGGGCTCATCAGCCCGGTGAGGCGCCGCTGCGGAATGCCGTACTTCTCCTCCAGCATCGGCCCGAGCTGATCCGGATCGAACAGGCTGAGCGGGCTTTCGAACACCGGGCTCAGCTCGTCGCCGGCCTTCAGCACGTAGATCGGATGCACTTCCATCAACGCCTTGAGCCGCTCGGCGAGCGATGACTTGCCGCCGCCGACCGGCCCGAGCAGATAGAGGATCTGCTTGCGCTCTTCCAAGCCTTGCGCGGCGTGACGGAAGAAGCCGACGAGCCGCTCGATCGTGTCTTCCATGCCGTAGAAGCCAGCGAACGCCGGATAGGTGCGCATCGTGCGGTTCATAAAGATACGGCCAAGGCGAGGGTCCTTGGCCGTGTCGATCATCTGCGGCTCGCCGATCGCGGCCAATAGTCGTTCTGCTGCATTCGCATATCGCATCGGATCAGTTCGACACGACTCGAGATATTCCGCCATCGACATATCGCTCTGGCTTCGAGCCTCGAACGACCTAGCGAAAGCGTTGAACAGAGAATCGTTGTACATGATCCCTCTCCACGATATGTTGCGCCGCCTTACGAGAACGAGCCGGTTCGCCGAAACGTTCCTCGAATCACGGTCGGCATGCTGGATCTATTGGACACTCGCCAGCCTCCCTTCCGCAATGCGCGGCGCAAGCAGCAGCTGCCTTATCAACAAGCAGCCAGCCTAATAGTTCATCAAAAACGCGATTTGTCATTTACTTTCTTGGCCATGTAGCTGGTCCGCCACATCCGTGATTTTACCGGAATGCACGCCGGAGGACCGACAAAGACCAGGCTTCCCTGCCATCCGCAAATGCCGTTCTGACTGCCTTTCGCTGCCATCGCGCTGCTCCTTCACGCCTACGAACTGCCACAGGTTTGAACGCATCCGGCTTCTGCCGCGACTAAGTCCAACCCGCCAGCACATCGTGACGCAGCGTCGTCGCCGCGCCAGTCGAGGTGGCGCTTATCATTTCATATAGATCGCTTGCGTTCGCTGAACAGATCATGAAGCGTATTTTATTCTCCGTTCATCTTGTTGTCGCAGCCGCAATGCTCGCGGGAATTGGCCACAGTCGCGCCGAAGATGGCGTCGACGGCGCCAAGACCGCAGCTTTCGACAAGAGGATATTCGCAGGCCCCCTCGCCGAAAGACCTACGCCTGCTTCGTGCGCGGTTATGACGCCAATCATCTGGCGCAACGTCCGAAGCAGAAAGTGAGCGCGATGAAATTATTGGTGACGGCGGAGAACGCGCGGGAGGAAAAAACCACCAGCCACTCCTTCCGCCTTGGAATTAAGTACCGTCACCGCACCGGCAATTTCGACTCCAGCGGCTTTTGAGGCCATGTTGTCACAGAGGACGCGAGCAATGAAATCCGTTTCGATTGCGGCGTCGATTGTGAAGGTGGCGGTATCAATGTGGCATTGTCGAAAGACGACAAGTCCACCATCATCCGCCTTGAGCGGATCAGGACTTGGAATCGCAACAAGCCGGACCAAGAGGCCGAAGGCGCGCTCGTCGCCGGCGCGGACGACAAGATCTTTCGCGTCGATCGCGCAGACGCGGAAGAATGTGCCGAGCTTGTGACCGACCGCCGGGAACTCGCCGCCATCAGGCACAAATGATACGCTCGCGAAGTGGATAATACGCTCGTCGGCCAGCCAACTCAATTGAGGGAGGGTGCCATGCATCGCCGCAGCATCTTAGCCGGCGCGCTTACGACTTTAGGCGCCCTAGCCGGCTCACGCGCCCACGCCGTCACCGAGGCATCTCCTCCCGCCAACCTCAAGGTAGTCTATCACCTGAGCGACCTCGAAAAGGTCGACTTTGTGCTCGGCAACATCCAGAACCATTTCGACGGCGTCGGCGGACCCGAGAATGTGACCATTGCCCTCGTAGTCCACGGGCCGGCGCTGCGCGCGTTCCACGCAGCCTCCGCCAATCCCGACCTGTCGCGGCGCGTCCAGCAGTTTTCCAGGGATGGCGTCGAGCTTGCCGCCTGCGGCAACACCATGAAATCGCAGAATGTCAGCCTGAAGGAGCTCCTCCCCGGCTTCGTGGTCGCCGACGAGGGCGGCGTCGTCCGCCTCGCCGAGCTGCAGTCGCGGGGCTTCCTGTATCTCAGGCCGTGAACAGTGCACTGCACCGTCATAAAATTGTTCAGAGTTCGCGGTTGCATCGGATCAAATCCGAGGGATCGAACCTGTCAGGGTGGAGTTGTCTCTTTTTGATGCGCATATTCATTTTTGGCAGCCCTTTCCGCCCCGTGTTGACAATCCGGTCTCGCCCCAGAAAGCTGCTGGGGAACCCGTCCACCGACCCGATCGAGCAGAAACAGGCATCATGAACCCCGTCAAAACACTCGAAAACCACGGCCAATCGGTTTGGCTGGACTTCCTGGCCCGCGGCTTCGTCGCCAAAGGCGACCTCAAGCAGCTGATCGACGAGGACGGCGTCAAAGGCGTCACCTCCAACCCCTCGATCTTCGAGAAGGCGATCGGCAGCTCGGACGAATATGACGGGGCGATCGGCCATGCGCTGAAGAAGGGCGATCGCCCGGTCGCCGAACTGTTCGAGCATCTCGCCATCACGGACATCCAGCACGCCGCCGACGTGCTGCGTCCGGTCTATGACCAGCTCGACGGCAAGGACGGCTTCGTCAGCCTCGAAGTGTCGCCCTATCTGGCGATGGACACCAGGGGCACCATCGCCGAAGCGCGGCGGCTCTGGAAGGAGGTTCGGCGCAAGAACCTGATGGTGAAGGTGCCGGCGACGCCGGAAGGCCTGCCCGCGATCGAGCACCTGATCGGCGAAGGCATCAGCATCAACATCACGCTCCTGTTCTCGCAAAAGGTCTATCTCGAGGTCGCCGAGGCCTATCTGAAGGGCCTGGAGAAGTACGTCGCCGGCGGCGGCGACCCCTCGCACATTGCAAGCGTGGCGAGCTTCTTCGTCAGCCGCATCGACACCGCCGTCGACAAGCAGCTCGACGACAAGATCGCGAAGGCCAACGATCCCACCGAGAAGGAGCGGCTGGCGTCGCTGAAGGGCAAGGTCGCGATCGCCAACGCCAAGCTGGCGTACCAGGATTACAAGCGGATCTTCGCCGGTCCGCGCTGGGACAAGCTGGCGGCTAAGGGGGCAAAGCCGCAGCGGCTGCTGTGGGCCTCGACCGGCACCAAGAACAAGGACTACAGCGACGTCCTGTACGTCGAGGAGCTGATCGGCCCTGACACGGTCAACACCGTGCCGCCGGCAACGCTCGACGCCTTCCGCGACCATGGCAAGGTGCGCGACAGCCTCGAGGAGAACATCGAGGACGCGCGGCGCGTGCTCGATGAACTGGAAAAATCCGGGATCTCGCTGGACGCGATCACCGCCGAACTGGTCAAGGACGGCGTCAGGCTGTTCGCCGATGCCGCCGACAAGCTCTATGGCGCCGTGGCGTTCAAGCGCGCCACCTCGCTCGGCACCGGCATCGACGGCCAGAAGCTCAAGGTCGGCGGCGAGCTTGCCAAGGCAATCGAAGAGAATACCGAGGAATGGCGTGCCTCGGCCAAGGTCCGCCGGCTTTGGCAGAAGGACAAATCGGTCTGGACCGGCGAGGATGAGGACAAATGGCTGGGCTGGCTGACCAGCCCGGCGAAGGCCGACATCGCCGACTACGAGGATTTCGCCGAGCGCGTGAAGGGCCAGAAATTCACCGACGCGGTCGTGCTCGGCATGGGCGGCTCCAGCCTGGGGCCGGAGGTGCTGGCGGAGACCTTCGCCAACAAGAGCGGCTTCCCCAAGCTGCACGTGCTCGATTCCACCGACCCGGCGCAGGTGCGGGCGATGGAAGCAGCGGTCGATATCTCGAAGACGCTGTTCATCGTCTCCAGCAAATCCGGCGGCACCACCGAGCCGAACGTGATGAAGGACTATTTCTTCGACCGCGTCTCCAAGACGATCGGCGCCGCCAAGGCCGGCCACCGCTTCATCGCAGTGACCGATCCCGGCTCGTCGCTGGAGAAGACGGCGAAGCGGCAGGGTTTTGCCCGCATCTTCTACGGCGAGCCCACGATCGGCGGCCGCTACTCGGTGCTCTCCCCCTTCGGCCTGGTGCCGGCGGCAGCCGCCGGCATCAATGTCCGCAGCCTGATCAAGCATACGCTGTCGATGGTGCGCTCCTGCGGCGCCGACGTGCCGCCGCACGAGAACCCGGGCGTGCAGCTCGGGCTCGCGATGGGGCTCGCCGGCCTCGAAGGCCGCGACAAGGTGACGATCACCTCGTCCAGGAAGATTGCCGATTTCGGCGCCTGGGCCGAGCAGTTGATCGCGGAATCCACCGGCAAGGACGGCAAGGGCCTGATCCCAATTGACGGCGAGACGCTGGCCGAGCCGGCTGCCTACGGCGACGACCGCTTCTTCATCGACCTCCGCACCGAGGGCGAGGACGACGCCGAGCATGACGCCCGGCTGGACGCGCTGGAGCAGGCCGGCCATCCCGTGGCCCGCATCGTGCTGCCGTCGACCGACCATATCGGCCAGGAGTTCTTCCGCTTCGAGATCGCGACGGCGGTCGCAGGCTCGGTGCTCGGCATCAACCCGTTCAACCAGCCGGATGTCGAGGCGGCCAAGATCAAGACGCGCGAATTGACCGCAGCCTTCGAAAAGACCGGATCACTGCCAGCCGAACAGCCGGTGGTCTCCACCGCCGAGGCCGACCTCTACACTGACGCCCACAACGCCGCCGAGCTGCGCAAGGCCGGCGCCGACGGCACTCTCGGCTCATGGCTCAAGGCGCATTTGTCGCGCTCGCACCGCGGCGACTATGTCGCCCTGCTCGCCTATATCGAACGCGACAAAGCGTTCATCGACGCGCTGCAAAAAATGCGGCTTGCCGTGCGCGACGGCAAGCATCTCGCCACCTGCGCCGAGTTCGGACCGCGCTTCCTGCACTCGACCGGCCAGGCCTACAAGGGCGGCCCCGACAGCGGCGTGTTCCTGCAGATCACCGCCGATGATGCTGCGGACCTGCCGGTGCCAGGCCGGAAGGCGAGCTTCGGCGTCATCAAGGCGGCGCAGGCGCGCGGCGATTTCGACGTCTTGACCGAACGCGGCCGGCGCGCGCTGCGCGTCCATCTCAAGGGCGGACTCGGCCCGGCGCTAGCCACGCTGGACGCCGCACTTAACGAAGCCCTCAACTAGAGCATGGTCCCGAAAAACCGGACACCGGTTCTCGGATCACGCGCAACAGTCAAGGACATGAGAACATGCAGCTCGGCATGATCGGCTTGGGGCGGATGGGTGGCAACATCGTCCGCCGGCTGATGGCCCACGGCCATACCGCCGTGGTCTACGACAAGGATCCGAAGGCGGTCGCCGCGCTCGCCGCCGACGATGCCTTAGGCTCCGCCTCGCTAGAGGAATTCGTGCTCAAGCTGGAGCAGCCGCGCACCGCCTGGGTGATGCTGCCGGCCGGCAAGATCACCGAGGCGACAATCGAGGCGCTGTCCAAGCTGATGCAGCCGGGCGATACCATCATCGACGGCGGCAACACGTTCTGGCAGGACGACGTCCGCCGCGGCAAGGCGCTGAAGGAGCGCGGCCTGAACTATGTCGACGTCGGCACCTCCGGCGGCATCTGGGGCATCGAGCGCGGCTACTGCATGATGATCGGCGGCGAGAAATCCGTCGTCGACCGGCTCGACCCGATCTTCAGCGCGCTTGCACCCGGCCTCGGCGACATTCCGCGCACGCCGCACCGCGAGGGCCGCGATCCCCGTATCGAGCAGGGCTACATCCATGCCGGCCCGGTCGGCGCCGGGCATTTCGTCAAGATGATCCATAACGGCATCGAATACGGCCTGATGCAGGCCTATGCCGAGGGCTTCGACATCCTCAAGAATGCGAGCAGCGAGGCGCTCCCGCCGGATCACCGCTTCGATCTCGAGATCGCCGATATAGCCGAGGTCTGGCGCCGCGGCAGCGTGATCCCGTCCTGGCTGCTCGATCTCACCGCCATCGCGCTCGCCGAGAACGCCACCCTCGATAATTATTCCGGCTTCGTCGAGGATTCCGGCGAAGGCCGCTGGACCGTCAATGCCGCGATCGACGAGGCGGTGCCCGCGGAAGTGCTGACGGCGGCGCTGTTTGCCCGCTTCCGCTCGCGCAAGGACCACACCTTCGCCGAGAAGATCCTCTCCGCCATGCGCGCCGGTTTCGGCGGCCACCGGGAGCCGCCACAAAGCGCGAAGAAGAGCTAGGGAAGGCCTAATGATGACGAACGGTCACGCGCAAAAGAAACCCGACCCTTGCTCCTTCATCATCTTCGGCGTCACAGGCGACCTCGCGCACCGGCTGGTGATCCCTGCCCTCTATAATCTCGCCGCGACCAATCTGTTGCCCGACAGATTCTGCATCGTCGGCGTCGCCCGCGGCGGCATGTCGAACGAGGAATTGAACGCGAGCCTGATGAAGGGATTGCGCCAGTTCGCGACCCGTCCGGTGGATGAGACCGTCGCCAAACGCCTCTTCGAATGCGTGACCGCGGTCGAAGCCGACCCGAAGGATCCCGCCTCCTTCGACAGGATGGCGAGCGAACTCAAGGAACGGGAAGCGGCGCGCGGCACCGGCGGCAACCGGCTGTTCTATTTGGCCACTCCGCCGGGCGCCTTCCTGCCGATCACCAAGCAATTAGCCCGCACGGGCATGCTGGCCGAAAACGGCTATTGGCGGCGGATCGTGATCGAAAAGCCGTTCGGTACAGACCTTGACTCGGCAAGGCACCTCAATACCGAGTTGCTGAAGCTGGTCGACGAGCATCAGATCTACCGGATCGATCACTACCTCGGCAAGGAAACCGTCCAGAACATCCTGGTGCTGCGCTTTGCCAACGGCATGTTCGAGCCGATCTGGAATCGCAACCATATCGATCATGTGCAGATCACCGTCGATGAGAAGCTCGGCGTCGGCCATCGCGGCAGCTTCTATGATTCGACTGGCGCGCTGCGCGACATGGTGCCGAACCATCTGTTCCAACTGATGTCGCTGGTCGCAATGGAGCCGCCGATCCGCTTTGACGCGCATTCGGTGCGCACCGAGAAGGCCAATGTGCTGGCCGCGATCCAGATCCAGAGCGAAGAGGAAGCGCTGCACAATTCGGTGCGGGGGCAGTATCGCGGCGGCAAGATCGGCGACACCGTGATCGAGGACTATTGCAAGACCACGGACGTCAAGCCCGGCAGCGCCACCGAGACCTATGCCGCGCTCAAGCTGATCATCGACAATTGGCGCTGGGCCGGCGTGCCGTTCTATCTGCGCACCGGCAAGGCCCTAGCCGCCAAGCGCACCGAGATCGCCATCAAGTTCAAGCAGGCGCCGTTCGCAATGTTCCGCGACACGCCGATCGACCAGCTCTCGCAGAACTACCTCGTGATCTCGACCGAGCCGACCGAGGGCATCGAGCTGCAGTTCAACACCAAGGTTCCCGGCCCGACCATCAACATCGACGGCGTCGAGATGAAGTTCCGCTACAAGGATTACTTCAAGGCCGAGCCGTCCACCGGCTATGAGACGCTGATCTATGACTGCATGATCGGCGACAACATCCTGTTCCAGCGCGCCGACAGCGTCGAGGCCGGCTGGCAGGCCGTGCAACCCTTCCTCGATGCCTGGAAGAAGGCTGGCGGCGCCGGCCTGCAGCCCTACAAGGCCGGCTGCGAGGGTCCTGAGGCCGCCAACGCGCTTCTGACCCGCGACGGCCGTAGCTGGCGAAAGCTCGGCTGACCATGACCGCCGTCGGCCGCCGCCAGATCACCACCGTCGCCGATCCCGCAGCGCTGGCGAACGCCGCAGCCGAACGCGTGCTGGCGCGGATGGCCACGAACAGCGGCCGGATCGCGATCTGCCTGACCGGCGGATCGAGCCCGAAAGCGCTCTACCGGTTGCTTGCGACCGAGCCGTACCGCGCCAGGATCCCGTGGGACCGCGTGCACTGGTTCATCGGCGACGAGCGCTTCGTGCCGCCTGACGATCCCAGGAACAACATGGCGATGGCGCGCGCGACATTCCTGGATCGCTACGCGCCCGCCCCCCACATCCATCCGATCCCGACCTATGCCGCCAGCCCCGATGAAGCGGCGGAGCGCTATGCGCGCGAGCTGAAATCGTTCTACGGCGCGGAAGATCTGGACGCCGCCCGTCCGCTGTTCGATCTGGTGCTGATGGGTGTCGGGCCGGATGGACACACCGCCTCGCTGTTTCCGAACTACCCAGCGATCGAGGTGATCGACCATTGGGCGGTCGGCGTGCCCAAGGCCAATGTCGAACCGTTCGTGCCGCGCGTCAGCCTGACCCTGCCGACGCTGGCTTGCTGCCGCGAAATGCTGTTCGAGGCCGCGGGCAAGGAGAAGCGCGCAATCCTGACCCGCGTCTTCGCCGGCGAGAACCTGCCGGCGAACCGCGCGCAATCGATTGGCGAGACGGTCTGGTTGATCGACGAGGCGGCGCGGCCGGAGAATTTTAGTGGCTGATCCGGCAACCCTCTGCGCCCTCGTCGTGATGGGCGTCTCCGGCTCAGGCAAGAGCACGATCGGCGAGACGCTCGCGGGGCGGCTCGGCTGGCGTTTCGAGGACGGTGATCGCTTTCACCCCGCAAGCAATGTCGCGAAAATGAGCGCAGGCCAGCCGCTCACCGATGACGATCGCCGCCCCTGGCTGCAGGCAATCGCCGATGAGATCGACCGCGTCTGCAAGGCCGGCGAGCGCCTGGTGGTCGCCTGCTCGGCGCTGAAGCGCGCCTACCGCGACATCCTCCTGCATGGACGCAGTGACGTCGGCATCGTCTTCCTCGACGGGACCGAGGCGCTAATCGCGAGCCGGCTCGCCCATCGCAAGGGCCATTTCATGCCGCCGGGCCTCCTCGCCAGCCAGTTCCAGACCCTGGAGCCGCCGGCCCTGAGCGAACACCCGATCACCGTCTCGATCGACGCGACGATCGAGACCATCGTCGACGCCATCATCCGCCAAATGAAGTAGCCCCATGACCCGCATCGCCCTGCTCGTTTCCGACGTCGACGGTACGCTGCTGACCAAGGACAAGGTTTTGACCGACGCCGCGCGAGCCGCCGCCCACAAGCTGCATGCGGCGGGTATCGGCTTCACCATCGTCTCCAGCCGCCCCTCGATCGGCATGGGATTTTTGATCGAGCCGCTGGCGATCACGCTGCCGGTCGGTGCCTTCAACGGCAGCTCGATCATCGATCCGCAGCTTAAGCCGATCGAGCAGCACCTGATCCCGCCGGCGACCGCGCGGCGGGCCATCGATCTGCTCCGCGAATTCGGCGTCGACATCTGGCTGTTCACCAACGACCGCTGGCTGACGGCCAATCTCGACGGCGAATATGTCGCGCACGAGCGGCACACCATCAGGCACGAGGCGACCATCGTGACGGATTTCACGCCCTATCTCGACCAGGCCTGCAAGATCGTCGGCGCCTCTTCCGACGCCCCGCTGCTCGCGCGCTGCGAAAGCTCGATGCAAGAGGCCGTCGGCACCGAGGCGACCGCCGTCCGCTCGCAAACCTATTATCTCGACGTCACCCCGCCCGGCCACGACAAGGGCACCTTTGTCGAGGCAATGGCAAAACGATTGGGCATTCCGACCGAGGCGGTGGCAACCATCGGCGACATGCGCAACGATTTGCCGATGTTTGCGAGGAGCGGCGTTCAGTTCGCGATGGGCAACGCCAGCGACGAGGTCAAGAGCCAGGCGAAGTTCGTAACCGACAGCAACGAGCATGACGGCTTCGCCAAGGCGATCGAGATGGTGCTGAACTATAACGAGACCGCGTGACGGCGAATGCACCGCCGTCCCGTCAGCTCTCCTTGCTCCCCGCGCCCTCGACAAAATCCACCGGCGTCTCTTTCTTGACGCTCGTCCCAAGCAGCGTTGCGTCCCAGTTGGTCAGACGGACGCAGCCGTGGGATTCCGATTTGCTGATCTTCGATGGTTCAGGCGAACCATGGATTCCGTAACCCTCCCCTGAAAGCCCGATCCAATATAGCCCGACCGGATTGTTCGGGCCGGGCTTGATGACGAACGGCCGCTTGGCGTGCACGCCCTTGAACTTGTACGCCGGGTTGTAGCGGTAGAAGGGATTGGCGTCGGACGAGATCACCTTGAGCGTGCCGCTCGGCGTCGGCTTGTCCTCGCTGCCGACGGTTGCCGGAAAGAAGGCGACCAGCGCGCCGCCGCCGTCGAAGGCCTTGACGGTCTGCCGCGACTTGTCGACCTCGATCCGCGCCACGTTCAGCTTCAGCTGGGGATCGCGACCGTTGACGACAAGAATGGTCTCGCCGGCGCGGTCGAACTTCTTGCCGGGGTTGAGCTGGGCCAGCAGCCCCTCGCTCATGTGGAATTTCTCCGCAAGCGCCTCGCGCGCATTCTTGTAGCCGAGCGCCGGCAGCGATTTCATCGCCTCCAACTTGGCGGGAATGCTCCTGATAAACGGTCCTTTCACATCCTTTTCGGAGATCGTGTAGCTCGTGATGATGTCGCCTTGGGCAGTCTCGTTCAGCTTTGCCCAGATCTCCGGGGTGAGCGTCTTTTGGAACGTCAGGCCCTTAGCTTCCGCGAACGCCTGTAGCGCCTTGCGCGTATTCTCGGCAAACTTGCCGTCGATCTCTCCGGGCGAGAACAGCGCGCGCTCGAGCAGCACCTGGGCCTTGATGATTGTCGCGTCGGCCTTTTCCTCGGACGCGGGGCGAGCCCGGTACCCGGCCTTGTTGATCGCCGCGGCATCAAGGCCGGCAGCGAATGCCTGCCCCGACATCAGACATGCAAGCAGCGCTGCGGCGAACAGGCGAGCCATTGCCGATCCTCCAACCAGATATTTGCAGACAATGATCGTTGACCCCGCCGGTTCCTTCGCGCGGGTCCGGGCGGCAGGCTATTTCGACCGCTGCACGGCCGGCTTCTCGGCCGCCCGCTTGGCGTCGCTGAGATTGTGCGCGGTGTTGATCAGCGCGATATGAGTCAGCGCCTGCGGGAAATTGCCGGTCTGGCGGCCGGCGACGGCGTCGTACTCTTCGGCGAGCAGGCCGAGGTCATTGGCAAGCGCGATCACGCGATCGAACAGCGTTTGCGCCTTCCCGACCTCGCCCGCGAGCACATAGGCGTCGGCAAGCCAAAGCGTGCAGGCGAGGAAGGCGCCTTCGATCGGCTGCTTCTCCTCGGAGACTTCGCGCGGGTCGTGCCGCATCACGAAGCCGTCGCGGATCAGGTGTTGCTCGGTCGCGGCCAAGGTGCCGAGGATTCGCGGATCGGTCGGCGGCAGGAACCCGACCGCCGGCAGCAGCAGCAGGCTGGCGTCAAGCAGTGTCGAACCATAGGATTCGACGAACGAATTGAGCTCGGGGTCGAATCCCCTGGCGCAGATGTCGCGGTGGATTGTCTCGCGCAGCATCCGCCATTTGTCGAGCGGCGCCTTGAGGCCGAATTGTTCGACACTCTTGATGCCGCGGTCGAAGGCGACCCAGGTCATCACCTTCGAAAAGACATAGTGCTTGCCCGCGCCACGACGTTCCCAGATTCCGTGGTCCGGTCGGTCCCATTCTTCCGCAAGGTGTTCGAGCACAGCGCATTCCAGCGACCAGCTCGCATCGTCGAGCTGCAACTTCGCGACGCGCGCCTGGTGGAAGGCGTCGATCAATTCGCCGTAGACGTCGAGCTGCAACTGCGCATGCGCGGCGTTGCCGATGCGCACCGGCTGCGCGCCCTCATAGCCGGGCAGCCAGACCGCTTCCCACTCCAGAAGCCGCCGCTGGCCCATGATGCCGTACATGATCTGCATGTTGGCCGGCGCCCCCGCGGCCGCGCGCAACAACCAATTGTGCCAGGCCAGCGCTTCCTCGGTGTAGCCCGAGTTCATCAGCGCCAGCAGCGTGAAGGTCGCATCCCGCAGCCAGCAGTAGCGGTAGTCCCAGTTACGCTGGCCGCCGAGTTTTTCCGGCAGCGAGGTCGTGGGCGCCGCGACGATGCCGCCGGTCGGCGCGAAGGTCAGTGCCTTCAGCGTGATCAGCGAGCGCAGTACGAGGTTGCGACCAAACCCCTCATAGGTGCAGCGGCTCGACCATTCGGTCCAGAACGCTTCGGTGTCCTGCAAGGCTTGGGCGGGATCGATCGGCCCGGGAACCGGCAGATGCGAGGGTCCATAGGTCATCACGAAAGGCAAGCTCTCGCCTTCGCCGACCGTGAATTCGGCCACCGTGGTCATGTTATGTCCGTGGGTCTCGACCGGCGAGCGGAGCACGATCATGTCCTGCCCCGCGATCGCCAGCAGCGCCGATCCGTCCTCGCTCTTCTTGACCCAGGGAATATCCGCGCCCAAGCCGAAACGGATGATCAGCTCCATCCGCAAGGCGACGGTGCCCTTCACGCCATGCACCAGCCGGACGACGTCGGACGCATTGCCGCGCGGCGGCATGAAATCGATCAGCTCGACGACGCCGCTTTCGGTCTCGAACCGCGTCTCCAGGATCAGCGTGTTGTCGCGGTAACGGCGGGACGTCTTGATGATGGTCCCAGCTGGCGCGATCAACCAGCGGCCATGCCTGTTGTTGCCGAGCAGCGCCGCGAAACAGGCATCGCAATCGAAGGCGGGCCAGCACAGCCAGTCGATCGATCCGTCGCGGCCGACAAGCGCCGCCGTCTCACAATCGCCGATCAGTCCGTAATCCTCGATCCTGCAAGACACGGTGGCGACTGCTCCTCTCTTGTTTGAGCATGATCTCCGCGCAAACGCCGCGCCTTAGTCGCGAGGGAAAACCGGTTCCCACTTTTGCGGATCATGCTCCAGGTTTATGCGGACGACCGTGCGCGCGTGGCGTTCTTCAGTGCTTCGACATCGATGGCGGAAGCAATATGCTCGATCGACACCGGCAGCCGCCGCCGCCAGTTCGGATGTTCGTCGACGGTGCCGGGGATGTTCGGCTGGTCGACCAGGCCGAGCAGGTCCTCCAGCGAGATCGTCAGCAGGCGGGACCTGGTCCGGGAGAGGAAAGTAGCGACCGAATAAAGATCATGGCGGTCGATGCCATTCTGGCGCAGCACCTCGTCCAGCATGCCCAGCGCATGCCAGCGCGCCTGGTCGCTTTCGCCCGGATCGATGCCGAGCGAACGCTTCAGCTTCAAATCGCTGAACGAGCGCCAGCCGGCATAGGTCGCAAGATCATGGGTGTTGAAGGTGACGAGCGCATTGGCGGCGTAACGGTCGGTGCCGCGAAACGCCCCGGTGTCGTCGCGCTCGAACATCATCACGAGATAGGACCAGATGCCCCAGTCGTTCATCTGCTCACGAAAACCGTCCGGCACGGTGCCGAGATCCTCGCCGATCACGACGCACCGATGCGCCACGCTCTCCTGCGCGGTTGCGGCCAGCATCGCCTCGAACGGCATCTGCACATAGGCGCCATTCTCCGGACCGAAGCCCTGCGGCACCAGATAAAGCCGCTTCAAGCCGAGCACATGATCCAGCCTGATCGCGCCGGCATGGCGCATCGAGGCACGCAGCATTTCCCGATACGGCTCGAAGAAACGCATTTCGAGGCCAGCGGCGTTGAAGCCGGCAAGACCCCAATCCTGCCCGGCGGTGTTGAGCGGGTCCGGCGGCGCGCCGACGCCGAGCAGGCGCGAGATCGCGTCCTGCTCGTTCCAGGCATCGAAGCCGTCGGACTGCACGCCGACGGCGACATCGAGATAAAGCCCAACCTTCATGCCGAGCTGGTGCGCCAGCGCCTTGCATGCCGCAAGCTGCCGGTCAGCGTTCCATTGCACGAACTCGACGAATTCGATCTCGCCGAAATCGGCGCCCTTGCGCAGGCGGCTGCACTTGCCGTCGTCCGGCCGCCGCCATTCTTCGGGCCATTCCCACCAGGGCTGGTTGAACTTTTTCCGCAACACCTCGAAACACGCGAAGCGCGACAAGAGCGGCCCGCGCTCGCTCCTGAAGCGTTCGAAGTCCTGACGGCGCTCGAGCGTCGGGCTCGCCTTGAAGCTCGCAAACGCGGAGCGCAGCGCCTGCCATTTTGACGCCGCAACCGCACGATAGTCGACGATGTCCCCGGCGCGCAGTTGCGCGAGCTTGTCCTTCGCGCTGGGATCGACGCGGAATTCCGGCAGCTTCTCGACGTCGATATAGAGCGCGTTGAGGAACAGCCGGCTGTTCGGCGAATAGGGGCTACAATCACTGGGGCGGTCATCGAACAGCGCATGCAGCGGGTTAAGTCCGACACCACCGGCACCCAATTGATGGGCGAGTTCGATCAAGCCCCGCAGATCGGTGAAATCGCCCATGCCCCAATTGCGCGCGGAACGCACGCTGTAGAGCTGGACCGCAAGCAGCCAGCAGCGGTCGAAATCGCCGCCAAAGGCACGTTCCGGTGCGACAATCAGCGGCAGCTCTTCGGTCGATCCGGCAGCATCGTTCAGGCGGAGCTGGTACACCCCGACCGGCAAATCCTGCGGCCAGGATATCGTCCGGTCGCCCGCCTCACCCTTCGCCATCATTTTGCCACCAGCCGAAATCGTCCATCCGACCGGCAACTTGGCGTCGATCGAAAGCTCCGAGGGCGCCGGGCGGCCGCGCCGCACGACAACCGGCTGATCGATCCACCGGCGTGGCTCGCGCGGCGGCAAGGCGTCGAGGATCGTTTTCAACGCAGCCGCGTCTGTCACACGGCGGTGGCCCTGACCGTCGATATATTCGGTCGTAATTCCAAGGTCTCTGGCTTTGGCGTAGGGGTCCATTCGGCACGCGCTTTGCACATGACCCGGGAGAGTGGGTCACGAAATTATGTAGATGCGGGAAGGGGATAGATGACGTTTAACTCGCTGTCCTTCGAGGCGTTCCATGGGAACCAATGTCCCATGAGCGGCTTTCTATATCAGTCCGGAGCGTATCCTTCACGCAACGGGGGCGTCATTTCCTTGTCAATGGCGGCATCACCGTGAACAAAACCGCTCAAACTGTCGAGAGTGCCGCCGGCACTTTCCATATCGAAGACGTCTATCCGCTGATCGATGGCGGCCGCTACCCCGTGAAACGCATCGTGGGGGAGCCCGTTGAGGTCTGGGCCGACGTCTATCGCGACGGGCATGACATCGTCGCTGCAGAACTGATCTGGCGCGGCGAGCTCGACCACGAATGGCGGCGCGAGCCGATGACCATGCACGGGAACGATCGCTGGTTTGGCTCCTTCGTCCCCGACACGCCCGGCCGTTATTTCTATGCGATCGAGGCCTGGACCGACGAATTCGCCACCTGGCGGCACGGCTTTGAGCTGAAGCAGAAGGCCGGCACCGATGTGACGCTCGATGCCATCGAAGGCGCGGGCATGCTGACCAAGGCGCAGGCCGGCGGACGAGCGGCTGCGGCCATCATCCTCAAGCAGTGCGAGACCTATCTCCAGACCGGCGATCCGGCTGCCCTGCTCACACCTGAATTGCAGGACGCGATGGCCGAAAGCCAGTCGCGACCCGACCTGACGCGCTCACAGCTCTTCCCGTTCGTCGCCGACCGGCCGCGGGCGCGCTTCGGCTCCTGGTATGAGATGATCCCGCGCAGCCAGGGCAAAGTCGAGGGACAGCACGGCACCTTCCGCGACTGCATCGACCGGTTGCCTGACGTCGCGGCGATGGGGTTCGACGTGGTCTACTTCACGCCGATCCATCCGATCGGCAAGATCAACCGCAAGGGACGCAACAATGCGGTCACCGCCAAGGAAGGCGATCCCGGCAGCCCCTACGCGATCGGCTCGGCCGAAGGCGGCCACGACGCCATCCATCCGGAATTGGGCACGTTGCAGGACTTCCGCGCCTTCGTCGCGGCATGCAGAGAGCACAACATGGAAGTCGCGCTCGACTTCGCGGTGCAATGTTCGCCGGACCATCCCTGGCTGAAGGAACATCCGCAATGGTTCAAGAAGCGCCCCGACGGTTCGATGCGCTATGCGGAGAATCCGCCGAAGAAATATGAGGACATCGTCAACCCGGATTTCGGCTGCGAGGATTCAGGCTCGCTGTGGAATGCGCTGCGGGACGTGATCCTGTTCTGGGTCGACCAGGGCGTGAAGATCTTCCGCGTCGACAATCCCCACACCAAGCCGTTCCCGTTCTGGGAATGGCTGATCCACCAGGTGCAGTTGCACCATCCCGACGTGATCTTCCTCGCCGAAGCCTTCACCCGGCCGAAGCTGATGAAGGGATTGGCAAAACTCGGCTTCACCCAGTCCTATACCTATTTCACCTGGCGCACCCAGCGCTGGGAGCTGGAGCAATACCTGATCGAGCTCACCCGTTATCCGGAGCGCGACTTCTACCGACCGAATTTCTTCGTCAACACGCCCGATATCCTGCCCTTCCATCTGCAGGGCGGCGAACCCTGGATGTTCAAGTCGCGCGTGGCGCTGGCGGCGACGCTGTCCGGCACCTACGGCATCTACAACGGTTTCGAGCTGCTGGAGCACGAGCCGATCCCCGGGCGGGAGGAATATCTCGATTCCGAGAAATACGAGATCAAGGTGCGTGACTGGGACAAGCCCGGCAACATCAAGCCCTATATCCGTGCCCTCAACCTGGCGCGCCGCGCCAACGCAGCGTTGCAGCAGACCAGCAATCTGCGTTTCCTGCCCATCGAGGACGGCAACGTAATCGGGTTCGTCAAGGAATCCGTCGACGGGAGCAACACGGTTGCGGTCGCAATTGCATTGTCGCGCGACGCCCACGAAGTCTGGCTGCCGCTCGGCGATGTCCAGACGGGCACCGGCGATGAGCGCCGCCACGTCGCTGCGGTCGAGAACCTGATCACGGGCGAACGCCATGCACTCGACTGGGGCGGCATCCGGGTGCGGATTGACCCGATGCGCGATCCGGCGGTGCTGTTCCGCTGCCTGGCCTGAAGGGGGCGGTGCCATGAACGTGCTTTCAGCGGTCGAGACAAAGGAACTGGTGGCCACCGAGACGGCGGACGAGCTCTGGTACAAGGACGCCATCATCTACCAGCTCCACGTCAAGGCCTTCGCCGACAGCAACAATGACGGCATCGGCGATTTCGCGGGGCTGACCGAGAAGCTCGGCTATCTGCAGGATCTCGGCGTCACCACGCTGTGGTTGTTGCCATTCTATCCGTCCCCGGGGCGTGATGACGGCTACGACATCGCCGACTATGGCGACATCAATCCCGATTTCGGAACGATGAAGGACTTCAAGCGCTTCATCCATGAAGCCAAGAAGCGCGGCCTTCGTGTCATCACCGAGCTCGTCGTCAACCACACCTCTGACCAGCACGCCTGGTTCAAGCGCGCGCGCCGCAGCCATCCCGGCTCGAGCGCACGCAACTGGTATGTCTGGAGCGACACCGACCAGAAATACCAGGGCACGCGGATCATCTTCACCGATACCGAGAAGTCGAACTGGACCTGGGACCCCGAAGCGGGCCAGTTCTACTGGCACCGCTTCTTCTCGCACCAGCCGGACCTGAACTTCGACAACCCGCGCGTGGTGCGCGCCATCGTGCAGGTGATGAAGCGCTGGCTCGACACCGGCGTCGACGGTTTCCGGCTCGACGCCATTCCCTATCTCTGCGAGCGCGAAGGCACCAACAACGAGAACCTGCCCGAGACTCACGCCATCATCAAACTGCTGCGGCGCGAGCTCGACACCTACGCCAAGGGCAAGATCCTGCTCGCCGAAGCCAATCAATGGCCGGAGGACGTGCAGGAATATTTCGGCCGGGAAGACGAATGCCACATGGCGTATCATTTCCCGCTGATGCCGCGCATCTACATGGCGATCGCGCAGGAGGACCGCTTTCCGATCACCGACATCCTGCGGCAGACGCCCGACATCCCGGCCAGTTGCCAATGGGCGCTGTTCCTCCGCAACCATGACGAGCTGACGCTGGAAATGGTCACCGATGTCGAGCGCGACTATCTGTGGTCGACCTATGCCAACGATCCCCGCGCCCGCATCAATGTCGGCATTCGCCGCCGCCTCGCGCCATTGATGGACAATGACCGGCGCAAGATCGAATTGATGAACTCGCTCCTGCTCTCGTTCCCGGGCACGCCGATCATCTATTACGGCGACGAGATCGGGATGGGCGACAACATCTATCTCGGCGACCGCAACGGCGTCCGCACGCCGATGCAATGGAGCCCGGACCGCAATGGCGGCTTCTCCCGCGCCGACCCGGCGCGGCTCTACGCACCCATGATCATGGACCCCGTCTACGGCTACGAGGCCGTGAACGTGGAAGCGCAGTCGCGCAGCCTGTCGTCGCTGCTCAGCGCCACCAAACGCCTGATCGCGGTGCGCAAGTCGACGCTGGCCTTCGGCCGCGGCTCCATGACCTTCATCCGCCCCGAGAACCGCTCGGTGCTCGCCTATGTCAGGCAGTATCAGGACGAGGTTATTCTCTGCGTCGCCAATTTGTCGCGCTCGGCGCAGGCGACCGAGCTCGACCTTTCCGCCTTCAAGGGACGCATTCCCCTGGAGATGCTCGGCCGAACGCGTTTCCCGACGATCGGCGAACTGCCCTACATGGTCACGCTCGCGCCGTATGGCTTCTACTGGTTCCAGCTCCAGGAGCCGGACAAGTCCATCGCCATCCCGCGGCGCGCGGTGCCGGAATTCGAGACGCTGGTCGTGCCGCTGAACTCGACCTGGGTGTCGCTGGCGCGTGCCCGCGGTGTGTTCGAGCGCGACGTGCTGCCGGGCCACCTGTCGCGGGCGCGCTGGTATCCGGAGAGTTTGTCGAAGGCAATCCAGCCGCAGCTCGTCTCCGCGATTCCCTTCTGCGATATCGGCGACAACCGCCCCTGGCTCGCTTTCTTCGAGACGACTCGGCGCGGCGCCACCTCACGCTACGTGCTGCCGATCCGGATCGAATGGGTGCGCTTCGACCGCGAGCGCTACAATCCGCGCGCCCTAGCCGCGGTACGGCAAGGCGCGCGCGAGGGCACGCTGCTCGATGTTGCGACCGACGAGATCTTCATCGCGCTGTTGCTCCGCAATCTGGCGCAGTCGCTGACGGTCGAGGACGAGGAGCTCGGCATCGCGCTGCGCCTCGAATTCCGCCCGACCAGCCGCTTCACGGACAAGCCGATCAAACAGCCCCAGCGCATCCGCGCGGTGGAGACCGAGCAGTCCAATAGCACGGCGCTGGTCGACGAGGATTACGTCGTCAAAATCTACCGCAAGCTCGAGCCCGGCATCAATCCGGAGATCGAGATGGGACGCTTCCTCACCGACGTCGCGGGCTTCGCCAACACGCCGGCGCTGCTCGGCACGGTCGAGCTCGTCGAGGGTGAGAAGCACAGTGCGATCGGCATCGTTCACGCCTTTGTCACCAACCAGGGCGAGGCATGGACCGTCACATCAGCCTATCTCGACCGCTTCGTCGAGGAGCAGCGGCTGCTCGCGACCAATCATGAGACGAAGCAAAGCGAACAGCAGATCTCCTATCTGCGCTACATGGCGCAGACGGGAAAACGGGTCGCCGAACTGCACATTGCGCTGGCGAGCAACCGCGACCTGCCCGAGTTCGTGCCGGAGCCGACCAGGCCGGAAGACGTGCAGCGCTGGATCGACGACATCCTGGCCCGTGCCGATCGCGTTTTCGAGACACTGACGCAGCGACGGGATACGCTGAAAGAGGCCGATCGCCCGCTGGTGGCTCAGTTTCTGGCGCAGCAGGATAGCTTGCCGGCCCGGCTGAAGGCGCTGCTGCCCGGAGACATCGACGGCCTAAACATCCGCCATCACGGCGACTTCCATCTCGGCCAGATGCTGATCGTCAAGGACGACATCTTCATCATCGATTTCGAGGGCGAGCCGCGGCGGAGCATCGCTGAGCGGCGGCGCAAGGCGCCGGCGGCGCGCGATGTCGCCGGGCTAGTCCGCTCGATCGACTACTCCGTCACCGCTGCGCTCGATAGGGCGCTCAAGGTCGCACCCGACGAACAAAGCAAGCTCGCGCTGGCGCTCGCCGACTGGCGGGATCGGGCTACCGCGACGTTCCTGGCCGTCTATCGCGAGACCATGGCGGGCCAGCCCTTGTGGCCGGCCGATCCGGAAGCCGCGGAGCGGATGCTCAACTTCTTCCTGCTTGAGAAAGCATTCTACGAGATCGAATATGAGCTGGCGCACCGGCCCGACTGGCTGCGCGTCCCGCTGACCGGGATGCTCCGTATCCTGGCGCAACAACCGCATGAGCCGCAATGACCAGATTGCCTGCTGAAGCCTACGCGATCATCGAGGGCCGCCATTCCGACCCCTTCCGCTATCTCGGGCTCCACTCCGAGGGCGACCAGAGCGTGGTGCGCGCCTTCCTGCCGGAAGCCTCCAATGTCGAGGCGATCGGCGAGCATGGCGAAACCGCGCCGCTCGCGCGCATTCATGATGCTGGCCTGTTCGCCGGCGCGCTGCCGAACGGCTCGCGCCGATACCAGCTCCGCGCCCGCTTCGGCGACCATGTCGTCGATCTCGACGACCCCTATCGCTTCCCGCCGGTGTTGAGCGACTTCGATCTCTATTTGCTCGGCGAAGGCACCCACCAGCGCATCTACGACAAGCTCGGTGCGCATCCGATGACGCTCGACGGCGTGGAGGGCGTCGCCTTCGTGGTGCTGGCGCCGAACGCGCGGCGGGTCAGCGTGGTCGGCGATTTCAACTTCTGGGATGCGCGGCGGCATCCGATGCGGGTCCGCGGCCCTGGCTATTGGGAATTGTTCATCCCGCATGCCCGCGCCGGCGACCACTACAAATTCGACATCATCGGCCCCAATGGCCAACATCTGCCGCTGAAGTCCGATCCGGTGGCATTCGGCGCCGAGCTGCGCCCGAAGACCGCCTCGATCGTGGTCGACCTCGACCACATTCCGCATCCGCAGGCAGCGCCACCAGGCATCAACGGCATTGGCGCGCCGATCTCGATCTACGAGGTCCATCTCGGCTCATGGCGCCGCAAAGGCAACAATGAGTGGCTGACCTATCGCGAGCTCGCCGAGCAGCTTCCGGCCTATGCGCGCGACATGGGCTTCACCCATCTCGAATTCCTTCCCGTCAGCGAGCATCCATTCGACGGCTCCTGGGGCTATCAGCCGACCGGCCTGTTCGCGCCGACCAGCCGGTTCGGCTCGCCGGCCGACTTCGCTGCGCTCGTCGATGCCTGTCATCGCGAAGGGTTAGGGGTGCTGCTCGACTGGGTGCCCGGACACTTCCCGGACGATCCGCACGGCCTCGGCCATTTCGACGGCACCGCGCTCTATGAGCACGCCAACCCGCTGCAGGGTCGCCATCTCGACTGGGGCACGCTGATCTACAATTACGGGCGCACCGAGGTGACCAATTTCCTGGTCTCGAACGCGCTGTTCTGGCTCGACCGCTATGGCATCGACGGACTGCGCGTCGATGCGGTCGCCTCCATGCTCTATCTCGATTACAGCCGTCCGCCGGGCGGCTGGATCCCGAACAAATATGGTGGCCGCGAGAATTTGGAGGCGATCGACTTTCTGCGCCGCTTCAACACCGAACTGTTCGGGCGCTTTCCGCAGGCGACGACCGCGGCGGAAGAATCGACCGCCTGGCCGCAGGTGTCGCGCCCGGTCGAATTCGGCGGGCTCGGCTTCGGCTACAAGTGGAACATGGGCTGGATGCACGACACCTTGCGCTACATCGGCAAGGAGCCTGTCCACCGCAAGTATCACCACGGCGACATCCTGTTCGGCCTGCACTACGCCTTTTCCGAGAACTTCATCCTGCCGCTCTCGCATGACGAGGTCGTGCACGGCAAACGCTCGATCCTGGGCCGCATGCCCGGCGACGACTGGCAGCGCTTCGCGAATTTGCGCGCCTATTACAGCTTCATGTTCGGCCATCCCGGCAAGAAGCTGTTGTTCATGGGCTGCGAGTTCGGCCAGGAGCGCGAGTGGGCTCACGAACATTCACTCGACTGGCATCTGCTCGCGCAACCGAAATATGCCGGCGTGCAGGCGCTGATCCGCGATCTCAACCGGCTCTATCGCGCGCTCCCCGCGCTGCATGAACTGGATTGCGATCCGGCCGGCTTCGAATGGGTCATCACCGATGACGCCGACCACAACGTGTTCGCCTGGATCCGCAAGGGCAACAGCGCGCGTTCGCGCTGCCTGGTGGTGGTCAACTTCTCGCCGAACGTCTATCACGATTATCGCATTCGTGTTCCCTTTGCCGGGAAATGGCGCGAGGTGCTGAATTCGGATTCCTCCCACTATGGCGGCAGCAATGTCGGCAATATCGGTGAGGTGGTCACGCATGAAGGCATTGTGCCCGAGCTCAGCCTGACCATTCCGCCGCTGGCTGCGATCTTCCTCGTACCTGAAAGCTGACGTATGCGACTGACTGGGGGAACGTCGTCCCGGCTGGGCGCCAGTTGGGACGGAAGGGGTACCAATTTTGCGTTGTTCTCCGCGAATGCGGAGAAGGTCGAGCTGTGCCTGTTCGACAGCCAGGGCCGGCGCGAGCTCGAACGCATCGAACTCCCGGAGCGCACCGAGGACGTCTGGCACGGCTATCTCAACGACGTCTCGCCGGGCCAGCTCTACGGCTATCGCGTCTACGGCCCCTACGCGCCGGAGCGCGGCCACCGGTTCAACGCCAACAAGCTCCTGCTCGATCCCTATGCCAAGCGGCTCGCGGGGCGGCTGGTGTGGAGCGATGCACATTTCGCCTACCGCACCGGCAGCGCGCGCGAGGACCTTTCCTTTGACCGGCGCGACAATGCCCGCGGCATGCCGAAGGCGGTCGTGGTCGATGAGACCTTCAACTGGGGCCGCCGCGAAATCCGTCCCCACATCCCCTGGGAAGACACGATCATCTACGAGGCTCATGTCAAGGGACTGACGCAGAAGCGCGAGGACGTCGCGCCGAACCTGCGCGGCACCTATGGCGGACTGTCCTCGCCCGCGATGATCAATCATCTGAGGCGGCTCGGCGTCACCACGATCGAACTGTTGCCGATCCACGGCCTGATCGACGACCGCATCCTGGTCGAGAAGAAGCTCGCCAATTATTGGGGCTACAACACGCTCGCCTTCTTCGCGCCGGAGCCGCGCTACGCGCAGGACAATGCGCTCGATTCCTTCCGCACCACTGTGGCGCGACTGCACGATGCCGGCATCGAGGTGATGCTCGACGTCGTCTACAACCACACCGCCGAGGGCAACCATATGGGCCCGACGCTGTCGTTCCGCGGCATCGACAACGCCTCCTATTACTGGCTGAAGCCGGACAATCCGCGCTACTATGACGACTTCACCGGCTGCGGCAATTCGGTCAGGCTCACCCATCCGCGCGTGCTGCAGATGGTGATGGACTCGCTGCGCTACTGGGTCGAGGTGTGCCACGTCGACGGCTTCCGCTTCGATCTCGCGACCACGCTGGCGCGCGTACCGAACGGCTATGACCGCGCCGCGTCCTTCCTCACCGCGGTCAGGCAGGATCCGGTGCTCTCCACCGTCAAGCTCGTCGCCGAACCCTGGGACCTCGGCCTTGGCGGCTACCAGGTCGGCGCGTTCCCCTCGCAATGGTCGGAATGGAACGACCGCTATCGCAGCGCGATGCGGCGCTATTGGAGCGGCGAAGGCAGCCTGATCGGCGAAGTCTCACGCCGCATGACGGCCTCATCGGACCTGTTCAATCACGACAATCGCGCGACGCGCGCTAGCGTCAATCACATCACCGTGCATGACGGCTTCACGCTGATGGACCTCTTCAGCTACAACCAGAAGCACAATGAAGCCAATGGCGAGGACAATCGCGACGGCTCCAACGACAATCACAGCAACAATTGCGGCGTCGAGGGTCCGACCGACGATCCCGACATCATCGCGCTGCGCCGCCAGTTGCGGAAGAACCAGCTCGCCTGCCTGCTATTGGCGCAGGGCACGCCGCTCTTGCTCGCCGGCGACGAGGTCGGCAATTCGCAGGATGGCAACAACAATGCGTACTGCCAGGACAACGAGGTCGGCTGGGTCAATTGGGACAATTTCGGCGACGAGGTCGAGGACTTCACCGATTTCGTCGGCCATTTGACCGAGCTGCGCCGCAAGTTCGCCCAGCTTCGCTCGCAGCGCTGGCTGGATGGCCGCCGCGCCGACGGCTCCTACGGCGTGCTGTGGCTGACGCCGGCGGCGGAAGAGATGAAGGAGTCCGACTGGAATTTCCCGGAAGGGCGTTTTCTCTCTTATGTGCTCGGACCGATGGAACAAGGGCAGGCGCCGATCTTTATTGTGCTGAATGCCGCACCGGAAGAGATCGCGTTCAAGATGCCTGTGATGCCCGAGTACAGGAACTGGCGCCAGGTGCTCAACACCACCGAGAACAAGCAGATGCCCGTTGATTTCGCGTCGGGCGCCGACATCAAGGCGCCTTCCCGCTCGGTGCTCGCCTTTGCGGGCTCGGCATGAATGAGCGGCATTTCGGTCCCCTGCTGACGAAGGACGGCGCGCTGTTCCGCCTGTGGGCGCCGGCGGCCAAGCGCGTCGACGTGCTGCTCGACAAGCCGCATGCGCTGAGCCGCGGCGACGATGGCTGGTTCAAGGTCGAAATCCCTGGAGTCGCCGCTGGCGCGCGCTACAAGTTTCGCATCGATGATGAGGTCGACGTCCCCGACCCGGCTTCCGCGTTCCAGCCCGACGACGTCTTCGGCCCGAGCGAGGTGATCGATCACGACGCTTTCCAATGGCGCGCCACCGACTGGCGCGGGCGGCCGTGGCATGAGGCGGTTGTCCTCGAAGCGCATGTCGGCACCTTCACACCCGAAGGCACCTATCGCGCGATCATCGACAGGCTCGACCATCTCGTGGAGAGCGGCATCACCGAGCTCGAATTGATGCCGCTCGCCGATTTCGCAGGAACACGCAACTGGGGCTATGACGGCGTCCTGTGGTACGCGCCCGACAGCGCCTATGGCCGGCCGGAGGATTTGAAGGCGCTGATCGACGCCGCCCATCAGCGCGGGCTGATGGTGATGCTTGATGTCGTCTACAACCATTTCGGCCCCGAAGGAAATTATCTCGGCCGCTACGCGCCCAGCTTCTTCACCGACGCGCACACGCCCTGGGGCAGCGCCATCGATTATCGCGTCAAGCAAGTGCGCGACTTCGCGATCGGGAACGCGGTGCATTGGCTGCGTGACTACCGCTTCGACGGCCTGCGGCTCGACGCCGTCAACACCATCGTGGAAACAGGCGAAATTCCGATCCTGCATGATCTCAGCATCGCTGTCGGCAGGCTTGCGGCGGAGGCCGGCCGGCACATCAACCTGGTGCTCGAGAACAGCGACAATCGTGCGAGCCTGCTCGATGCTACCGAAGACCCGCCGCGCGGCAAATATCGCGGGCAGTGGAACGACGACTATCATCACGTCTGGCACGTGATGCTGACCGGGGAGGCGCAAGGCTATTACGGCGACTACCAGCGCTCGCCGCGTGACGATCTCGCCCGCGCGCTCTCGTCCGGCTACGTCTACCAGGGAGAGGTCTCGACGTTCTGGGGCGGCATCCGCCGCGGCGAGCCGAGCGGCGCGCTGTCGCCGACCTCTTTCGTCAACTTCCTGCAGAACCACGACCAGATCGGCAATCGCCCCTTCGGCGACCGTCTCGAGAGCTTCGCCGATCCAAAAGCCATCGAGGCCGCGCTGGCGATCACGCTGCTGGCGCCGATGACGCCGATGCTGTTCATGGGCGAGGAATGGGGCTCGAAGGCGCCGTTTCCGTTCTTCTGCGATTTCCACGGCGATCTCGCCAACGCCGTCCGCAAGGGCCGGCGTGAGGAATATGCCTGGGCCTATGCCAAATATGGCGACGAGGTTCCCGATCCGCTGCAGCAATCGACCTTTCAGTCGGCCGTGCTGGATTGGACGGAGCGCGACCGCGAGCCGGGACGGACACGGCTGGCGCTGGTCAGGAGCCTGCTTGCGATGCGCCGCCGCGAAATCATGCCACGGCTTGCCGGCGCCAGCTTCGGCGACGCGCAGGCGGAGGCCGACCTGCTGACGGCGCATTGGCGCATGGGCGACGGCAGGCAACTGTCGCTGACCGCCAATCTCGGCAACCGAGAGATTGCAACGCCAAAAGACCGGCCCACGGGAACTTTGATCTGGGGCAGCGCGTTGGGCGATAACATCCCCGCTTGGTCGGTGTGCTGGCACATCGGATAGAAGAATGCCCCCCGCGATTCCGATCGCGACCTATCGGTTGCAGCTCACCGCCGATTTCGACTTCGATGCCGCCGCCGAAGTCGTGCCTTATCTGAAGGCGCTCGGCATCACGCATCTTTATGCCTCGCCCTTCATGAAGGCGCGCAAGGGTTCGACCCACGGCTATGACATCGTCGATCACACCAAGTTCAATCCGGAACTCGGCGGCGAAGCCGGTTTCGAGCGCTTAAATGCGGCGCTCAAGCAGCACGATATCGGGCTGATCCTGGACTTCGTGCCCAATCATGTTGGCGTGCATTTCGACGACAATCCCTGGTGGCTCGACGTGCTCGAGTGGGGCCCCACCTCGCCGCACGCCGCCTCCTTCGACATCGACTGGGAGCAATTGCCCTACCGCGCCCGCGGCGGCGTGCTGCTGCCGATCCTAGGTTCGTCCTATGGGCAAGCGCTGGAGCGCGGCGAGATCGAGCTGCGCTACGATGCCGGCGAGGGCAGCTTCTCCGCCTGGTATTTCGAGCACCGCCTGCCGATCGCACCCGAGCGCTATGGCGAGGTGCTGCGAACGATCGTGCGCGAGGCTGACGCCGCCGAGAGCGATGCCGGCAAGGGCATCCTCGCGCTGGCGTCGCGCTACACGGGACTGCGGCATCCCAATCGGAAGGAAGCCCCGGGGTTCAAGGCGGAACTGACGGCAATCGCAGATGCCGCCGAGATCATCGCGCGCGGGCTATCGGCCTACCGCGCCGGCGAGGGCCGCCCGGCGCAAACGCTCGCGCTGCATCATCTGCTCGAACGCCAGCACTACAAGCTCGGCCATTGGCGGCTCGCCTCCAGCGACATCAACTATCGCCGTTTCTTCGACATCAACAATCTCGCCGGCATCCGCGTCGAGGATGCCGCCACATTCGAGGCGATCCACCTGCTCGTGCAGCGATTGATCGCCGAAGGCAAGCTGCAGGGATTGCGGCTCGATCATATCGACGGCTTGTGTGATCCCGCGCAATATTGCCAGCGGCTGCGCCGCCTGATCCGCCATGCGCAAGGCGGCGGCAGGCCGTTCTATCTTGTGATCGAAAAGATCCTCGGCGAGCATGAGAAGCTGCCCGCGCTTGCCGGCGTTCACGGCACCACCGGCTATGAATGGATGAACGCGATCGCCCAAGTCCTGGTCGACGGCAAGGGCCTGGCGCCGCTCGACGAGATCTGGCGGCAGATCAGCAACCGCTCGCCGAGGCTCGCGCCGGTGCTGAAAGAAGCTAAGCGCCGCGTGCTCGAGACGCTGCTCACCAGCGAGTTCACGGTGCTGTGGCGGCTGCTCGCGCGGATCGCGAACGGCCACTACTCGACGCGCGATTTTTCCGCCGACAGCCTGCGGCAGGCGCTCGAGCTCTATGTGCTGCACTTCCCGGTCTATCGCACTTATCTCACTGCCTCCGGCCCGACGCCGCATGATCGAGCCTTGATCGCCCACACGATCGAGCGGGCGCGCGGCGACTGGTTCGCCGCCGACGAAGGCATTTTCGATTTCCTCCAGGACGCGCTGACCATGGACCTGATCGAGCCCGGCCGCGCCACTCACAGCGCGCCGCGCGTCCGCCGCTTTGCGCAGAAGGTGCAGCAATTCACCGGTCCGATGATGGCAAAGTCATTGGAGGACACCACCTTCTACCGCTATCATCGCCTGCTCGCGCTGAACGAAGTCGGCGGCGATCCGGCCGCGAAAGCGCTGTCGGTCGACGCATTTCACCAGATGATGCAGAGGCGCGCCAATGAAGGGCCACACGGCATAACCGCGACCGCGACCCACGACACCAAGCGCGGCGAGGATGCTCGTGCCCGCATCCTGGCGCTGGCTGAAATTCCCGGTGAGTGGACCAGCGCGGTATCGCGCTGGAAAGTCCTCAACGCGCCGCACCTTGTGGTCGAAGGCGAATTTCGCGCACCATCGGCGACATCGGAATACATGCTCTACCAGGCAATGCTCGGCGCATGGCAACCTGATGATCCCCGCTTCCTCGAGCGCATGCAGGCCTATGCGCTGAAAGCGTCGCGCGAAGGCAAGCAGGAGACGAGCTGGCTCAATCCGCATGAGGTCTATGAGGCCGGGGTCAAGACGTTCCTCGAGCGTATCCTGGACCGTTCCCGCTCGGCCGACTTCCTGAACGCGCTGGAAGCCCTGGCACGGCGGGTGTCGCTATTGGGCGCGCTGAATTCGCTGAGCCAGCTCACGCTGAAGGCGACGCTTCCCGGCGTGCCGGACTTCTACCAGGGCACCGAGTTCTGGGATTTTTCCCTCGTCGATCCTGACAATCGCCGTCCGGTCGACTTCGCCGCGCGCACATCCGCGCTTGCCGTGTTGGAAGAGCCGGACTGGGCGCAGCTTGTCCAGCAATGGCCCGACGGTCGGTTGAAGCTCGCCTGGACCCGGCACCTGCTGCGGCTTCGCAGCGAATTCCCCGACGTGTTCACGCAAGGCAACTATCTGCCGCTGGAGACGAGTGGAGCACACCGCGATCACATCATCGCCTTTGCGCGACAATGGGAACGGGATGCAGTCATCGTCGCCGTTGCAAAGTCCTTCGCGCCTTTCACCGAAGTCGGCCGTGTCTGGCCGAAAGCAGAGGCTTTCGACGGCGCGGTCACGATTAAAGGTTATGTCACCGACGCCGGCGAGAACGAGCTGCAGCTCTCCACGCTCTTCAGGCATATGCCTGTTGCCGTCCTCAAGGCGAAAGTCGCCGCCGTCTTAAAGCCAACCCGAAAGCGCGTCCGCGCCTGAATAAGGGACGCCACCTCTCCCGCAAGCGGGAGAGGGAGCGCAGCGTTCACTGCGGATACGCCGCGCTTCAATTGCGTTTGGTCAGCAGCAGACGGCCCCGATTGCGGATCGCGGTTTGCGCGACTTCGGCAAAGCGTTGCAGCAGCCAGGGTAATGTCACTTCCACATTGACATTATCTTCGTTGACATCGACGTGACCGGTTGCGGCCTGTCCGAGCGCGCGCACGCGAAAGACCATGCGATTGTCCTCCCAGCGCTCCTCATCGACCTTGAGCACCGGCACGCTGTTCGCAGCGCGCGAGAGTCCCGTCTTCAGGCGACGCATGGCTTCCTCGCGGCCAAGGCTATGCGGAATCGAAACGACCAATGGAGCAGACATTGCAAAATTCCTCCTCTGATCAACTGCATGTAGTGCCACGTCAGCTAAACAGAAGGCCGATACGTGCGGCGGGAGAGCCGGAACCTTCATGAATTAGGTTCGTTTTCCTCAAGAAGGGCAGAAGCGGCAACCAGGCCCTCCGGGCTGAGGAGAGACTTATATGTCAATTGGAACGATCATACTCATCATTCTGATCATCCTGCTGCTGGGCGGCTTCAGCGGCGTAGGCGGCGGGCCGTTCTATGGCACCGGCTACTACGGCGGCGGCGGGCTCGGACTCGTGATCGTCATCCTGCTGATCCTGCTATTGCTCGGGAGGATCTGACGCTGTTTCTCCGCTGTCATGACCCGCGAAAGCGGGTGATCCAGTATTCCGGAGACGTCGATGCATAAGCCGAGAGGCCGCCGCATACTGGATGCCCCGCCTTCGCGGGGCATGACGACGGTGGCTGCAGGGTAGGCAAAGCGCAGCGTGCCCGCCATCCACACTCCGCAAGAAATGGTGGGCACGCTGCGCTTTGCCCACCTACCTCATCGCTACTTCTTCGCTGCCAGCTTCTTCATCGCCGCCTTGATCGACGTGGCGGCATCGTCATAGCCATCCCAGGCCTTGCTCCGCGCGAGCAGCGACGGCACGGTGCGCACCGTGTACTTCTTCGGATCGAGATCGCCGCGCACCTGCGCCCAAGTCAGCGGCATCGAGACGGTGGCACCTTCGCGTGCGCGTGGCGACAGCGGAGCGACCGCAGTCGACATCCGGTCGTTGCGCAGATAGTCGAGGAAGATCTTTCCCTTGCGCAGCTTCTTCGACATGTTGAGCAGATATTGCTCGGGGTCGTCATCGGCCATCCACTGGCAGATCGCCTGCGCGAACGCTTTGGCCTCCTTCCAGGTCACGCGGTCCTTTGCGCCATACAGCAATGGCGCCACGACATGCAGGCCCTTGCCGCCGGTGGTTTTGCAGAAGCTCTCGAGGCCGACCGCTGAGAGCCGCTGGCGCATGTCCTTGGCGGCCTCGATGACGTCTGCGAATTCGACGTTCGGCGCGGGATCGAGATCGAACACCAGTCGCCCCGGCGTATCGTAGATATCGGGCGCGCAATTCCAGGGATGCAGTTCGAGCCCGCCGATCTGCGCAACCGCCGCCAGTCCCTCGATGCGATCGATCTGCACATAGGGCTTGCGGTCGCCGGAGACCTTTGCGAGCTCCAAGAGGTTCGACATGCCCTGCATCGCATGGCGCTGGAAGAACTTTTCGCCATTGATGCCATCAGGCGCGCGCACGATCGAGCACGGCCTGCCCTTGAGATGGACGATCATCCATTCGCCGACCGTCTCGAAATAGCGCGCGAGATCGAGCTTGGTCACGCCCTCGCCGTCGAAGGCGTCGGGCCACAGCTCCTTGTCGGGCTTGGAGATCACGACGCCCATGACAACAGAGGATTTATCCGCAGCCGATTTCGCAGCCTTCGCCGCGGCCCTGCCCGGCTTCGGCTCGGCGATCTCGGTCTTGGCCGGCTCTTCGGCCTCCACCTCCTTGGCCGGCTTGTCCTGCCGCAGTCCCTTGAACGCAGCCTGCCGGATATTGCC
Source organism: Bradyrhizobium elkanii WSM2783 (assembly GCF_000472865.1). GTDB lineage: Bacteria > Pseudomonadota > Alphaproteobacteria > Rhizobiales > Xanthobacteraceae > Bradyrhizobium > Bradyrhizobium elkanii_A. Next base: position 31,924 of record NZ_AXAP01000044.1, on the reverse strand, counting down.
GCCCTCGGTCCAGCCGGCAAATTCGATCTCGGCGACGAGGTCTGGCTTCAGCCAATGGATATCGCGCGCCTTGCGCGGCGCATTCTCGCCGCCGAACGGGCTCTCGTCGGATTCATGCGCCTTCAGCACGGGCAACAGCCGGCGGACCTTGTCCTGGCCAAAGCCGGTGCCGACAATGCCGACGAATGCGAGATGATCGCCGCGATAGACGCCGGCCATCAGCGAGCGGAATTTTCCGCTGGTGGTCTTCCAGCCGCCCAGCACGACCTCGTGACCAGCACGGCATTTCGCCTTGGTCCACAGCTCGGAGCGGCCGGAGCGATAGGGCGCGTCCAACTTCTTGGAGACGATGCCCTCAAGCTCCAATTTGCAGGCCGACTCCAGCACCGCATCGCCACCGCTCTCGAAATGCTCGACATAATGGATCAACTTGCCCTTGCCTTTTCGTGCTTCCAGGAGCCGCTTCAGCCGCGCCTTGCGCTCGGCCAGCGGCAGCGCGCGCAGATCCTCATTCTCGGCGAACAGCAGGTCGAAGGCATAGAAGATCAGATCATCGGTCTTGCCGTCCGAGATCGCCGCCTGCAGCGTCGAGAAATTCGGTATGGCGTTCTTATCCAACCCGACGATCTCGCCGTCAACAATCACATCAGGCAGCTTGCCGCCTTCTTTCGCGATCGCACCGAACTTGTCGGTCCAGTCCAGACCCTTGCGGGTTTTGAGCGTGGCCTCGCCGTCCTCGACCCGCAATTGCACGCGGTAGCCATCGAGCTTGATCTCGTGGCACCAGCCCGCACCGCCGGGTGGACGATCGACGGACGTGCAGAGCTCCGGTGCAACGAAGTCCGGCATCGCCTCGACCTTCTTTGGCTCGATCTTCTTTGCTTTGGCTTTGGCGGAAGCGCGCGACTTCGACGCCAGCGTTTTGGGCGCCGGCGCTTTCGTCCTCGGACGCGCCGCGCCGGTCTCCTCCCGATTGGACTGCCAGACCGCATCGGCCTTCGCCTTCGCGCGACCATTCTTCGCCAGCATGAACGGCTTCGGCGCCCTGCCCTTGCCGGCCGCGATCTGCTCCATGGTGCGGCCGGAGGCGACGGATCGGTCCTCATCGAGGATGCTTTCCCCGTCCTCGCTGGCGTATTCGTCACGATGCTTGATCAGCAGCCAATTGGTGCGCTTGCCGCCGAAACGATCACCGCGCATCCGCACCAGCACCCAGCTTCCATGCAGCTTGTCGCCATCCAGGGTGAACTTCAGATCGCCTTTCTTGAACCCGGCTGCGGGATCGTCCGATTCCCAATAGCCGCGATCCCACAGCATCACCGTGCCGCCGCCATACTGGCCTTCCGGAATGGTGCCTTCGAAATCGCCATAGTCGAGCGGATGGTCCTCGACCTCCACCGCAAGCCGCTTGTCGTGCGGATCAAGCGAGGGACCCTTGGTCACCGCCCACGACTTGAACACCCCGTCCATTTCGAGTCGGAGGTCGTAATGCAGCCGCGTGGCGTCATGCTTCTGGATCACAAAGCGGCGCTGTTTGGACGGCGCAACCTTGACCTCGCCGGAGGGCTCGTCGGTCTTGGAGAAGTCGCGTTTCTTGCGATAGGTGGACAGGTTTCTCTGCAGCACGGGTGCACCTCACGCAAATGGTCGCCGCCTTGCGGCGGTATATACCAGGAACCAAAACCCCTCGCATCGGTTGAAGTTCCCATACTCCAAGATATCCGGAGAATGAAATGGCCCCTCGCGCCTATTGGAAAGGCACCTTGAAGCTGTCGCTAGTGGCGTGCCCGGTGCTGCTGTATCCGGCCTCGACGTCGGTCGCGAAAACCCGCTTCCACATGATCAACAAGGAGACCGGCAACCGCTTGAAGCAGCAGATGGTGGACGCCGAAACCGGCGACATCGTCGAAGCCGACCAGAAGGCGCGCGGCTATGAGCTACGGAAAGGGAAATATGTCGAGATCGAACCGGAGGAGCTCGAATCCGTCCAGATCGAGAGCAACCACACAATCGACATCGAAAGCTTCGTGCCCAAGGACGAGATCGACAAGCGTTATCTCAACCACCCCTATTACATCGCGCCCGACGGCAAGGCCGGCGCCGACGCTTTCGCTGTGATCCGTGACGCGATGAAGGACCAGGACCGCGTCGCGCTGGCGCGGATCGTGCTGACCAACCGCGAGCACGTCATGGCGATCGAGCCGCTCGGCAAGGGCCTGCTCGGCACCACCTTGCGTTATCCCTACGAGCTGCGCGACGAGGCCGATTATTTCGACGACATCAAGACGCCGAAGATCACCAAGGATATGGTCGAGCTCGCCGGCCACATCCTCGACAGCAAGGCGGCGCATTTCGACCCCTCGAAATTCAAGGACGACTATGAGGATGCACTGAAGGCACTGGTGCGACGCAAGGCGGCCGGCAAGCCGATTGAGGCCCCGGAGCCCGAGGAGCGGCCGAGCAACGTCGTCAGCCTGATGGATGCGCTGAAGCAGAGCCTGAAGGGCCGCTCGGCAGCCAAAAAGCGCAGCCATTCCACCGCCCGCCGCCAGCCCTCCCGCCGCCGCGCAGCGCGAAAAGCGCATCGCTCGACCGCGCGTGCACGCAAGGCGGGGTAGTCATAGCGACCGTCGAGCCAGGCAGCCATTGAAATGGTCGCGGTTTGGAATGGCGCCGTCTCCACAATTCCGGTGTCGTCCCGGGCTTGCCCCGGGACCCATAACCACAGGGAGTTGTTATGTGCTCCGCTCCAACTGCTTGCTCGCACCACAACCCTTCCCTGTGGTTATGGGTCCCTGCTTTCGCAGGGACGACGACGGAGCAAACAGGTAGAGCGGCGGGAGCTTAAGTTAGCGCTTCGTCTTCCGCTTCTTGCTGCTCTTCCGCTTCTTCGTCGTTTTCTTTTTGGAAGCTTTCTTCTTCGACGCCTTCTTCGGCACCTTCCTGCCTTTGGCGCGCGCTTCCGAAAGTCCGATCGCGATCGCCTGTTTGCGGCTCTTGACCTTGCGGCCTGAGCGGCCGCTCTTCAACGTGCCGGCCTTGCGCTTCTTCATCGCGCGCCTGACGTCGCCGGATGCTTTCCTGGAATATTTTCGTGCCATTGGCATTCCTCCCGGTTGAGGGAGATTAATTTCCTCACTCCGAAAAAGTTCCGCCTCTGCAACTCGCCTCAGTCCGCCGCGCGCAAGCGATAGCCTATCCCAGTCTCTGTCAGCACGAATTGCGGACGCTCGGGATCAGCCTCGATCTTCTGCCGAAGCTGACGCACATAGACGCGAAGATATTGCGCATCGGTGAGTTCGTCCCACAATTCCTTCAACAGGAAACGATGTGTGAGCACCTTGCCCGCGTGCTGCACCAGCACACGAAGCAGCTCATATTCCTTTGGCGACAATTTCACCTCGCGATCGCCGACCTTGACGATGCGGCGCACGAGGTCAACCGAGAGATCACCGGTGCGAAACACCGGCCGTTCACCCTGCACCTGCAACTGATGGCGCAGCGCCGCGCGCAGTCGTGCCAAGAGCTCATCCATGCCGAACGGCTTGGTTAGATAATCGTCGGCGCCGAGGTCGAGCGCCTGCACCTTGCCCGCCTCGTCGCCGCGGCTCGATAGCACCACGATCGGCACGCTTTCGTTGCGCGCGCGGATCATGCGTAGGAGGTCGTGGCCCTGGATATCAGGCAGGCCCAGATCGAGGATGATCAGCGCGGGCCCCTGCGCGAGCATCTCCAGTCCGGCCTTGCCGTTGGGGGCCTCGAGAATTTCGTACCCTTGCGTGTTCAGCCCCATCCGCAACAATTTGCGGATCGGCGGCTCGTCATCGATGACCAGGACCTTGATCGGTGTCGCGTTCATGCAGCGGTATCCAGCGCAGCGGTAGCCGCCGGGATCGGCAGGCGGATGGTGAGCACGGCGCCACTCCGGTCGGTGCGGTTGGCGGCCGAGATCGTGCCATGCATGGCTTCGACGAATCCGCGGGAGATCGCAAGACCGAGGCCAGTGCCGGGGCGGACATGATCGCCCTTCTGCACACGGTAGAACTTGTCGAAGATGCTTTCGAGTTCGGTCGGCGGAATGCCGCTGCCCTCGTCCATGACCTGCAGCACGATCGAATCACGATCCCGCCGGCCGCGGATCGAGATCGTGGTGTCGGCAGGAGCGTATTTGGCCGCGTTGTCGAGCAGGTTGAACAGCACCTGTTCGAACAGCACCGCGTCGAGCTCCAGCATCGGCAGATCGGCGGCGAGATCGAGCGAAACCTTGTGCCGCACCAGGATCTTGCCGGCGCGGCGCAGCGCGCTGCCGACAATTTCGCCGACATCATGCCGCGCCGTGTTCGGCACGATGGCGCCGGATTCGAGCTTGGTCATGTCGAGCAGATTGGCGATGAAGCGGTTCAGCCGTTCGGACTCGTCGATCACGGTCGCGAGCAAATCGTGCTTCTGCGCATCCGTGAGGTTGCCGCCGAGATCGCGCATGGTCGAGGCGGCGCCGAGTACCGAGGCCAATGGGGTCTTCAGGTCGTGCGAGATCGAGGTCAGGAGCGCTGAGCGCAGGCGCTCGGATTCGACGGTGCGCTTGACCTTGTCCATGTCCTCGACCAGCAGCACGCGCTCGATCGCGAGCGCGCCCTGGTCGACCAGCGCATTCAGCAGCCGCCGCTGGTCCGGCGTCAGCAGCGGGCCGGTCTTGTCATTGTCGATGCCGATGGCGCCGATCAGGCCGCGGCCGGTCCGCATCGGCAAAAACAGGCGCTTGGCGCCCGGCAACGTGTCCGAGCCGCGGCCGGCCGGCCGATCGTTCGACCAGGCCCAGTTCGCGGCCGCAAGATCGGCGTCGTCGAGCTGGTCTTCCGGCGGATAGCCGGCCTTGACGACGAGCAAGCCCTCTTCCGGCAGCAGCAGCACCACGCGCACCTTCAGCATCAGCGCGATCTGGTAGGCGGTCGCCCATAATACGTCGTCCAGGGTCGCGGTGCCCGCGAGCTTGCGGCTGAAGGCGTAAAGCCACTCGGTCATGCGCACGCGGCTGATCGCGGTATCGGCCTGCACCCGCACCCGCGCCGCGACGTTGGAGACGAGCAGCGCGATCAGCATGAAGAAGAAGAACGCCGCGATATTGGTCGGGTCGGTGATCGTGAAGGTGTAGACCGGCGGCAGGAAGAAGAAATTGTAGCACAGCGAGGCCACGACGCTGGTGAGCAGCGACGGCCACAGGCCATAGCGCACGGCCACCACGACGACGGCGGTGAGGAACACCAGATCGACGTTCTCGACACCGAAGCGGGGGTGAACAAGTTCGGCAGCGCCGAGCCCGAGGCCGACGATCAGGAGCGAGTACAAATAAGGCCTGAGGTTGAACGGCTCGGTTCGCGCCGCCGTCTGCACCGCCGGCCCTTTGTCGAGGCCGGTAGGCAGATCCTCGCCGGCGATCACGTGCACGCTGATATTGCCTGCGCGCCGCACCAGATCGTGCACCACGGAGCCGCGCAGGATCTCGAACCACCGCGAGCGCGACGACTTGCCGATCACGACATGCGTGACGTTGCTGGACTGCGCGAAACTGATCAGATCATCGGCGATGCGGCGATGCACGGCGGGGATCGTCAGCGCCTCGCCGCCAAGCGATTCGGCAAGCCGCATCGTATCGGCGAGCCGGTCACGCTGCTCGTCAGAGAGCTGCAGGCTGCGCCGGGTTTCGATGCTGATCGCGGTCCAGGGCGCGTGCAGGCGATCGGCAAGCCGCTTGGCGTAGCGCACGAGGCCGGCGGCGCGTGGATCCTCGCTGACGCAGACCAGGATGCGCTCGCCCGCGGCCCAGGGACCGGCGATGGCATTGGCCTGCATGTGGTTGAGCAGCTGCTCGTCGACCCGCTCGGCCGTCCGCCGCAGCGCCAGTTCGCGCAGCGCGGTCAGGTTGCCGGGCGAGAAATAATGCTGAAGCGCCCGCTCCGCCTGCTTGGGCACATAGACCTTGCCCTCCTTCAATCGCTGGATCAAATCGTCGGGCGGCAGGTCGATCAATTCGATTGCATCCGCGCGGTCGAAGATCGAATCCGGGACGGTCTCGCGCACCCGCACATGCGTGATCTGGGCGACGACGTCGTTGAGGCTTTCGATGTGCTGGACGTTGACGGCGGTGTAGACGTCGATGCCGTGGGAGAGCAGTTCCTCGACGTCGAGATAGCGCTTCGGATGCCGGCTGCCGGGCGCGTTGGTGTGGGCGAGCTCGTCGACGATGGCAAGCTGCGGCCGGCGCGCGATCAGCGCATCCAGGTCCATCTCCTCGAGCACCTGGTCCTTGTAACTGATCCGCTTGCGCGGGATTACTTCGAGCCCCTGCAGCAGCGCCTCGGTCTCAGCCCGGCCGTGGGTCTCGACAACACCCACCACCACATCGGCGCCACCCTTGAGCTTGGCATGCGCGCTCTGCAGCATCTCGTAGGTCTTGCCGACGCCGGGAGCGGCGCCGACGAAAATCTTCAGCCGCCCGGACGCATCGTTCTCTCGCTGGGCGGCTTCCAGGAGCGCGTCCGGCGAGGGTCGCTTCTCAGGGTCGCGATGCTCATTTGCCATAGAGCAAATATAGTCGCGTCACGTCATTCGGCCTAGCCGCCTTTATTTCGAAGCGCCGTCCAAAGCGAGGTTAAGCGCCAGGACATTCACCCGCGGCTCGCCGAGCACGCCGATGAAACGGCCCTTGGTGTTGGCTTCGACGAGCTGGCGGACCTGCGCTTCCTGCAGGTTGCGCGCTTTTGCCACCCGCGGCACCTGGAAGAGCGCCGCCTCCGGCGAAATGTCGGGATCGAGGCCGCTTCCCGAGGTGGTGACGAGGTCGATCGGCACCGGTTGGGACGAATTTTCCGCCTTCAGCTTCTCGACATCCTCCTTGATACGGTCGTTCAGCGCCTTGCTGGTCGGGCCGAGGTTGGAGCCGCCGGAGTTCGCCGCGTTGTAGGGCGCGGGCACCGTCTTGGAGGAATCGTTCGGATCCGGCGCCAGCGTCGCCGACGGCCGGCCGTGGAAGTATTTGTCCTCCTTGAACTCCTGACCGATCAGGGCGGAGCCGATGACCTTGCCGTCCTTTTCGATCAGGCTGCCCTGCGCCTCTGACGGAAAGATCACGCCAGCGATGGCGGTGATCGCGAGCGGATAGGCGAGGCCCGTGACGGCCGTCAACAACAGCAGAAGGACGATGGCTGGACGAATTTCTCTAAGCATGTTGTCTCTCCTAATTCTCGTCATTGCGAGCGAAGCGAAGCCATCCATCGGGCCGCGGGGCAAGATCGTGGATTGCTTCGTCGCTTCGCTCCTCGCAATCACGGTGTCCATTAAGCCAGGTGCAAGGCTGCGACCGCGAGGTCGATCGCCTTGATGCCGATGAAGGGGATGATGATGCCGCCGATACCGTAGATCATCAGGTTGCGGCGGAGCAGCGCGCCGGCGCCGATGGCGCGATAGGCCACGCCCTTCAGCGCCAGCGGGATCAACGCGATGATGATCAGGGCGTTGAAGATGATCGCCGACAGGATCGCGCTCTGCGGGCTCGAAAGGCCCATGATATTGAGCACGCCGAGCTGCGGATAGAACGCCAGGAACATCGCCGGGATGATTGCGAAATATTTCGCGACATCATTGGCGATCGAAAACGTCGTCAGCGCACCGCGGGTCATCAGGAGCTGCTTGCCGATCTCGACCACCTCGATCAGCTTGGTCGGGTTGGAGTCGAGATCGACCATGTTGCCGGCTTCGCGCGCGGCCTGGGTGCCGGTGTTCATGGCGACGCCGACGTCGGCTTGCGCGAGTGCCGGCGCGTCGTTGGTGCCGTCGCCGCACATCGCCACCAGCTTGCCCTTGGCCTGCTCGTCGCGAATCAGCTTGAGCTTGTCCTCGGGCGTGGCCTGCGCCAGGAAGTCGTCGACGCCGGCTTCCGCCGCGATCGCCGCCGCGGTCATCGGGTTGTCGCCGGTGATCATCACGGTGCGGATGCCCATGCGACGCAGCTCGGCGAAGCGCTCGCGGATGCCGCCCTTGACGATATCCTTGAGGTGGATGACGCCGAGCAGCCGGCCGTCCTTGGCCACGGCGAGCGGCGTGCCGCCTTCCTTGGCGATCTCGTCGGCAATGCTCTGCAGTTCGCGCGCGGCGTCGGTGTTGACATTGGCCTGGAGGGCGCGGACGGCATTGCCGCTCGCCAGCGACTGCGCGGTGCCGCCGCCGATATAGTTGAGGATCGCATCCACCGCGCCCTTGCGGACCGCGGACGAGCCGGCATCGATGCCGCTCATGCGGGTCTGCGCGGTGAACGGCACGAAGGTCGCGGCGAGCTCATGCATGTCGCGGCTGCGGATGCCGTATTTCTCCTTGGCCAGCACGACGATGGAACGGCCTTCCGGCGTCTCGTCGGCGAGCGAGGCGAGCTGCGCGGCATCGGCAAGCTCCTGCTCGGTGACGCCACGCACGGGGCGGAACGCGGTCGCCTGGCGGTTGCCGAGCGTGATGGTGCCGGTTTTGTCGAGCAACAGCGTGTCGACGTCGCCGGCGGCTTCCACCGCGCGGCCGGACATTGCCAGCACGTTGAAGCGCACCAGGCGGTCCATGCCGGCGATGCCGATCGCCGAGAGCAGCGCGCCGATCGTGGTCGGGATCAGCGTCACGAATAGCGCCACCAGCACCACGACCGAGATCGAGCCGCCGGCATAGGCCGCGTAGCTCGGGATCGTCACGGTCGCGAACACGAAGATGATGGTGAGGCCGGCCAGCAGGATGTTCAGCGCAATCTCGTTCGGCGTCTTCTGCCGCTCGGCGCCTTCGACCAGCCGGATCATGCGGTCGATGAAGGTCGAGCCCTGCGCCGCGGTGATGCGGACGCGGATCCAGTCCGACAGCACCTGCGTGCCGCCGGTCACCGCCGAACGGTCGCCACCGGATTCACGGATCACGGGCGCGGACTCGCCGGTGATCGCGGCTTCATTGACCGAGGCCACGCCTTCGATCACCTCGCCGTCGGACGGGATGATGTCGCCGGCCTCGACCAGCACGATGTCACCGACCTTGAGCGTGGTGCCGGGAACGAGACGATAGTTCCGCCCCGAACCTTCCAGCAGCTTGGCCTGGCTCTCGGTGCGGGTCTTCTTCAGCGAATCCGCCTGCGCCTTGCCGCGGCCCTCGGCGACGGCTTCGGCGAAATTGGCGAACAGCACCGTGAACCAGAGCCACAGGATGATCTGGAAAGTGAAGCCGATGTTCTCCGCGCCGGTGACGAGGTCACGCAGGAAGATCACCGTGGTGAGCGCGGCGACGATCTCGACCACGAACATCACGGGGTTCTTCGCCATCAGCCGCGGATCGAGCTTGATGAAGGACGATTTGATCGCAGGTACCAGGATTTTGGGGTCGAGCATGGTCGACGCCCTCACCTGCTTTTGCAGTTTCATGGTTTCCATGGATGTGACTCCAATCAATTCGATCAGAACAGGGTGTTGGCGTTCATGGCGAGATGCTCGACGATCGGTCCGAGCGCCAGCGCCGGGAAGAAGGTGAGGCCGCCGATGATCAGGATCACGCCGACGACGAGACCGACGAACAGGCCGCCGGTGGTCGGGAACGTGCCGGCCGACGGCGGGACCGACTTCTTCTGCGCCAGCGAACCCGCAATCGCCATTGCCGGCACGATCATGAAGAAGCGGCCGACGAACATCGCGCTGGCGAGCGTGAGGTTGTAGAAGAAGGTGTTGCCGGTGAGACCTGCAAAGGCCGAGCCGTTATTGCCGGTCGCCGAGGTGAAGGCATAGAGCACCTCGGTGAAGCCGTGCGGGCCGGCATTGGCCATCGAAGCAACCGCGGACGGCAGCACCACGGCGACGGCGGTCCAGCCGAGATACATCAGCGGCAGCACCAGGATCGCGAGCATCGCCATCTTGACCTCGCGCGCCTCGATCTTCTTGCCGACATATTCCGGCGTACGGCCGACCATCAGGCCGGCGACGAAGATCGCCAGCACGACGAACAGCAGCATGCCATAAAGACCGGCGCCGACGCCGCCGACGATGATTTCGCCGAGTTGCATGTTGATCAGCGGGATCATGCCGCCGAGCGCGGTGAAGCTGTCATGCATGGCATTGACGGCGCCGCAGGACGCCGCGGTGGTGACCACGGCGAACAGCGAGGACGCGACGATGCCGAAGCGGATTTCCTTGCCTTCCATATTGCCGCCGGACAGACCCAGCGCCTGCAGCGCGGTGGTGCCGTTGGCCTCGGACCAGTAGCAGACAAAAACGCCGGCGATGAACAGCACGCCCATCACGGCGAGGATCGCCCAGCCCTGGCGCTGGTTGCCGACCATGCGGCCGAACACGTTGGTGAACGCGGCGCCGATCACGAAGATCGAGAGCATCTGCACGAAGTTCGACAGCGCGGTCGGATTCTCGAAGGGGTGCGCGGCGTTGGCGTTGAAGAAGCCGCCGCCATTGGTGCCGAGCATCTTGATCGCGACCTGCGACGCTACGGGACCGACGGCGATCGTCTGCTTGGCGCCTTCGAGCGTGGTTGCGTCGACATAGGGCCCGAGCGTCTGCGGCATGCCCTGCGACACCAGGAACAGCGAATAGACGATGCAGATCGGCAGCAGGATGTAGAGCGTGCAGCGGGTGATATCGACCCAGAAATTGCCGATCGTGCGTACAGAGGCGCGGGCGAAGCCGCGGATCAACGCCACAGCGAGCACCATGCCGGTCGCAGCCGAGAGGAAGTTCTGGTGCGTCAGGCCGAGCATCTGGACCAGGTACGACACCGTGCTTTCACCGCCGTAGTTCTGCCAGTTGGTGTTGGTGAGAAAGGAGACCGCGGTGTTGAACGACAGATCCGGGGCAACGGCGGCCTGGTCCGCCGGATTGAACGGCAACACGGCCTGCAGCCGCATCACGCCGTAGATGATCAGGAAGCCGCCGATATGAAACAGAAGCATCGCGACCGTATAGGTCAGCCAGTGCTGTTCGCGACTTTCGTCGACGCCGCTGATCCAGTAGAACCCGCGCTCCACCGGGCGCAGCACCGGCGACAGGAAAGTCGCCTCGCCGTTGAAGACGCGCGTCATGTACCAGCCGAGCGGCTTGACCAGCGCGACGACGACGGCGCAAAAGAGAATAATCTGAAACCAGCCGATGGCGGTCATGGCATTAAACCTTTCGAATGGGCTTTGATCGCAGCAGCACGGCAAGCACGCCGACGAGCAGGATGGTCAGCGCCGCATCTGCCACGAGAAGCTGGCCGAGCATGAACATGGCGCTGATCAAAACCGCTCAGGGCGCAGCAGCGCATAGGTGAGGTAGAAGAGAAGGCCGAGCGAGACGAGGCCGGCGAGCGAATAGTCGAAAATCATGGCGCGCCCCCTCACAGCCGTTCGCAGGCGTAGGCGTAGCCTATGCCGGCTGCGAAAAATGCCGCGGCGAGCACCAGCATGACGAGATCAAGCATTGGAGGCTCCTATGCATACGGGCCGACAAAGGCCCGTTTTGGTTCCGAGGTGAGGTGCCACCCGCCGCATAGGTTTTCGAGATGTAGGCTGCGGCGTCGTTATAGGAATCTTATAAAGATCCGCTTCTCAGGCTTGCACGCCGCGACGAGCCCTTGGCCTAGCCGGGACCCACAACCCCCGGTATCGGTATCGAAGAGGTGGGGCCGCCACAGCACGCTTCCAAACACAGAATGGTGATCTGGGTCCTGGCGTTTGTCGGGACGACGCGTGAGGTTCGGCATCGCGCGCCCCGTCCATCTTTATGAAATCCCTATATTTCCGGCCGCCGCCCCATCTCGTTTTCAAATGGCGTTTTGACCACGTTTGACCTGCGGCATTTCGTCAAACCGCATGATTGATAGGTCTCGCCATGTCACTGCTTTCAGAACCCTTGACCGCCGACTTCGGCCTTCGGCTGCGGGACGCCGGTAGCGTGACAGTCGAACTGATGTCCGACCTCATCCGCGACTATTGCCGACGCTTTCCCTCGCAGGGGCAACGCGACAAGACGGCGCGCGTCGAGGCACTGATCAAACTGGGCGCGTGGACCGATGCAGCGCTGGCGCTGCTCGACCTCGAACTGCCGCAATGGCAGGTTCGTCGCCTCGCCTATGACGACGGCGAATGGTACTGCGCGCTATCGCGCGAGCGCGAACTGCCGGACTGGCTCGATCAATCGATCGAGACCCATCACGCCGACCTGGCGCTCGCCATCCTCTGCGCCTTCGTCGAGGCACAGCAGATCGCCGCACCGTCGAGCCGGCCCAGCGTGCCGAGCGTCGAACGTCATGCCGACGGCTTCTACCAGCCGATGCTGAGCGACAATTTCGCCTGAGCGAGCAGCGCCGTGCAGCCACTGCCAAACCTGCCGCAAAAGCTGAAATCGGCCCAGGTCCTGGTTCGATTTGTGTTTCGGTTGCTGATCCTGAGCGGTTTCGCGCTGTTCGGGAGCATCGGCTTTGGCCGCAGCTTCATCGCGCTGCTCTGGATGTCCACCGTGCTCTGTGCCGTCATCGCCCTGATACGGCGGGAGCAATTCATGGATGCCGATCTCAACCATTGGGACGAGATGGCAGCCTATGCCGCGCTTTGCGCGCTCGCCTCGGCAACCGGCCGGTGATCCCGCGACAGTCCTCGCGATCTTATAGGTCTCTTATGAGATCGATTACCCGCCCTCCTCGATTTCATATCCACCCGCAAAGATATTGAACGCGTTACCAAGTCTCGTGAAGGAATCACAAAAATGAAACTCGTGAACATCAAACTCGACGAACCTCCATCGTGTAGCTCTGCTTCGCCTATCGTCTTTATCGGACGGAACCGGCGCGGCCAGTGGGTCGCCCAGGAACAGAACGGTCTCTACGGCGGGCTGTTCGTCAATCGCTCCCAGGCAGTCAAATACGCGCTGTTCGAGAACGGGCATCATCCAGAAACCATCGTCGAACTGTCGCGCGAATTCGAACTTGACATGAACAGAAGTTCCTCCGCCGCGCCGTCACAAGCAACAGCCGCGCGACGCGTCGCCTGATCCGATTCGCGGCCTATATTCAGGAGGAGTCAGATGATGCAGCCTTGTTTAGTTGCCGACCGCGACCAGGTCGTCGATACGATGATCACACTGACGCACCTGTCCAACCTGCACCGCACGATCATCGCGGGAAGTGGAGCCATGGAGCTCTATCTTTCGCTGCGCAGGCGCGGCTTCGTTCAGATCGCGACAACCGCAACCTGCCGGCTGCCCAGGAGACAGCACAGCATCGGCCTGCTCACGGGAGATAAATCCCTGGCGGCGATCGAGGCGGCGCTCCTGGAAGTCTCGCAGTTCCTCAGCACGAACGCCACCATTGCGATCCTGATCGACTCTCGTGAAGGCGAATTCTGCCTCAACATCCGAAGGAGGCTGGAGCAGATGGGCTTCCGGATCGAGGCAGGCGTGAGGTGCCAACGCGGCCTCGTGCTTGCCGCTCACCGGCAGGGTTTCGTGCAAATGGAAAGAGCGGCGTGAACCGCGAAGCATTTGCGCGGCTGGGAAGGCGTTACCAATGGAATCGCAGGATCCGGTTGAATGGCACAGCAGACTGCTGCGCGCCTGGCAACTGGCGCTTCTGCGCTTTGCCGTAACGCTCGATAATGCCGATCGGTTGAACGTGATGGCGATAGCCGCCGAGATTGATCGCGGCGGCCACAGCTCCGAGGAGCAGCCGAGTTTCAGCTTCTTCCGCAAGATCAGTGCCGACCTCTGCAGCGCCATTCCACGGCAGAACGACGCCGCCGATGCCGCTTTACGTCAGTATCTTGAGCGGATCGAGGATCCGCGCCTGAAGCGGGCATTTGCAAGCGCCGTCGAAATCGAAATCGATACGGCGCCGCCGCGCATCAGAAAGCCCAAGGTCAACAACTGGCTGTGGCGCGGATTGGCACCGCGCAGCAATGCTCCACTCCCCGGCACGCGCTCACGCGCCGCCAGATATTGAATGCGGTTCCTATTCCGAAGGACGACACATGAAACAGGACTGGCTCGCGGGCTACATCCCCGACCTTCCGACGCCGTTCGACGAAGATGGCGAAGTCGATTTCGACGCCTTTGTGCAACTATGCGAGCGTCAGATCGCAGCCGACGCCAGTGCGATCGTGGTCGGCGAGACCACGGGCGAGGCGCCGACCCTGACGACGATAGAGAAGGCTGGCCTCGTTCGCCGCGCCGTCGAGGTCGCGCATGGCCGTATCAACGTCATCGCCGGCGCCGGATCCAACGCAACAGACCGCGCCGTCGAACTGACGCGGCAGGCGGAGGCCGCCGGCGCCGATGCCGTGCTCTCGGTGGTCCCCTGTTACAACAAGCCGATGCAGGCGGGCATCTACGCGCATTTCCGCGCCATTGCCGAGGCGACCGGACTTCCGGTCATCCTGCACGACGTTCCCTCGCGCACCCTTCGCGAACTCTCCGGCGCAACGCTTGAGCGCCTAGCTGAATCCGAGCAGTTCATCGGATTGCGCGACAGCAGCGGCGATGTCGGACGCCTGGTCCGCATACGCACGTCGCTGCCGCCGCATTTCCGCCTGCTGTCAGGCGATGACTTGACCGCGCTGCCGTTCATGGCCGCCGGCGGACACGGCTGCATCTCGGCAGTCGCGAACCTCGTACCGGAACTGTGCCAGGCGGTTCTTGCAAGCCTCAAGGAAGGACGACCGCAATCGGCCGGGTATCTGTTCAGCCCCCTGGTCCCGATTGCCGGGCTGCTCGCCACCGAGCATCCAGCGGCGCTGAAGTATGCGCTGTCGCTGCTTGGGCTGATCCAGCCGAATACGCGTCTCCCGATCGTTCAGTTGAACGACGCCGCCAAGGCGGAGGTCAGGAAGGCGATCGCCGAACTCGGCGACGAAGAATGGTCTGGCGTGCGGGATACTTTGCCCGCCGCACCGGTGCGCCACCAGCGAGCGAAGCGGTCGTAGCAAGTTGTGTAGGGAAAGTTTGAAGCACAGGCATCCAGCCAAACGCTAGTTCTTGGCTAAGTCCCGGCATTGGTTGCTTTGGGGACAAACGGACATCACATCGCAGGCAAAGCCGATAGAGTCGGTCGAAAATGACCCGGAGCGGAAGTCGCGCCGGCTCATCCCTGACCGTCAACCTCATCCTGGGGTAGCGATCTGGCTTCTCTTGGCGTAAAGCATCTGAATCAGATCGCCGCGCGTGCGGCTGTGCCGTCTGCCGGGCACGCAGCTTCAAGTCACTCGGCTCGACGTTCTGCGCCTGAGCCAACAAAGGTTTCCATCTCGTGTCATTCCCGACCACAAGTCCGCCGCTCGCCCGAGCTTTAGCCGAGCGCAGCTACGATCGGCCGACCCCTGTCCAGATCGCCGTGCTTGCGGCAGAAGCTGTCGACCGGGACCTTCTCGTTTCGGCCCAAACCGGCTCGGGCAAGACCGTCGCTTACGGGCTGGCAATTGCAAAGGATCTTTTGGGCAGCGTCGAGCGGTTTCAGCGGGCGGCCGCGCCGCTTGCCTTGATCGTCGCGCCAACGCGCGAACTCGCCTTGCAGGTCCATCGCGAACTCGCATGGCTTTATCAATACGCGGATGCGCGCGTCGTCTCCTGCGTCGGCGGCATGGATCCGCGCCGCGAACAGCGCGAGCTTGCCGCGGGCGCTCACATCGTGGTCGGGACGCCCGGCCGATTGTGCGATCACTTGCGGCGCGGCCATCTCGACATCTCGGAATTGAAGGCTGTCGTCCTCGACGAGGCCGATGAAATGCTCAATCTCGGTTTTCGCGAGGATATGGAATTCATCCTCAAGACCACGCCGGACACGCGCCGCACGTTGCTGTTCTCGGCGACTTTTCCGCGCGGCATCGTTGCGCTGGCAAAACAGTACCAGCAACAGGCCTCTCGGATCGAGGTCGCGGGCGACGAAGGCGGTCATGCCGATATCGAGTACCGCGCCATCCGGATTGCTCCTGATGATGTCGAGCACGCGGTCGTCAACGTATTGCGCTTTTTCGAATCGCCGAGCGCACTTGTGTTTTGCAACACGAGAGATGCGGTCAGGCATTTGCAGGCGGCGCTGCTCGAGCGTGGATTTTCCGTGGTCGCTCTCTCCGGTGAAATGACGCAGAACGAGCGAACCCTGGCGCTGCAGGCGTTGCGCGACGGACGTTCCCGCGTCTGCGTGGCAACCGACGTGGCGGCGCGCGGTATCGACCTACCGAGCCTCGACCTCGTCATTCATGCGGATCTGCCAAAGGACGCGGAGGTCATGCAGCACCGCTCGGGCCGCACCGGTCGTGCGGGCCGCAAGGGCGTGAGCATCCTGCTGGTGCCGCCCGCCCGAAAACGACGCGCGGAACTGCTGCTGAATCTGGCCGGCATTGACGTCGTCTGGGGCACGGCTCCCCAGGCCGATGAAATCCGCAGGCTCGATCATGAACGTATGCTCACGGATGCCGTTTTCACCGAGGAGACGACCGCCGACGATCTGGTGCTGGCGCGGGCATTGCTTGCCGAGCGGTCGGCCGAGTATATCGCCGCGGCGCTCGCGCGGCTTTATCGCGCGCGGCTTCCTTCGCCCGAAGACATTCTCGATCCCGGCCAGGATCGCAGCCGACCTCGTGACGACCGCGGTCGAGAACACATCCGGACATCGCGCGGCGATGAACGCCCCACCGGGCCTCGATCGAAAACGGGAAGATCATCGTCGCGTCACGGCATGGCGGAGGCCAGCGTATGGTTCCGGGCCGCTATCGGACGAAAAAAGAATGCAGAAGCGCGCTGGCTCTTGCCGATGATTTGCCGTCGTGGCGGCATCGACAAGCGTGACATTGGCGCCATCCGGATTCTGGACACCACCACCGAGTTCGAAATTTCCGAGCGGGTCGCAGGATCCTTCGCCGCCAAGATCCGACGTCCGGATAAGGAAGACAACATCCGCATCGAGCCGCTGGCAGACACTCCCCCAGATCAGGCACCTTTGGAAAAGCAGTCACACTCGCCTCGGCGCGAAGCCGGCGACTTCGATCACAATGCTCGTCGAAGCGACAATTCTCGTGACGCGACAGGACCGAAGCAACGCGGCAAGCCTCACCGCGAAAGCGGGTCGAAATTTGCCAGCGAGCCGGGTTTCGGGAAGAAAAAGAAACACCGGAACAAGTCCGGCCATGCTGGACAGCGGCAGCCGGCAAACGCGTCGCCTGCGAAAGCCGCATTCGGAAAGAAGGCAAGGAAGAATCGTCGGGGCTGATCTGCCGCCATCGGGTGCTGCGGGACGCTCAGTCCTTCAAGTCTGAACGTGTTCCTAATCGCCGCAGCGAGTCTTCTGTGATCAACGCTGGACGGTCGCCCGCGATTTCACAAATCATCCGATGCGCCATCGCCCTTTGTTGATATCGAACTTCACCAGGCCTTCGTCTCGCATTTTCAACAGGAGGGATTGGCAAGCTTCTTCATTCACGACATTGGCGCGTTTCATGACCTCGTACACTTTGAGCGGCTTCTCGCGGAGCGCACGCAGGATATTTTCTCGATCATTCAGCACGACTAGGCTCCTACCGTCATCAAGCACGCTAAATCACTGAGAATACGAAAGCTGATCTTCCGTAACGACTCGCTCGATATTCTCCGACTTGCTCTTGATGCGGTATCTAAGACGTCCATCTGCCTCAATGGGCATAAGTTGAACGATGGTATAAATCATTGGCGCCTCAGTTGAGGCACGTCCTCGCGGACCTTGGGGCTGGTGGTGAACGTCTTCATTCAGCTTATAGGCATATGACATGTGTTTACCTCTAGAAGTTACGGCTGCTCTAGCGTGGAGCTTGCCGTAATGCAATGCATCCTGTTGCTCCCGGCCCAGGCTGGTGAAAGCAAAAACGAGCGCTGTGGCAGAGCGACTCGCGGTCTAACAGCGCGTCAGCAACGTTGACCTAACACGTCCCGAACATGCCTTTAGTATCCGTGGTCGCGTTGAACGGAAGCGGGACGAGTCAAGCAAGCACTCCGCGAGCCAATCGCCCACGGCCACCAAAAGCTATGCAGCGCAAAGTGTATTTCCCGCGCACGCGTTGTTGCGCTTTGGTCTCGGCGGGTGGATGCTGTTGGCGCGGACACAATGGAGGGCAGCATGAGCAAGGCAACTCTCGACAACCGCCACCGCAACAAGGACGGAGAAATCAGCGCCAAACACGGAAACACCCTCATTCGCACGTTGCGCAAGGTGTACGGTCAGAGTTTCGCGGCTGGCTATCCTGACACAGAGAAGCTCCGCGAGGTTCTACTTAAGCTGAACGAGACATCATTGAGCCAGCTCCGCCGTGATCATGAGACCGGCCACTTGGAGCACAAGATCACCAAAGCCTCGAAGTAAGGCCGCGGGGTCCCGCGGCGGTGCGTTCGTGGCCAGAGGCGGCCGCCAAGGCGCCTGCTGCTAAGGGTAGACCGGACGCGCTTGCGGCATCGCTCAATCGACGCGAATGACTCAGAACGGATATACAGGCAGGCCTCTTCAGCGTTTGCGCAGAGATCGTGCGTAGGCGCTGATCAGTAGTCCCACTTTCTCGGAGAGAATGTGCGGCCGCTGCAGCGCCCCGGCGACTTGTCGCTACTGACAAACCAGTACGGGCGTTTTCGCATGCGCCAGCACCTTGTTGGTCACACTGCCGATGAGAAGCACGGAAAGCCCGCTGCGTCCATGCGATGACATGACGATGAGATCGCAGCCTTTGTCCTCGGCTGCTGCGATGATGGCTTGATGCGGTTGCCCGTTCTCTGCTTGAATCGTCTCGCAGGAAACACCGGCCTCCTTGGCCGCATTTGCCGCGCGATCCAACGCGCTCGTGGCCTGCTCCTTGCGCAGCTCAGCATATCTTGCGACGGCTTCAAGGAACCGCCCTGACATCTCCGAAAACGGTTCCACAACGAAGATTACAGATACCTTGGCTCCAAGGGATTTCGCCAACGCCAGCCCATGCGCCACCCCATGCTCCGCCAGCTCCGACCCATCTGTCGGAATGAGAATATGCCGGTACATGCTTCACCTCCCGATTGTCGCTGCCTTGCGAAGATAAGCTGGGCCCGCGTTTCGGAAAGAGCCTTGAGATAGATCAATCCATCGGCCAATCGTGCTGCGGCCAGATGTCCGCACTTGGCCCATCGTGTCATTTCGCTGCTGCGCAGCCGCCATCCCGCATAGAAGCGGCATAAAGGCGGCAGTGCCTACTCCGCGGCCGAGCGGAGCTCGGCCTTTTCCGCGCGCACGGCGCAGAACTTGAATTCCGGAATCTTGCCGAACGGATCGAGCGCCGGATTGGTCAAGAGGTTGGCCGCAGCTTCCGCGTAGCAGAACGGCATGAACACCATGTTGACAGGCACGTCGCGGTCGGAGCGCACCTTCACCTCGACGGCGCCGCGGCGGGTCTGGAGCCGGATGAAATCGCCGGGCCAGAGCTGCATGCGCCGCATGTCCTTCGGCGACATGAAGGCGACCGCCTCCGGCTCGATCTGGTCGAGCACGGATGCGCGGCGGGTCATCGATCCCGTGTGCCAGTGCTCCAGCACGCGGCCGGTCGACAGCACCATCGGATATTCGGCATCGGGCAGTTCATCCGGCGGGATGACATGCGCCGGCACGATCTTGCCGCGGCCGCTTTCGGTCGGGAAACCGGTGGTGAAGATGATCTCATTGCCGGGCTTATCTGGGTCGTCGACCGGATAGGTCACCGCGCCCTCGCGCACCAGGCGTTCCCAGGTGATGTTCTTCAGCGAAGGCATCAGTTCGGCCATCTCGGCAAAGACATCAGCCGGACCGCTGTAGTTCCACGGCAGGCCCATGCGCTTTCCGATCTCCTGGATGATCCAGAGATCCTGCCGCGCGTCGCCCGGCGGCTTGATCACCTCGCGCGCGAGCTGCACGCGCCGGTCGGTGTTGGTGAAGGTGCCTGACTTCTCCGCGAATGCCGAAGCCGGCAGGATCACGTCGGCATGGAACGCGGTCTCCGTGACGAAGAGATCCTGCACCACGAGGTGATCGAGCATGGCAAGCGCCTCGCGCGCGTGCTGCAGATCGGGATCGGACATCGCGGGATTTTCGCCCTCGATATACATGCCGTTGATCTCGCCGGCATGGATCGCGTTCATGATCTCGACCACGGTCAGGCCGCGGACCGGGTCGAGGCTCTTCTGCCAGAGCTCCTCGAACTTGCCGCGCAGATCGACGCGGCCGACAGGCTGGTAGTCCGGCAGGAACATCGGGATCAGGCCGGCGTCGGACGCGCCCTGCACGTTGTTCTGGCCGCGCAGCGGATGCAGGCCGGTGCCGGGACGGCCGACCTGGCCGGTGATCAGTGCCAGCGCGATCAGGCAGCGCGCGTTGTCGGTGCCATGGACATGCTGGCTGATGCCCATGCCCCAGAAGATGATCGAAGATTTCGCGCGGGCGTAGAGCCGCGCCACCTCGCGCAGGGTCTCGGCCGGGATGCCGCAGATCGGCTCCATCTTCTCCGGCGTGAAGTCCACGATCTTGGCCTTCAGCTCGTCGAAACCTTCGGTGTAGCCGGCGATGTACTGCTCGTCGGTCAGGCCCTCGGTGATGATCGTGTTGATCATCGCGTTCAGCATCGCGACGTCGCTTCCCGGCTTGAAGGCGAGATGCTTATCGGCATGGCGCGACAGCGACTGCAGCCGCGGATCCATCACGATCAATTTCGCGCCGCGCTTGGCCGCGTTCTTGATATAGGTCGCGGCTACCGGATGGTTCACGGTCGGATTGGCGCCGATCACGATGATCACCTCGGCATCCATTGCCGCCGAGAACGGCGCCGACACCGCGCCGGAATTCAGGCCCTCCGTCAGCGCCGCCACTGATGACGCGTGGCACAGCCGCGTGCAGTGATCGACATTGTTGGAGCCGAAGCCGGTGCGCACGAGCTTCTGAAACAGATAGGCTTCCTCGTTCGATCCCTTCGCAGAACCGAAGCCGGCGAGCGCCTTCACGCCCTTCTCGTCACGGATCTTGACGAGGCCGCGCGCGGCGATATCGAGCGCCTCTTCCCAGCTCGCCTCGCGGAAATGCGTGAACGGATTGGCCGGATCGACCTGGTCGTTGGCGTCCTTCCTGGCGTTCGGCAATCGTACCAGCGGTTTCGTCAGGCGATGCGGATGGTGGATATAGTCGAAGCCGAAGCGGCCCTTGACGCAGAGCCGGTTGTGATTGGCCGGCCCGTCGCGGCCTTCGGCATAGATCACCTTCTCGTCCTTGACCTGATAGGTCACCTGGCAGCCGACGCCGCAGAACGGACAGAGCGAATCCACCTTGCGGTCGGGATAAGTAACGCGGGTCTGCTTCTCGTCGAGCATCACGGCGGGCATCAGCGCGCCGGTCGGGCAGGCCTGCACGCATTCGCCGCAGGCGACGCAGGTCGATTCTCCCATCGGATCGTCGAAGTCGAACACGATCTTGGCATCGGCATTGCGATAGGCCATGCCGATGACGTCGTTGACCTGCACCTCGCGGCAGGCGCGCACGCACAGACCGCACTGGATGCAGGCATCGAGATTGACGCGCATCGCCGGGTGGCTGGCATCGCCCTCCCAGCGCTCCGCCGCCGGGAAGCGGCTCTCGGTGACGCCGGTCTTCTCCGCCCAGTGCCAGAACTTTGAATCAGGATCGTGCGAGGTCTCGCGCGCCGGCTGGTCGGCGACCAGAAGCTCCATCACCATCTTCTGCGCGGCAACGGCGCGGCTAGAGGCCGTCTTCACCTTCATGCCGACAGACGGCGTGCGCTTGCAGGAGGCGGCGAGCACGCGCTCGCCTTCGATCTCGACCATGCAGGCGCGGCAATTGCCGTCGGGGCGATAGTCCGGCGCCGGCGAATAGCAGAGATGCGGGATCTCCTGGCCCTGGCGTTTTGCCACCTGCCAGATGGTCTCGCCTGCTTTCGCTTCGACCTGCTTGCCGTCGAGTTCGAACTGGATCGTCGTCATTCCGCAGCTTCCTTGAACTCGTCGGGGAAGTATTTAATCACGGAGGTCAGGGGATTCGAGGCGGCCTGGCCGAGACCGCAGATCGACGCATCGCGCATCGCCTGGCCCAGTTCCTCGAGCAGCGCCCGGTTCCACACCGGCCGTTCCATTAACATCGCCGCCTTCTGCGTGCCGACGCGGCAAGGCGTGCATTGCCCGCAGCTCTCATCCTCGAAGAAGCGCATCAGATTGAGCGCCGCCGCCTTCACGCTGTCCGCTTGCGACAGGATCACGATCGCGGCCGAGCCGATGAAGCAGCCGTATTTTTCCAATGTGCCGAAGTCGAGCGGGATATCGTCCATCGTCGCCGGCAGGATGCCGCCGGAGGCGCCGCCCGGCAGATACGCATGGAACGTGTGGCCATCGGCCATGCCGCCGCAATATTCGTCGATCAGCTCGCGCACGGTGATGCCGGCCGGCGCCAGCTTCACGCCGGGATTTTTCACGCGGCCCGAGACCGAGAAGCTGCGCAGACCCTGACGGTCGTTGCGGCCGTGGCTCTTCCACCAGTCGGCGCCCTTCTCGACGATGTCGCGCACCCACCACAATGTCTCGACATTGTTGATCAGCGTCGGCAGGCCGAACAGCCCGACCTGGAACGGATAAGGCGGCTTGTGCCGCGGCAATCCGCGCTTGCCCTCGATGCTCTCGAGCAGCGAGGATTCCTCGCCGCAGATGTAAGCGCCGGCGCCGCGACGCAGATGCAGGCGTGGACCGCCGGCCGGAAGCTTTGCGATCTCGCGCGCGAGGATTTCGCGCACCGCCGGATATTCGTCGCGGATGTAGACGTAGACGTCGGCGGCTTCGACCACGTGGGCGCCGATCAGCATGCCCTCGAGGAAGCGATGCGGATCGGTCTCGAGATAATAGCGATCCTTGATCGTGCCGGGCTCGCCCTCGTCGCCATTGACCGCCATCAGCCGCGGCCCGGGTTCGCCGAGCACCGCGCGCCATTTGCGCCCGGTGGGGAATCCCGCGCCGCCGAGTCCGCGCAGCGAGGCGTTGTCGAGCGCCTTCAGGATCTCGTCGTTCGACACTTCGCCCGCGCGCAGCCGGTTCAGCAATCGGTAGCCACCGCCGGCAACATAGGCGTTGTAGCCGACATAATCAGGCAGATGCGCGTGCGTCTCGCCAGCCTTCGCCGTCGCCAGCACGCTCTCGACCGTCGCCTGATCGACGAAGTTGTGGCCGACTTCCGCGACCGGCGCGGTGTCGCAGCGGCCGACGCAGGGCGCGCGCACCACGCGGACGCCGGGACCGGCCGAGTCCTGCAATTGCTCCAGCAGCTTTTCGCCGCCGAGCATCGCGCAGGTGAGCGAGTCGCAGACGCGGATGGTAAGCGGCGCGACATCCGGCTGACCTTCCTTCACCACGTCGAAATGCGCGTAGAACGTCGCGGTCTCGAACACTTCCGCGAACGACAATTTCATCTCGTCCGCGAGCGCAGCGAGATGCGCGGCGGAGATCTGGTGATACTTGTCCTGGATCAGGTGCAGGAATTCGATCAACAGATCGCGCCGGCGCGGCCGGTCGCCGAGCAACTGCTCGACGTCATGCGCGGCCGTCGGATCGATCTGGCGTCCCTTCGGCGTCGCCTTGGCCTTGCGCCGCCCGGCGCCAGGGTGCTCGAACGCGCGAACCTCATGCACCTCATGGACAGTCATTGAAGCATCTCGTTTTTACCGCTCTTTAGATCAACTCTAATCTTTGGCATGCCAGATGCCAAGACCAATGCCAAGAGAAAATTATCGCGTCCGAAGAAGCATTTAAGGGCATGCCGCCACGCATGCCCCCCAGCCCCGTTTCCCAGCGGCAAGCCTATCCTCACGTCTTGCCCATGCAGTCCTCGATGTAGAACCAGCGGTCGTCTCCCGCCAATCCCTTGGCTTTGACCTCCTGCCGGCACGCCTTCAGCTTGCCCCTGTTGGCGCTCCATTTCGCCTTCATGTCCTTTAGCTTTTGCGCCGTCAGCTTCGCCCTGGAAGGCTTCGCCTCGCTCGAAGCAGCAGGCGCGGAAGGCGCGGGTTGGGCCGAAGCCGTAGTCAGCAGACTCGTAATCAACAGCGCGGCGACGGCGCCAGTTCCGATACGAAACATCGAGAAAATTCCTTGTTCTATTCGTTGAAATGAATGGACGGCAAAAGGCGCCGCGAGCGAGAAGCATCGCCCGCGGCGCCAAGCTCGATCAGAAGATCTTGACCGCGCTCTCCAGCGTCTTCCAGACGCCCCAAGCCAGGGGAATGCCGACAAAGGCCCAGAACAGCGCGGCCTTGGCATCCAGTCCGCCGAACCCGATGCCGTAGGAACCATGCGGACCGGCCGCATCCGCACTCGCGCTCGCCGCCTGCAGTTTTGCCACTTCCGCCTCGCTCATGTGCCACTTCGCATCGACCGGCTTGACCAGGTAGTTGCAGATCAGGCCCGCGATCAGCATGGCGCAGAGGATGTACATCGTGGTGTTGTAGAGCTGGTCGCGCGGAACGCCGGCAGCGAGTTGGAACTCGCGGATATAGTTCACGACGACCGGGCCGATGATGCCGGCGGTCGACCACGCCGTCAGCAGCCGGCCGTGAATGGCGCCCACGAACTGCGTTCCGAACATGTCGGCGAGATACGCCGGCACGGTCGCAAAGCCGCCGCCATACATCGACAGGATGATGCCGAAGCCGAGCACGAACAGAAGTTTCGAGCCCATCGCCGCGAAGGTCGGCGCCAGCGCATAGAGCGCAATGCCGAGCAGGAAGAACGTATAGTAAGTGTTCTTGCGCCCGATCTTGTCCGACAGCGACGCCCAGAAGAAACGGCCGCCGATGTTGAACAGCGACAGGAGCCCGGCGAAGCCTGCCGCGATGCCGGCGATCTGCGCCTTCTGCGACGCATCAAGCTGGTTGAAGCCCATGGTAGGCAGCCCGATCAATTTGCCGCCAAAGATCTCCTGCAGCATCGGCGAGGCCATGCCGATCACGCCGATGCCTGCTGACACGTTGAGGCAGAGCACCCACCAGATCAGCCAGAATTGCGGGGTCTTGTGCGCGTCCTTGAGATGGACGTTGTTGGTCGAGATCATCTTGTTGGCCTTGGCCGGCGGCGTCCAGCCCTCAGGCTGCCAGCCTGTCGGCGGAATGCGATAGCGGAAGGCGCCGATCATCATGAACACGAAATAGATCACGCCCATCGCCAGGAAGGTTTCCCAGACGCCGACCGAGGTCGGTGTCTTGAAATAGTTCATCAAGAGGTTCGCAAGCGGCGCGCCGATCATGGCGCCGCCGCCGAACCCCATGATGGCCATGCCGGTCGCCATGCCGCGGCGATCGGGAAACCATTTCACCAATGTCGACACCGGCGAGATATAGCCGAGCCCGAGGCCGACTCCGCCGATCACGCCGGCGCCCAGCCACATCAGCCAGAGCTGATGGATGTAGACGCCGAGCGCGCCGATCACGAGTCCGCCGGCCCAGCACAGTGCCGCGACGAAGCCGGCCTTGCGCGGACCGACGCGTTCGAGCCAGCCGCCCCAGATCGCGGCGGAGACGCCGAGCAGCACGAAGAACAGGGTGTACATCCACCCCAGGCTCGCCACCTTCCAGTCGCAGGTGGTGGTGAACAATTCCTGCCACAGCGAGATGTCGGGGCAGGCCTTCGGCGCATTCAATCCGATCGCGCGCGAGAGCGGCAGCCAGAACACCGAGAAGCCGTAAGCCATGCCGATGCACAGATGGATGCAGAGTGCGGCCGGCGGCACCAGCCAACGGTTGAAGCCGGCCGTCGCAATCGTGTGCTCCTTGTCGAGGAAACCAAGCCCCGCGCCGGCCACATTGCCGGTGCTGCTAATCGTCGTCATCCGATCCTCCCTGCGGCCGCTCTTCAATCGAGCGTGCTCGCTTTCGTTGACCCAACCAAATTGTCGTCGCGGAAACCGGCGCTGCCGCTCCACGACTTCTTTCTGTGCGCCAGAGATCATCAAGCGCTTTTCGGAATTCCCAACCCCCGACGCGACACAATATGCTCAGTGACGGCGCCAACCTGATAAATGAAGACGTGCCCCGCCCGGAGTCGCTCGTGTGTAGCCCGAGCGTCGTTGATCTCCGCGACACCGCGGAGAGGTTCAATTGGGACAGAAGGGCTAAAATGTGTCGATAGGAAAAAGGTAGGTATCAACCAGAGCGATTATTGCAGCGCACGGCTATTGTTGCGATGCGGACGAGGCATCATTGATTTTCTCTATCGTCCCATTTGTCTTCTCGATCAAAAACACGATGCGGCTCTCGCTCCGCTCGGTGATCTCGACCTTGTCGCCGGTCTCGCGGATCAGGTTCGGGATATCGATCACCGACAATGGATCGGTGCAGAGCACTTCGAGAAAATCACCCGGCTTGACCGCCTTCAGTGCCTTGCGCGTCTTGAGCGCGGGCAGCGGACATTTGAGACCGGTGAGATCGAGTTTTGTCGTCGTCATGTTTCCGACCATGGCGAAGCATTCGCACAGCGTCAATCGCTACGCGAAGGCTTCAGATCAGGCTTGCATAGGACAGGAATCCGACGGTCTGGCCGGGCTCGACGTGTGTGATGTGTTCGCCAAGCTCGACCAGGCCATCGGTGTCGACCAGCGACGACAACAGCCCCGCGCCCTCGCGCGGAAACTTGATCGCTTCGAGCATACCATCCGGCGCTTTACGCAGATTGACGCGGACATATTCGCGGCGCCCGACCTTCTTCTTGTAGGTGAAGCCGGCCCGCACCGGCATCGGCACCAGCGGCTCCGGCGCGCCGCCGGACAGCGCCAGGATGGTTGGCCGCACCACGTGAACGAAGGTGACGAAGCTCGCGACGGGATTGCCCGGCAGGCCGATGAACGGCGTGCCGCCGATGATGCCCATCGCGACCGGACGCCCCGGCTTGATCGCCATCCGCCACAGCACCAGGCGGCCGACGCTCTCGACGCCGGCCTTGACGTGATCCTCCTCACCAGTTGAGACGCCGCCGGTGGTGAGGATCAGATCGTGCTGGCCTGCGACGTCCTTCAGCGCGCGTGCGAGGCTCGCAGGCTCGTCGCGCAGAATGCCGAGGTCACTGACCTCGCAGCCAAGTCGCCGCAGCATCGCCATCAGCATGACGCGATTGGAATCGAAAAGCTGCGGCCCGGCGCGGCGCTCGCCGGGAGAAACCAGCTCATCGCCGGTCGAGAACACCGCGACGCGGATCCGCCTGATCACCTCGAGCCTGACAAGACCGAACGCGGCGGCCAGCGCGACATGCTGCGGCTGCAGCCGCTTTCCAACCTGCAACGCGGCGTGGCCGAGCGGGATGTCCTCGCCGGCCGGCCGCACATTGGCGCCCGGCTTCAGGCCGGCGGGCAACACGACCTTGTCGCCCTCGACGCGGACGTCCTCCTGCATGAACACGGTGTCGGCACCGTCAGGCATCGGCGCGCCCGTGAAGATGCGCACAGCATGACCGCGCTCGATCGGCGCATTCGCCGCGGCGCCCGCCTGCACCCGTCCGCTGATGGGAAACGCCTGTTCCGAACCTGTGGGAAGATCGCGGCTTGCGACCGCATAGCCATCGACGGCGGAATTGGTGAAAGGCGGCAGCGGCAACGGCGCTAAAATCTCATTGGCGAGGATGCGCCCGTCGGCCTCCGCGAGCGCGACGGTCTCGATATCGGCTATCGCCGTCACCCGAGTCGCGATCAGGCGCACGGCCTCACCGACCGACATCATCGGCCCGCTGAAGGCAAAGCAATCGTCGGACAGTTGCGCCATTTCAGGTCTCGCTCTTCGCCAGGATTTCGTCCACCGCAACAGCGGCGCGCTGCATCATGGCGGCAACGGCGGTGACATCATCGAGGTGGGCGGTCGGCAGCCGGGTTTCAATCGTCGCATCCGTCGCGATCCCGACAATGCCGGGATCATCGGGGAACAGCAGCGGCTTGTTGTTGACGGCACGATGCACCTCGATCTTGCGCAGCGGCTCGCGCTTGAAGCCTTCGACCACGACGAGATCGACCTGCGACATCTTGGCGAGCAGCTCGGCCAGCCGCGGCTCGCCGGCGCCGCGCAGCTCATGCATCAAGGCCCAGCGCCGGCTTGAGGAGACCAGCACCTCGGTCGCGCCCGCCTGGCGGTGCACCCAGGAATCCTTGCCGGGCACGTCGACGTCGAACTCGTGATGGGCATGCTTTATCACGGACACGCGCAGGCCCTGCCCCAGCAGATGCGGAATCACGCGCGACAGCAAGGTGGTCTTGCCGGCGCCGCTCCAGCCTGCGAGTCCGATCACTTTCATTCCATTCTCCGAATACCTGCCGGAATCGGCTAGCTAGAGCATGACGAGATCAGGTCGAACTGCGTCCGCGATGCGCGCTGCGCTCCCTCTCCCGCTTGCGGGGAAGGGCTGGGGTGGGGGCTCTCTCCACAATTCACGCTGTCCGAGCGTGTGGAGAGAGCCCCCACCCGGCGCGGAGCCTGTACTCGGACGGCGCGAAGCGCCGATCCGGGTGCGCCGACCTCCCCCGCAAGCGGGAGAGGTGAAGTGAACTCGCTTCCGATCCAACCAAATGGCATCATGCCCTAGGCAATGTCGTCTCGTGCTTTATATCGGATGGCAGGGAAAGTCATGCTAACCTGATCGCCATGATGAGGATCGATAAACCGCCCGTTCCCCTGATCGTCCCCAACCCGGACGACCCGCGCCTGACGGAGCGCGTGACCGGGACAGACCAGACCGGCGCCAGCGTCGAGATCAAGGTGCCGATGGAGCGCCCGCTGACGCTGTACCTGAACGCGCAGGAGATCGTCACCATGATGACGATCGGCGACTACCCCGAATATCTCGCGCTCGGCTATCTCCTCAACCAGAACATGCTCAAATACGACGACGTCGTCACCGAGGTCGAATATCACGACGATCTGCAGGTGGTGGTCGTGCGCACCGAGCATCATACCAATTTCGAGCAGAAGCTGAAGAAGCGCACCCAGACCTCGGGCTGCGCCCAGGGCACGGCTTTCGGCGATCTCCTGGAGGCGGTCGAGAGCGTGGCGCTGCCGAAGGCGGAATTGCGCACCTCCTGGCTCTACCAGATGACGCATGCGATCAACACCATGCCCTCGCTCTATCTCGAAGCCGGCGCGATCCATGGCTGCGTCTTGTGCAAGGAGGGCACGCCGATCTGCTACACCGAGGATGTCGGCCGGCACAATGCCGTCGACAAGATCGCAGGCTGGATCTATCGCCACGGCGTCGACCCCGGCGACAAGATCCTCTACACCACGGGGCGGCTGACCTCGGAGATGGTGATCAAGACGGTGCGGATGGGCATTCCAATTCTGGTGTCACGCTCGGGCTTCACCGCCTGGGGCGTCGAACTCGCGCGGCAGGTCGGCCTGACACTGATCGGACGCACGCGCGGCAAGCGTTTCATCGCGCTGTCAGGCCAGGAGCGCATCGTGTTCGACCAGAACCTCGACTATGTCGAGGAAGAATCCGCCAAGCACAAGCGCAAGGGCGAAGCGCGTGACGACTAGCATTCCAGGCGTCCTGTTGGCCGGCGGCCTCTCGCGGCGGATGGGCGGCGGCGACAAGCCGATGCGCACGATCGGCGGCCGCACCATTTTGGAGCGCGTCATCGAACGGCTGGCGCCGCAATGCGACGGCCTCATCCTCAACGCCAATGGCGATCCCGCCCGCTTCGCCGCGTTCGGATTGCCCGTCATCGCCGACAGCGTCGCCGATTTCCCAGGGCCCCTCGCCGGCATCCTGGCGGCGCTGGACTGGATGGCGGCAAACCGGCCCGGTGTATCGCTGATCCTGAGCGCCGCCGGCGACTGCCCGTTCTTGCCGCGCGACCTGGTCTCGCGCCTGCACGACGCGCTGGTGAAGGAGAACGCGCAACTCGCCGTAGCGGCCTCGGGCGATCAGTCGCATCCGGTGATCGGACTATGGAGCGTGTCGCTGCGCGACGAACTCCGCCACGCCCTTGTCGTCGAGGACGTCAGGAAGATCGACCGCTGGACCGCCCGCTACAGGCTCGCCACCGTGAGCTGGCCGACCGAGCCGCTCGACCCCTTCTTCAATGCGAACACGGTCGAGGATATCGCCGAGGCCGAACGGCTCGCGGCAGTGGATGCAGCACACGACTGACACTGCTGTCATTCCGGGGCGCGCCTCTTGGCGCGAGCTCTGATGTGCAATTGCACATCAGAGAATCCATCGGGCCGCATGAGCTGGTGGTGAAATGGATTCCGGGCTCGATGCTATCGCATCGCTCCGGAATGACGGAGGCATTTCCGCGACCGCCCTCCACCCGCTCATTCCCGTCTGATCTGCTGCTCGAGGCGCAGTGTCCGTTCGCGCAAGGAATCGTAGATCGGTGGATTGTGCAGCAGCGGAGGCAGCAGCATCGCTACGAAGCAGGCGCCGAGCATCGGCAGCAGCATCGTCACGTTGCCCGTCATCTCGGCGACGAGAACGATGCCGGTCACCGGCGCCCGTACCACGCCCGCGAAGAAGGCGGCCATGCCCACTAGCGCAAATGCATGCGGCTCGATCGCGAGTTCCGGAAATACAAGGCGGCAGGCTGCTCCGAACAGCAGCCCCGACTGGGCTCCCAGCACCAGCAGAGGGGCGAAGAGTCCGCCGGGCGTGCCGGCGGCGTATGATATCGCGCCCAGCCCGAAGCGGATCAGGAATGCGGAGGCGACGATCGCAAGACTATCCTGGCCGATCAGCGTGCGCTGCGTGATCTGATCTCCGCCCCCGACCAGCTCGGGCGCAAACCAGGCCAATATGCCGACGCTTGCGCCGATCAATCCGGCTCGGAGCTCGATCGGCAGCCGCGCGAACCGGTCGCTAGCTGCGATGAACGCAAGCAGCGTGCGATTGTAAGCAACGGCGAGCAGGCCCGCGACGGCCCCCAGCGCAAGGAACAGCGGCGCGGATACCGCGCTCGGAGTGTTCAGCGGAATGATCTGGAAATCGGGCGCGTCGCCGATAAACAGCCGTGCAACCGGGATCGCCGTTGCCAGCGTGGCGAGGGCCGCGACAGCGACGCGGCGGTCGAATTTGTGCATCAGCTCCTCGAGTATGAAGGCGAGCCCAGCGATCGGCGCATTGAAGGCCGTCGCCAGGCCAGCGCCGGCACCCGCGGCCAGCAGTACGCGTGCGTCCGCCCAGCAGAGCCGGCAGATGCGCGCGGTGAAGACCGCGATGCCTGCGCCCATCTGCACGGTCGGCCCCTCGCGGCCTAGCGCCAGGCCGGAGCCGATTGCCAGGATACCGCCGATGAATTTCACCGGCACCAGGCCAAACGGAGCCGGCGGGACCTGCCCGTGCAGGACGGCTTCCACATGCGGAATACCGCTGCCCGACGCGTGCGGCGAGAACCGCCGCACCATCCACGCCGCGAGCAAGGTGGCACCAGCGCATGCGCCCACGACAATCAGGAATCCCAAGACGCCGTGGCCATGCGCCCAGGCGATTACCGCATCGCGCAAGCGATCGGCCTGCTCGAGCAAGAGGCGGAAGTTCGCCCCGACACATCCGGTGACGGCCCCAACGACGAGGGCCGCCGCTACGAGGCCCAGCAGGCTGCGACCTTCGTCTGCGACTAATCGCTCATCGTCGGGCTTATGGTCCACGGTTGCGCCGAACTTTCGATGTGTTTCAGGGAACGAGTTTGGCCGAAATCGCCGGCGAATGGGAATCGGCAAGAGCGAATTTCCGGTCAGGGAAATTTGTTCAACGATTTCAATCTGATTTGCCCTGTCCACTCACGCCGCGAAAAACATTCCGCTTTCGCCGTCGGGCAAATCAGTGATTTAACTCCGCGCGTCTCACCCGAATGAGGGGCGGGTCGCGATCGTCACGAACGTTGCGGTGAGATGCGGTGGACGCGGGTG
>NZ_AXAP01000043.1 GCF_000472865.1 Bradyrhizobium elkanii WSM2783 | reverse complement strand
GTCGCATCATCCGAGGCGCCGGCGCCAGACTCTGGTATCTGCCGCCTTACTCACCCGACCTCAATCCGATCGAACAGACTTTCGCCAAGATCAAGCACTGGATGCGCATCGCGCAGAAGCGCACCCTCGAAGACATTTGGCGACACCTCGGCGACCTCGTCACCTCGATCCAGCCTACCGAATGCAGCAACTACTTCGCCAACGCTGGATATGCTTCCATCAAAACGTGAAACGCTCTAGTGAAGCAGGCGGTACTGGATGATGTAGGCGGCGGCGCCGGCGAAATAGCCGAGCAAGGCAAGGCCGCTGATGCGGCGGACGTACCAGAAGAAGTGGATCTTCTCCAAGCCCATCGCGGCGACGCCTGCCGCCGAGCCGATGATCAGGATCGATCCGCCGGTGCCGGCGCAGTAAGCGATGAACTCCCACAGGAAGCTGTCGGCGGGATGCTGCGTCAGGCTGTACATGCCCATCGTCGCCGCCACCAGCGGCACGTTGTCGATGACGGCGCTGAGAAGCCCGAGCGCGATGACGATGATGTCTTGGCGCCCGATGGTCGCATCCAGCCACCTGGCCAGTATTTCCAGAACATGGGTGTGCTCGAGCGCTGCGACCGACAGCAAGATCCCGACGAAGAAGACGATCGAGCCCATGTCGATCCGCGTCAGCGCGTGGAGGAGGGTGAGATGCTCCTTTTCGACTTGCTCCTTGTGTCGATGGATCAGTTCGCCAACCGTCCAGAGGATGCCCAGTCCAAAAAGGATTCCCATGAACGGCGGCAGGTGCGTCACGGCCTTGAAGGCGGGCACCGCGATCAGGATGCCGAGGCCGAGGTAGAACATCACGTTGCGCTCGAAGACGCTCGTCTCGGGCGTCTCACGCTCCACCTCTGCGAGCGCTGGAATTTCCTTGCCCCGCAAGAAATAGCAGACGACGAGGAGGGGGACGATCAAGTTGATCAGCGAAGCGAGGAAGACCCCCTTGATGATCGCGAGCGGCGTGATCTGTCCGCCGATCCACAGCATCGTGGTCGTCACGTCGCCGATCGGCGACCATGCGCCGCCTGCATTGGCCGCGATCACGATCATGGAGGCGAAGAACAGGCGATCGTCTGCATCGTCGAGCAGCTTCCGCATCAGCGATATCATCACGATCGTGGTCGTCAGATTGTCCAGGATCGCACTCAGGAAAAAGGTTACGAAGCCGACCAGCCACATCAGGGTGACTTGCTTCCTGGTGCGGATCAGCGAGGTGATGACTTCAAAGCCGTTATGGGCATCGATCACCTCGACGATCGTCATGGCGCCGAGCAGGAAGAAGACGATCTGCGCGGTCGTGGAGACGGATTCGTTGAGCTGCTTGTCGATCAGGGCCGCGTCGCCGCTCGCGACGGCGTACACCGTCCAGAGCAGTCCGGCGCCCAGCAATGCGGAGGCTGACTTGTTGATCCCGATCGGGTGTTCCAGCGCGATCGCGGCGTAGGCGACGACAAAGATCGCGACGATTGCGGCCAACAAGACCTGATCCCCCCAAGCCCGTCCATACCGATCCCGATCGGCAGCCGTCCAGCAGCTTCGCCGCGGCTATTTGCCCGCGCACCCTCCGGAGGAAGGGCACGGCCAGATCAGTTCGCCAGTTCAATTCTTGGGCTGACCAAAATCGAGCGGCGGCAGGTCGATCTGCGGCACCTCGATTTTCACCTTGGTCAGGTCGACGTCGAGCGGCTTGTCGAGCAGGGCCGTCACCGTGATCGGGAAGGCGATCACCAGCGCTACCATGATCGCCTGCAGTCCGATCCAGGGCATCGCGCCCCAATAGATGTCGGAGCTCTTCACTTCCTTCGGCGCCACGCCGCGCAGATAGAACAGCGCGAAGCCGAACGGCGGATGCAGGAACGACGTCTGCATGTTCACGCACAGCATGACGCCGAACCAGATCAGGGCGGCATCGGGGCCGACGACCGGCGCCAGGATCTTCTGCGCGATCGGCGCGATCATCGGCAGGATGATGAAGGCGATCTCGAAGAAGTCGAGGAAGAAGGCCAGGAAGAAGATGAAGAGGTTGATGAAGATCAGGAAGCCCCACACGCCGCCGGGCAGCGATGTCAGATGGTGCTCGAGCCAGACGCCGCCGGAGACGCCGAGGAACACGACCGAGAAGCAGGTCGAGCCGATCAGGATGAAGGTGACCATGCAGGTGATGCGCATGGTGGTCTCATAGCCCTGCTTGATCAGGTCGCGCAGGTCGGGAATGCGCACCGCCTCGAGGCAGATCCAGACCACCGCAAGGTAGGTGATGGCGAACATGATCTTGAAGATCAGGTTCTCGCTGTAGAGGATCGCGACGATGGTGCCGATGCCTGCGGCGATGACGCCGGCGATCATTACCTTGTGGCCGGTCGAGCTGAACTCCTTGTGGTGGATTGCGGCGAGCACGATGGCGCCGACCGCGCCCATGGCGCCGGCTTCGGTCGGGGTCGCAAGGCCCATCATCATGGTGCCGAGCACGACGAAGATCAGCACCGCTGATGGGATGATGCCGAGCAGGCATTTCTTCCATAGCGCCCAGCCGGTCAGCGTGCGCGCTTCCTTTGGCACCGCCGGCACGTGGCTCGGCTTGATGATGCCCAGCACGAAGGTGTAGCCGGCGAACAGGAGGATCTGGAAGATCGACGGCCCCCAGGCGCCGAGATACATATCGCCGACCGATTTGCCGAGCTGGTCGGCGAGCACGATCAGGACCAGCGACGGCGGCACCAGTTGGGTGATGGTGCCGGAGGCCGCCAGCACGCCGGTGATGTAGCGTATGTTGTAGCCATAGCGGATCATCACCGGCATCGAGATCAGCGCCATCGCGATCACCTGCGCCGCCACCGTGCCGGTGATCGCGCCCAGGATGAAGCCGACGATGATGACGGAATAGCCGAGGCCGCCGCGGATCGGGCCGAACAACTGGCCCATCGAATCCAGCATGTCCTCCGCAAGCCCGCACCGTTCCAGGATCGCGCCCATGAAGGTGAAGAAGGGGATCGCGAGCAGCAGCTCATTGGACAGCACGCTGCCGAAGATGCGGCCGGGGATCGCCTGCAGGAAGTTGAGGTCGAAGAAGCCGAGATAGATCGAGAGGAATCCGAACGAAAGCCCGACTGCGGCCAGCGTGAATGCCACGGGGTAGCCGATCAGCATGGCTATGATCATGCCACCGAACATCAGTGGCGGCATCATCTCCAGCGTAATCATTGGGTCGGCCTCTCGTACTTCGCGTCGATCGTCACATAGCCCTGCAGCGCCGCGATGCGCTTGATCACCTCCGAGACGCCTTGCAACGCCAGCATCACGAAACCCGCCGGAATGACGAACTTGATCGGCCAGCGGACCAGGCCGCCGGCATTGCTTGAGATCTCGCCGACCGCATAGGACTGGTAGAAGAATGGCCAGGACAAATAGGCGAGCAGCAGGCAGGCCGGGATCAGGAAGAACAGCGTGCCGATCAGGTCGAGCCAGAGCTGGCCGCGCTCGGACAGCATGAGATAGAAGATCTCGACCCGGACATGCTCGTTGCGCTTGAAGGTGTAGGACGCGCCGAACATCACGAGGACGGCGAACATATACCACTGCGCTTCGAGCCAGCCGTTCGAGCTATAGGAAAAGGCGTAGCGGATCATCGCATTGCCCGCGCTGACGAGACAGGCAATCAGCACCAGGAGGTTGCAGATATAGCCGATCTTCTCATTGAGCCGGTCGATGGCTGTACTCAATCCCATCAAAGGGCGCATTATGGTCTCCGCGGCTGCGCCAAACGCGCGCCGTTTGTGTCAACGAGCATCGCTACGCCACCGCGCCAACGCGCGTGGTGCCAAAGCTCACCTCTACGAGCGATTGCAATGCCAGTCCTCCCCGTCGGTGTGCTTCTGCCGTCTTGGCTGCACCGGGTAGGGCAGCGGCCTGTCCGGCCGAGCTGGCGTGAAAGCTGCCGCACCATTTCAGCGTGGGGTGATAAGGTCAATTGGAAAATGGGCAAATTGACGCGGCCCCAAGCCGCTGCATGGGCTTGGTGAATCCCGGGAGCTTTTCAGTGAAGGGCCCGCTAGAGCAGTGATGTCATTTGGTTGAATCGGCCTGGCCGCAAGTTCACCTCTCCCGAAGGGAGAGGTGAAGAGAGGCAGCGTCCATGGCGGACACAATTCGACCTCATCTCAACGAGTTCTGGGCCGAAATGGAGGCGGGCGGCCCTCAGCCGCCGGTGACGCTCATATGCCGGCTGACGCTGGGGCGGTTGTGGCGGCGATCAATGATGAAATCGTGCCCCTTCGGCTTCAACCCGATGGCGCGGTCGATCGTGGCCGACAGCAGCTCGTTGTCTGCCGACGCGCGCAGCGGTTTGCGCAAATCGGAGGCATCCTCGTGGCCCAGGCAGGTGTGCAGCGTGCCGGTGCAGGTGATGCGCACGCGGTTGCAGGATTCGCAGAAATTGTGGGTCATCGGCGTGATGAAGCCGAGCTTGCCGCCGGTCTCGCTGACCCGGACATAGCGGGCAGGGCCGCCGGTGCTCTCTTCGAGATCGGTCAGCGTGAATTGCTTTTCCAGCCGGGCGCGGAGAAGCGACAGCGGCACATACTGATCGATACGGCCGGCGCCGATGTCGCCCATCGGCATCACCTCGATCAAGGTCAGCGCCATGCCCTTGCCGTGCGCCCACTCCATCAGCGAGGGGATCTCGTCCTCGTTCATGTTCTTGAGCGCCACCGCGTTGATCTTGACCGCAAGCCCCGCGGCCCGTGCCGCCTCGATCCCGGCCAGGACCTTGTCGATGTCGCCCCAGCGCGTGATCGCGCGGAACTTGTCGGCATCAAGCGTGTCGAGCGAGACGTTGATGCGGCGCACGCCGCAATCGGCGAGTTCGCCGGCGAAGCGCGCGAGCTGTGAGCCGTTGGTGGTCAGCGTCAATTCATCGAGCGCGCCGCTGGCAAGATGCCGCGACAGCGAGCGCACCAGCGTCATCACGTTGCGCCGCACCAGGGGCTCCCCGCCGGTGAGGCGGAGCTTGCGCACGCCCTTGGCGATGAAGGCCGAGCACAGCCGGTCGAGCTCTTCCAGCGTCAGGAGATCGGCTTTCGGAAGAAAGGTCATGTCTTCCGACATGCAGTAGAAGCAGCGCAGGTCACAGCGGTCAGTGACGGAGACGCGCAGGTAGCGGATCGTCCGGCCGAACGGATCGGTCATCGGACGGAACAGGGATTCGGAGGGGGGAAGCGAAATCGCGCTCATTCACACGCCTTGCCAACGCCTTGCTCGACGGAGCCGGACGAAAGGGAAGTGGCTCCGCGAGCACAATCTAGGCAGCTTGTTACCGTCCGACAATGCGCGCCGTCAAATAGTGCAGTGCGAACGTGTAATTTAGAGCGTTTTCGAGCGAAGTGGACGCCGGTCCGCATAGCAATCAAGTTTACGCAGATTGCGTAGACTTATCCGCGCAGAAAACGCGTCAAAACAACAATCTGGAGCTTCGGTTCTGATTCAATCAGAACCGAATATGCTCTAGCGCTGCACCGGCGCGTTCGGATCCGGGAAAGGCGTACCGGCAGCGGTGGCCGGCTCGGCTGCGGGGGCTGCCGCAGCGGCGGCCGGCTTCGGCCGCTTCGGCCGTGGCTTGCGCGCCTTGAGCGGCGGAGCCGTGGGCTTCAGTTCCGCAACCACGGGATTTGGATCGACGACGGTCGATGCCGCAGTGGTGAGGTCGCCGGGGTTGCGGACCACCGTGACCGGAACCGTGGCCGATTCATACTTCGGCAGGTTGAAGGTGACGGAGAAGCCACTGTCGGGCGCTGCCACCGAGACGGTGCAGGGCGTTTTGCAGCCCGGTCCGACCGAGGTCACCGCGTCCGCGCCCGGAGGCGTCGATTCGAGCTGAACCTGGACCGGCGCAGGCGCCGACTTGAACGAATCCCAAGAAAAAGACGAACAGCCCGCCAGGCTTGCCCCGGCGACGGCAATCGCGATGACACGACGCATGATTGATCCACCTAACTGTGGCTGAGAGCCACAATCCCCGGCCGGACCATAGGAGGGTGGGCACTGCGGCGCAACGGCGCAGGGCGAATTCGCTAAGCGATGGTTAATAAGGATGCGTGGCGTTGCAGAAAAGCAACGTTATCTCAGTAGGTTAAGAGATATTCACAGCCCTGGCGAGGCTGTCGACGGCCGCCGGCAGCTCCCGCATATGGCCGATCAGCCGATCCGGCTTCAATTCGGCAATAGGTATCTCGGTATAGCCGAATTCGACCCCGATCACCGGGATACCTGCCCGTCGGGCGACCCCGACATCCGGCCCGCCATCGCCGACCATGATTGCGGAGGATAGCTGTCCCTCCGCCCGCGCCACCGTTTGCCGGAGGATCGCGGGATCCGGTTTCGAGATTCCGAAGGTGTCCGCGCCGCAGATTGCAGCAAACCGGCCGCTCAGGCCGAGCTGATCGAGCAGGAGCTTTGACAGGAACTCGAGCTTGTTGGTGCAGACCGCAAAGCGGAACCCCTGCGCGGCGAGTTCGTCCAGGGCGGTTTCCAGGCCTTCGAACGGGCGCGATTCGTTGGCGATATGGGCGGCGTAATAGTCGATGAAATCCTTGGTCAGCCGGCTGACGTCGTCCGTGCTGATCTGGCGGCCCTCGACCTCGAGCGCGCGCTCGATCAATTTGCGTGCTCCGCCGCCGATCATGGTCCGCGCCGATTGCAGCGGCATCGGGGCCAAGCCCTCGCGGTCCAGCACGTAATTGAGCGCGCTGATCAGGTCGGGCGCGGTATCGACGAGGGTACCGTCGAGATCGAAAACGACAATGCCGGGAGAGTTCATCCTCCTTTGGCTATCGTTTCCGGCGCCGTCATGCAAGAGAAGAGGGCCGACTTCGCTGCGCATAGAGCATGATCCGGAAAAGTGGAAACCGGTTTTTCCCTCGCGACAAACGCGTAGCGTTTGCGCGGGAAGATCATGCTTGAACAAAAAGATGAGATCATGATCCGATTACGTCGGATCATGATCGATGGGAGGGCGTTCCATGCGTGAACTTGACGGCAGAACAGCCTTTGTCACCGGCGGAGCCAGCGGCATCGGCCTTGCGCTTGGTCGTGCGTTCGCGGAGGCCGGCATGAAGGTGATGCTCGCCGATATCGAGGCGGACGCGCTCGAACGCGCCGTCAAAAGTCTGGCTGAGTTTGGCTCGAGCGTCAGAGGCACGCTCTGCGATGTCGCCCATCCCGCAAGCGTCGAGGACGCCGCCGGCGCCGCGTTCGATGCGTTCGGCAATGTCCACATTGTCTGCAACAATGCCGGCGTCGCCGCCGGCGGCGGCATCGACGCGATCTCGCTCGGGAGCTGGCGCTGGGTGATCGATGTCAACCTGATGGGCGTCGTGCATGGCATCGCAAGCTTCCTGCCGCACATGCGCAAGCACGGCGAGGGCGGGCACATCGTCAACACCGCCTCGATGGCGGGGATAAACGGCGGCCTCGGCTTCAGCCCTTACTCGGCGACGAAGTTCGCGGTCGTCAGCATGTCCGAGGGGCTGGCCCTGCGGCTCAAGCCGCTTGGCATCGGCGTCAGCGTGCTGTGCCCGAGCTTCGTGCGGACCCGGATCGGGGAGAGCGGACGTAACCGCCCTCCGCGTTACGGTCCGACGCCTGCGCTCGATCCTGAGAGCCCGGCGGCCGCCATGGTCGCGGAGATCGCGCGGCAGCTTGAGGCCGGCATCGATCCGGCCGACGTCGCCGCACGCGTCCTTGCCGCCATACGGGAGGATCGCCTCTATGTATTTACCCATCCCGGCATGCGAGCCGAGGTCGAGGCTCGGTTTGGCGCGATCCTGGCCGCGATGGACGCGGTCTGAAAGTTAATCTTTCGGTAGAGGACGAAGCATTGCGTCGCCGGAAGAAAGCGTGGAAAAACAGCGCGCTGGCGCCGGGTTCTGATCGAATATTAAAACTGCGTTGCGCGCCGTATAAGGCGCTATTGGCGCTGTCCCTGCGCGCAAAAGGCGGCTAGATATGCGCCGCCGGAGCGGGGATGGGGCCGCTCCCAAGCCTTGACAACTGGTCCCGCGAACAAGTTCTGGGAAATCGTCGCACGTGGACATGGACGGATTGAAACGACAGGCCGCCGCGCGCGCCCTGCAAGAGGTGCGCGACGGCATGAAGCTCGGGCTCGGCACCGGGTCGACCGCCAAGCATTTCGTCGACCTGCTCGGCGAGAAGGTGCGCGGTGGCATGAAGGTCGTGGGCGTGCCGACCTCGGAGGCGACGCGCGCGCAGGCGGAAGCCTGCGGCATTGCGCTCGCCACACTGGACGAGATCGACCATCTCGATCTCACGGTCGACGGCGCCGACGAGGTCGATCCCGCGCTCAACCTGATCAAGGGCGGTGGTGGCGCGCTGCTCCGCGAGAAGATCGTGGCGGCCGCATCCGATCGCATGGTTGTGATCGCCGATGAGAGCAAATGGGTCGATCCGCTCGGCCGTTTCCCGCTGCCGATCGAAGTGATCCCGTTCGGCCTCGCGGCGACCAAGGCGGCGATCGCCAAGGCCTTCGCGGAGGCCGGCGTTGCCGGCCAGATGGTGCTGCGGACGGCCAAGGATGGCCACGTTTTTGTCACCGATGGCGGCCACTGGATTGTCGATGCCCATCTGGGACGGATAGGGGATGCGCCGCGTCTGGCGGGACTGCTGAGCGTGATCCCGGGCGTTGTCGAGCACGGGTTGTTCATCGGTCTCGCCGGCACGGTCGTGCTGGCGGGCGCGCAGGGAATTCGCGTTGTTGAACGGCGCTGACGCCGTAAATTCTGGGAGAATTAGAATGACGAGCTTTGTACGGATTTTGTCGGCCACAGGCCTCGGATTGGCTGTGGCCCTGACCGCCGTATCGGTGAGCGCGCAGCAGAAGGCGCCGGCTCCCGCACCGGCGCCCACGCTGAAGGAAGGCTCGCCCGCGGCGATCGCGGCGGCCAAGGAAATCCTCAAGATGAAGAACGCGAGCGCGATGTACGCCAACGCCGTTCCCAACATCGTGCTGCAGACCAAGGAAAGCCTGCTGCAGTCCAACCTCAACTACCAGAAGGACCTCAACGAGGTCGCCACCATCGTCGCCAAGAACCTGGCCGGCCGCGAGCAGGAGATCGGCGATGGCATGGCCAAGGTCTATGCCAACGAATTCACCGAGCAGGAACTGAAGGACCTCGTCACCTTCTACAAGTCGCCGCTGGGCCAGAAGCTGCTCGCCAGCGAGCCCCGGGCAATCCAGTTCTCGATGTCCTATATGAACCAGTGGGCGCAGCAGTTCGCCGAGACTGTGAACGCCCAGTTCCGGGCCGAGATGCGCAAGCGCGGCAAGGAGATCTAATTCTCTGGAGTAGGACATAGAGCGCCATGGCTGAATACGACGTCGATCTGTTCGTCATCGGGGGCGGTTCGGGCGGGGTTCGCGCCGCCCGTATCGCCGCCGGCCATGGTGCCAAGGTCATGGTCGCCGAAGAGTACCGGATGGGCGGTACCTGCGTGATCCGCGGCTGCGTGCCGAAAAAGCTGTTCGTGATCGGCTCGCACGTCCAGCAGGAGATCGAGGATGCCGCCGGCTTCGGCTGGACCATCCCGCAAGCCTCGTTCGACTGGCCGACGCTCGTCGCCAACAAGGACAAGGAAATTGCGCGGCTGGAGGCGGCCTATACCACCAATGTCGAAAAATCCGGCGCGCATATCGTCAAGACGCGGGCCATCTTCGAGGACGCGCATACGCTGCGTCTTGCGACCGGCGAGACGGTCAAGGCCAAGTACGTGCTGATCGC
This sequence comes from Bradyrhizobium elkanii WSM2783, assembly GCF_000472865.1. GTDB lineage: Bacteria > Pseudomonadota > Alphaproteobacteria > Rhizobiales > Xanthobacteraceae > Bradyrhizobium > Bradyrhizobium elkanii_A. The sequence goes on along the minus strand of NZ_AXAP01000043.1, from coordinate 58,619 downwards.
GACCGGCGGCGCGCCCAACCATGGGCCCGTGATTCCCGGTACCGAGCACGTGATCTCGTCCAACGAGGCGTTTCACCTTCCCGAATTGCCGCGGCGCATCGTGATCCAGGGCGGCGGCTACATCGCGCTGGAATTCGCCGGCATCTTCGCCGGCTTCGGCTCGGACGTCACCGTGATCTACCGCGGCGACAACATCCTGCGCGGCTTCGACGAGGACGTCCGAGAGCATGTGCGCGCCGAGATGGAGAAGCGCGGCATCACCATCCTGACCGGCTGCACCGTTACCAAGGTCGATCGTCACGGCAAGGAATTCACCACGCATCTGTCCAACGGCTCGAGCCTCGCCTCCGAGAAGGTGATGTTCGCGATCGGCCGGCATCCGAACGTCGCCAATCTCGGCCTGGAGAAGGCGGGCGTCGCCATCAATCCGGACAATGGCGGCATCGCGGTCGATGCCTGGTCGAAAAGCTCGGTGCCGAACATCTACGCCATCGGCGACGTCACCCATCGCCACAACCTGACGCCGGTCGCGATCCGCGAGGGCCACGCCTTCGCCGACACCGTGTTCGGCAAGCGCCCGGTCCAGGTCGACCACGCCAACATTCCGACCGCGGTGTTCTCGCAGCCGGAGGTCGGCACCGTGGGTCTGACGGAGGCGGAGGCGCGCGCGCAGTTCAGCCATGTCGACGTCTACAAGACCAGTTTCCGCCCCATCAAGGCGACGATGTCAGGCCGCGACACTCGCGTGCTGATGAAGCTCGTGGTCGACGGCGTAAGCGACCGCGTGCTTGGCTGTCACATCGTCGGCGATTGTGCCGCCGAGACCATCCAGGTGGTCGCGATCGCGGTGAAGATGAAAGCGACCAAGGCCGACTTCGACGCGACCTTCGCGTTGCATCCGACCGCCGCGGAAGAACTCGTGACCATGCGCACGCCGAGCGCGCGGTACGTCAGGCAGGCCGCGGAGTAGTACCCCGCTCGTCATTCCGGGGCGCGCGAAGCGCGAGCCCGAAATCCGTCTTGCCATTCGCGTCCGCGGTCCGATAGATTCCGGGCCTGCGTGCTGCGCACGCATCCCGGAATGACGAGGGCGGAGGGGCGACGCTCCCGTCTCACTGCACCAGACTGCGCACCGCCCACAGCCCTGCGAACACGGTGCGCAGCGGGGGCGATCCGGCCATGACACCGGAAACTTGAATGCCCATGCGACGCATTTTGCTTCCGCGGCGGCGCCTCCGCGCCAGCAAGCGCTCAAGAACCTTTCCGGAGTTCGGCGATTAGGCGAACGAGGAAGCCCCTCAAAACCTTGCGGAGAGTTCCATGCAAGTCCAGGAAATGATCAGTCGGCACCCACGGGCCCATGGCCAGGGCGATGGCCTGCTCGTCCGCTGCATCGAAGAATGCTATTCCTGCGCCCAGATCTGCACGTCTTGCGCCGACGCCTGCCTCGCCGAGGACATGGTCAAGTCGCTGACGCAATGCATCCGCCTCAATCTCGACTGCGCAGACGTCTGCAATATCACCGGCAGGATGGCCACCCGTCAGACCGGCTGGGACGACGAAATGATCCGCCGCATGCTGCACACTTGCGCCGCTGCCTGCCGGCTCTGCGCCGACGAATGCCAGAAGCACGCAGGCGAGCACGAGCATTGCCGCATCTGCGCCGACGCCTGCCGCCGCTGCATGCAGGCCTGTGACGAGGCCGGACGCAGCATGGCGCATTGACGGAACTGACCCGACAGCCATCTGTCGACGCGGCTGCTCACCGCCTTGCCGCAGGAACGAAGCGGCCGGTATTGGCTTATCAGAACAGGAGTTTTGGTTTCGAGCAGAGCGGCGAGGACCACATGCTCGCCCTGTCCATCATATGGAGCTGTCCAAACTGTCATCTGCCGCTGACGCACGTGGAGACAGTTTGGGACATGGAGAAAAGAGAGCGTATTCGGATATTCGAGTGTGGTCGCTGCACCGAATTGATCTGGGAGGATTCGTCATGCGCGGTGGCCGCTTCACGCGCGAAGCGCTCGACTGTCCGTCAGCCTCACCACGTTACGCGAAAGGCCACCTTGGGCCCATAGCGGGGAGAAATCTCACCTGCCAGGAGCATCGGCCGCGCTGCGGGGGCTCCCGCCAGCCGCCATCCGAGAGCCTGTCCGTATCCGGCTAACCGGGGCGGTCGAGTATCTCGCGGACGCGCAAAGCAAGCTTTGCTTGGGATACGGGCTTTTCCAGGAGATCGACCCCTTGATCCAGCCGGCCTTGGTGCACAATGGCGTTGCGCGAATAGCCGGTCATATAGAGGATTTTGAGTTCCGGCCGGATTTGGATCGCTCGTTTGCCCAGTTCCCTGCCGTTCATGCCGGGCATCACCACGTCCGTCAGCATGAGATTGATGTGCGGCTGATCCTGCAGCAGCAGCGTGAGCGCCGCTTGCGCGCTTGGAGCGGTGAGCACGCGATAATTCAGGTCGCGCAGCAGCTCACCTACATAGGCGCGGAGATCTTCGTCGTCCTCAACAACAAGGATTGTCTCAACCGTGTCGCCTTCGGCGAAAGGCTCGCTGATCTCTTCCGCTTCCATGACCGCGCCATGGTGGCGCGGGAAATACATCTTGATGGTTGTTCCCTGTCCCACCTCGCTGTAGATCTTGACGTGTCCGCCCGACTGCTTGACGAATCCGTAGACTTGGCTGAGACCGAGGCCCGTGCCGTGGCCGGCTTCCTTTGTCGTGAAGAAGGGCTCGAAGGCGTGATGCAGCACGTCCTGGTTCATGCCCACGCCGTTGTCGGTGACGCATACGACCACATACTGGCCCGGCGTCAGCTCGGGATTGCGTGAGCAATATTCCTCGTCGGCGGCGACGTTCACCGCTTCGATCGTGAGCTTGCCGCCCTCCGGCATGGCATCGCGCGCGTTGATCGCGAGGTTGACGAGCGCCGATTCCAGGTGGTTGGGATCGACCTCCACCTGCCAGAGGCCGGCGCTGCCGACGGTCTGCACTTCGATCCGCTCACCAAGGGTCCGCTGCAGGAAGTCCTGCAGGCCGGCCAGGAAGTTGTTGAGGTTGATCGACCTGGGGTCAAGCGCCTGGCGGCGCGAGAAAGCGAGCAGCCTGCTGGTCAGCGCGGCCGCACGTTGGGCGCCGCGCTTGGCGTGAGCGAGCGCGCGTTGGATGCTGCTGTTGGCCGGAACCTGCTTGAGATGGCGTTCGGCGGTTTCGAGATTGCCCATCACGATCATCAAGAGGTTGTTGAAATCATGCGCGATGCCGCCGCTGAGCTGTCCGACCGCTTCGAGCTTCTGCGAGGCGACCAGCTGGTTTTGAATTTCCGCCAGCTTATCCTGGGCCTCCTTGCGCTCGCTGATGTCCCGCGTGACCTTGGCAAATCCGATCAATTCGCCGTTCTCGTCGGTGATCCTGTCGATCACCACGGAGGCCCAGAACTTCGAGCCATCCTTGCGGATTCGCCAGCCCTCGGCCTCGAACCGGCCTTGGCGCGCGGCCTGCTCCAGCGCCTTCTTCGGAATCTCGAGGGCGCGATCCTCTTCGCTGTAGAAGCGTGAGAAATGCTGGCCGATGATCTCGTCCGGCTCGTAGCCCTTGATCCGCTGCGCACCGGGGTTCCAGGTAACGATGTTGCCAGCAGCATCGAGCTGGAAGATCGCATAATCGACGACCGCTTCGATCAACCGCCGATAGCGCTGCTCGCTCTCCAAGAGCCTCTGGTGGGCCTCCTGCCGCTCGGTGATGTCGCGGGTCAGCTTGGCGAAGCCAAGCAGCCTTCCTTGTTCATCCTTGATGGCATCGAGCACGACCATTGCCCAGAACCGGCTGCCGTCCTTGCGCACCCGCCAGCCTTCGGCAGTGAACCGTCCTTTCTCGCGGGCAGTGGCGAGCGCCCGTTCTGGCAGCCCAGCGTCGCGATCCTCGGGTGGGTAGAACATCGAGAACGATTTTCCGATGATTTCATCGGCGCGGTAGCCCTTCAGGCGCGCGGCGCCGGAATTCCAGCTCGCGATCGTGCCATCCGGCTCGACCATGTAGATGGCGTAGTCGACAATGGCGTCGATGAGGAGTTGAAGGCGTTCAGCGTCCGCTATCTGGTTTACGGGGTGTTCCATGCTTGGGAAGGCTGCTCGCGTGTCGAGGCATACTCGGTCGGAGTGATTGGGGCCGTGCAGGTTCTGCGCTACACGATTGGCGGTGTTGCTGACAATAATAGCAGTAGCCCCAGCTAGTTCCGCTATCGGCCAAACGGCTTACCGTGACCGATAGGCAGTGATGATCGACCGGTTCGCTTCACCCCTAGCGACGGCCGCATAGACATAGGTTGTGGCGCGAGTCGGCGGCGGCTGTGCGCATGACGTGCCGGACTATTGACACCCCTTGTGAGTCCGGCAGGCCTCCGGTCCCCAGCTCATGCGGAGCTGGGGATTTTTATTCCTGCAGCCGCGGGCTGCGATGGATCGTTGCGGCCGCAGCCTTTTCGGTTTGTTTGGAAATCCGGCTTGCGTTGGCGCGGATGGAAAGTGAGGAAATCTGGTTCCGGAATTAACCTGAATCCGCAGCATCAAGCTTAATTCCGGTATTGTGCTGCGGCCGGGAAATGTTGGCACTAGGTTGCGGTATGCCAAACCGCAACCGCCGCAATGAGCCGCCATCAGCGCCCTGGATCAGAAACGATCTGCGCGCCCAGTACGAAGAGATTCTTCGCCTGCGGGCCAAGTTGAAGCGCTTGCTCGCGAAGAAGAAGCGCGGCCAATCGAAGCGACGGTCCAGCCACCATTAAAGCGAAGGACGAGCTATGATGTGCTCTTGCACATCAGAGAATCCATTAGGCCACAGCGTGAACGGCGAAATGGACTCAATGCCGGACTTGGGCAAAATGCGATTTCACTCTCGTGGAATTTGTGCGCCCGGCGCGGCGTGACTGTGAGGCCTCCTTTCCGGCGACGACAGAATGCGATCGATTCTACGGCACATAGCCTTGTAGCAATCGCATGCCGCTGCTTCGAGCCGCGGTCTATCAATCTCAATCAGACCCCGCCGATTGGACCGGATGGCGCGCGACACTCGAAGCTTGTGCACGGCCTGCGTTACGGTCGTTCGCCGCACGCCGAGCAACATCGAAAGTTCCTCCTGCGTCACCGGCAGGATGTCACCATGAATTCTATCGTGGATGTGGAGCAGCCACCGCGCCAAGCGGGCGTCGACCGAGTGCAGCGCATTGCAGGCGCCCACGTACTGGAATTGCGTCATCAGGACCCCGGTGTGGGCCCTAACCAAATCCCTGATCGCGCCACTGTGGCTGAAGGCCGCATGAAACCTTGCAGGAGAAATCTGCAACGATGTCCCAGCGACGAGCACGATCGCGGTCGCCTCAGAGCGGGTGGGGCCCAGCGCCGACAACAGCCCCGCGGCTGCCTCATTCCCGATGACAGCGGTTGCCACCGTTTGTCCGTTGGGCATGTCCAGCATGAACGAAATCGTCGCGCTGCAGGGGAAATAGATCTGCTCAATTCGCTCCGTCGATCGTATCAGAACCTCGTCGCGTTCAAGCGATACGTTTCGGAGGTAGGGAGCGAGCAAATTAAAATCTGCCGGCGGCAGTGCAGCTAACAGTCGATTACCAACCCTGGTAGGGTGCTCCATCACGGGAAAGCTCCTTCCCTCGACGGACGCGCGGCTCTCTGCAGAGAATTTCGGGGGGCAGGCTGCGGTGCCGCGCCTGATGGTCTTTCATTTCGCTAAGGTGTCCTGCTTGAAACGCAGTGGTGGTAGCTTGGCAGCCTCTTCGCGAAGCGCCTTACCGTCCGCAACCGGCGGGAGCACAACCGATCTCTCGGTTACCGACGCCCGCAATAAACGCCACCAGCAATGCCAAAAATTATGCGCCTAAATCCAAAATCGCGCTAGCCCTTCACGATGAACGATTTCGTAAGAACCTCGGGGCGTTTTGATCTGGATCAAGCTCGGCGGATGGGGCGGTGAACTCGTGGAAGGCTTTGATCTAAGTCAAACGAAATGCAGGCTCGCAACGAAAACTGTTGATGGTGCTGGTCCCCGTTGGCGCGGGCATCTCTGCCGGAGCTATCGGATCGACGGCACTCCACAATCGGGAGGATGCCCATGGCTCGTTACGGTCTCATCGGCTTCGCGGCAGCCATTCTTGTCGCTGCCAGTTTGGTTCCAGATGACGCTTTTGCCCGCCGTGGTGGAGGCGGAGGGTTCCGCGCTGGTGGCGGATTTCATGGTGGCGGCATGCGCGCCGCTCAGTTCAGGGGCGGTGCCGTTCGCGCCGGGCGCGTCGGTGGATACAGAGTCGCCGGACGGGGATACGGATATCGGCCAATAGCGGGGCGCCCGGTCGCCCGCGCGGCAGTTGCCGGAGGGGTTTACCGCAATGCGGCATATCGCGGGGCGTGGAGAGGGGCGGCCTATGGCCTCGGTGCGGCAGCGGTAGGAGCTGCCGCGGCCGGAGCCTACGGCTACTACGGCGGCTACAATAGCTGCTCCTACGACACCTACGGCAATTGGGTCTGCCCGGGTCAGTATCCTTACGGATATCGATACTGACGAACACCATCCATTGCGGACGGCAGTTCGGTAACGCGGCTGCCGCCTGCTCTCAGTTGAGGTTGATCTAACATGGCCGACACTCCCAAGCTCTCAGTTGAGAAAGCGCTTGAAAAGCTGCGCGGCAGCGAGTCGCCGAAATCGAAGAACGAGCGGTTCGGCGAAAAAATGGAGGAGCTCGATGAGGAGATCAAGCGCATGAGGGCGCAGAGGCTTCGCCTCGATCAGAACCGGCGCAAGCAGGATTGAGCGCGGTACCAGCGGCCGTTGAGCGGGTTCGTGTCACTCAGATCGGTTCGTGCGATCCGGGTGGCACCATATAGAGCGTCATGGCGAAGATCGCGTAGATGAATAGCAGCAAGGCACCAATAAACCATGCTGACCGTCCGCTGTTGGTGATGAAGCAGGATGTAACGGTGGCGATCATCACCATGGTGACGGCGCCCGGCCAGAACTGCAGGTCCATTGGTTTCGGACCGATAACGTAGCTGAGAAGCACCAGTACCGGCGCAACAAACAGGGCAATCTGCGAGGCGCTTCCGAGCGCAATGCTGACGCTCATATCGAGGCGGTTCTTGCGGGCCGCAGAAAACGCAACCGTCATTTCCGCCGCAGCGCCGACAAGCGCGACGATGATGAAACCGACGAAGGCAGGGCTTATCCCCAAGGTCTCTCCTGCCTTCTGCACCGAACTGACGAATATCTCGCTCACCAGGGCGACCAGCACCGTGACAACAACGAGTGTGCCGATCGCTAGGTCCAATCGGCCAACCAGCTCCGCCCGCCTCGCCGTGATCCTCGCTCGCGAAGAGTTCCTTGTGCGTCTTGAGCGAGAACAGCAGGCCCAGCGCGTAGGCAAGTATGAGCAATACGGCAAGGCCTGCACTGAGCTTCTGTGCCATCACTGCGCCTCGTGCCAGATCGAGGTCGGCGACCGCTGCAGGTGCGAGCAGAGCGATCGTAGCCATCAACAGCAATGCCGAATACAGCCTTCCTCCGGCGCGATTGTAGTCCTGAACGTGATACCGGAGCCCGCCGAGCAGAAATGAGGCTCCCAGCATGAACAGCGAATTGGTGACGATGGCGCCAGCGATCGATGCTTTCACCAGCATGTACTCTCCAGCGCGTAGCGCGGCTATCGCGATGATCAGCTCGGTTAGATTTCCTAACGTCGCGTTGAGCAGGCCACCTATCGCATCACCCGTCTTTTCAGCAACGCTCTCGGTTGCGTGACTAAGCAGAGCGGCAAGCGGTACGATAGCCAGGACAGCGAGTACAAACAGGACTGTGTGAGCCGTCGGCGCCGTTCTTTCGGCTACCAACACGAGAGGCACGAAAACCAGCATCCACAGCAGGGGAGTGTGCCGGATTTCCTTGAGCAGAAGGTTCATTGCCTTGCTCCGCCGCAAGCTGATCAACGATACTTTTCTGAGCGTGAAAGCCCACTCGTTTTATTGATTTAGCTCAAGCGCTAAGGACCTGCTGAGTAAAAGGATGCAGCGTGCCACATCTCGATCATTTCTTCCCTCCATGCACGCGAGCTACAGCGGGCGCTGCACCGGGACGATGAGCGCAGATGATGACCTATCGAACCCTAGACGCTGTAGCCAAGCTACTTAGCTGTCCCCGTCGTAACGCCTGGCGCCGGCGTAGCTCCGCGCCGTATTTGGCGCGCTTCACGGCGACCCTCACGCCGCACTTCGCGCGCTTCACGGCGCCCCTCGCGGCGTTCGCGCCGCCCCTCGCGTCGATCTTGCCGCCTTTCCATGCCAGCCGTCTGCGCCTCCGCATCAGGGACCATCAGCACGGTCGGGAACGCTGCCATTGCGGTGGCCAAGCCCAAAGAAGAAAGAAGCTTCCGTCGAGAAATCATGACTGCCTCCTTGCTTGGTTGCCCCAAGGTCGCAAGTATATTCGTTCTGCCCGCCCTCGGCTTGATCTATGTCATTGGATCGTACCCCCATGCTTTTTGTTGCGCAGGACCCATGGGTGCAACCGGCACCCGGCCTTCCCTGCGCCCCCTGCTATCGCGGAGGCTGGAAAGTGAGGCAAAGTTCGGGCGCAAAGCGTCGCGAGAACGCGAACTTATATCCCCTCACTCCACCGTCCTGCCCGCGAAGGCGGGCATCCAGTATTCGGCGGCCTCTCGGCTCAAGTACGGCTGTCTCTGGAATACTGGATCGTCCGCTTTCGCGGGCAATGACAGCGAAGAACTGTTTGACATTTGAATCAGTAGGATGGGTAGAGCGCAGCGAAACCCATCATTGTCCCGCTTGCTCCATCGCGATGGGTTTCGCTGCGCTCTACCCATCCTACGGCCTGACCTCACTCGCTTGCCTCGAGCCATTCCGCGGCGCCGCGCCAGAGCGTGTCGCGGTGCTCGGGACGGAAGAAACCGAAATGGCCGATCTTCGCAACGCCGGCATCATCAGGCGTGATCGAGATGATCTCCGGTTTGGCGGCACCAAATCCCGAGCAGAGCAATTCGACCGCGGGCCGCGTCGCCCAGGGATCGTCGCTGATGCAGAGTGCGCGCAGGGCGCCCTCGAACTTGGCGAAATTAGGCAGCGCGGTGAGCGCGGCATCATCGAACAGATAGCGCGGGCTGTTCACCCAATTCGTCCATTGCTCGAACACCCCCTTCGGCAAATCCATGCCGAGCCCGGCCCAGCCGGGTGTGTAGCCGAGCATGCGGGTCAACGGCAGGAGGACGTAGTTCATGGCGGCAAAGACCCGATAGCGTTCGGGCGAGGCCATCAATCGCCAGGTCGCGGCCTGCGAGGCGACCAGGAGCGCGCGCGACACCTCGATGTTGTTCGGGATCAGTCCCAGCGCCTGGCCGCCGAAGGAATGGCCGATATAAGCGAGCGGCAGCGCCCGGTTGCGCTCGCGCATCCATCTCACGGCGGCGGTGACGTCGAGCGCGGCCCAGTCCGACATCGAAGCCTTGAAGCCGACCAGCGATTTCGGCTGCTTGTCTCCGCTCACGGACTTCGGCCCGGAATCGCCGGTGCCGCGATAATCGTAGGTGAGGACGACGGAGCCGCGCTTGGCGAGATAGGCGGCAAAGCCCTTGTAGACCTTGCGCGGCACGGCGGTCGCCGAATTGATCAGGACCGCTTGCCGCTTGGCGCCGCGGGGCAGGAACAGCGTCGCTCCGAGAGGGTAGCCGTCGATGGCGGGTACAATGATGTCGTCGGCGAAGACGTCGTCGAGCGCAGCCTCAGCCACTTACGGATTTTCCTTAAGCGTTGACGTTTTGCTCTAACAAATGCGAATTCGACTGTTGTTGCAAGAGCTTGAGCGGACAGATGGAATTCCGGCTGGCGGTCCTTCAACAGCCTGTATATATAGCTTCGCTTTCCCGGATAAGTAGCGGTTTTTGCTCAGGAGTTAACGCCCATGTCCGAGCGCTGGACACCCGACAGTTGGCGCGCCAAGACGGTCTTGCAGATGCCGGACTATCCGGATGCCAAGGTACTGGCCGACGTGGAGGCGCAGCTTGCGACCTTTCCGCCGCTGGTGTTCGCGGGCGAAGCCCGCAACCTGAAGAAGGCGCTGGCGCGTGTCGCTGCCGGTGAGGCTTTCCTCTTGCAGGGCGGCGACTGCGCGGAGAGTTTTGCCGAGCACGGCGCCAACAACATCCGCGACTTCTTCCGTGTGCTGCTGCAGATGGCGGTGGTCCTGACCTATGCCGGCGCGCTGCCAGTGGTGAAGGTTGGCCGCATCGCCGGACAATTCGCCAAGCCGCGCTCCTCGCCGACCGAGAAGGCAGGCGACGTCGAACTGCCGAGCTATCGCGGCGACATCATCAACGACATTGCCTTCACGAAGGAGGCGCGCACGCCCGATCCGCAGCGCCAGTTGATGGCCTATCGGCAGTCGGCGGCGACCCTCAATTTGCTGCGGGCGTTCGCCACCGGCGGCTTCGCCAATCTTGGGAGCGTGCACCAGTGGATGCTCGGCTTCCTGAAGGACTCGCCGCAGTCACGCCGCTACAAGGAACTCGCCGACCGCATCTCGGAAGCGCTGAACTTCATGCGTGCCTGCGGCCTAGACCTCGAGAGCCATCCGGAACTGCGATCGACCGATTTCTATACCAGCCACGAGGCCCTGCTGCTCGGCTATGAGCAGGCGCTGACGCGGGTCGATTCCACGACCGGCGACTGGTACGCGACCTCGGGCCACATGATCTGGATCGGCGACCGCACCCGCCAGCTCGAGAACGGCCATGTCGAATATTTCCGCGGCATCAAGAATCCGATCGGCCTGAAATGCGGCCCGTCCCTGAAGGCCGATGAGTTGTTGAAGCTGATCGACGTGCTGAACCCTGACAACGAGCCCGGCCGGCTGACGTTGATCGCCCGCTTCGGCGCCGACAAGGTCGGCGAGCATCTGCCGGCGCTGATCCGGACGGTGAAGCGGGAAGGGCGGACCGTGGTGTGGTCCTGCGATCCCATGCACGGCAACACCATCACCTCGACATCAGGCTACAAGACCCGGCCGTTCGACCGAGTGCTGTCGGAAGTGAAGTCGTTCTTCGCCGTCCACCAGGCCGAAGGCACCTACGCCGGCGGCGTTCACCTGGAGATGACCGGGCAGGACGTCACCGAATGCATCGGCGGCGCGCGCGCGATCACGGACGAGGATCTCAACGACCGCTACCACACGGTCTGCGATCCCCGTCTCAACGCCGAACAGTCGATCGATATGGCCTTCCTGATCGCAGAGCTCCTGAAACAGGAGCGGGCGAGCAAGGTCAAACCGATGCCGGCAGTAGCGGGGCTCTAACACTTGCTGCGGTTCTGGCGGGCCACCATCAATTCGTGGAACGGCCTTGGCTTTGCGATCCGTTCCGAGCAGGCGGTTCGCGAGGAGGTGGTGGCGCTGTTGTTGTCGGTGCCGGCGGCGTGGCTGATCGGCGCCACCGTGATGCGCTCCGTCGAGCTCGTTGCATCGGTGGTGCTGGTGCTCGTGATCGAGCTGCTCAACACCGCGATCGAGAAGCTCGCCGACCGCCTGACCACGGACCATGATCCGCAGATCGGTCGGGTCAAGGACATGGGCTCCGCCGCGGTCGGCGTTGCGCTGGTGATGGCCGGGCTGTTCTGGCTGTTCGCCCTCGCCGAGCGCATGGGCATGATCTAACGCAGGCGATTGCAGTTTACAGGGGTGCAAGGCACCATTGATCCCATGAGCGAACCTGAGTTCATTGTTACACTGGCGCAACTCAATCCGACTGTCGGCGACGTCGCCGGCAACGCCGCGAAGGCGAGCGCCGCGCGGCAGACGGCGAAAGCCGCCGGCGCCGATCTCATGGTGCTGTCGGAGCTGTTCATCGCCGGCTATCCGCCGGAAGACCTGGTCCTGAAGCCGGCGTTCCAGGCCGCCTGCCGTGCCGCAGTCGAGGAACTGGCGCGCGAGACGGCTGATGGCGGTCCGGCGGTCCTGATCGGGACGCCCTGGGTCGAGGACGGCAAGCTCTATAACGCCTGCGCGCTGCTCGACGGCGGCCGCATCGCAGCGCTGCGCTTCAAGGCCAACTTGCCGAACTACGGCGTGTTCGACGAGAAGCGGCTGTTCGCACGCGGACCGGCGCCGGGGCCGGTCACCGTGAAGGGTGTCCGGGTCGGCGTGCCCATTTGCGAGGACATCTGGCTCGAAGAGTCCGAGGATTATGAGAACGTCGTCGAATGTCTCGCCGAGACCGGCGCGGAAATCCTAGTGGTGCCGAACGGCTCGCCCTATGCGCGCGACAAGAACGATCTCCGGCTTTCGATCGCGGTCGCCCGCGTCACCGAGAGCGGCTTGCCGCTGATCTATCTGAACGAGGTGGGCGGGCAGGACGAACTGGTGTTCGACGGCGCCTCGTTCGCGCTCAACGCTGATCTGTCGGTGGCGGCGCAGCTTCCGGCCTTCGAGGAGAGCATCACGACGCTGCGCTGGACCAAGAGCGAGGCGGGCTGGCGCTGCAACGGACCGATCATGCCACTGCTCGAGGGCGACAAGGCGGACTATGCGGCCTGCGTGCTCGGTTTGCGGGATTATGTCCGCAAGAACGGCTTTCCGGGGGTGCTGCTCGGCGTCTCCGGCGGCATCGATTCGGCGCTCTGCGCGGCGATTGCGGTGGACGCACTCGGTACTGAGCAGGTCCACGGCGTGATGCTGCCGTTCCGCTATACCGCGCAGGTGTCGCTGGATGATGCGGCAAGCCTGACCAGGATGCTCGGCATCCGCTACGAGGTGCTGCCGATCGCGAACGCCGTGAACGGGTTCGAGAAGATCCTTGCCGAGCCGTTCAAGGGCCTGCCGCGCGACATCACCGAGGAGAATTTGCAGGCGCGGACCCGCGGCACCTTGTTGATGGCGCTCTCCAACAAAACCGGCGCGATGGTGGTGACCACCGGCAACAAGTCGGAGATGTCGGTCGGCTATGCCACGCTCTACGGCGACATGAACGGCGGCTTCAACCCGATCAAGGACATCTACAAGACCGAGGTGTTCCGGCTTTCCGCCCTGCGCAACACCTGGAAGCCGGACGGCGCGCTCGGCCCGTCGGGCGAGGTGATCCCGCCCTCGATCATCACGCGGCCGCCGACGGCCGAACTGCGCGAGAACCAGACCGATCAGGACTCGCTGCCGCCCTATGATGTGCTCGATGCGATCCTGGAACGACTGGTCGAGCGCGAGGAGCCGCTCGCGTCGATCGTCGCCGCTGGCTTCGATCGCGAACTGGTCGCGCGTATCGACCGGCTGCTTTCCATCGCCGAATACAAGCGCCGGCAGGCCGCGCCCGGCGTCAAGGTCACACCAAAGAATTTCGGCCGCGACCGCCGCTATCCCATCACCAACCGCTTCCGCGATCGCGGCGAGGCGTTGCCGCAGCCGGACGAGAAGCTGGTGACGCGCGGTACCCGCGCTTCGGTGGAGGCGTTCGAGGGCTGATTATTGTTGTTTCTTCGGGAGGAAAGTCGGGCCAACGGTGCGGATCGGCCGATCTCCCGGCGGGGTCTGGTCGACCGGCGCTGCCGGTGCGTCGGGCGCCGGGCTGGCATTCGCTGATGTCGCGCCCTTCTTCCCGGCCGGGGCCTGCTTGGTGGACTGCTGTTGCGCGCGTTGCTGCATCTTCCGCGCGCTCTCCTCGGTGACGATGATGTCGCCCTGCTGCTCGACAGCGGCCTTGTCGTCGACCGATTTCAGCGCCTCCGCCCAGGTCTGCCCCGCCGGCTTGCAGGAGCAGGACGGGTTGAACTCGGTGCGGAACTTGAACGCGTTCGGCAGCGACGTATAGGGCTGGCCATTGACCGAGACCGCCTGGTTGATGTCCTCGCCGGGATTGCGATAGGCGAACAGGGTTGCTTCCGCCGCCGGGCACTGCGCCTTGCAGGTCTTCTCGTCGTCGGCGAAGCGTCCCTGCACCGTCGCAAACGAGATCGGGAAATAGGCGCCGTCACAGCTTCGCACGCAGACCGTACGGTAGGTGCCGGATTGCGGGGCGAGGTCGCCGGTCGGCGGCGCAATGGTCACGTTATCATCGTTACGATTGCCAAAGAGATTGTCGAGGAAATTGCCAGGCCCCCGCACGGCATTGGCATATTGCGGGCCGCAATTGTTCTGCGCGAGCGCAGTCAACACCGAGCGGCGCTGGTTCTCGCGGTCGCCGCCGCCGAGCCCGCCGCTGCGCATCCGCTCCAGGGTCATCATGATTTGATCGAGATTGCTGCGCATCTGCTGGATCTGGGTGTTGATCGGACCGCATTGCGCCGGGCCGTTGTTGAACAGCGAGAAGAAGCCGGAGCCATCGCAGCCCATGCGCCGCCCCTGCGCGATCACACGGTCGAGCTCGGCCTGCTGTCTCGAGGCGGCTTCCTGGTAGCGGCGGATCTGCTCGTCCCTGATCGAATCGCCGCTGCCGCCTCCGCGGTCGATGCTCGCAAGCTGACCCTCGAGCCGGATGCAGATCGGATTGGACGGCGCGCCCGGCGGCGCGTCCTGAGACATCTGCGCGTAAGCATCGTCAGGCGTCTGCGCCAAGGCATCAGTGGCCGGCAGGGCAGTGCCGACCAGAAGGGCGCACATCAAAATCCAGCGGGAGAAGCAAGAGTTCAGACGATTGGGCATGTCCAGTCACAGAATGACGCCGCGCGGCGGGCGAGCCGACGGCGCGGCCAAGGCCGCCTGCAATAGCCGTTTCTCGGGGCAGCGTCACGTCGTTTCCGGGGCCCCGATGTGGCAAAACCCCGTGAGAATACCGGCCCTTGGCTGCCCCTTGGCCGGATCAGCGCTGGCAGGTGATGGCGATATTTCGCCGCAGGCGCTGCCGCTGCAGTTTCCCGCGGCCTTCGGAACGGCGCCGGTAATTTCGTCAGGATCGACGCGGCGATAGGCGGTGGCCTGGGCAAAATCTCGTGACTGGCAATAGGAGCGGGCGGCGTGCGCCCCGCACTTGTCGCCCCGCGCGAGGCATTCGTCGACACCATAGCCGTCATCATGGTTGGCGATGATGAAGACGCGGCTGTCGGCCAGTGCGGCGGAGGTGGCTAAAATGAATGTGCAGGCAAGGAATGTCGATCGAAATCGCATGGAGCACCGAGTGGGGAAGGGAACCAGTGCCTATCCGATTACGCCCAATACGTTAATAATGATTAACCATGGTGCGTTTGGAATCATCGGAAGGGGCGGAAGCGCCTTCAGAAGGGGCGCAAACAGCCCTTGACGCCGTCCCCCGGATGGCGCCATGGTGGAACCATGAACGGCCACCTCGCCATCTGCAGCATTTGCCGCGAGATTATTAGCTAGCGATTCGCTGGCTGAGGCCGTCTTTTCTCACATCGAGATCACGTGACGACCCGGCCACAAGGGACGGGTATTCCATGCAATTGCGTCTGTACGATACATTGACCCGGGAAAAGCGGCCCTTCGTGCCGCTCGATCCCAACAATGTGCGCATGTATGTCTGCGGGCCGACGGTCTATGACTTCGCCCATATCGGCAACGCGCGCCCGGTGATCGTCTTCGACGTGCTGTTCCGCTTGCTGCGGCACGTCTATGGCGAGAACCGCGTCAAATATGTCCGGAACGTCACCGACGTCGACGACAAGATCAACGACCGCGCTGCGCGGGATTATCCCGGCCTGCCGCTGAACGAGGCGATCCGCAAGGTCACCGAGCAGACGGAGCGCCAGTTTCACGAGGACGTCGACGCGCTCGGCGCGTTGCGCCCCACCGTCGAGCCGCGCGCGACGGAGCACATCGCGGAGATGCGTGTGCTGATCGAAAAGCTGGTCGCGGACGGTTTTGCCTATGTCGCCGAAGACCACGTGCTGTTCTCGCCGCAGGCGATGAACGCCGCCAATGGCGTGCTGCCGCGTTACGGCGCGCTCGCCAACCGCTCGCTGGACGAGATGATCGCGGGCGCCCGCGTCGACGTTGCTCCCTACAAGCGCGACAACACCGATTTCGTGCTGTGGAAGCCGTCCAAGCCCGGCGAGCCGTCGTGGCCGTCACCGTCAGGCATCGCTGTGCCGGGCCGTCCGGGCTGGCATATCGAATGCTCGGCAATGGCGTGGAAGCATCTCGGCGAGCAGTTCGACATCCATGGCGGCGGCATCGACCTCGTGTTCCCGCATCATGAGAACGAGCTCGCGCAAAGCTGCTGCGCCTTCCACGAAGCGCGCATGGCGAACACCTGGATGCACAACGGCTTCCTGCAGGTCGAAGGCGAGAAGATGTCGAAGTCGCTCGGCAACTTCGTCACGATCAGGGAGTTGCTGGCGGATTGGCCGGGCGAAGTGCTGCGCCTGAACATGCTCAAGACGCACTATCGCTCGCCGATCGACTGGACGCTAAAGGGATTGGAAGAAAGCGCCAGGACGCTCGACGACTGGTACGCCGTGGCAGCAGATGCCGTGGGCGATCGGCCGGCTGAGGGCGTGGTCGAGGCATTGTCCGACGACCTCAACACGGCGCAGACGATCACGGCGCTGCACGGGTTGCGGAATGCGGCTGTGAGCGATGGAGAGGCGCGCGGCACTTTTGCGGCATCGCTCCGCTTCCTGGGCTTCCTCGGCCAGAGTGCTGCGGAATGGAAGGGCCGCAAGCAGCAGGCGAGTGGCATCGATCCGAAATGGGTTGAAGGCCTGATCTTGGATCGTGCGGCCGCACGTGCGCGGAAGGATTTCAAGGAGTCCGATCGCATCCGCGACGAGCTTGCGGCCAAGGGCGTCGTGCTGAAAGACGGCAAGGGGGCCGATGGCAAACCCGTGACCACATGGGAGTTGGCATGATGGCACAGGCACTCCCACAACCCGGACTGCGACCGTTCCTGCCGGCGGATACGCCGATGCTGGCGGCGATCTTCGTGGCCGCGATCCAGGAACTGACCGGCGACGACTACGGCGAGACGCAGCAGGAAGCCTGGGCAGCCCTGGCTGATGACGAGGTGGCCTTCGGCAAGAAGCTCGCCGGGGAGTTGACGCTGATCGCAACCATCCAGAATTCGCCGGTCGGCTTTGCTTCGCTGAAGAACAACAACCAGATCGACATGCTCTACGTGCATCCGAGCGTGGCCGGGCAGGGCGTCGGCGCGATGCTGTGCGACGCGCTGGAAAAGCTCGCCGGCGCGCGCGGCACCAAGACGCTTTCGGTCGATGCCAGCGACAACGCGCTCGATTTCTTCCGCAAGCGCGGCTACGTCGCCAAGCAGCGCAACAGCGTGAGTATTGAGGGCGAGTGGCTCGCCAACACCACGATGCAGAAGACGCTGGCGAATGGCACTGCAGCGGGAGGCACGCCGTGAGCCGCGAACGTCTCTATCTCTTCGACACCACCCTGCGCGACGGCGCGCAGACCAATGGCGTCGATTTCACCTTGCAGGATAAGCAGGTGATCGCGCAGATGCTGGACGAACTCGGCATCGACTATGTCGAGGGCGGTTATCCCGGCGCCAACCCGACCGACACCGAATTCTTCTGGGCAAAGCCGAAATTCGACCATGCACGCTTCACCGCCTTCGGCATGACGCGGCGTCCAGGCCGCTCGGCGTCCAACGATCCCGGGTTGGCGACGATCCTGGAGGCGAAGGCGGACGCGATCTGCTTCGTCGCGAAATCGAGCGCCTATCAGGTGCGCGTCGCGCTGGAGACCACGAACGAGGAGAACCTCGCTTCGATCCGTGACAGCGTCGCCGCGGCGACGGCTGCCGGGCGCGAGGTGATGGTCGATTGCGAGCATTTCTTCGACGGCTACAAGGAAAACGCCGAATTCGCGCTGGCGTGCGCCAAGGCCGCCTATGAGTCCGGCGCGCGCTGGGTGGTGTTGTGCGACACCAATGGCGGCACCATGCCACATGAGATCGAAACCATCGTCGGCGACGTTGTGCGCCACATCCCCGGCAGCCATCTCGGCATCCACGCCCATAACGATACCGAGCAGGCGGTGGCGAACTCGCTTGCGGCGGTGCGCGCCGGCGTGCGCCAGATCCAGGGCACGCTGAACGGGTTAGGGGAGCGCTGCGGCAACGCCAATCTCTGCTCGCTGATCCCGACGCTCAGGCTGAAGAAGGAGTTCTCCGAGAAGCTTGAGATCGGCGTTACGCCAGAGAAGATGACGACGCTGATGAAGGTGTCGCGCACGCTCGACGACATGCTCAACCGCGCGCCCAACCGGCACGCGGCTTATGTCGGCGAAAGCGCCTTCGTCACCAAGACCGGCATCCATGCGTCCGCCGTGCTGAAGGACCCACAGACCTACGAGCACGTGCCGCCAGAATCCGTCGGCAATCACCGCAAGGTGCTGGTGTCGGACCAGGCCGGACGCTCCAACGTCATCGCCGAGCTCGACCGGGCCGGCATTCCCTACGAGAAGAACGATCCGAAGCTGACGCGGCTCGTCGCCGAGCTGAAGGAGCGCGAGGCCGCGGGCTTCGCCTATGAATCCGCCAACGCCTCGTTCGAGCTGCTGGCGCGGCGTACGCTCGGAAAGGTGCCGGAATATTTCAAGGTCGAGCAGTTCGACGTCAATGTCGAGCAGCGCGACAATGCCCTCGGCCAGCGCGTCACGGTCGCGCTCGCGGTAGTGAAGGTCAACGTCGCGGGCGAGCGGCTGATCTCGGCCGCTGAAGGCAACGGCCCCGTCAACGCGCTCGACGTCGCCTTGCGCAAGGACCTCGGCAAGTATCAGAAATACATCGAGGGATTGAAACTGATCGATTACCGCGTGCGTATCCTCAATGGAGGCACCGAGGCAGTGACGCGCGTGTTGATCGAGAGTGAAGACGAGACCGGCGAAAGCTGGACCACGGTCGGCGTGTCGCCGAACATCATCGATGCTTCGTTCCAGGCGTTGATGGATTCGGTATTCTACAAACTGGTGAAGTCAGGCGCGACGGGGTGAGGGGCGCGGCGACGCATCGGCAAACACCGTCATTGCGAGCGCAGCGAAGCAATCCATCTCTCCACGCGTGGAAGCATGGATTGCTTCGTCGCTTCGCTCCTCGCAATGACGGTGAACCTGGGGTGAGGGTAACGCATGATCGACCATCTCTCTGTCGGTGTGAGCGATCTCGAACGTTCCGCGCGCTTCTATGAAGCAACGTTCGCGCCGCTTGGCCTCTCGCGCCTGGTCACGCGTCCGGCCACGATCGGGTTCGGCAAGAGCTATCCCGAATTCTGGATCAACCTGCGCGCCGGCATGAAGCCGGTCGCGTCTGATACGGGCAGTCACATCTGCCTGCGGGCGAAATCAACCGCCGAGGTCGATGCCTTCCATGCCGCGGCCCTGAGTGCCGGCGGCCGTTCCGACGGCGCGCCTGGCCTGCGCCCGCACGACCGTGTCAGATACTACGCGGCGTTCGTCACCGATCCCGACGGCAACCGCATCGAGGCGGTGACGTTTCCGAGCGAGTGAGCCTCTTCGTTGGAGCATGATCTCCGCGCAAACGCTTCGCGTTTGTCGCGAGGGAAAACCGGTTTCCACTTTTCCGGATCATGCTCTTACAGTCGCCGCGCCACGTCTGGCGCGAGTTCCTTGCCGGCCTCGGGCGCGCGCGCGGCAGCGGCGCGCAGGCGCGGCACGATGTCCTCGACGCGGTCGGCCGTCAGCACCTCGAGCGGCAGCGTCGGGCGGATGAAGGCCGTCGAGCGCATATGATCGAGCAGCGCGAGCAGCGGCTCCCAGAAGCCGTCGATATTGGCGAGCAGCACCGGCTTGGTGTGCCGGCCGAGCTGCTGCCAGGTGAGCTGCTCGACCAGCTCTTCCAGCGTGCCGATGCCGCCGGGCAGCGCCACGAAGGCGTCCGAGCGCTCGAACATCAGCCGCTTGCGCTCGTGCATGTCGGGTGTGACGATCATCTCCTGGACGCGGGTGAGCGCGTTCTCGCGGGCGCGGAGAAAATCCGGGATGATGCCGGTGACCTTGCCGCCATGGTCGAGCGTGGAGGTCGCGACCGCGCCCATCAGTCCGATCGAGCCGCCGCCATAGACGAGGCGGATATCACTCTCGGCAAAGATCCTTCCGAGCGCGTTGGCTGCTTCGACGAAGCTGGGGCTGGTGCCGGGGCCGGAGCCACAATAGACGCAGACGGTTTTGATCTGGTTCATAGGTCTGATTTGGTTCATCCGCTCATGTGGCACTGCAACGAAAAAAACGTCAAGCCCGGCATTTCACGTGTCGTGGCGTAAAAGTGGCGTAAATCGCTGAAAATCGTGAAAGATCCACTCCATGAGGGTTTCCGCGAGGTCAAAATCCCCTATATGACGGGCACAATGCGGATCCATGCAAATCACGTGACAGCGAACCGGCGCGCCGTCCTGACGTCGGCGATGGCTTAATGTCGTCCCAACCCCAACTGCGCCTGAACGATATGTCATCTGCCGACGCAAACAGAGCCGAGAAGGCGACCCTGGTCGGTACGCTCGCGCATCTGTGGCCCTATATCTGGCCTGGCGACCGCACTGATCTGAAGATGCGCGTCTTGTGGTCGATGGTGCTTCTGCTCCTCGCCAAGCTCGCGACGCTGTCAGTGCCCTTCACCTTCAAATGGGCGATCGACGCGCTGAACGGCACGCCCAGCGCGCCGCTGCAATCGTCGAACTGGACGATGTGGCTGATCGCTTCGCCGCTCCTGTTGACGGCTGGGTACGGCGCGGTGCGTGTCCTGATGGCGGTGCTGACGCAATGGCGCGACGGCATCTTTGCCCGCGTCGCCATGCATGCGGTGCGGCGGCTTGCCTATCTCACCTTCGTGCACATGCACGAATTGTCGCTGCGCTTTCACCTGGAACGCAAGACCGGCGGACTGACGCGCATCCTCGAACGCGGCCGCACCGGCATCGAGACCATCGTGCGGATGGTGATCCTGCAGTTGATCCCGACGGTGGTCGAGGTTGCGCTATTGACGGCCGTGCTGCTTTGGCAGTTCGATTGGCGCTATGTCGGCGTCGTCGTGATCACTGTCGCGGCGTTCATGTACTACACCTATGTCGCGACCGAGTGGCGGATCGAGATCCGCCGCAAGATGAACGACTCCGACACCGAAGCGAACACGAAAGCGATCGACTCGCTCCTCAACTACGAGACCGTGAAATATTTCGGCGCCGAGGCGCGCGAGGCCGAGCGCTACGACCGCTCGATGGAGCGCTATGAGCACGCCAGCATCAAGACCTATACGTCGCTGGCGATCCTCAACACCGGCCAGGCGATCATCTTCACCGCCGGCCTGACGGCGATCATGCTGCTGTGCGCGATCGGCATCCGCAATGGCAGCAACACGGTGGGCGATTTCGTGCTGGTCAACGCCATGATGATCCAGCTCTACCAACCGCTCAATTTCATGGGCATGGTCTATCGCGAGATCAAGCAGGCGATCATCGACATCGAGAAGATGTTCGGCGTGCTGGCGCGCAAGGCGGAGATCAAGGACGCGGCCGATGCCAAGCCGCTCGTGGTGACGGCGGGCAGCGTGCGGTTCGAGGATGTGCGGTTCGCCTACGAGCCTGATCGCCCGATCCTGAAAGGCCTCTCCTTCGAGGTGCCGGCCGGCAAGACGGTCGCGATCGTCGGTCCCTCGGGCGCCGGCAAGTCCACGATCTCGCGGCTGTTGTTCCGCCTCTACGACGTCTCCAGCGGCAGCATCCTGATCGACGGCCAGGACATCCGCAACGTCACGCAAAATTCGCTCCGGGCCTCGATCGGCATGGTGCCGCAGGACACCGTGCTGTTCAACGACACCATCCGCTACAACATCCGGTATGGCCGTTGGGATGCTGACGATGCCGAGGTGGAAGAGGCGGCGAAGCTCGCGCAGATCGATGCGTTCATCCGGATGTCGACGAAGGGGTACGAGACCCAGGTCGGCGAGCGCGGCCTGAAGCTGTCGGGCGGCGAGAAGCAGCGGGTGGCGATCGCCCGCACGGTGCTGAAGGCGCCGCCGATCCTGGTGCTGGACGAGGCGACGTCCGCGCTCGATAGCCACACCGAGCATGAGATCCAGGCTGCGCTCGAGCGGGTCTCGCGCAACCGCACCTCGCTGGTAATCGCGCACCGGCTCTCGACCATCGTCGGGGCCGACGAGATCATCGTCATCGACCAGGGCCGCATCGCCGAGCGCGGAACCCACCCCCGGCTTTTGGCGCAGGGCGGGCTTTATGCCAGTATGTGGAACCGGCAGCGCGAGGCCGAGGAGGCGCGGGAGAAGCTGGCGATGGTCGACGACGGAAGCGAGGCGCCGAACCGCGAGCCGCCGCCGGTCGACGAACCCGAGCCTGATCCCGTCGAGAAGTCCTTGCCGACGGCCGCCGAATAGGCTCCATCTCCGTCGCGAGCCTGATCCGATTAGACGGAATCGGATCAGGCTCTCATCTCTTTGTTTGAGCATGATCTTTTCGGAAAACCGGTTTCCACTTTTCCGGATCATGCTCTAGGACCGGAAAACCGAGTGAGATTCGATGTCGATCGCCAATTCCATCCGCGCGCAGATTCCGCCCATTCATCCTGAGGGCTATCCGTTCATCGGCGGCTTCGCGCTGGCGAGCCTGATCCTGTTCTGGATCTGGACGCCGCTGGGTTGGATCGGGACCGTGCTGACGGTCTGGTGCGCGCTGTTCTTCCGCGATCCGGTGCGGGTGACGCCGGTGCGGGACGGGCTGGTGGTGGCGCCCGCCGACGGGCGCGTCTCGATGATCACCCAAGCCCTGCCGCCGGCCGAACTGGGGCTAGGCGACCGGCCGCTGACGCGGGTCTCGATCTTCATGAGCGTGTTCAACTGTCACGTGAACCGCAGTCCGGTTGCGGGGCGGATCGACCGGATCGCCTACCGGCCGGGCGTCTTCATCAATGCGGAGCTCGACAAGGCCAGCGAGGACAATGAGCGCAACTCGCTCGTGATCTCGACGCCCAACGGCCGCATCGGCGTGGTCCAGATCGCAGGCCTGGTGGCGCGGCGCATCGTCTCCTTCGTGCGCGAAGGCCAGTCGATCGGCGCCGGCGAACGGTTCGGCCTGATCCGGTTCGGCTCGCGGCTCGATGTCTACCTGCCCGAAGGCACCAAGCCGCTGGTATCCGAGGGCCAGACGGCGATCGCGGGCGAGACCGTTCTGGCCGATTTCCGCACCCCCGAGCCGGGGTGGACGTACCGGGCCGATTAACCATCGGCACCGCCAATTGCGGCGCCTTGCCGCTGCAATGGCGGAGGGCGCCGGCGCTTGCTATATAATCGCGAGCCATGATGCCGATCGATTCCAAATACCCGGAACTGCGCCGCCGGCGGTTTCGCCAGATTCCGGTGCGGTTGCTGGTGCCCAATGTCATCACGCTGCTTGCGATCTGCGCCGGCCTCACCGCGATCCGCCTGTCGACCGAAGGGCGGATGGAGCTCGCGGTCGCCGCGATCGTGTTTGCGGCAGCGCTCGACGGCATCGACGGGCGCATTGCGCGCCTGATCAAGGGCCAGTCGAAATTCGGCGCCGAGCTCGACAGTCTCGCGGATTTCGTCAATTTCGGCGTGGCGCCGGGCCTGATCCTCTATTTCTGGCAACTCCACGAATTGGGCAATGGCGGCTGGATCGCGGCGATGGTGTTCGCGATCAGCGGCGGGCTGCGGCTCGCCCGCTTCAACGCCTCGATCGACGATCCAAACAAGCCGGCGTTCGCGGCGAACTATTTCACCGGCGTGCCGGCGCCGGCTGGCGCCATCACGGTCCTGCTGCCGGTCTATCTGGCCTTCCTGGGCATTACCTCGCCGCCGGCCGTGCTGACGGCCTTCTACACGCTGCTGATTGCGTTCCTGATGGTGTCGCGCCTGCCGGTGTTCTCCGGCAAGACCATGCGTATGCGCGTGCCGCCGGAAATGCTGCTGCCGGTCATCGTCTCGGTGGTGCTCTTCATCGCGCTGCTGGTGAGCTATCCTTGGCAGATTATCTCCGCGGGCTCGGTGCTCTATCTGATCAGCCTGCCATGGGGCTGGAAAACGTATCGCGACCACGCGCGCGCCGCGGAGGCGCAGGCCGCTGTGCCGACCGGAGCCCCGACGTCGGCAACTCCGTCGCCGAGCTATCCGGGTGTCGCTGACGCCGACCACGACGACCGTCCGGCGCGGCTTAATTGAACAATGCTCGACCCTCATCCTGAGGAGCTTGCGTAGCAAGCGTCTCGAAGGATGAGGCCACAGACGGGCCTCATGGTTCGAGACGGCGCGAAGACGCGCCTCCTCACCATGAGGGGCGGCAGTTGGCTTTCCCCCAAATATCAGCCATGAGCGGAAGCTTGGTTGGGTTCACGGCCGATCTCGGCTATAGGCATGGGCCAAGATCGTCTCGTCAAGAAGCGTCCATTTGCCAGGAGAAACGCCGTGAATAAAGCCGTCACTGCCCCGCTGCCCGCGTCCGTGCTCGAAGCCTTGGCGCGCTATGACACGCCGACGATCTGCAACGCGATGGAGATCGTTGCGCCGGAACGGCGGTTGATCGGCTACACCACCAAGCCGCTGGTCTGCCCGTTTCCGGACCTGCCGCCGATCGTCGGCTATGCCCGCACCGTGACGATCCGCTCCGTGCTGCAATCCGGTCTGCCGGCGGCCGAGCAGGCCAAGCGCCGCATCGAATATTACGAATATGTCGGCACCGGCTTTGGTCCGCGCATCGCCGTGATCCAGGATATCGATGGCGCCGATGTCGGCTACGGCGCATTTTGGGGCGAGGTGCAGAGCAATGTGCACAAGGCGCTCGGCTGTCTCGGCGTGATCACTGACGGCTCGATCCGCGACATCCCGCAATGGGCGCCGGGCTTCCAGGCGCTCGCCGGATCGATCGGCCCGTCGCATGCCTGGGTGCATGCCGAGAGCTTCGGCGGCGAGGTGCGGGTTGCCGGAATGACCGTGCGCTCCGACGACCTTATCCATGCCGACAGCCATGGTGCGATCGTGATCCCGAACGATGTCGCCGCCAAGCTGCCGGATGCGGCCGAACTCTGCGCGCGTCGCGAGACGCCGATCCTGGAGATCGCACGCAGCCCGGACTTCTCGCTCGAGAAGCTGAAGGAAGCGCTGAAGCGCTCGGCCGAGATCCACTAACTCCAATAGGTCGCGGCTCAGAGCGCCGCGACCTTGGCGACGTCGTGGGCGCCGCGAATGACCATGTCGATGGCGACGTAGAGGATGACGGCGAGGCCGACATAGGCGATCCAGCGATGCTTCTGCAGCAGCCGCGCGATGAAGGTCGCGGCTGCGCCCATCAATGCGATGGAGAGGATCAGGCCGAAAATCAGCACGCTCGGGTGCTCGCGGGCCGCTCCCGCGACAGCCAGGACGTTGTCGAGCGACATCGACACGTCGGCGACGATGATCTGCGTCGTGGCCTGGAAGAGCGTCTTCCGGGGCGCCCCGTCTGCAGACGCGCCACCGAGCTCTGCGTCGGCTTCCTCTTTCGCGGTGGCGCGCAGCTCGCGCCACATTTTCCAGCACACCCACAACAGCAGGATTCCGCCGGCAAGCAAGAGGCCGACGATCTGCATGATCTGCGTTGCCACGACGGCAAACATGATGCGCAGCACGGTCGCCGCCAGAATGCCGATCAGGATCGCCTTGCTGCGTTGCTTCTCGGGCAGGCCGGCTGCGGCAAGGCCGATCACGACGGCATTGTCGCCGGCGAGCACCAGGTCGATCAGGACGACCTGCAACAGCGCGGTGAGAAATTCAAAGCCAAGAAATTCGGACACGGGTCATGCTCCCCTTCTGGTCTGGAGAGTGACCCGGATGAGATACCGGCTTGATGGCGACGCACATCGGTGAGGGATTCACCGATACGTCCCGCGATCAATGCCGCAGATCAAAGTAGGGCCACTCCAACTTAACTCCAGTCCGACATCGCAGCCTGTCGGCTGCCAGAGGGGCCCGGCCTGGTACGCTTCAGATCATGATCCGATGAGACGGATCATGATCTCATCTCTTTGAGTTCGAGCATGATCTCCGCGCAAACGCTTCGCGTTTGTCGCGAGGGAAAACCGGTTTCCACTTTTCCGGATCATGCTCTAGTTACGGTCGCGAATTCGGACGCGCGACGGCTTCTTCCTCGAAGAACAGCGCCGCCTGGTCCGGTTCGCCAAAAATTGCCGCTGCACACCCCATGAAGGTGAATGCACCGGCAAAATCCCACCACGTGACTTTCCCTGAGTTCTCCTGAGCCTTGATCAGGCGCGCCAGGATGGCGGCCACTGCGGCCTCCGCGAACAGCAGGATGCTGAACGCAGGCAGCACGAGCTCGGGTTCGAGCACGCGGATCATCAGGATGGCAGGGAACACCGTCAGGGCGCCGAACAGTGCGAACAGACCGAAAGGCTCCAGCGACGGAGCATTTCGCATGATCCAGTTCGAACTGGAGGCCAACATCGGTTCCCTTTGAATGAACGAACGCCCAATAGCAGCCGCGCAGCATCTGCTGACGAGCCATTGCGGCAACCAATAGCAAAACACTCTTGCGCGCGGGAGGTTTCTGACCCGTGGCGCAGCGCCGCAGACGGGTGTAGTTGTCCTTCGACCGCCGTGTGGAACCCGCGCGGGCAGGGACCGGAGGTGTGCGATGGAAATGCGTGACAAGACCGTGTTCATCACGGGCTCAACCGACGGTGTCGGCCGCTACGTTGCGAAGAGGCTCGCCATCGGCGGCGCCAGCGTGCTGGTCCACGGGCGCGACAAAGCGCGCGGGGCATCGCTGATCGAAGAGATCAGGCGGGCAGGAGGCCGCGAGCCTATTTTCTACCAAGCCGACCTGTCCTCGCTTGCCGAGACGCGAACGCTCGGCGAGGCCGTGCTCGCGAACCACAAGCGGCTCGACGTCTTCATCAGCAATGCCGGGATCGGCTCGCAGAACGAGGGACCCGCGCGGCAGACCAGCAGGGACGGCTATGAGCTGCGCTTTGCCGTGAACTACCTTGCGGGTTTCCTGCTCGCGCGTCTGTTGCTGCCGCTGTTGAAGGCGAGCGCGCCGTCGCGGATCGTCAATGTCGCTTCGCTCGGCCAGCATCCGATCGACTTCGACGACGTGATGATCACGAAGAACTACAGCGGCTCGCGCGCGTATGCCCAGAGCAAGCTTGCGCAGATCATGTTCACGATCGATCTCGCAGAAGAGCTGAAAGCCTCGGGCGTCACCGCAAATTCGCTGCACCCGGCAACCTATATGAACACCACGATGGTGCGCGCCGGCGGCATCACCCCGATCTCGACCGTCGAGCAGGGCGGCGAAGCGATCCTGCATCTGGTGTCGGGAGACGATGTCGCCGATGAGAGCGGGCTGTTCTTCAACGGCATGAACGAGGCCAGGGCCAATCCGCAGGCCTATGAGGCGTCGGCGCGGAGACGGCTGCGCGCGCTCAGTCTCGAACTCACGGGGCTCGATAGCGGTCACTGAGCGGCGCCGGCGATTATGGTTAGCGAAAGATTGAGACCAGCGCTGCGCTCAGGCCTGATCCGGCCACTCGGGATTTTACGGGTTCCTCTTCGGCTTAACCTTTACGGGTCTTTAATGGCGGCCACGTAGGGTTTTCCGGCGCGGTCCGGGGTTGGGTCGTGCACCGTCCAGGACAGGCGGTGTGTAGCGTACGCGTTGGAGTCTCCCATGGATATTATGACGGGCGTCGGGCTCGTGATGGGCATCATCGTGATCTCAGCGATGATGCTGATGGGCGGCGACCTGCACATGTTCATTTCCGAACATGCGATGATCATCATTTTCGGCGGATCGATCGCGGCCACGATGATCCGCTTTCCATTGGCCGCGATCCTGCATGGCCTGCCGCTGGGCGCCAAATTCGCCTTCACCATGAGCCGGCTTTCGGCACGCGATCTCGTCGACGAGCTGGCCCGGATCGCCGAGATCGCCCGCAAGCAGGGGCCGGTGGGCCTTGAAAAGGTCGAGACCAACGAGCCCTTCCTGGCCAAGGGAATCCGCTACGTCGCCGACGGCTACGACCTCGAATTCATTCGCGACAATCTCGAACGCGACCGCGACAATTTCCTGATGCATCTCGACGAGGGCAGCAAGATCTACCGCGCGATCGGCGACTGCGCGCCGGCCTTCGGCATGATCGGCACGCTGATCGGCATGGTGCAGATGTTCGCCAACATGACCGATCCCTCCAAGCTCGGCCCGTTCATGGCGACCGCGCTGCTGGCCACGCTTTACGGCGCGCTGGTTGCGAACCTGTTCTGCCTGCCGATCGCCGACAAGCTGCACGGCAAGCTCCTCGACGAGGAGACCAATCGCACCCTGATCATCGACGGCATCCTGATGATCCGCGATTCGAAGAGCCCGGCTTTGGTCCGCGAAATGCTGCTCGCCTATCTGCCCGAAAAGCACCGCGAAGGAGAGGGCGAGCCGGTGCCGGCCTGACCTTCGGCCTGGCAGCGGTCCGGAGCTTCACCCGATGGCCAAGAAAAAGCGCGGCGACGCACATACCGGAGGTCACGGCTGGTTCGTGACCTTCGCCGACCTGATGGGGCTGATGATGAGCTTCTTCGTGATGCTCGTCGCCTTCTCCAGCATGGACAACAACAAGCTGAAGATCGTCGCAGGCTCGATGCGCGACGCCTTCGGCTCGCAGACCAATGTGCGCTATTCCGGTATCATCGAATCCGACGGCCTGCCGACGCGGCCGAAGTTGAAGAATGTCGAGCATATCTCTCCGGAGGAGACGTCGGACAAGCCGACGCCCGACGAAAAGGAGCGCAACCAGGAGAACGGCGCCAAGCTGCACACCGACCGCGCCTTCGCGCTCGCGTCCGCTTCGCTGCGGCAGGCGCTGCAGGACATGCCGGAATTGACCGAAATGTCCAAGCACATCATGTTCGAGGAAACCAAGGAGGGCCTCAACCTCGAGATCATCGACCAGGACGGCCGCTCGATGTTCGCCGACGGCTCCAAGGTACCTTACGACCGGACACGGCGGCTGATCCAGAAGCTCGCCGGGCCGCTTAAGGCAACGCCCCTGCGCGTATCCATCGTCGGCCACACCGCCGCCGGTTTCGTGCCGGCGCGCAGCGACTACGGAGCGTTCGACCTGTCGGCGGACCGCGCCAACGCGGTGCGCCAGATCCTGGAGCGCGAAGGGCTGCCCCCCTCGCACATCTTCGCCGTCTCGGGCAAGGCCGACAGCCAGCCGTTGTTTCCGGACGATCCTTCGCTCGCGGCAAACCGTCGCGTCACCATCACCTTGATGCGTGAGGATCCGCCGCTGCCGCCCGGCTTGAAGCCGTAATCCGCCGAATTTACTATCGGCCGCCAGTCCCGCCGGAGACCGTTACGCGCTTGTCGCGGCCGCCGCAACCGTTGACAGGGAACGCGGAAGCGTGGATAGCGGCGCCGGATCAAACTAGCAGATGGGGCGTTCCTCCCGCCATGGCTGTCAGCGTCTCATCCAGCGAGGTCCAAGAAGGGCCGGTCACGTCCAACTTCTGGGCCTTGACGCTGGGCAGTATCGGCGTGGTGTTCGGCGATATCGGTACCTCGCCGCTCTATGCGTTCCGCGAGGCAGTTGCCGGCGCGACGCATGGACAGCCGGTATCCCGAATCATCGTCCTGGGTGTGCTGTCGCTGATCCTGTGGGCGCTCTTCATTGTCGTCACGTCGAAATACGTGCTGCTGCTCCTGCGCGCCGACAACAACGGCGAGGGTGGCACGCTCTCGCTGATGGCCCTGGGGCAGCGGGCGCTGGGGCGGAGAAGCTGGCTGTTGCTGGCGCTCGGCGTGGTCGGCGCCTCGATGTTCATCGGCGATTCCATGATCACGCCGGCGATTTCCGTGCTGTCGGCGGTCGAAGGCCTCAAGCTCGCGACGCCCGCACTCCAACATTACGTGGTGCCTGTCACGATCGTCATCCTGGTCGTCTTGTTCTCGGTCCAGCGCATCGGCACCGGGCGGGTAGCCTCCGCCTTCGGGCCCGTGATGGTGGTCTGGTTCGCCACGCTCGCCGTGATGGGGCTGGTCCACATCAAGGATGACCCATCTGTACTGGCGGCGATCAATCCCTATTACGCGCTCCAGTTCCTGCTCACGCATGGCACCATCGGGCTGGTGACGCTGGGCGCGGTGTTCCTGGCCGTCACCGGCGGCGAGGCGCTTTATGCCGATCTCGGCCATTTCGGCCGCAAGCCGATCCAGTCCGGCTGGCTGTTCTTCGTGCTGCCGTCGCTTCTGCTCAATTATTTCGGGCAGGGGGCGCTGGTGCTCTCCGACCCATCCGCGATCGAGAATTCGTTCTATCGGATGGTTCCCGACTTCCTGCTGCTGCCGTTGGTGGTGCTCGCGACCGCAGCCACCGTGATCGCGAGCCAGGCCGTCATCACCGGCGCCTATTCGCTGGTCCGGCAGGCGGTGCAGCTCGGCCTGCTGCCGCGTTTCGAGGTCCGCTACACCTCGGAGTCCCATGCCGGGCAAATCTATCTGCCGCGCGTCAACCGCTTGCTGCTGGTCGGCGTCCTCTTGCTGGTGCTGATGTTCCACACCTCGAGCGGACTGGCATCGGCCTACGGCATCGCCGTCTCCACCACCATGGTCGCCGACGGCATCATGGGCTTTGTGGTGATCTGGAAATTGTGGAACTGGCGCGCAGCGACCGCGGCCGCGGTGATCGTGCCGTTCGTGGTGGTCGACATGACGTTCCTGAGCGCCAATCTCCTCAAACTATTCGAGGGCGCCTGGGTGCCGCTTTTGTTCGGCGCAGCCATGGCGGCCATGATCTGGACCTGGCGGCGCGGGACGGCCATCCTGATCGCCAAGACCCGGCGCATCGAGGTGCCGCTTGACGATCTGATCAAGAGCCTGGAGAAGCGGCCGCCGCACATCGTCAAGGGCACCGCGGTTTTCCTCACCAGCGATCCCGGCTTCGTGCCGACCGCGCTGCTGCACAATCTCAAGCACAACAAGGTGCTGCACGAGCAGAATGTCATCCTGACCATCGAGACGGCGCAGACGCCGCGCGTTGATGTTTCCGAGCGCGTCTACATGGAACGCACCAGCGACAAGTTTTCCAAGGTGCGCCTCAGGTTCGGCTTCATGGAGTCGCCGAACGTTCCGAAAGCGCTGGTGATCGCCCGCAAGCTCGGCTGGCAGTTTGATATCATGGCGACGTCATTCTTCGTGTCGCGGCGGTCTCTCAAGCCCGCGGCGCAGTCGGGCATGCCGCTGTGGCAGGATCACTTGTTCATCGCCATGAGCCGCTCCGCCAACGACGCCACCGACTATTTTCAGATTCCGACGGGGCGGGTGGTTGAGGTCGGCACCCAGGTAACTATTTGACCGGCGCACGATTGTGGCTGGTTAAACGACCGAGCTATGTGTAAAATGCATGGCGGAAACCCATTTCTCGCCTAACCTATGCATTCGAGCGAGGATATAGGCCTGCCGCGCTGTTTCATTGTGCAGTGAACAATAGAGGCTCCCTCCCATGTCGTCCGAGAGTGCGGTCACCGCGGCGGAAACGCCCGCGGCCAGTGGACATGGAGAGGCGCATTCCACGGCAGGGTTCGGAGCGCTGACGCTCGGCAGCATCGGCGTCGTCTACGGAGACATCGGCACCAGCCCGCTCTACGCCCTGCGCGAAGCCGTTGTCGCGGCCAGCGAGCACAGTGGCGTCGCCACGACGCAGGCGGTCCTCGGCGTGCTCTCCCTGATCCTATGGGCGCTGATTGTCGTCGTCACGCTCAAATATGTGGTGATCCTGCTGCGCGCCGATAACCACGGCGAGGGTGGAACGCTGGCGCTGATGGCACTGGCCGAACGCGCCGTTACCAAGGGCGCCGGCGCGGTCGTGATGCTCGGCATCATCAGCGGGGCCTTGTTCTACGGCGACGCGGTGATCACGCCGGCGCTGTCGGTGCTGTCGGCGATCGAAGGCATCAAGCTCGTCACCGCGACCTTCGAACATTATGTCGTGCCGGTCACGGCGTTGATCCTGGTGGTGCTGTTTGCCGTGCAATCCCATGGCACAGCGCGGGTCGCCGCATTTTTCGGACCGATCATGTGCGTCTGGTTTGCGGTGCTGGCGATTGCAGCCGTGCCGCAGATCATCAAGCATCCCGAGGTCCTTCTGGCCTTTAATCCGCTGTATGCGGTCTCCTTCATGCTTCATCACGGTGTGATCGGGTTCGTCACCCTCGGCGCGGTGTTTCTCGCCGTCACCGGCGCGGAAGCGCTCTATGCCGATCTCGGGCACTTCGGCAAACGGCCGATCCAGTTCGCCTGGATGTTCATCGTGCTGCCGGCGCTGGTGCTGAATTATATGGGGCAGGCCGCGCTCGTCATCGTCGATCCCAAGGCGATCGAGAATCCGTTCTTCCTGATGTTCCCGGATTGGGCGCTGATCCCGATGGTCGTGCTTGCCACCGTCGCGACCGTCATTGCCAGCCAGGCCGTCATCACCGGCGCCTATTCGCTGACGCGCCAGGCGATCCAACTCGGCCTGCTGCCGCGTTTCGAGATTCGCCATACCTCGGAAGCCCATTCGGGGCAGATCTTTATTCCCCGCATCAACCGGATGCTGCTCATCGCGGTGCTGTTGCTGGTGCTGATGTTCCGCTCCTCCAGCGCGCTGGCCGCGGCCTACGGCATCGCGGTGACCGGCACCATGGTGGTCACGGGCATGATGGGCTTTGTCGTGGTGTGGAAGGTTTGGCGATGGTCGCCGATCGCCGCCGCCGCGCTGATCGCGCCCTTCCTGTTTCTCGACTTCACCTTCCTGACGGCAAACCTTCTGAAGGTGCTTGAGGGCGGCTGGGTGCCGCTGGCGCTCGGCGGCGCCGTGATGGCGCTGATGATCACGTGGCGGCGCGGCAGCCGGCTGTTGTTCGAGAAGTCGCGCAAGCTGGAATTCCCGCTCGCCGATCTGGTGGCGATGCTGGAGAAGCGGCCACCGCAGCGCGTCTCGGGCACAGCGGTGTTCCTGACCAGCGATCCCGCCAGCGCGCCGACCGCGCTGATGCATAGTCTAAAACACTACAAAGTGCTGCATGAGAAGAACGTCATTCTCACCATCGAGACCGCGCCGACGCCGCGGATCGACCCGTCCGAGCGGGTGCGAATGGAGCAGATCAGCCCGACTTTCTCCAAGGTGACGCTGCGCTTCGGCTTCATGGAATCGCCGAATGTGCCGAAGACGCTGGCGATCGCCCGCAAGCTCGGCTGGCAGTTCGACATCATGTCGACCTCGTTCTTCCTGTCGCGGCGCTCGCTCAAGCCCGCCGCGCATTCCGGCATGCCGCGTTGGCAGGACCATCTGTTCATCGCGCTCAGCCGCGCCTCCAACGACGCCACCGACTATTTCCAGATCCCGACCGGCCGCGTCGTCGAGGTCGGAACGCAGGTCACGATCTAGCTTTTTGCCGGTCCTAAGCTGTTTGCGGTGCTTGATTTTCCCCGCGCAAGAGGCGACTTTGCGCCCGAAACCGGGGCTGGCTGAGCCCAAGAATTGTCTGGAGAACGCGCGTGGCCGACCACAAGGTGCATGATCTAACGCCTCAGGAAGTGTCGAACGGGATAGCGGATGGACGCTATCTCCTGGTCGACGTCCGCGAGCCCAACGAGGTCGCAGCTGAGGCCTATCCGGATGGCGTCGTCGTGCCGCTGTCGACGTTTGATCCGGACGAGATTCCGGATCCGCAGGGCAAAGAGGTCGTGTTTGCCTGCCGCTCAGGCAAGCGCTCGGTGACGGCATCGCTCGCGGCGCAGGCGGCGGGGTTGCCTTACGACAAGCATCTGGCAGGGGGCATGTTGGGCTGGAAGGCTGCGGGATTGCCGACCAAGACGGGCGGCTGACCTTTCCATGACTTCCATGAACAAGGTCTTCGCAGACCTTCCCGTCACCATCTTCGAAGCGATGTCGCAGCTCGCGCGCGACAATAATGCCATCAATCTCGGCCAGGGCTTTCCGGACGATCCCGGTCCGGAAGACATCCGCCGCGCGGCCGCGGACGCTTCCGTCAACGGCTACAACCAGTACCCGTCGATGATGGGCATCCCCGAGCTCAGGCAGGCGATCGCGACCCATTACGGCCGCTGGCACGGACTTGACCTCGATCCCATGACGGAAGTCATGGTGACCTCGGGCGGCACCGAGGCGCTGACATCATCGATCCTGGCCGTGGTCGAACCGGGCGATGAAGTGGTCGTCTTCCAGCCGGTGTACGATTCCTATCTACCGATCATCCGTCAGGCCGGAGGCATTCCGCGCCTGTTGCGGCTGGAGCCGCCGCACTGGCGCTTGAACGAGGAGATGCTGCGGAGCGTCTTCAATCACAAGACCAAGGCGGTGCTGTTCAACAATCCGCTCAATCCGTCCGCCGTGGTCTATCCGCGCGAGGACCTCGAACTGCTGGCGCGGTTCTGCCAGGAGTTCGACGTGGTCGCGATCTGCGACGAGGTCTGGGAGCACGTGATCTTCGATGGCCGCGAGCACATCCCGCTGATCACGCTGCCGGGCATGCGGGACCGCACCATCAAGGTCGGTAGCGCCGGCAAGATCTTTTCACTCACCGGCTGGAAGATCGGTTTTGTCTGCGCCGCGCCGCCGCTTCTGCGGGTTGCCGCCAAGGTGCATCAGTTCCTTACCTTCACCACCGCGCCCAACCTGCAGGCGGCGGTAGCCTATGGGCTCGGCAAGACGGATGCGTATTTTCACGACATGCGCAAGGATCTGGCGCGGAGCAGGGATAGGCTGACAAAGGGACTGGAGAGCCTCGGCTTTCCCGTCCTGAAATCGCAAGGTACCTATTTCCTCACCGTCGACCTGTCTCCGCTCGGGCTCAACGAGACCGACGAGGCGTTCTGCCGGCGCATCGTGACCGACTACAAGGTGGCGGCGATCCCCGTCTCGGCCTTCTACGAAAAGGACGCGGTGACCTCGGTCGTACGTTTTTGCTTTGCAAAGAAGGATGCAACCCTCGACACTGCGCTCGAGCGTCTGTCGGACGCGGTGCACCGTCGAAAGAGGTAGAGAGATGCACGGGCAGGGCCGTCATTCAATTTGTCTCGCCGCCCTGTTTGCCGCGGCTCTGCTCGTCTCCTCATCCGCCTGCGCCGAGGAACGCACGGTCAATTTCTACAATTGGTCGAACTATATGGCGCCGGGTGTTCTGGAGGACTTCACCAAGGAGACCGGCATCAGGGTGGTGTACGACACCTTCGATGCCAACGAGACGCTGGAAACGCGGCTGCTCGCGGGCAAGTCCGGCTACGACGTCGTGGTGCCGACCGGCTATTTCCTGCAGCGCCAGATCACCGCAAAGGTCTTCCTCAAGCTCGACAAAGCGAAACTGCCGAATCTCGCCAATGCCTGGCCGGTGGTGACCAAAGAGCTCGCGACCTACGATCCCGGCAACAACTACGCCGCCAATTACATGTGGGGCACCACCGGCATCGGCTACAACGTCCAAATGACGCAGAAGATTCTCGGCCCCGACGCCAGAATCGATAGCTGGGACATGGTGTTCAAGCCGGAGAATCTCGCGAAGTTCAAGGATTGCGGCATCCATATGCTTGATTCCGCTGACGACATCCTGCCCGCGGCCTTGAACTATCTCGGCATTGATCCGAACTCCACCAAGCAAGCCGATCTCGAGAAGGCCGCTGACCTCGTCAGCAAGATCAGGCCTTATGTTCGCAAGTTTCATTCCTCGGAATATCTGAGCGCGCTCGCCTCCGGCGAGATCTGCTTCGTGGTGGGCTGGTCGGGCGACATCATGCAGGCGCGCAGCCGCGCGGTCGAAGCCAAGAACGGCATCGAAATCGGCTACGCCATCCCGAAAGAGGGCGCGCAGATGTTCTTCGACAATCTCGCGATTCCTTCGGACGCCAAGAACGTCGCCGAGGCCTATGAGCTGATCAACTACCTCTACCGGCCGGACGTCGCTGCGAAGAACTCGAACTTCCTGTCCTACGCCAACGGCAACCTGGCCAGCCAGAAGCTGATCGATCCGAAGATTCTCAACGACAAGGACATCTACCCGGACGAAGCGACCCAGAAGAAACTGTTCGTCATCACCGCGCGCGACCCGGCCACCCAGCGGATCATCAACCGGCTCTGGACCAGGGTGAAGACGGGGAAGTGAGGCTCGCTGCCGCCGTCATTGCGAGCAGCGCAGCGACGAAGCAATCCATATCTCCGCAAGTGGCGCAATGGATTGCTTCGCTTACGCTCGCAATGACGCGCTAAGGCAGCAGTCGGCTCACCGCCAGCGGCGGTGCAGCCAGAGCCACTGTTCCGGATATTCGCGCACCCAGCCTTCGATCACATTGGTGACGGCCTGCATCGTGCCCTGAATATCGATCTGCCCGGACGCGTCGAACACGGGCTTCACTTCCTCCGACAGCTCGCCGCGGAAGCGGTTGTCGGGCAGGCGGATGATGCGGGCGCCGTGGATCGGGCATTCCACTTGACGCCGGAGCCGCGCCAGCGTCGGGTTGGCCTTGGTCTTGCGGCCGAAGAAGGTGACCTCGACCCCGTTGGTCAGATATTGGTCGACGAGCATGGCGACGTGCTTGTTGTCTTGCAGCGCCTGCGCAAGCCGGAGCGGCGCGTCGCGGCCGGCGGGGATCAGCGTGCCCATCTTGATCGCGCGGATCTTCTCGATCGCACGGTCGGCGGCTTCGCTATTCGGCCGGCGGAACAAAATCGCGGTGTCGAGCCCGTGCGCAACCGCCGCCAGCGCCGGCAATTCCCAATTGCCGAGATGCGCGGCAAAGATCAGCGCCGGCTTGCCGTCGTCCCTGATCTGATCGAACAGCTCCATGGTCCGCGGCGACAATTCGATGCGGCTGTTCTCGGGATGGTCGCGGTCGTAGTCCCAGATATGGTCGAGATGGGCGAATTCGGCGCCGATGCGGCCGAGATTGTCCCAGACGCCGGCCAGGATCTTCTCGATCTCCTCAGGCGATTTTTCCGGAAACGCGGCCTTCAGATTCTCGCGACCGATCCGGTCCTCACGCAGCCTGCGACCGATGAAATGCGCAGCGCGCCCGAAGAAATCGGCAGTCTTGAACGGATCGAAGCAGCGCGTGGTGCGCAACAGAGCGATCGTCAGCGCGCCCACCGCCGCCTCGCCCACGGGCTTGATGGCGTCGCGAAGGCGCGCGCGGGCACGAAGGAGCTGGAGGCGGTTCATCGCGACAAGCGGCGCAGCGTTTGGTTGAGCATGATCTCTTCGGAAAACCGGAGATCAGTTCTTCCGATCATGCTCTAGGCCGGCTCGCGCGTCAGGATCAATGAGGCGTTCTGCCCGCCAAA
Organism: Bradyrhizobium elkanii WSM2783; assembly: GCF_000472865.1. Lineage (GTDB taxonomy): Bacteria > Pseudomonadota > Alphaproteobacteria > Rhizobiales > Xanthobacteraceae > Bradyrhizobium > Bradyrhizobium elkanii_A. The sequence goes on along the minus strand of NZ_AXAP01000043.1, from coordinate 21,277 downwards.
GCCGAACGAATTGGACATCACGGCAGTGACGCGGGCGTCGCGCGCCTTGTTGCCGACCACGTCGAAATGAATGGTCGGATCGGGTACGTCATAGTTGATGGTCGGTGGAATCCGCTGATGCTCGAGCGTGAGCAGCGAGAATACCGCCTCGACCGCACCGGCCGCGGAGATCGTGTGGCCGACCATCGATTTGTTCGACGACACCGGAATCTTCGAGATCTGCTCGCCGAAGACCGCCGAGGTCGTCAGATATTCCATCTTGTCGTTCTCGGGCGTCGCTGTCCCGTGCGCGTTGATGTGGTCGATCTGCTCCGGCTCCATCCCGGCGTCCGCCAGCGTCTTGCGCATGCAGCCGATGATCGGCTTGCCGTCCGGGCTCGAGCGGGTGCGGTGGAACGAATCAGTCAGTTCGCCGCAGCCGGCGACGACACCCAGGATCCTCGCGCCGCGCGCGGTGGCCGCCTCATAGCTCTCCAGCACCAGCGCGCCGGCGCCTTCCGCCATCACGAAGCCATCGCGATTCTTGGAGAAGGGCTTGGAGGCAGCCTGCGGCGGATCGTTCTGCGTCGACAGTGCGGAGAGCAGGGAGAAGCGGACCACGGCCTCGGGATTTACCGAGCCGTCGGTTGCAACGCAGAGCGCCGCATCCGCCTCACCACGACGGATCGCCTCGACGCCGAGCTGGATCGCGGTTGCGCCGGAGGCGCAGGCGGTCGACAGCGAGATCGGCGAGCCCTTGGTACCAAAGTTCTCGGCGAGGTATTTTGCGACCGAACCGAACATGAAGCGATCATGATAGGGGGCGAACCTGCCCCCACCGCTCGCACGCAGCATGTCGTAGTAGTCGAATTCCTTCTTGTCGATCGTGCGCCCGAGTTCGAGCCGCTGCGGCCATTCGGTCTCGACCGGCGCAACTGCGAGGAAGAGCGGGCCTGGAAAGTCACCCTTGCTGCCGATACCGGATTGCGCCAGCGCTTCGTCGGTGGCGATTTCGGCGATGCGCTCAGAAAGACTGGTCGAGGTGAACGGATCGACGCTGACGAAATCCACCGTTCCCGCCATCGTGGTCCTCAGTCCATCGATCGGAAAACGGGTGACCGTCTTGATGCCGGATTCGCCGGCAACGAGCTTGGCCCAATTGTCGGCTTTGCCGGCGCCGAGCGATGTGACGATGCCCATGCCGGTCACGACAACGATCGGCCTGCCAAACTTATCGCGTGGTGTCGCCATGCTTCCCCCGTCGATGCTCGCGCGAATGCGCCCTACTTGACGGCCTCAACCAGGGCCATCCCTTCGCCCTGCCAGTGACCGGTTCCCATCACTACAATCTGGGTCGGCGGATCGGATTTTTCAACCTCGAAGCCGGTCGGATCGTTCGGCGGAAACAGCGCGCCGCGTGAGACCGAGAGCGCCGCCAGGGCAACGCCGAGCGGGAATTGGGCCTCCACGGTGTGGCCGAACATCGTTCCGGTGGCGCGTACGGCAAGGCCCTGGTGCTGGCGCAGGAACGCGCGCTCCTCTGACGTGACGGGCTCGGCGCCGGTCGCGCCGGTGACCACCACGCCGACATCGTCGTCGACGCCGAGTTTCGACCATAGCGCCTCCAGAGACTTCGTCACCGCGCCCGGCTGTTTACGCTGTGCGAGGTCGGCGACCACCTTGGAGAGCTTGGCATAAGGCTTGGCGCCGCGCGCCTCGGCGTGCTCACGGGATTCCAGCACCAGGAACGCGCCGGCGGAACCAAGCGCGAATCCGCTGTTGTTCTCGCGGGCCCAGACCGGAGTGAACTCTCCGGTCAGGTTGAAGTCGCCGAATTCGAAGAGGACGAGCAGGTCGAGGCGTTCGCCATTATAGGCGCCGCCGACCAGCGCAATGTCGCTTTGGCCGGCCTCGATGCGCGCCACCGCAATCCGCGCCGCATCGATGCTGGAGGCTTCCTCGCCCATGAAAGTGCGCGAGGTGCCGCGGACGCCATGAACGATGGCGATGTTGCCGGCGAGCAGGTTGGAGAGCTGCGCCAGGAACAGCGTCGGGCGCAGCTCGCTCATCAGCCGCTCGTTGAGGAAGCCGGGGCTGAAATTGCCACGCGCATCGGCGTTCAGGATCGCCGTATCGACCGCGAGGTCGCGCTCGCCGCCGCCGGCCGCGACGATCATGTCCATGCGGGACAGGATTTCCTGATTGCCTTTGACGCCGGCCGAATCCAGCGCCATCCCCGCAGCATAGGTGCCGATGCGCTGCCAGGCTTCCATCTGGCGCTGGTCGCCCTTCTTCGGGATCTGCGCGTCGAAACTGACGGGGGCGAGCGGATGGACGATGTAGGGCGCGAACCGCTTGTCGTCGATGTTGATGCGCTTGGCGTTGAGCGCATCCCAATGCGCGTCCAGTCCTTCGCCGAGCGACGAAAGGACGCCAATGCCGGTGATCCAGACTTCCTTCCGCTCAGTCATGCGTCAGCGCCTGCAGCGGAAAGCCGATCTTCTTGGCCATCGCGTCCATGTGCACGCGAAGATCGGGATGGGGGAAGGGGATGTGGCGGAATGTCAGATCGGCGCTGCATTTCAATTCCTTGCCTACCCGAACCTTGGCCGACGTCACCGCAAAGCCCGAACCTTCATGCTCGACCTTGGCCTCGATCGTCAGTACCTCGCCCGGGTTGACGAAGCCACGCATCTTGGCTTCCTTGATCATCGCGAGAAAGGGCATCCGCTCGAACTTCATCAGGCCGAGCAGTAGCCAGCCGGACGACTGCGCCATCGCTTCCGTCAGCAGCACGCCAGGCATGATCGGATAGCCCGGGAAATGGCCCTCGAAGATCGTGCTGGTCTGCGGAACGTCAGCTTCCACCACGATCGTCTTGTCGCCGATGTTGAGGTCGACGATGCGATCGATGAGCGTGAAATATTCGAGCTGCATGGGGCGCTCGGTTACGAGCCCGACGCCGTGCCCGTGCCTGCGTTCTTGGCCGCGACCAGTTCGTCGATGCGGTCAGCGAGGTTCTTCAGCACGAAGTACTGCTCGGTCGTGGCCTTGCCGTCGTTGACTTCCTGGGTCCACTTCTCAAGTGGCATCTTGATCCCGAACGCCTTGTCGATCGCAAAGGCGATGTCGAGGAAGTCGAGGCTGTCGATCCCCAGATCGTCGATGGCGTGGCTTTCCGGCTTGATCGTGTCGCGCGGGATATCGCAGGTCTCGGCGATAATGTTGGCGATCTGCTCGAATGTGGAAGACATCACTAAGCCTTTGATATATTGGCGATAAATTCCGGGACGATCGGGAGGCGGCGGGCTGATTTGCCCCGGAATGCCCTGTTCCCCCGGGCGGACTCGAGTGCCCGTATATCGGAGCGGGGCCGCGAGTTCAATGGAGCTTGGCCTTGTCTGTGGAGCCGCTTTGTTGGGCAGCAGATAGGGCTGCGGTTCCAGCGCTAGCCCCTCGGCATCACCGAAATCCGCGCGCAATCGCGCCGGCCCATCAGGACGCAATCCTGAGTTTTGCGCAGGTCGGCGATGCTCACGGCCAACCAGATGCCGATTGCGGTCAGCGCCACCGTGAAAGCGAAGGCCGCGATATTGGCCAGCATGCGCTGGCGGAAGTCATCGGGCTCCTCGCGCGGGCGCTCGTAATGGGAAAGGTCCCGGGCCACTTGCCCGGGCTTTCCCGCCTCAAGCGATTGCTCGTGGTGGGCGGGCGGATGGGCGGAGGTGCGCGGCCGGAATTTGAGCACCACGTGCTCACCGTCCGAGCTGATAGGCCGCTGGGTTTTCACTGCCGTCCGTCCGCAGAAGTTGTGATCCTGTTTAGCACGCCGTGCGCGGTCCTCACGTAAAATATTGGTGCGCGCTCTCGCAACGTGATCCCCGCGACACTTCATGGAACTGACAGTGGCGCGATGGGCGCAAGGCATCGCGGCGATGTGTGCGATGCACCCTCGCGCGTCGTGGGGGATCCTCTGTTCACAGCTCATCGAAACGAGAGACCAAGGAATTCAATCCCTGGTGGCGCCGTGCCATAGTGGAACCGGCCCTCGATGGTTTCCGTCGGCAGCAATAGGGAGTGAACCATGGCAAATACGCGTGAGCCGATTCTCAAGCCGGTTACGATCATGTCCCTGCGCCCGACTCAGATGACGGTCGGCATGAGGGAGGTAAAGGAGAAGCGTCAGCGTTGGCGCGAGCACAAGTCAGCGAAGAAGCGCGCCGAAATGCTCGGCCAGCACATGATCCCGGTGGTGCTCGGGCCCGATGAGCGCCACTACGTCGTCGACCATCACCATCTCGCCCGCGCGCTGCACGATGAGGGCGTCAAGGATGTGCTTGTCACCGTGATCGGCGATCTCACCATGGTCGAGCGCGATGCATTCTGGGGGGTGATGGACAACAAGCGCTGGGTCTATCCCTATGACGCCAAGGGTGAACGCAGGCATTTTCGCGATCTGCCGAAATCGGTGGTCGACCTGAAGGATGATCCGTTCCGCAGCCTTGCCGGCGAACTGCGCCGTGCCGGCGGCTTTGCCAAGGATACCACGCCGTTCAGTGAATTCCTGTGGGCAGATTTCCTGCGCCGCAGGGTCGCCCGCAAGCTTGTGGACGCTGATTTCGACACGGCGATGGAGAAGGCGCTCGCGGCGGCAAAAAGCAAGGACGCGGTCTACCTGCCGGGCTGGTGCGGACCAGCCTCGGATGATTAGCGGCCTGTCGGCGGCTGCGGTGGCGTGCCGTGTTCGTTCGAATCGCCGTTGCCGCCCAGCGCGCGATGCAGCAAGCGCTCGGTGCGGCGGCCGACCGTCAGGAGCACGAGCGCGATCACCAGGGCTGTCGCGACGATCCGCCACTCTCCGGCTCCGGAGACGATCCCGATACAGGCGGCCAGAAAGGCACAGGCGGCGCTCGTCAATCCACGGACGCGGAAGTGTTCTCTCTCATGGACGATGACGCCGGCGCCGAGAAAGCCGATGCCGGTCAAGATGCCCTGGATCACTCGGCTGGTCGCGTCGGTGATCTTGCCGACTTCGGTGAACTGCACGGCGACCACCACGACTGTCGCGGTGGACAGTCCGACGATGCCGAGCGTCTTCAAGCCGATCGGCTTTCCGCGCAGATCGCGATTGAGGCCGATCAGGGCGCCCGCCAGCGTGGCGACGCCAAGGCGCAGGATGATATCGCTCCATTCAAGCACGCGGCGTACCTCGGCGGCCGGCTATTTCGGCAACCGTCCCATCATGTAGAACTCGTCGTTCGGGCGCATCGCGGTGAAATTCGCCATCCGGTTTGACAGTGCAAAGAAGGCGGCGATCGCCGCGATGTCCCAGATGTCGTCGTCGCTGAACCCGTGCGCTTCGAGCGCGCTGAAATCGGTCTCCGAGATCGTGCTCGCCTCGCGGCTCACCTTCATCGCGAAATCCAGCATGGCGCGTTGGCGCGGCGTGATGTCGGCCTTGCGATAGTTGACGGCGATCTGGTCGGCGATCTGCGGATTCTTGGCACGGATACGCAGGATCGCGCCATGCGCGATCACGCAGTAGTGGCACTGGTTGGCGGCGCTCGTTGCCACCACGATCATTTCCCGCTCGGCCTTGGAGAGGCCGCTGGCCTTCTCCATCAGCGCGTCGTGATAGGCAAAGAAGGCGCGAAACTCGTCCGGGCGAAAGGCGAACGCCAGGAAGACGTTCGGCACGAAACCGGATTTCTCCTGCACTGCGAGGATACGCTCGCGGATATCCTCGGGCAATTTGTCGAGGGAAGGCGTGGGAAAGCGTGTTGCGATCGGCTCAGTCATGGGCGGGTTCCGGCTCAAGGCAATGCAGCTTGGCCGGAACCATAGTCGATGATGGCGCGAGCGCAAGCGCCCGGCTGAAAGCGCTCAGCGCAATGGCTTCTTCAGGAGCGAGAAGCGGTCCGGATCGAGTCCCATCGAAGGCTGCAGCATCGGCGCATCCAGCGTGGTGCTGCGCGCGGCGGGCCGCTCGCTGATCGCGGGGTCGTTGGGCACGTCGCGGTGCGAGGTCGCGCCGCGCCAGCGCTCCAGGACGGCCGAGACGAAATGCATGTCGTGGCCGGCGGCAACCGACGGCACGGTCGCGATGGTGGCTTCGCTGCGCGGAAGCTGATGCGGCGGCACCTCCTTGAAGCGCAGCCGCGTCGGCAGCGCCACGCCCTCGCCGAACGCCAACACCTCGCGAGTGCCGAGCGAGGGCACGAACGACAGCAGGTTGGCCGCGGCGTCGGAAACCGCCGAGCGCAACAGCGCCTGGTCGCGGTCGTTGGCGAGCCGCATCGTGAACAGCGTGTTGCACTGGGAGATGATGGTGGCATCCAGCTCGGCCGGGCGCTGGGTGACGAGGCCGAGATAGACGCCGTATTTGCGGCCTTCCTTGGCGATACGGGAGACCGCCTTGCGGGTCGGGCCAAAGCCGATATTGCGGTCGGCGGACGCGTAGCGGTGCGCCTCCTCGCAGACGAACAATAGCGGCGAGACGCCGTCGCTCCACAGCCCGAAATCGAATGCCATCCGGCAGAGCACGCTCACGACGGAATCGATGACCTCGGCCGGGAAGCCGGCGAGCTGCATCACTGTCATCGGCTTGCCGTTGGCGGGCAGGCGGAACAGGTGGCTGATGACCTCCGCCATGGTGTCGCCGCCGACATTGGCGTTGTCGAACATGAAGGCGTAGCGCGGATCGTTGCGGACGGTTTCGATGCGCGAGATCAGCTTGTGATAGATGATGCGCGAGGAGCGGTTCTCGAGCTTGCCCATGCGCTCGTCGATCAGCGCGATCAGGTCGACAAGACGATACGGCACCGGCGTGTCGACGGTGTAGCCGATCTGCTTGGGATCGATGCGCTTCAGTCCGATACGGTCGGCATTCTGGTATTGGGTGTAGATGCCCTTCGCCATCGGGATGACTTCGGCAAGGATGTCGAGTTCTTCCGGCACGCCGGGGCGGCCGCCGAACAGCACGTCGACGATCTCTTCGAAGTTGAACAGCCAGAACGGCAGCTTCAGGTTGCGCGGGTTGAGCACCTGGGCGCGGTCGCCAAAGCAGCGCCCGTATTCGTTGTGCACGTCAAGGAGGAAGATGCGCAGGGTCGGCCGCGACTTCAGGATCTCGTTGAGGAGCAGCGACACGCCGGTGGACTTGCCGACGCCGGTCGAACCGAGCACGGCGAAGTGCTTGGACAGCATCTCCTCGATATCGACATAGGCGGTGACTGAACGGTCCTGCTGCAGAGTGCCGACATTGATCTGGTCGGAGCCGCTCGGCGCATAGATCGTACGCAGTTCCTCTGCGCTGATCAGGTCTACGGTGTCGCCGATGGTCGGGTAGTTGGTGACGCCGCGCTGGAATTTGGGACGGTCGCCGCCGAGGATTTCGCCGAGCAGGTCGACGGAGGCGGTTGCGATATAATTGTCTGATGTCGGCAGGTCTTCGCAGCTCACCTCCGTGATCATGGCGACGATCACGGAAGACGCACTCCGGATGCTGACGAAGCGGCCGACGGTCGCGCGCACTTCCGAAAACGGCATCTGGCTGGTTGCCAGGAGTCCGACGCGGGCTTGCGAGCCGCGCACCGAAATCACACGTCCAAAGGATGTCACAGTTCCGGACCCGGATGTTGGGAGATTGAGCTGGATTCCCACTATGGGAAGCGGGGCTGCACAAAGGGTTAAGCCGCCGCCCTTCCGAATTTGCTAAATCCACATCATCCGATTCAGGATTTGCCACTGGGTGCTGGCCAGCGGGCCAAGTTGCGCCGGAAAATCAGGGTTTTCTGGTTAGAACTCGGCCTGTGGTTCCGATTAACGATCGATTTACCACTTCAGAAGAGCACGATACCGGCGGCTGCGCTGTCAACTACGCGCGCCCCGCACCGCCTCGCGGAATGATCACGCCGGAGGTCGGGGGTGGGTACTGGCAAGATGGTCGAGACCTGCTTTCAGGAATGATTTGACCGCGTCCGCCGCACCGGATGCTTCGTCCGACATCAGGTCGAAATGCGCGGACCATACGACCCTGCTGCTGTGGTCCGGCGCGTCCTCGATGCGGAACTCGCCGACATAGTTGCGGATCGGCATCGCGGTTGCCTCCATCCTGTAGCGATAGAAGCGCTCATTCGGTGCGAATTCGATCAGCCGTTCGGTCTGTCGCTTGCCGTCGCACGTCTCGGCAACCCGCGCGCAGCCTTCGTGGTCTCCTTCGCTTTCCACCCTCGTCAGCATCGGGTGCCATCGGCCCACCGCGCCGAAGGAGCCGATCTCCCGCCAGAGGTCCGTGGATTTCTCGCCGATCGGCACGGATACGATGATTTGCGGCATGCGTCAGTCTCCCTGTCATTCTGCTTGCCTCGTGGCGCAAACTATTTCGCGGCGCAGCGGTTCCGGGAACGCCCGAAAAAGGGCGGGAAAACAGTGCTATGTCCGCCGCGCGATCGCGCCTTGCGCTTGGCGCGCGCCGCACCACCTTGATCGGGGCAAGGTGGAGGGGGGACCGATGGCGCCCCGCATCGATTTTACCAGCGAAGAATTCTTCCGCGATCCCGCGACCGCTGTCGCGGCGCTGCGAGCCAGTGCGCCTGTGGTTGCCACGCGATTCCCGATCGTGGGCAAAGTCTGGGTCACCACAACCTATGAGACCACCGCACAGATGCTGAAGGATTCCTCCACGTTCACGCTGCGCAAGGACGACGGGGCGCTCGCGGGACTGCAGTGGTGGATGCCGAAATCCATTGCGACGATCGCCAACAGCATGTTGACGAAGGACGAGCCGGATCACAGCCGGTTGCGCGGCATCGTCGATGAGGCCTTCCGCCGTCGCGCCGTGCTCGGGATGGAGCCGCACATCCGGGCGATCGCGGACGGCCTTGCGGACCAACTGTTCGCATTGGGTAGCCCCGCCGATCTGGTGCAGCGCTATGCGCGCATCCTGCCGCTCTCCGTCATCTGCGAGCTTCTCGGCTTGCCAGCGGCCGACCGGCTGAAATTCATCGGCTGGGCGAATGCGATGGGGCAGATTACGAACGCCTTCGGCTTCGTGCGGATGCTGTTTACCCTGGGGAAGATGCGGCGCTATCTGGAGGAACGCCTCCAAGTAGCGCGCAAAGAGGGCGGCGAGGGGCTCATTGCCGAACTGGTGCAGGTCGAGAGAGAAGGCGGCCGCATCACGGCAGACGAAATGGTGTCGATGGTGATGCTATTGCTCGGCGCGGGTTCCGAAACCACGACGCATCTGATCAGCGGATCGGTGTTCGAGCTGTTGAAGAATCCTGAGATGCGTAACTGGCTCGAGGCGGACTGGAACCGCGCCGCCCTCGCGGTCGAGGAATTCCTGCGCTACGTCTCGCCCGTGCAATTCTCGAAGCCGCGCTATGTGCGGCACGATGTCGAGCTCGGCGGCGTCGCCCTGAAGAAGAACGATCGCGTGATGGCCATGATCGTGGCGGCCAATTTCGATCCCGCATTGCACGTGCAACCCGAGCAAATGGATCTCGAGCGGCGTCCGAACCGCCACATCTCCTTCGGCACGGGCATCCATTTCTGCCTCGGTCACCAGCTCGCGCGGATCGAGGCGATCTGCGCACTCAAGGCGCTGTTCACCCGCTGGCCAAAGCTTCAGCTTGCGGTTCAGCCGTCGGAGATCCATTGGCGACGCCGTCCCGGGATACGGATGATCGAGAAGTTGCCCGTGGTGCCGAATGCGTGAGCGGCGCAGCGTATCGAGACCATGCTAGCCTGTACGACCGGCCGCCGGGGTCGAAGTTGCGAGGAGGCGGTTCTTGGCAGACATCTGGGCCAGGAAATCGACAGCCGACCTGCTGCAGGAGGCCGCAGGCGTGGAAGGAGACGCGCGGGCCTCGCCGCTGCGGCGCACGCTGTCGGCGCTCAATCTCGTCGCGCTCGGGATCGGCGCCGTCATCGGCGCGGGCATCTTCGTCCTGACCGGACACGCCGCGGCGGCAAATGCAGGACCTGCGGTGACGCTTTCCTTCGCGTTCGGCGCGGTGGCCTGCGCTTTCGCGGGTCTCTGCTATGCGGAGATGTCATCGACCGTCCCGGTCTGCGGCAGCGCCTACACCTTTGCCTATGCGACGCTCGGCGAATTTGTGGCCTGGATCATCGGCTGGGACCTGATCCTGGAATATGCCGTCGGTGCTATCGCGGTCTCGATCGGGTGGTCCGGCTATGCCGTCAGCTTCGCCAGGGATTTTGGCCTTACGATCCCGCCGGAGCTCGCGTCTGCGCCGCTGAGCTATGACGCGACCACGCACGCATGGTCGTCGACGGGCGCGATCTTCAACGTGCCGGCGATGGTCGTCATCGTCTTCATCACGGCGCTGCTGGTTGCAGGGATCAGGGAGTCGGCGCGGTTCAACAATTTCATCGTCGCGGTGAAGCTGATCGTCATTCTGCTCTTCATCGCCTGCACGATCTCCTCGTTCACGACCGCGAACTGGGTCACCGCGAGCAATCCCGAAGGGGCCTTCATTCCGCCGAATGCGGGCGTCGGCGTCTTCGGCTGGTCCGGCGTGTTCCGCGGCGCGGCCGTGGTGTTCTTCGCCTATATCGGTTTCGACGCGGTCTCGACCGCCGCGCAGGAGGCGAAGTCGCCGGAGCGCGACATGCCGATCGGCATTCTCGCCTCGCTCGTGATCTGCGCGGCGCTCTATGTCGCCGTCGGCTTCGTGCTGACGGGCATCGTCCCGTTCGACCGGCTGAACGTTCCCGACCCGATTGCGGTCGGGATCGATGCGGCCGGCGTTGGCTGGCTGTCGCCGGTCATCAAACTCGGCATCCTGTTCGGCCTGACCTCGGTGATACTGGTGATGCTGCTGGCGCAGCCCCGGATCTTCCGCGCCATGGCCTATGATGGATTGCTGCCGCCGGCGATCGCAAACATCCATCCGCGTTTCAGGACGCCTCATGTCGCCACGATCGGTTCCGGCATCGTCGTTGCCCTTCTCGGCGGGTTGCTGCCGATCGGGCTGGTCGGCGAACTCGTCAGCATCGGCACGCTGTTCGCGTTCGCCGTGGTCTCGATCGGCACCATGGTGCTGCGCGTCGTCGATCCCGACCTGCCGCGTCCGTTCCGGGCGCCGGCGATCTGGCTGGTGGGCCCGGCCGCGGCTGCAACCTCGATCTTCCTGATGCTCAGCCTGCCGATGGACACCTGGATCCGGCTCGCGGTGTGGCTCGTGATCGGCCTTGTGATCTATGCCGCCTATGGCCGGACGCATAGTCGTCTGCGCGCGGGCGATCAGCGCTGACGCGGCGGAACGATTCGGCCAGCAGCAAATTCATCCAAGGCATCGTCCACGTCCGATCGAAATATTCTGGAAGGCGCTGCGTCGGTGACATGACGCTCGGGTGATTTTGCAGATGTGAAGGTGTGTGCTTAGCGTTCGGTGCTAGCGTGAGATCGATCAACGAGAGCGGCAAGGGAGAACGTCCATGAGCGAGCGAACAATCGCCAACCGCGAACGACGACCATCCCGCCGGCATTTCCTGCAAGCCGGCGCGGCGGTCGCGGGCGGGGCCGCGCTGGGCGCGACACCAGGCGCGGCGGACACCGGCAACCTTCCGCCCAACATTCCCGAATGGATGAAGGCACCCGGCGCACCGATGGGCGATCAGCCCTACGGTACGCCGTCGGTCTATGAGAAGGGCGTCGTCAAGAACATCTCCAAGACGCTGCCGCAATATCTCTCGGCGTCCGGCCGCACGCCGCTGCAGGAGCTTGACGGCATCATCACGCCGAACGGGCTGTTCTACGAACGCCATCACGGCGGTGTGCCGACCATCGATCCGGCGCAGCACAGGCTGATGCTGCATGGCCTGGTCGACCGTCCGTTGATCTTCGCGATGGACGACATCCGTCGTTTCCCGTCGCAGTCGCGAATCCATTTCATCGAGTGTTCCGGCAATCCCGTCTACACCAAGCCCTATGGCAAGACCGCGTCTGACCTCGTCGGCCTCGTGAGCTGCGCCGAGTGGACCGGCGTGATGCTGAAGGACGTCCTTGACGAAGCCGGCCTGCAGAAGGAAGCGAAGTGGCTCGTGGCCGAGGGCGCGGATGCGGCGGCGATGACGCGCTCGATCCCGATCGAGAAATGCCTCGACGACGCCATGCTGGTCTACAGCCAGAACGGCGAGCGGCTGCGCCCTCAGCAGGGCTATCCGTTGCGCCTCTTGCTGCCGGGCTTCGAGGGAAACATGAACATCAAATGGCTGCGGCGGCTGAAGGCCGCCGCGGAGCCTGTCTATTCGCGCGAGGAGACCTCCAAATATACCGACCTGATGCCCGACGGAACGGCACGCGAGTTCACCTTCACCATGGAGGCGAAATCGATCATCCTGCGTCCCTCGGGTGGACAGAAACTGAACGACACCGGCTTCCATGAGATATCCGGCATCGCCTGGAGCGGGCACGGCAAGATCAAGCGCGTCGAGGTTTCGGTCGATGACGGCAAGAGCTGGCAGACGGCCAAACTTCAGGAGCCGGTCCTGACCCGCGCGCTCACCCGCTTTCGCCTGCCTTGGCAGTGGGACGGCACTCCCGCCGTGATCCAGAGCCGCGCGATCGACGAGACCGACTATGTGCAGCCGACGCTCGCCGAATTGCTCGCGGTTCGCGGCGTCAATCATTACTACCACAACAACGCGATCTGGCCGTGGCGCATTACCGCGAATGGGGAGGTGAGCAATGCGCTGGCTTAGATCGCATGTCGCCCTGCTGGCCGCCGTGATCGCCGGGCTCGCTGCTGCCGCGCAGGCCGAGGAGTCTTTCCATATCGGACGCGCGGCGACGCCGGGGGAAATCAAGGGCTGGGACATCGACATCGGCCATGATGGATCGAACCTGCCGCCCGGCAGCGGCAACGTCGAGCGCGGCCGCGTGGTCGTCAGCGAACAATGCGCCGCCTGCCACGGCGCCGACGGGCAGGGCGGTGTCGGCGATCGCCTGGTCGGCGGCCAGGGCACGCTTGCAGGCGCAAAGCCGGTGCGCACCGTCGGCAGCTACTGGCCCTATGCTCCGACACTGTTCGACTATATCCGCCGCGCCATGCCGCAGAACGCGCCGCAGTCGCTGAGCGATGAGGATGTCTACGCGGTCTCCGCCTACATCCTCAATCTCAACGGCCTCGTTCCGGCGGACGCTGTGCTCGACGCGAAGACGCTCGCCGCTATCAAGATGCCCAATCGCGACAACTTCGTTTCCGATCCGCGGCCAGACGTGCGCTAGCTCTACGGCAGCCGCAGCCGAACGGCGCGGAAGCCGGCCGCCGCGCGGATCACGCCGGCACTGAACAGCCGCCATATTGCCGCGCCGAAGCCGAGCGGCGCTTCCGCGCGCGCCGTCCCGGAGAGCGCGTGTCGGGCCATGTCCATCGCGGGCTTCTCGATCCAGCGATAGGTGAGCGCAGCGACGGGGACGACGAGGACCACGGAAAGAACCAGCGCGGCCACCAGCGCCAGCGTTGGTGTTCCCAGCACCACCAGCTTGTCGTCATTGTGCCATGCCACCAGTTCGAGGTGGAGCTTGTGGCCGAGGAAGGAGGCGGCGCTCCGCATGATCTGGAAGATGAAGGTGTGGATCATATAGATCGAATAGGACCACAGCCCGAGCTTCTGCAGCGCAGGCGAGCGCAGCACCGCCGAGATCTTGCCCTGGTCGAACGAGAACACGCAGATCACGACCGCGGCGAGCAGTGGAAACAGATATTGTGGTCCGCCGGATGGAGTAACCAACACGAACACGGCAACCAGCACCGCGCACGAGACCTCCAATATGTTCGGCATGTCGAGCCGGCCGTTGGAATAGAGGCGCAGGTCGTAGACCAGGCATCCCGCGAAGAAGGAGAACATCGCGCGCAGCATGCCCCAATCGCTGGAGACGAACAGCGTTCCCGGCGAACGTTCGTAGAGCTGCATTCCGGCCGCAAGGCAGAGGCCAAGGAAGATCTCGCGCCGCCGGCGCGGGAACAGCACGACGATGACCGCGAACAGCATCGAGACGTAGAACTCGACCGCCGCGCTCCAGGCGGGGCCGTTCCAGGTCAGGCCGCCATGCAGGTTGAAGGACTGGAGGAACAGGATGTTGGTGACGGCTTCGTAGAGCGTGTGCCCGGCGCCGAACGGTACCGAATCCAGCGAGAACGAACCGTCGGTGCGCATGAAGACGATCTTGCTCACTTCGATCATTACGAACAGCGCCAGCATCACCATATGCAGCGGCCAGAGCCGCGCGAACCGCATCGCCATGAAGCGGACGCCATCGCCGGCTTGGTGAAGGCGCTGGCCATAGGCGTGACAGAGCACGAAGCCGGACAGGGCAAAGAACATGTCGACGCAGAATTGCAGGTTCACGAACGGCTGGGTGCCCTTCAGCGCATGGTAAATGGGGATGTGGAAGAGCACCACGAGCAGCGCGCAGATACCGCGCATTGCATCAAGTGCCTCAAACCGGCCCACGCCCGAAGATGTCTGTCCCGCCATGATACGCCTCTTTCGCCGGCAATGCGTTTGGCATGTCCTTGAGCAAGGCGGGGGCCAGCGGTGATGGCGGAGCGGCGGGGTGATCGGGGTTCTCTGAGGTTTGGTAAATCAGCGGATGATTCGCTTACGATTGCAATGACGGAGCCGTCATTCCGGGCGCGCGCCCCGGAATGACCACGGCGTATTCGTACGAGCGAACGGCAGGACTACGCTTCTCCCGCGCTCGTTGATTATCGCGCAGCGTGGGACGCTAACCCGCCCCCTTACGATTTCCTCACCAGCTTCCACTTGCCGTCGGCCGTTCGCTTGAGCGCGGGGTCGCTGAGCCGGATGTGGCGCGACAGGAAATCGATGAAGGCGCGCACGCGAGCGGGAAGGGGGCCGCCGTGGCCCACATAGACCGCGTGAATATCTTCGCGGTCCTCGGGATTGAGAGTTTGAAGCACCGGCACCAATCGTCCGGCCTCGATGTCCGGACCGATGTGGAACAAAGCAAGGCGCGCCAGCCCTGCGCCGCCCAAAACGAGCCGGCGCACGGCTTCGCCGTCGCTGGCACGGACCATCGGCGGCGGCAGCACCTCTTCGATCCGCTCTCCCTTGCGGAATGGCCAGCCGCGGATCGTGCGTGGAAAGGTCCAGCCGATGCCGCGGTGGTTGGCGAGCTCAGTCGGCGTCTTGGGCGTGCCATGTTTGGCGAGGTAGTCCGGCGAGGCCACGACGACCATGCGGCTGGTCGCGAGCTTGCGCGCGATCAGCCGCGACACCTGCAGCGGGCCGACGCGGATCGCGACGTCCGCGCGCTCCTGCATCAGGTCGATCACGGTGTCGGTAAGGACGATATCGAGCGTGATCCCGGGATGCTCGGCAAGAAAGCGCGGTACCAGCGGAAGGATATGCAATGTGCCGAACGGGATGTTGCTGTTGACGGTGAGATGGCCTCGAGGCGTCGCACCGGCGGCGGCTTCATGTTCGGCTTCCTGGATCTCGGCGAGGATGCGGACCGCACGTTGATAGAAGGCTTCACCTTCCGGCGTGAGCTGCAGCTTGCGCGTGGAGCGGTTGATCAGTCTGGCGCCGAGGCGTGCCTCCATCCGCGACACCAGCTTGCTGACGCCCGAGGGCGTGAGCCGCAGGCTCTGCGCTGCGGCAGTAAAGCCGGCGCGATCGACGACGCGGACGAACACTTCCATTTCGCCGGAGCGGTTGGTGTCTGATCGAACCATGTTGAACTGGTGTCACAAATGATTGGACTTGTCGCCCTCTAATTCTCGCAACGTCACAACGCTATTTCCGGGCTTGCCGTCCTTCCAGTCCGGAGCCACGTCCTTGCCCATCGCTGTCCTTGCGCTCACCGCCGGTGCCTTTGGCATCGGTACCACTGAATTCGTCATCATGGGTCTTCTGCTGCAGGTCGCTGCCGACATGCAGGTGTCGGTATCGGCCGCGGGCCTGCTCATTTCGGGTTACGCGCTGGGCGTGTTCGTCGGCGCGCCGATCCTGACGCTCGCGACGCGGCGGATGCCGCGCAAGGCCGTGCTGCTGGCGCTGATGGCCATTTTCACACTCGGCAACGCCGCCTGTGCGCTGGCGCCGAGCTATGGGTTGCTGATGGCCGCGCGGGTGCTGACCTCATTGGCACACGGCACGTTTTTCGGCGTCGGCTCGGTGGTCGCGACAAGCCTCGTCGCCGAGGACAAGCGCGCTTCCGCGATCGCAACGATGTTCGTCGGCCTCACAGTGGCGACCATTCTCGGCGTGCCGTTCGGCGCCTGGATCGGGCTATCGCTCGGATGGCGCGCGGCGTTCTGGGCGGTCACCGCGATCGGCGTCGGGGCCTTTGCTATCGTGGCGTTGTTCGTGCCGGGCCACGTGGGCGAGGACGGCAATGCGGTGAAGGTCCGAGATGAACTGGCGGTGATGCTTCGTCCGCAGGTCCAGCTCTGCCTCGCCATGACGGTGCTCGGCTTTGCCGGGGTGTTCACGGTCTTCACCTATATCCAGCCGATCCTCACACGCGTCACCGGATTTTCCGACGCGGCCGTGTCGCCAATCCTCCTGGTGTTCGGGGTAGGGCTGTCGATCGGAAATGTTGCCGGCGGACGGCTGGCCGATCGAGGCCTGCCGCGCGCTCTCATCGGAACGCTGGCCGCGCTCGCGGTCGTCCTGGTCGCAATGACCGCTGTGCTTCCGCTGAAGGTGCTGACCATCGTGCTGGTCGGACTGCTCGGCATCGCGGCGTTCGCGACCGTAGCGCCGCTGCAGCTCCGGGTGCTCGAAACGGCAGGCGAAGCCGGACGGACGCTCGCCTCGAGCCTCAACATCGCCGCCTTCAATCTCGGCAATGCATTCGGCGCCTGGGCCGGCGGGATCACCATCGATCATGGACTCGGTCTCACCGCACTGCCGCTGGTTGCGGCGGCGATCACCTCGGCCGGTCTTGTCCTGGCGCTGTGGAGCCTGCGCCTGGATCGGCCGCAGGCCCGGGCGGCGACCTGTCCTGCGAAATAGGCGCCGGCCGATTTCCACAGTGAAGCTCGAAATAATCCGGCCAGTTTGGTCGAAAGCGAATGGCGGATTACGTTTCTCGCCTTCGTCCTTGAGATATATCGGAGCGTGGGGCGCAAGGACGCGGACTCATTAAGGCGCAGCCATAGCCTGATTGACGCGAGTTGAACGAAGGCAAGGTGGTTGGCAGCGAGCCTGTCGTAACGCGTCGCCACCCGACGACATTGTTCGATCCTGTTGAAGAACCGGTCGACCTGGTTGCGAGCGCGGTAGAGATAGGGGCTGAAGCAGATCGGATCGCTGCGATTGCTTTTCGGCGGGATGTTGGCCCACGCGCCCTTCTTCATGGCAAGCTCTCTGATCCAGTCGGCGTCATTAACCTGCCGACAACCCCTGTTGAATCCGTCGAAAATGACCCACAACGGACATCGTGGCCGCAGAAAAATCACGCAAAGGAGTCGAGGTTCCTCACGAGTGACCCGAGGTCACGGATACCGGCGATTTCAATTTCCTTCCCAGGGAAAGTCCCGCTCCATTTCATGAACTCGCTCCGCGATAAACTCGGCGAAGGCACGAGCTGACGCCTTGGCGGCGCGGCCAGCCGGCAAAATCACGTTGATGTCGGCCGAACCAACTTCCCAGTCTGGCAAGATCCTGACGAGTGCTCCCGACCGCAGCTCAGCCCGAACGCTTCCCTGGCTGGTCGAACAGATACCCAAGCCTGCAACTGCAGCGGCAGACGCTGTTTCCGTCGCGCTGATAACAAATCGTCCTTGGATGCGAACTGAAACAGCCTTTCTGGCTTTACGAAACGACCATGCCTCTGAAGACCCACCCGCAGGTCCCACAATGAGCGTGTGCTTGGTGATCTCAGCCGGCACGGAAGGAGCACCAGCTCGCGCCAGGTACGACGGGGCGGCGACGAGAACCCGGTGAAGAGTGCCAATCTTGCGCGCCACAGCGGTGCTGTCATCGAGGGAGCCTATCCTGACGGCCACGTCCACGGAATCTTCGATGAGGTTGTGCCGAGCATCGTCGAGCGAAAATTCCATGCGCAGCTTCGGATGCCGATCGCTAAACTTGGCGAGCTTTGGCATGATCGTACGAGAAGCGAAGGACGGAGACGCCGCCACTCTCAGGGTGCCGCGCAACTCACCGGTGCCCCGTGCAGCATGATCGGCTTCATCGAGCGCTGCGAGGATCGCCTCGCACCGAGCGAGATAATCCGCGCCGGCTTCCGTGAGCGTCACAGCCCGCGTGCTGCGCAGCAACAATGCGACGCCGATTTGCTTCTCCAGCGCCGCCACGATCCTAGACGCGGTCGGCTGCGTAATCCCGATCTCGCGCGCTGCCACGGAGAAACTGCCGCTCCGTGCGACCCGCACGAACAGCCGCATTGAGGTGAAGCGATCATTCATACAGATCTCGTATTTATGAAAGTGATTTTTTTAGACTACTCCGAATGTTTGCATGAGCCAAATTATTCACGGTAGCCACGGCTGATAGAGCCAGAAGCAGTTCGCCGACTCCATCAAGGCCCTGGTGGGCCTCGACGATCCGTAGGCGTAATAACTTGCGACGCGTCAGCACTTCTGATCCCGGATTTGGAGGGTCCATCATGAACCGCCGCGAATTTCTGACCTCCACCGGTGCCTCGGCTGCTGCAATGACGCTGAATGTAACGGTCGAAGGAAAGGAGGCGACAATGACAGACAATTCCTCGCTCTGGCCCAATGGCGCGCGTCTCGCGATCAGCATTTCCTTAATGTACGAAGGCGGCGGTCAGCCCCTCTCCGGCGCTCCTGGCGTGATCCCCGAACCGATCAAGGACGGCTTGCCGGACATGCCGACTAACGGCGTGTTCCAGTACGGCATCTACGAGGGCACGCCGCGTTTGCTCAACCTGTTCGACAAGCACGGCATCAAGGTCACCGCCTTCATGATCGGGCAAGCGGTCGACAAGGATCCCGCTTTGGCACAAGAGGTCGTGCGTCGCGGACACGAAGCGGCCGCCCACGGCCGCACCTGGTCGGCGAGCTATGATCTGAGCCCGGCTGATGAGCGGCAGTTCATCATCGACAACATGAACAGCATCGAGCGCGCGACCGGCCAGATGCCGAAGGGATGGAGCGCCTATTGGGTACGCAACAGCCCGCACACACTCGATATCCTAAAAGAGCTCGGTTTCACCTACTATTTGGACGAAGCCAGTATGGACGAGCCGTTCATTCTGCCAGTCAGGGGCGGCGATTTCGTCACAGTGCCTTACACTTTCCATTTGAACGACATCGTGTCTTACCCATTCGAGGGCTATAACCCGGCTGCCTATGAGCAGTCGCTCAAGGACGAATTCGATCAGCTTTATGAGGAAGGGGCCAGTCGCCGTCGGATGATGGTGATGGCGGTCCATGACCGCCTCTCCGGTCACGCCAATCGCGTGCGCGCCCTTGATCGCTTTTTCACATACGCAAAGAGCAAGCCGGCCGTCTGGTTTGCCCGTAAGGACGAGATCGCGAATTGGGCGCTGAAGACGCGCGACAAGACCCCGTATCTCGATCGTGGCCCTGTGCAGAAGACCGGTCTTTCGGGGCCGTCGGCCTGATGGAGTGCACGGCTTGGCCGAAGGTTACCGCCGTGTGTGACATTCGGCCGGACAGCGCGATCGACCAGGAGTGGCCATGACTGCCTCGAATATGACGCTGACCTTGATCGGCGGCCCGACTGTCCTCATTCAGATTGACGACATTCGCCTGCTGACGGATCCGACGTTTGACCCGCCCGGGCAGTATCAGGGACCACATAGCCCTGTGAAGCACCTGAAGACCGCAGGGCCTGCCCTTTCGGTCGAGCAGATAGGCAGGCTCGACGCCGTGTTGCTGAGCCACGACCATCATTTCGACAATCTCGACAACTCTGGCCGCGCTCTTCTGCCCAGCATCGGTGTGATCTACACGACAAAGTCGGGGGCGCAGCGTCTCGGCGGAAGTGTCGTCGGCCTGAGGCCGTTCGAGACGCGCTCGCTCGAGGTGGGTCGCAGCACGAAGCTGTTCGTGACGGCGACACCGGCACGCCATGGACCGATCGGGGTCGACGCTGGCGACGTGGTTGGATTTGCCCTCGGGGTTAATGAGCCGGGTGATCTCATCTACATCACCGGCGATACTCTCTGGTTCGATGGCACCGCGGACGTTGCGCGCCGCTTCTCTCCAAAGGTTGTCGTGCTGTACACCGGTGCCGCGGAGCCGCGAGGGCGTTTCCGCATGACAATGGGTAGCGAGGATGCTTTGGAAGCCGCGCACGCGTTTCCGAATTCGAGACTGGTTTCGGTTCACAACGAAGGTTGGGGCCACTTGCGGGAGAGCCAGGAACAACTCGCCGATGTCTTCCGCACGTTCGGTCTGGCAAATCGCCTGACTCGAATCGAAAAGGGCATGCCACTCGAATTCGCAGTAGCTTGACAGGAGGCCGAAATAGCCCGAGGCACGCTCTCCACTCGTCATTGCGAGGGGCGAAGCGACGAAACAGTCCAGAGCCTTTCCGCGGAACGCTTCTGGATGGCTTCCGCGAAGCCTCTCATCGGGCTGCGCTTTGGAGCGCGGGCTCGCGCCTGCCTAGGCGAGGAAATAGCAAGGCGTTCGTCGCGATGTTCTCCAGTTCGCCAGCGAACACGGTATGCTGTTCTATCCGAAGTTTGATAGTGCGCGGGGACGACTCGCAGCCCAATGTGCGAAGGAGCGGATTTCATCCAAACTCAGCCGGACTCGATGCGGTCGTGATGAGGGTACTGCCGAACGTGGCGGAATTGATCCATCGCTCGGGCCGCTGAGCGGCCGATTCACCAGCGGCGACAAGGATAATCCTTCATTGTCGCCGATGGGTGAGATGAAATAATACCGAGCCATTTCGGGTTTTGGCCCATCGCGACATATTGCGCTGCCGCACGAACTCGGCCGCTATAGGGGCAAAGCGGACATTGCGTTCGTCGCATCACGCCGCAGGGTTTGTGGGTACACGGCCTAACACTACTTTGGCAGATTGTGTTTTCGCCGCTGTTTTTCACGGATTTGCTTTCGGCAATATGGGCACTGCTGAGACGGCGGCCGAAGGATGAGATCGACGATGGCGTGACGTACGGCTGGCATGGTTGGCTGAGGCGGAGGCCCGTTGATTCTTTTTTTTCCGCCCCGCGTATGCGAGGCGACGATGTTGCAGGAAGGCGTAGGCAATCATTGTCATCAAGGCGTGGCGATGAAGACCTTGCCATGATCGCCCTTCGAAGTGA
>NZ_AXAP01000042.1 GCF_000472865.1 Bradyrhizobium elkanii WSM2783 | reverse complement strand
CTAAAGCGCGATGAGATGAGGATGAATCATCATCGCGCTTTAGGTTATTGTTTGAGCATGATCTTTTCGGAAAACCGCTTCACACTTTTCCGGATCCTGCTCTAGCAGAGGCGCGACGCAAACCCCACCACACGCGATGAGTGTCGTGCGGGGAACTTCGGCGTGGCGGCAGCCGGGGCAGCGCTCTCCACCCCGAAGGTTCCAGCCGCAACCATAAGAGCGCGATCACGATCAGCGGCGCATAGCGGTGCCGCTTCTGGCGCAATCCTATGTCCTCGGAGGTAAGGGTCCGTTTCGGAGACAACACGGAGATCATCCATGTCTCAGGCTGAACACTTCGATATCGTCATCCTCGGCAGCGGTCAGGGTGGAAAGCAGCTCGCATGGCATCTTGGCCGTTCCGGCAAGAAAGTCGCCGTGGTCGAGCGCCGCTGGGTCGGCGGCTCCTGCCCGGCAGTCGCCTGTCTCCCGTCGAAGAATGAAATCTGGAGTGCGCGAGTCGCTCACCTCGTGCGGAACGCTGCGCATTTCGGGACACTGACTGGCGCCGTCAAGATCGACATGGGCAAGGTGCGCGCTCGCAAGCAGGGCATGGTCGAGCGCGAGATCGCCTTCCACCTGAGCGCCTACAAGGAGAGTGGCGCAGAACTCATCATGGGCAGCGGCCACTTCGTGGGTCCGAAGACCCTTCAGGTCGCGTTGAACGATGGGTGTACCCGCTTGCTCGCCGGTGACGAGGTTGTCCTCAATGTTGGTACGCACGCAGCCATTCCTGAGATCGCCGGTCTCAAGGCCGCGCGTGCGCTTACTCATATCGAAGCGCTAGAGCTCGACTACGCGCCGTCGCACTTGATCGTACTCGGGGGCGGCTATGTCGGCGTCGAGATGGCGCAGGGCTTCCGCCGGTTCGGCAGCCGAGTGACGATCATCGAGCCAGGTCGCCAGCTCATGGGACGGGAAGATGCCGATGCCGCCGAAGAGATTCAGCGCATTCTGAGCGGCGAGGGGATTGACGTGTTGCTGAACGCCCAGCTCGTCAGTGTCCATGGTGTTTCCGGCGATACAGTCTCGGTGAGCGTGCGCACCCCCAAGGGTGAAGAGAAGATCGAAGGCAGCGACTTGCTTGTGGCGGTTGGCCGCGTCGCCAACACCGCCGGCATCGGGCTCGACGAAGCCGGAATAGAACTCGATGCCCGCGGCTTCATCCGGGTCAACGAACGACTGCAAACGAGTGCGCCCGGTGTCTGGGCGATCGGCGAATGCTGCGGCAGCCCCCAGTTCACGCATGTCTCGATCGATGACTTCAGAATTGTAAGGGACAACATGGCCGGCGGCAGCCGCAGGACCGACGATCGCCTCATTCCCTATGTCGTGTTCACCGATCCGCCGCTCGCACGTGTCGGCCTCTCCGAGCAGGAAGCCAAGCGGCAGGGTATCCCTGCGCGTGTCGCGAAGCTGCCGATGAGCCATGTCCTGCGCACCGAGGCAACCGACGAGACCGATGGCTTCATGAAGGTGGTCGTCAGCGCGAATGACGACCGTGTCCTCGGCTTCTCAATGATCGGTTCCGAGGCCGGCGAGGTCATGGCCGTCATCCAGACCGCAATGCTCGCCGGCTTGCCGTACCCAAAGCTGCGTGATGCCGTCATCGCCCATCTCACCATCGCGGAAGGATTGGGGCCGCTGTTCGCAAACGTGCCGCCGCGGTCTTGATCGGACGACGCGGGCGCTCCTTGCGCCGCTATGATGCGGCGCGGTGCGCCTCGTCGTGTAGCCGCGCGAGCAGCGATCTTGCCGTGTCGTTCGACAGCAGCGTAGCGACGCTCACGCTGGGATCGGAACGCATATCGTGCGTGCCATGGCTGGTGTGGCGCATGACGCTGGACAGGCGACGCGCGATGGCATCGGCGTTGCGCAAGTCGGCGCCCGCGAATACGACGATGACCGATCCGTCTTCCTGGGCCGCGCCGAAATCCATCTGGCGCATCAGGCGGCTGATAATGCGCGCGCCGTCGAATTGCGCGCGGGGATGGTCGGGATCGAAGGCGAAGCGCGCCACACTCAACGCGCCGCCGTGCTCGGTGGCCTGATAGACGGCGGTGGCGAAATCGCGCTCAAAGGCAATGCGGGTGAGCAGGCCAGTGCGCGCATCGATCAGGCCCTCGGCGTCGATCGCGCGCAGCGTCCGGCTCAAATGCACTTCGAATGCGTGCTGGCGCACCAAGGGCAGAGCGATCGCGGCGACGTCGGCCGGCTCGCGGGCAACCAGCTCGAGATGGGGCAGTTCGTAGCTGGGGGCAAGCCCGTCCGGCGTTACCACGACCGGCAGATTGCGGAAGCGGGCGTCTTCGGCAAGCACCGTCAGGAAAGCATCGATCACACGCAGCGTGAAGCCTTCGCCGAGCACGATGCCATCGACGTCGCGGGCATTGAGATGCTTGGCGGCCGCCTCGATGCTGAGCGCGCCGACCACGCCGCAACGTTCGCCGAGCACAACGGAGAGCGCCGGGTAGGCGCCGCCGCGGCCGATCAGGAGCACGGTCGCGTCGCGGCTGGTGTCGATATCCGACAGCAGGATCGGCGAGGGCGGTACCAGGCGCCGCATCACGGTCGAATGCAGCGAGCGGATGCGCAGCACCGCGTTCAGACGCGCGACCAGGCGACTGGGATGCTTCTCGGCATGAAAGAACGGAATGGCATTGTCGGGCAACGCCGCTTCGGGATTGACGGCGATCAGCGGCAGATAGGGCTGGCGTGG
Source organism: Bradyrhizobium elkanii WSM2783 (assembly GCF_000472865.1). Taxonomy (GTDB): domain Bacteria; phylum Pseudomonadota; class Alphaproteobacteria; order Rhizobiales; family Xanthobacteraceae; genus Bradyrhizobium; species Bradyrhizobium elkanii_A. Next base: position 66,142 of record NZ_AXAP01000042.1, on the reverse strand, counting down.
CGCGATCATCGCTGCCAATTCGGCAAGTCCCGCCTCATCTCTGCTCGAGGCAGCGGCGATCACGGCGGCTGGCTGTACCTGGGTGACGGCGCGCGCGGCGTCAGTCCATGTGGTCTCGATTACCGGGAACAGCCTGCTCTCATCGAGCGCGCGCGCAAAGGCTGGCCGGCCCGTGGTCGAGGCAATCAGGATCGGGCCTTGCTGGGGCATTCGGCAACTCGGATCGGGCGGAAGCGTTGGCCGCGATGCTAGTTGCCGCCGCTTAATGCAGCGTCAACGTTAGTTCATGATCCGATTTGACGAAATCGGATCATGAACTCATCTCCTTGTTTAAGCATGATCTCCGCGCAAACGCTTCGCGTTTGTCGCGAGGGAAAACCGGTTTCCGCTTTTCCGGATCATGCTCTAACGCGGGGTTTGCTCAGATGCCGCCGGTCCGATCGCGAAAGGCTTCGACCATCAATGGATTGAGGCCGAGTTCTGTCATGGCGTTGCGGGCGCGCGCATTGTCCTGGGCGCGTCCGGCGAGGCGATGGCCGGCGAGGCGGTCGGGCAGAGCGGTGAGCAACGCGCCCTGGCCGAGTCGGCGCGACCATTCCTGCAGGTCGTTGGCGAGGAAGCGGTAGCCGCCAACCGCCATGATGCCGGACGGAGGCGCGGTGATATTGATGGCGCCCGTCGAACGGTCGAGCCGCGCTGCGTATTCAGTGTCGACGTAGTCGCGGGGTGGCGGCGCTATCAACGTGTCGTTCGGCACTTGCGGCGGTGCGTAGGCTGCGGCAGGCACCATCGGCCCACGCAGGCCAAGCGTACCCGTTGGCGTCAGCAGGATCTCGCCGGCAATGGAGGAGCCCGGAAGCTCGCGCGGCGCGCCATGCGGACCCGGTTTGATCGGCGCGGGCGAACCGTCCTCGGCGGTCCGGCGCGCGCCAAACAGGCCGGCTTCGCCGAACAGATAGACGTCCGTCAGCGTCGCGCGCTGCGCGGTCCAGGAGGCGCCGGCGGCGACCTGTTCGGGCGCCCGCCACAGCCCGATCACGTTGCGCACGCTCGGCATGTTGACGTCGAGGTCAAGTTCAGCCAGCCGCAGCGCCAGAGGCGCAGGCGCAATCAGCGTGTCGCAGGCATGGTCGTTGATCTGGGTCTGCAGCACCTCTTCATCGAAGGGGTGGTGCAGCACCAAAGTGCCGCCGGTGAGCAGCCAGACCGCAAGCGAAGAAGCCAGGCCTGCGAAGGACATCGGGGTAAAAGCTGACATGATGGTTGCGCCCTGCGGCACGTCGCTTTCCAGCGACATCGCAAGTCCGCCGGCGATCACGGCGAAATGGGCGCGCGGTACCGGACGGAAGCCATCGGCGGTCACATCGAAGGAGATCAGCGAGGCCTTGCGGCCGTCCTGGATCACCGCCCGCGCGGTCGAGGATTCCCGCAGGATAGCTTGGTCGAGCGACGCCATGCCTTCAGGCAGGTCGCTGCCGAAACCGCAGACATGGCGGATCGAGAACGCTTCCGCCGCGGCGTTCATCGCGAAGTCGGCGTAGATGACGCCATCGATCCGGCTCGTCGTCACGATTGCCCGCGCGGCGGTGCGGTTCAATGCCGCGGTCAGTTCGGCGTGCCGCCAAAGCAGCGGCATCGGCGCGACCACCAGGCCGCAGCGATGGGCCGCCAGCACCGTCAGCGCGAATTCGACCGTGTTCGGCAATTGCACGGCCAGCACGGAATTGGCCGGCAATCCCGCTTCAATGAAATGCGCCGCCAGCGCCGAGATCGCGCGGTCGGCTTGCGCATAGGTCAGCCGCTTGCGCGTCTGGCCGGTGATGCGCTGCTTGTTGAGCGGATCGACCAGCGCCAGTGCGTCCGGCTGCCGCGCCAGCACGCGCTTGAACAGGGAATCAAGAGTGGGCGAAGCGGACTGGGTCACGGGTTCAACGTCGGTTGCATCAACTTCGGTTGCATTACTTGGCCTGCGGCTACTTCGGTTGCGGCTCTGGCTTCTGCCACCAGGTCTCCGGCAGGTAGCCGGTCAGGGCAGTGCTCTCTGGTCGTTCTATCCGATTCCAGCGCGCGATCCATTGCTCCGCGATGTTAAACAGGGGAATTGCGTAGAAGCCGGACATCAGCGTGCGGTCCAGCGCCCGCACCGCCGAGACGAAGGCGGGCTGCTCCCGCGCCTCCAGCAGCGCGGCGATCAGGGCGTCGATCGCCGGATCCTTGGCGCCCATGTAATTCCGGGTGCCGGGGATATCGGCGGCCTGGCTGCCCCAATAGAACGACTGCTCGTTGCCGGGCGACAGCGATTGATCCCAGCGGTTCTGGAGCATGTCGAACTCGTAGCCGAGCCGGCGCTGGTCGAACTGGACCGGATCGACCGCCCGCACGCGCGCCTCGATGCCGGCACGCTTGAGGTCGCGCTGGTAGGCGAGCGCGATCCGCTCCTGGTCGCGGGTCGTCACCAGGATCTCGAATGCAAACGGCGCCTTGGTCGCGCGGTTGCGCAGCACAGTGCCCTCGAGCTCGTAGCCGGCCTCCGACAGCAGTGCGAGTGCGCCGCGCAGCGCGGTGCGATCGCGGCCTGAGCCGTCACTGACCGGCAGGTGATAACTGCCGTCGAGAATGTCGGGCGCAATATGCGCGTTCGCCTGCTGCAGCAATTCTCGTTCGCGCTCGTCGGCAGGGCGGCCATAGGCGGACAGTTCCGAGCCGGCGAAGAAGCTGCCGCTGCGGGCATAGAGGCCGAAGAAGTAGTTGCGGTTGATCCATTCGAAATCGAACAGGAGCGTCAGCGCCTTGCGCACGCGGACGTCTGCAAATAGCGGACGGCGGGTGTTGAACACCAGGTATTCGGAAGGTTGCGGCATTCCGGTCTTGATGGTGTCGCGGATTACCTCGCCGTTGCGGGCCGCGGGGAAATCATAGCCGTCGTGCCAGCGCAGTGGCTCGGCCTCGACGCGGAAATCGTAGAGCCCGCGCTTGAAGGCTTCGAACTGGCCGTTGGCCTCGCGGTAGAAATCGAGCCTGATCTCGTCGAAATTGTAGAGGCCGCGATTGATCGGAAGGTCGCGGCCCCAATAATCCGGATTGCGCACCAGCGTGACGCTCGCGCCCGGCTTCACCGCGCCGACGCGATAGGGGCCGGAGCCGATCGGTCCCGTCAGTGTTGTGTCCTCGAAGGTCGCCGGATCGACCGCGTGTTTCGGCAACACCGGCATCAAGCCGAGAATCAGCGGCAGTTCGCGGTCGTTGGCGCCTGTGAGATCGAAGCGCACCGTGAGCGGATCGGGGGAATCGGCTTTCGCGACCTTCGCGTAATATTGCCGGTGGTTGGGACGGCCGTGATCGCGCAGGAGCTCCCAGGAGAACAGCACGTCTTCGGCCGTGACGGGCTTGCCGTCGGAGAAGCGGGCGCGGGAATCGAGATGGAAGGTAACGTAGCTTCTCGCATCGTCGGTCTCGACGGTCTTGGCGAGCAGGCCGTAGAGCGTGAACGGCTCGTTGTTGCCGCGCGCCAGCAGGCTCTCGACGACGAAGCCCCTGATCTGCTGCACCGCGAGACCACGAACGATCAGCGGGTTGAGGCTGTCGAACGTCCCGAGAATGCCCCAGGTCAGCCGGCCGCCCTTGCGCGCGTCGGGATTGGCGTAGGGCATATGGGTGAAATCGGCCGGCAATGCCGGCGCGCCGTGCATCGCGATCGCATAACTTTCCGCCGCCTGCGCCGGGCTGGTCCCGACCAGCGCGAGCACGATGGCAAAACCCAGCGCGGCGAGGGCGCCACGCCCAGATGCAACCCAAGAAACGCGCGGAGCAACGCGTCGGTCTGATTCGCGAAATCTCACGGAACGAGCTTTACCACAGGACCCTGCAACTCGCCGTGACGTTGGGGCAAACCTGCTTGCCGGCATTGATCTTTTCGTCTGCCGCTGTATTGAAGGCGTGCAATTGAACAAGGCGGCAACGCCTGTCACGTATCCGCCTCAATTGACTAGGAGACAGCCGCCCCAAACGGCTAGGTGTCGGTGCCTGCAGCGGTTTCGGGCGCCGCCGTTGAGAAAGGGTTTTCCGCAATGAATTTCCGTATCTTGGCCGCGTCGGCCCGGCCGCGTGGGCGAATTTTCGCCGCCTTGGCAGCGACGGCCCTGTCCGCGGCCGTGCTTGTTCCCGAGGCCGGAGCTCAGCAGCCGGCGGCTCCCGCCGCGCCAGCGGCACCGAAGGCTGCTCCCAAGGCGGCGCCGAAGGCTGCCCCCAAGGCGCCCGCGCCGGCGGCCCAAGGTCAGCCGCCCGCCCAGGGCGCTCCGACCGCGCAAGCCCAGCCGCAGCAGCCGCCACCCCAGGATCAGCAGGTTCAGCTCATCTACGCGCCCTGGACCAAGTTCTGCCTCAAGGGCCAGGATGCCAACGCCAAGCAGGTCTGCTTCACGGGCAAGGACGGCCGTATCGAGTCCGGCCAGCCGGTGATCGCCGCCGTGATCATCGAGCCGGAGGGTGAGCCGAAGAAGATCCTGCGCGTCACGCTCCCGCTCGGCATGCAGCTCGTGCACGGCACCCGCATCATCGTCGACAACAACCCGCCGCAGCAGGCGCCCTATGTGATCTGCTTCGCCAATGGCTGCATGTCGGACTATGAGGCAACCCCCGAGCTGCTCAACAGCCTGAAGAAGGGCCAGAACCTGGTGGTGCAGGCGATCAACGCCAACGGCGCGCCGCTGACGCTGCCGCTGCCGCTCGTCAACGAATTCGCCAAAGCCTATGACGGTCCGCCGACCGACCCGAAGGTGTTCGAGGAAAACCAGAAGAAGCTGCAGGAAGAGCTGCAGAAGCGAGCGGAAGAGGCCCGCAAGAAGCTTGAGGCCAATCCGCCGGCGACGGGCGTCTCCAGCCCGCCCCCCGCGAAGTAACGGCGGGAAGCTTCCCGATACGTCAAAGGCGCTCCGGCAGGAGCGCCTTTTTTGCTACGGGAACGATCTGATCCGCGCCGCTGCGATGCAGCATCCGTGTCGCGTGCGAGCTAATTCAGCGAAGGATTGCGCGGACGGTAGCCGCCGGACTTGTCTTGGATGAATATCTCGGCAACTTGGGAGTGCCGGACCGGTTCGCCGGAATTGTCGGGCAGCAAGTTCTGCTCGGAGACGTAGGCGACGTATTCGGTCTCGGCGTTTTCGGCGAGCAGGTGATAGAAGGGCTGATCCTTGTGCGGCCGCACCTCTTCCGGGATCGACAGCCACCACTCCTCGGTGTTGTTGAACTCCGGATCGATGTCGAAGATCACCCCCCGGAAGGAAAACACCCGGTGGCGGACGATCTGCCCAATCTGGAACTTAGCGGTACGCGCTTTTATCATAGCTCGTCGATAGACCATGATGACGGCGGATGCTAGGGGCAAGCGCGCGAATTAACCTTTCGCCTCCTGCCGGATTTTCCGGCATTTCCTTTGGAAAATCCCCAAAAAGACGCCTTCCGTGGTCGATATCCTCAATCTTGCGCTGCCTTACTTCGGGCTGATCTTCATCGGTTTCGCCTGCGGCAAGGCCAAGGGTCTGCCCGAGTCGGGGCTTGCCTGGATGAATTTCTTCCTACTCTACGTCTCGCTGCCGGCGCTTCTATTCGGCATCATGTCGAAGACGCCGTTCTCGGAACTCAACAATCCGCCGTTCCTGGTGGCGACCACGCTCGGAACGATGATCGCCTTCTTCCTGGCGATGCTGGTCGCCAAGCTCCTGGGGCGGCTGTCGCTGCGCGAGGCGACGCTCGCGGGGCTCTCCGGCGCCTATGGCAACATCGGCTACATGGGTCCGGGTCTGGCGCTCGCGGTGTTGGGGCCGAAGGCTGCTGCGCCGACCGCGCTGATCTTCTGCTGTGACAGCATCTTCCTGTTCTCGATCGTGCCGCTCTTGATCGAACTGACGGACCGCGAGCATCCCTCGCTGTTGCACGCGCTGGGGGTGACGGCGCGCCAGATCGTGCTGAACCCGCTGATCATGGCGGCGTGCTTCGGCGCACTTGCCGCGGCCCTGCACCTGCGTTTTTCGGTTGCGCTGGATAGTACGCTCTTGTTCCTGCAGAACGCGGCGGCGCCGGTGGCGCTGTTCGTGCTCGGCGTCACCGTCGCGCTGCGGCCGCTCGATCGGATTCCGTGGGACGTGCCGGGCGTGATCACCGTCAAGCTTCTGGTCCATCCGCTGCTCGCGTTCGGCTTGATGCTGGCGTTCGGTCCCTTCGCTCAGCCTTGGGCTGCGACCGCGGTGCTGATGGCCTCATTGCCGCCGGCGCTCAACGTGTTCGTGATCGCGCGGCAGAACGACACCTGGGTCAAACCGGCGTCCGTCGCCGTGCTGGTCGGCACCTTTGCCTCCGTCGTGACGCTGACCAGCGTAATGTGGGTGCTGCAGACGGGAAGGCTAAGCTTTCCCTAAAGAGCTTCAGCTCACGCGCCGCCAAGACGGCGCGAGTCCCTCGCGCATGGCGAGCCGCCGCAGCGGGCCGATCGATCCGATCAGGTGCAGGCCAGTGGCGCGGATCGACTGCATCGGGAGGAAATCGCTGAGCAGCGAACGGTTGGCGAGATCGATGACGAAGGTCCGGCTCATGACATCGCCGCGCCGTGCCGCCTGGTAGCGCGCCAATACCTGCGGCGAGCCGGGGTCCTCGCCATGCGCGAGCGCTTCGCCGGTGAGCCTGGCGATATCGGCTGCGTCCCGCAGCCCGAGGTTGAGGCCCTGCGCGCCGATCGGCGGCACCACATGGGCGGACTCGCCGACCAGCGCGACCCGGTTCCTGGCAAACTGCCTGGGCTGTTCGATCGCCAGAGGAAACAGATTGCGCCCCGGCTCGACCTCGACGCGGCCGAAAATCGAATGCGATTGCTTCTCGGCGGCGTCAGACAGTTCCGCATCGGAGAGCGCCTTCAGCCGCTCGGCTTCCGCGGCCGAGGAAACCCAGACCACGCTGCAGCGGTTGCCGGGCAGGGGCACGAACACGACGGGGCCGTGCTGTGTGTGGAATTCGGTCGAGATGTTCTTGTGCGGGCGCGAGTGGGCGATGTTGAAGGTGAGGGCCGACTGCTTCAAGTCGCGGCGGCTGATTTCGATGCCGGCCGCCTCGCGCGACTGCGACTGCCGGCCGTCGGCTCCGACCACCAGCCGCGCCGCCAGCGGCTCGCGGCGGCCGGTCCGGATCGTGACCATGGTGTCTTCCGGATTGATGATCTCGGCTTCGTCGTCGATGCGGGTCAGACCAGGCAGTTCGGCCGCACGCTGTTCGAGCGCCGCGACCAACGAGCGGTTGTCGATATTGAAGCCGAACTGCTCAAGATCGATCTCGTCGGACGAGAACCTCACTTCCGGGGCGCGGATCAGCCGCCCGGTGTCATCGACCAGCCGCATCACCTTCAGCGCCGCGGCCTTCTCGGCCAGACGCCGCCAGACATCCAGCCGCTCGAGCAGCTCGACGGAGGAGCCGAGCAGCGCCGTGGTGCGGTTGTCGGCGTAGGGCGCGCGGCGGGCGAGCAGGGCGGTCTTCGCCCCGGCATCCGCAAGCGCGATGGCGGCGGTCAGCCCAGCAGGGCCACCGCCGACGACCACGGCGTCATAGACATGCGGTGCATCACTCATATCGGAACATTTGACGGGATTGGCGGCATTTTCAAGCCATCAAATTCGCTAAAATCTTTCCACCGATTTGCGCGGCGGAACGCCGCAAGCGCGGATATGCAAACACAGGCGATTCCTGATAGCACTGCCCGGCGATGGAAATCGACCAGACCAGCCAGCCAGCTACGTTTCCGGCATCGCTGCGGATGCGGATGGCGGCGTTCTCCGTGCATATCTTCACGGCGATGGGGGCGGGCGTCGCGCTGCTCGCGCTGATGGAGGCCGTGCGCGAGCACTGGGCCAATATGTTCGGCTGGCTCGGGGTGGCGCTGGTCATCGATGCGATCGACGGTCCGATTGCGCGCAAGCTCGACGTGGTGCGGCTGCAGCCGAACTGGTCCGGCGAGGTGCTCGACCTCGTCGTCGATTTCGTCACCTATGTCTTTGTTCCCGCCTATGCGATCACGGCTAGTCATTTGCTGCTGCCGCTGGCGGCGCCGATCCTCGGCATCGGTATCGTGATCTCGAGCGCGCTGTACTTCGCGGATCGCAGGATGAAGTCCGCCGACAATCATTTCCGCGGCTTTCCGGGCCTTTGGAACGCAGTGGCATTCTACCTGTTCCTGCTGCATCTGCCGCCGGCGTGGTCGAGCCTTGCCGTGGCGATTATGATCGCGCTCACCTTCGCGCCATTCCACGTGCTGCATCCCCTGCGTGTCACGCGGCTGCGCTGGCTGACACTGTGGCTGATGGCCGCCGGAGCGGTGCTGGCGCTGTACACGCTCGCCCGTGACTTTGACGTCGGCACGCCGATCATCGTGGCACTCTGCGTGATCGCGGCCTATGTCGCCGGCAGCGACGCCGTCATCCGGTTGATGAGGTCACTCAGAGCATGATCGAACTTTTGGCCAGCCCGGAAGCGTGGGCGGCGCTACTCACGTTGACTGCGCTGGAGATCGTGCTTGGCATCGACAACGTGATTTTCCTGTCGGTGCTGGTCTCCCGCATCCCGCCGCACCAGGCAAAGCGCGCGCGTCAGATCGGATTGTTCCTGGCGCTCGTGTTCCGCATCCTGCTGCTCAGCCTCCTGGTGTGGCTGATCGGGTTGACGGAGCCGGTGATCACGGTGAGGGGGCTCGCGCTGTCCTGGCGCGACATCATCCTGATCGGCGGCGGGCTGTTCCTCATCGCAAAGGCGACGCATGAGATCCACGGCGAGGTGGAAGCGCGGGAAGGTGACGAAGAGGCGGCGTCCGGCCGCAGCGCGTTCTTCTGGGTGATCGTCCAGATCATCATTATCGACATGGTGTTCTCGCTGGACTCGATCATCACCGCGATCGGCATGGCGCAGGATCTGGAGGTCATGATCGCGGCCGTCGTGATCGCCTGTATCGTCATGTACGTCTCGTCGGGGCCAGTGGCGCGTTTTGTCGCAGAGCATCCGACCACCAAGATGCTGGCGCTGGCGTTCCTGCTGTTGATCGGCGTGGCACTGGTCGCCGACGGTTTCCACTTCCACATCCCGCGCGGCTACATCTATTTTGCGATGGCATTCGCAGCCGCGGTGGAGACGTTCAACGTGCTGGCGAGGCGTAACCGCAAGAAGGCGGTCAAGTAGCCGATCCAGCCCGTGAGTTGACAACAAGGCGCCGATGGCATTCGGTTCCGTGGCTACGGGATAAGTTGAGGAGAGCCGATATGACCAAGGCCGTGCGCGTGCACAAGGTGGGAGGCCCGGAAGTCCTCACTTACGAGGATGTCGAGGTGCCGGCACCTGCGGCGGGCGAGGTGCGGATTCGCCAGCACGCGATCGGGCTCAACTTCATCGATACCTATTTCCGCACTGGCCTCTATAAGGCGCCCGGTCTTCCCTTCATCGCCGGCAACGAGGCGGCAGGCGAAGTGGTGGCGGTCGGACCCGGCGTGACCAATTTCCATCCCGGCGACCGTGTCGCCTATTATTTCAACCTCGGCGGCTATGCCACCGAGCGCGTCATCCCCGCCGACAAGGTGGTGAAGCTGCCCGACCATATCACCTATGAGCAGGGCGCCGTGCTGATGCTGAAGGGGTTGACGGTCTGGTATCTCCTGCACAAGACCTTCAAGGTGGAGCCGCATCACCGCGTGCTGATCCATGCGGCGGCCGGCGGCATCGGATTGCTCGCCTGCCAATGGGCGCGCGCGATGGGCGCCCACGTCATCGGCACCGTCGGCTCAAAGGAGAAGGCCGATCTCGCGCTCGCCAACGGCTGCGATCACGTCATCCTCTACAATGAGGAGGATTTTGTCGCGCGGGTGAAGCAGATCAGCCGGGGCGAGCTCTGCGACGTCGTCTATGATGGCGTCGGCAAGACCACCTTCCCGGGTTCACTGTCGTGCCTGAGGCCGCGGGGCCTGTTCGTGAGCTTCGGCAACGCGTCCGGCCCGGTGCCGCCATTTGCGCTCGCCGAACTGAACAATCACGGCTCGCTGTTTGCGACCCGGCCGAAGCTCAACGACTACGTCGCCACGCGGAAGGAATTGCTCGAAGGCGCCGACACGCTGTTTGCCGCCGTGATCAACGGCAAGCTGCACGTGCCGATCAACCATGCTTACGCGCTGAAGGATGCCGCGCGAGCGCATATCGATCTGGAGAGCCGCGCGACCACGGGGGCGTCGATCCTGCGGCCGTAGTTCGGCGATTGCCCCGACCTCGTCATGCCCGGGCTTGTCCCGGGCATCCACGTTCTTGTGGCGCGTGAGGAGAGGCGTGTGGATGGCNGGGACAAGCCCGGTGATGACGGTGCGGAGATGGAATCGCCTAGCGTCACGCCACCCGCCGCGCAGCTCCCACTTGCGTGAGGATCGCGTCCAGACCCTCGATCATCTCCCCGATCTCGGTCCGAGACACGTTGAGCGCGGGCATGAAGCGCAGTGCGTCGGGTTGCGGCGCGTTGATCAAGAGGCCTTTCGAGAACGCTTGCGCCACGATCGCTGCGCCGATCGGCAATTTCAGATCGAGCGCAAGCAACAGTCCGCGTCCGCGCACTTCGCCGAGGCCGTGCCGGGCCGAGAGGCGCTGCAATTCGCTTTCAAGGAACAGGCCGGCGTCGGCGGCGGACTTCAGGAATTCCGGCTTGCCGACCTGCTCGAGCACGGCAAGCCCCGCCGCGCACATCAGCGGATTGCCGTTAAAGGTGCCGCCCTGGTCGCCATGCTCGAAGCAGGCCGCATGCTCGGTCGCGAGCAGGGCGGCCAGCGGCACGCCGCCGCCGATGCCCTTGCCGAGCGTCATGATGTCAGGTGCAATCCCGGCATGCTCGTAATGGAAGAGCTTTCCGGTGCGGCCCATGCCGGTCTGGATCTCGTCGACGATCAGGAGCAGGCCCTGTTCGCCGGTCAGCGCGCGCAGCTGTTTCAGGAATTGATCGGTCGCGGGCCAGACGCCGGCCTCGCCCTGGATCGGCTCCAGCATCACGGCAACCGTATTCGATGAAATCAGCTCCTTCACCGAGGCAATGTCGTTGAGCCACGCTTTGCGGAAGCCAGGCACCTTCGGCTCGAAGAGTGGTTCGAATGCCTTCTTGCCGGAGGCCGACATGGTCGCCAGCGTGCGGCCGTGAAAGCCGCCCTCGAAGGTGATGATCTCGAAGGCGCCGTTCTTGTATTTCGTCCCATATTTGCGCGCGAGCTTGATCGCGCCTTCATTGGCTTCCGCGCCGGAATTGGCGAAGAACACCTCGTCGAAGCAGCTGTTCTCGACAAGCGCATTGGCAAGCTTGAGGCTGGGTTCATTGTAGAAGGCCGGGCTCGGGGTCAACAGACACTTGGCCTGTGCGGCCAGTGCTTCCGCGACCGCAGGCGGCGAATGGCCGAGGCAGTTGACGGCCCAGCCCTGCATGAAATCGAGATAGCGGCGGCCAGAATCGTCCCAGAGATAGGAGCCTTCGCCGCGGACAAACACGGTGTTCGGGCGCGCGGTGATGTCCATCAGCGCGTCGAACGGAGGCAGGGCGTTGGGCATGTCAGGCTCCTTGATTGGCTGTGATGAAAGGGCAGGCGGCAACGCAAGAAGGCCGCACTTTTGAGGGTGCGGCCTTCTCGAAAACCTTAGGCTGAACTAGCTAGTCAGCGCTGGCGTCGGACATGGCGCAACCCATCATCGTCGCGGGTGCGACGACGGAAAGTGGCGCGGCGGATGGTCCGGTTCAGCTTCATGGCGATGGGCCATACAGCCCAAGGGCAGGGAATGTCAAGTCGCGCGCCGCGCCTCTTCGGTCTCCTCCTCGCCCCAATCGGCATCGACAATCGATGTGTCGATCAGCTCGCCGCGGAGCAGGGCAAGCGGCGATTTGTAGTACAGCGCGATGTTGTGGAACGGATCGGTCAGGACCTTCCAGACCCAGATCAGCCCGGTCGGCACGTCCTTGATGACGAAGAGCTGAATCATGCGAGCGAGCCCGCCGGCGATGCCGATCGCGAGCCACACGGTACCGACGTGGCGGATGAAATCGAGCCTGGTGACCGGCGGTGAGAACAGGCCGAACAACGTCGGAAAGGCAAACAGCGCGACCGGCGCGAGGCCCCAGACGACCAGCAGGACGATCTTGCGGCTCTGGTTGTAGCCGACCTTGATCGCTTCCTTGTATTCGTTGGTGACCTTGTTCACGGCGTCATAGCCGTTGGGCTCGAAGAAGAAATGCCCGGTCTGCCGCGTCAACATCGCGAGCCAGCCGACCAAGCCGGCCATCGCCGGATCGGTGAACAGCAGCCCATAGCAGACCAGGAATATGAGAGCGCTGATCAGGTGCAGCGTCTGATTGATGCGGCTCTGGTGGTAGTAGCGGTAATCGTCCCAACGTTGCGTTCGCAGTGTGTCCGAGATGCGGCTCATCATTCACCCCTTAAGATTTGAAGGTGCGCGAGCCATAGGCCGAGTCCGTGAATGGAGCGTGACATCTTGAAGTTGTTATAATTATAGATGGGTATCTAAGATTGGGCACGCGCGAAAGCGGCTTCGCAGGCTGCGAATTTATCGGGCGACGCCAATTCCTTGCCGCCGAGGTGGCAGCATGACTCTCTGAATTTTGAATATCGTTTCGCGGACGCCCAACGAGCATTGCGCTGGATCAAAACGCCCGAGGTGGCCGCAACTATTGATGTAGAAGCCGCTCAGAATCCGACGACGCTGCCGTGCAGGTCGTATTCGTCCGAGCGCTCGATCTTCGCTGTGACGATCTCGCCGACCTTTAGCGGGCGGCGGCTCGAGAGATAGACCGCGCCGTCGATCTCCGGCGCATCGGCCTTCGAGCGGCCTCGCGCGACGGTGGGGCCGACCTCGTCGACGATGACCTGCTGGCGCGTGCCGACCTTGCGCTTCAGCCGACGCGCGGAGATCTTCTGCTGGCGCGCCATCAGCGCGTTGTAGCGCTCCTGCTTGACCTCATCCGGCACGGCGCCGGAGAGTGCGTTGGAGGTCGCACCTGCAACCGGTTCGTATTTGAAGCAGCCGACGCGGTCGATCTCGGCTTCGTCAAGCCAGTCGAGCAGATAAGCGAAATCTGAATCGGTCTCACCGGGAAAGCCGACGATGAAGGTCGAGCGCAGCGCAAGCTCCGGGCACTGCTCGCGCCATTGCTTGATCCGTGCCAGCGTCTTGTCCTGCGCGGCGGGGCGCTTCATGGCTTTCAGGACATCCGGGCTCGCATGCTGGAACGGGATGTCGAGATAGGGCAGCACCTTGCCCTCGGTCATCAGGCCGATGACCTCGTCGACATGCGGGTAGGGATAGACATATTGCAGCCGCACCCAGGCGCCGAGTTCGCCGAGCTCTTTTGCAAGGTCGAAGAATTTGGCACGCACGGCGCGATCCTGCCATGGGCTCTCGGCATATTTCAGGTCGACGCCATAGGCCGAGGTATCCTGCGAGATGACAAGCAGTTCCTTAACTCCGGCTTTCACCAGCCGCTCGGCCTCGTGCAGCACATCGTTGGCAGGCCGCGACACCAGGTCGCCGCGCAGCTTCGGAATGATGCAGAAGGTGCAGCGATTGTTGCAGCCCTCGGAAATCTTCAGGTACGCATAATGGCGCGGCGTCAGCTTGACGCCCTGCGGCGGCACCAGGTCGAGATGCGGGTTGTGCGCGGGCGGCAGCGCCCGGTGCACGGCATCGAGCACGCTCTCATATTGCTGTGGACCCGTGATCGACAGCACGCCGGGATAGGCGCTCTCGATCTGCTCGGGTTCCGCCCCCATGCAGCCGGTCACGATCACCTTGCCGTTCTCGGCCATGGCCTCGCCGATCGCCGAGAGCGATTCCTGCTTGGCGCTGTCGAGGAAGCCGCAGGTATTGACGATCACGATATCGGCGCCGTCATGCTTGCGCGCGAGCTCATAGCCCTCGGCCCGCAGCCGCGTGATGATGCGCTCGGAATCCACAAGCGCCTTGGGGCAGCCCAGACTCGTAAAAGATATGCGTGGCGCTGGTTTCATGAGAGCCCCGAAACTTTACATTCGTTGTCCCAGGGACGTCCAAGCGAAACGAACGACATTTTTGGCGCGGCCGCCTGCTGCATATCTAGATCTGCCTGATTGATGGGCAGGAGCTAGTCCCAATTGTCCATAATTACAAGGCTTTGAGCTGGCTTCCGTCGTGCTATGGATAGTTTTTAGAGAACACGAGTGAGCGATGGCCGCCGAGTCGTCTCCGAAAATCGTCATCGTCGATGAAAGTCCGATCCGCGCCGCGATCCTGGAGGAGGGCCTGCGCGAGGCCGGTTATACCAGCGTCGTGCATATCAGCGAAATGCACAGCCTGCTGGCGCGAATCTACGCCGTCGACCCCGATATCATCGTGATCGACCTCGAAAACCCCAGCCGCGACGTGCTGGAACAGATGTTCCAGGTCAGCCGAGCCGTGCGGCGGCCGATCGCCATGTTCGTCGACCAGAGCGACGCCGCCTCGATCCAGGCCTCCGTCGAGGCCGGCGTGTCGGCCTATATCGTCGACGGGTTCAACAAGCAGCGTATCAAGCCGATCCTCGACCTCTGCGTGTCCCGCTTCAACGCGTTCGCGCGACTGCAGGACGAATTGGATCGCACCAAGCACGCGCTGGAGGAGCGCAAGGTGATCGACCGCGCCAAGGGCATCCTGATGAAATTGAAGGGCCTCACCGAAGATGAAGCCTATGTGCTGCTGCGTTCCACGGCGATGCGCGAGAAAAAGAAGATCGGCGAGATCGCGCAGTCGATCCTGACCGCGTCGGAGTTGCTCAAATGACCACACCGCTTCGCATCGGTTTCATTCCGCTGGTCGACGCCGCCGCCCTGATCGTCGCCGCCGACAAGGGCTTTGCGGCCGCCGAAGGGCTCGACATCACCCTGGTGCGGGAGGTGTCGTGGTCGAACGTTCGCGACAAGCTCAATATCGGCCTGTTCGATGCCGCGCATCTGCTGGCGCCGGTCGCGATCGCCTCAAGCCTCGGCCTTGGCCACGTCAAGGTGCCGATCGTGGCGCCCTTCAATCTCGGCCTCAACGGCAACGCGATCACGGTCTCGCCGTCGCTGCATGCTGCGATCATGGAGGAGATCGCCGGCGACCGTTTCGACCCGATGGTAACAGCGCTTGCGCTTTCGCGCGTGGTCGCCAAGCGGCGCACGCGCGGGGCGGAGCCGCTGACGTTCGGCATGACGTTCCCGTTCTCGACCCACAATTATCAACTGCGGTTCTGGATGGCGGCGGGCGGCGTCGACCCGGACGAGGACGTGCGGCTCGTGGTGCTGCCGCCGCCTTACATGGTCGACAGCCTCGCCAATGGCCATGTCGATGCGTTCTGCGTCGGCGCGCCCTGGAACTCGGTCGCAGTCGATCTCGGCATCGGCCACATCCTGCATTTCGTTTCCGATATCCTGGTCGCCGCGGTCGAGAAAGTGCTGGCGATCAGGCAGAACTGGGCGGAGAAGAATCCTGACGTCGTCACAGCGCTGGTGCGGGCGCATCTGCGCGCCGCTGAATTCATCGAGCAGCCGGAAAACCGTGCCGAGGCGGCTGCGATCCTGGCGCAGCCGGAGCGGATCGGCGTCGACGCCGAGGTGATCCAGCGCACCCTCGACGGCCGGCTCAAGATCTCGCCCGACGGCGTCAAGCGCGAAAGCAGTCGCTACCTGTTGGTCGGCCGGCACGGCGCGGCGCGGCCCGACCCGGTGCAGGCCGCGTGGCTCTATGCGCAGATGGTGCGGTGGGGGCAGACGGCCATGAAGCCGGACGCCCTGAAGATGGCCATGGACGTGTTCCGGCCCGACCTCTATGACGCGGCTGTGGGACGTCGCCCGGCAGCGACCGATGCGCCGCAGCCGATCGGCGCTTTCGCTGGGCCGCCCTTCGATCCCAACGACATCCGAGGGCATTTGGCCGCGTTCAAGATCGGCTGCTGGAAGCCGTAACGCCCATGCTGCGATCGTAGGCAGTGGCCACAGGTCGGCTAAATTTTGAGCGGGCTGCTCGAAAATTCGCAACGCCGCTCGTCGCCGGGCTCGCCGGCCATTCGGCTAATCCACTGAAATAGCGTGATATTTTCTCCGGCAACGTCTGGCACGCAACTTGAATGTTGCAGTGCGGCCAGCCTGTCGCAGATGCCTGCTGGCTCACGTCCAAGATGGATTTCCGCAGCAACGAGGCTGATCGGACCGTTCCCAGGAATCGAGCAAGGCCGTCGTAAGGCCACGCCGGTTCCGAGCGGTCGCTTTCACCTCGTTGACGCCACTCGCCGTGGCCGCAGGAGCTTCGTCGCAGACCATGAAAATCGAGCCGCTCTCAGTCGACTTCTCCGACGAGCAGAAACGCTACCTCGAAGGCTTTGCCACCGGCCTGCAGATCAGCCGGGTCGGCCGCGGGCTTGGCGGGGGCGCCCCCCAAACCAGCGCCGAGCCGACCGGCCCGGATGCCGCGCATATCAAGGCGCAGGACAAGGTCATCGCCTCAGGCAAGAAGCTCGTCGACCAGGAAAAATTCAAACGCGACGAGCATCCTTTCGATGCCTATCCGCGCCTGAAGCAACAGGCGCTCGACAACGCGCCGCCGTCGCCTGCCGATAATTTCCGCTGGCGCTATTTCGGCCTGTTCTACGTCGCGCCGGCGCAGGATTCCTACATGTGCCGCCTGCGCATTCCGAACGGCATCCTGAAGCACTGGCAGTTCGCAGGCTTGGCCGATCTCGCCGAAGAACTCTGCGGCCCGTACTCCCACGTCACCACGCGCGCGAATTTGCAGGTGCGCGAAATCCCGCCGAAGCACGCGGTGAAACTGATCGAAGGCATACAGGACCTCGGCCTGTGCTCGCGCGGCTCCGGCGCGGACAATATCCGCAACGTCACCGGCACGCCAACCGCCGGCATCGATCCGCAGGAGCTGTTGGACACGCGCGCTTACGCGCGCGAGTGGCACTACCACATCCTCAACGAGCGCTCGCTCTACGGCCTGCCGCGCAAGTTCAACGTCGCCTTCGATGGCGGCGGCCGGATCGCGGTGCTGGAAGAGACCAACGACATCGCCTTCACGGCGGTGGAGGTGAAGGACGGGTTTGGCGTGGAGCGAGGGGTCTGGTTCCGGCTCGGCCTCGGCGGCATTACCGGGCACAAGGATTTTGCAAAATACTCCGACATCATCGTCAAGCCGGACGAGGCGACGAAGGTGGCGGACGCGATCGTCCGCGTCTTCATCGATCTCGGCGACCGCACCAACCGCAACAAGGCGCGGCTGAAATATGTCCTGGATGGGATCGGTCACGACCAGTTCCTGAAGCTGGTCGAGGAGCGGCTGAAGCAACCCTTCACCCGCGTGCCGGCTGAGGCGCTGGCGCCGCGGCCTTTGACGGACCGCATGGCGCATATCGGTGTGCACAAGCAGAAGCAGGAGGGATTGAACTGGATCGGCGTATCGCTGCCGCTCGGCAAGGTCACCTGCGACCAGATGCGTGGGCTGGCCAAGATCGCGCGCGATCTTGGCGACGGCGAGATCCGCCTGACCGTCTGGCAGAACCTTTTGATATCAGGCGTGCGCGACCAGGAGCTTGAACTCGCGATCGCCGCGATCAAGACGATCGGGCTTGCGGTCGAGGCCTCGCACATCCGCGCCGGGCTGATTGCCTGTACCGGCAATGCCGGCTGCCGCTTTGCCGCCTCGAATACCAAGCGCCACGCCGCCGAGATCGGCGACTGGTGCGAGCCGCGTGTTGCCATGGACAAGCCGGTCAACATTCACGTCACCGGCTGCCATCATTCCTGCGCGCAGCACTACATCAGCGATATCGGCCTGATCGCGGCGAAAGTGGATGTCGGCGAGGATGCCGATCCGGTCGAGGGCTATCATCTCTTCACCGGCGGCGGCTTCGGCCCCGATGCCGATGTCGGGCAGGAGATCTATCACGACCTCAAGGCCGAAGACGCGCCGAAGACGATCGAGAAGCTGCTGAAGGCCTATCTCGCGCATCGTTCATCTGCTGACGAACCCTTCCTTTCCTTCGCGCGCCGCCATGATGGCGAGACGCTGCGCAAGCTCGCCGAGGCATCCGCATGAACCAGATCACGCCTCCACCGAAACTCGACATCATCCCCGCCAGCGCGCCGTTCTCTGAAGCGCAGCGCTCCTGGCTCAACGGCTTCTTTGCCGGACTTTTGTCGCCGGACGTCGCAACGCCATTGTCTGCAGAGCAAGGCGCGGCCGTCATGCAAGGCGCAATCGGCGACGGCGATGACGGCGAAGCGGCGTGGCATGATCAGACCATGCCGATCGCCGAGCGCATGAAGCTCGCCGAGGGACGCCCGCTGCGGCGGCGCATGATGGCGGCGATGGCGCAGCAGGATTGCGGGCAGTGCGGATATAACTGCCACGACTATTCGGAAGCAATCGCCGGCAAGAGCGAAGCGCGGCTCAACCTCTGCGTCCCCGGCGGCAAGGACACCGCGCGGATGCTGAAGGCTCTCTATGAAGAGCTCGACAAGGCGCCTGCTGCACCGTCCGAAGCAGCGGCTGCCGCCGCAACGCCTGCCGGCGAGCCCGGACGCTCGCGGGACAATCCGGTGCCCGCAAAATTCGTCTCGCGGCGACTGCTCAACAAGCCCGGCTCCGAGAAGGAGACCTGGCATATCGAGTTCGATCTCTCCGGCTCTGGGCTCGACTATGTCGTGGGCGATTCTTTCGGCATTTTCGCCAGGAACGATCTCGGCCTCGTCGACCAGATCATCGCTCTGCTCGGCGCCTCGCATGTCACCGAAGTCCGCGGCAAGACATTGCGCGACGTGCTGCTCAATGACGTCTCGCTGTCGCCGGCGCCGGACTCCCTGTTCGAACTGATCACCTATCTGACCGGTGGCGCGCAGCGCGAGAAGGCGCGGGCGCTCGCGCAAGGCGAGGACCCCGACGGGGACGCTGCGACGCTCGACGTGATGGCGGTGTTGCAGAAATTCCCGAAGGTGCGGCCACATCCGGAAGCTTTCGTCGAGGCGTTGGAGCCGCTGCAGCCGCGGCTCTATTCGATCTCCTCGTCGCATAACGCGACACCCGGGAAATTGTCGCTGACGGTCGACTGCGTGCGTTACCTCGTCAACAAGCGCAAGCGGCTCGGCCTGGCCTCGACCTTCCTGGCCGAACGCATCAATCCCGGCGACGAGTTGAAGGTCTATGTGCAGAAGGCGCACGGATTCGCCCTGCCGCAGGATCCGAAGACGCCGATCATCATGATCGGGCCGGGCACCGGCATCGCGCCGTTCCGCGCCTTCCTGCTCGACCGCCGCGCCACCGGAGCGCAAGGGAAGAACTGGCTGTTCTTCGGCCATCAGCGCAGCGACTGCGATTTCTTCTATGCCGACGAGCTCAACGCGATGAAGACGGCGGGCCTGCTCACGCGACTGTCGCTCGCCTGGTCGCGGGATGGCGAGAAGAAGTTTTACGTGCAGGACCGCATGCGCGAGGTCGGCCGAGAGCTGTGGAGCTGGCTTGCGGAAGGCGCGCATGTCTATGTCTGCGGCGACGCCAAGCGCATGGCCAAGGATGTCGAACGCGCGCTGGTCGATATCGTCGCCCAGTTCGGCGCCCGCTCGGTGGACGAAGCGATCGCCTTCGTTGCCGACCTCAAGAAGAAGAGCAGGTTCCAGCTCGACGTTTACTGAGCGGTAAATCCGAGCTCAAATTCGAACGAATAATATTCTTCTCCGCCCACAACGCGGAGAAGTTTTCCCTTCGAAGGAAGCGGCCGGAAGCGGCGGCATCGCTATTTTTCGGCCCGTCTTGCGTTCGAGCGCGAACGCTATTCCATATGCAGCAAATGTTGCATTGGAGATCGACGATGCGCGAACTATCGGCGGAAGCCCGCCTGCATCTTTACGCGCGCAGCCTGTCGCGGAAATCGGGGACGGGGTTTCACACGGTTGCGCTCTACAGCGCTTTCGCCGTGATCGCAGCGATCGTGTTCGGCACGCTGTCCGTCCATCCGTTCTAAGAACATTGTTTGGCTCGATCGTCTCCGGCCGTCATTGCGAGGAGCGATAGCGACGAAGCAATCGATGTCTCCGCAAGTGGTGAGATGGATTGCTTGCGCTCGCAATGACGCAGACGGGCACGCCGGCACTTCAGCGGATTGTCACTTAGCCGTCTTGAACGGCGCGACTGCTATCCCGGCATCCTTTAAGGCCTGCCGTACGCCGCGCGCGATTTCGACCGCCCCGGGCGTGTCGCCGTGGATGCAGACGGTATCGGTGCGCATCTTGATCACCTTGCCTGACACCGACACCACCGCGCCGTCCTGAACCATCCGCACCACGCGATCGGCGATCGTTTTGGGATCGTGTAGCACGGCACCCGGTTTCTTGCGCGAGACCAGATTGCCGTCGTCCTCATAGGCGCGATCGGCGAACACTTCATGCGCCATGCGGAGGTCGGCTTCCTCGCCGGCGCGCACCAGTTTCGAGTTGGCGAGCACGACGAAGATCAGGCTTGGATCGACCGCCTTGATCGCGCTCGCGATCGCCTTCGCCGTCATGTCGTCCTCGCAGGCGACGTTGGAGAGCGCGCCATGTGCCTTCACATGGGTCACCTTGTGGCCGGCCGCGGTCGCGATCGCCTGCAGCGCGCCGATCTGGTAGGCGACGAGGTTCTCTATCTCTGATGACTTGAGACCGGGAACCGGACGGCGGCCGAAGCCGTGCAGGTCGCGGTAGCCGGGATGCGCGCCGATGCTCACCCCGCGCGCCTTCGCCAGATCCACGGTGCGGCGCATGATGTCGGCGTCGCCGGCATGGTAGCCGCATGCGATGTTGACGGAGGTCGCAAGCTCGATCATCGCGGCGTCGTTACCCATCTCCCATGGGCCGAAGCTTTCGCCGAGATCGCAGTTGAGGTCGATGGTAGCAGTCATGGTGCTGGTCCCGCTTTGCGTCGGTTGGCTTTTGGTTAGCTAGTCGCTGATTCCGCGACCTGCCATGTCGCGGCATCGACGGCGTTGACGGCGTGGCCCGCGACGTTGGCCGCGCTCAGTGCTTCGAGGTTGAGATCAAGGCCTTCGAGCGGGCGCAGCCGATCCGGCAGGGTAGCGAGCAATTCGGCGAATTTTCGAGCTTCGGCCTGCGCCTCGGCCATAGTGACTGTCTTGAAGCGGAACGCGTGTCCGGCGGAAATCTGGGCAAAGCGGCCGAAATCCGCGGAGATGACGGTGGCGATCTTGGGATAGCCGCCGCTGGTGCCGCGATCCGGCATCAGCACGATCGGCTGGCCATTTCCGGGCACCTGGATGCTGCCGTTCACGGTGCCATCGGAGACGATGTTGTGCCCGTGCAGATGCTTGATCACCGGACCTTCGAGCCGGTAGCCCATGCGGTCGCTGGTTGCGGAAATCTTCCATTCGCCGTCGAGGAACAGCTTTTTGTTGTCCTCGGAGAATTCGTCGTCCTGCGGACCGAACAGGATGCGGATCGGTGCGTCCGGCCGTTCGGGCAACGCGATCCGCCGCTCGGCCGCACCGCTGGCACGTTGCACCTGGAGCTCGTCGCCGCTCTGGAGCGGGCGCGGATAGGGGCTGCCGAGGCCTGCGCGCGCGTTCACGGCGAGGCTGCCGAACATCGGCTCTCCCGTAATTCCGCCCTCGATTGCGAGGTAGCTGAACGCGCCGCGCTTGGCAAAACCGAGCGTCAGCGTCTCGCCTTCGGCGAGGGTCGCCGAGGTATCGAACGCCACGGCTCGTCCCGCGACGTCGGCGCTGCGCGAGGCGCCCGCAAGCGCAATACGTACCGCGCCGCAACGTGCGGTGAAGCTCGCACCGAACGGTCCGATCTCCACTGCAGCTGCGAACGGCTCATTGCCGACCAGCGTGTTCGCGGCGGCGAGGGCGAGGCGATCCATTGCACCGCTCGGCGTCAGCCCATAGCGCTGCGAGCCGGGACGGCCGCCATCCTGCACGGAGCTCGCCGGACCGATCGAGGAGACGATGAGCTTGCTCATGCGGCGACCAATTCGGCGACGAACTCGCCGGCTTCCGCGGCGCGATCCTGCTCGACGTAAGTCTTGGCGTCGACCGCCGTGAAGCTGACAGTGTCGCCCGGCTCGAGCAGGAAGATCGGATCGCGGTGAAGCTGATAGGTGCGGACGGCGGTGCGGCCGAGCAGGTGCCAGCCGCTGGGTCCGGCGATGCACTGGATTCCGGTCTGCACGCCGCCGATTGAAATCGTGCCAGCCGGCGTCAGCACACGCGGATTCTGGCGACGCGGCATGTGCAGGAACTTGTCCAGGCCGCTGAGATAGGACCAGCCGGGAGTGAAGCCGATCATGGCGACGCGGTAGTCGCCGCCGACATGGCGCCTGACGATCTCGTCAGGCGTGGTGTCGAGGGTATTGGCGACGTCCTCGAGGTCGATGCCATGTTCGCCGCCATAGGCCACCGGGATGCGCCAACGCCGGGTTCTTGCGGCGGCCGGATCGGGGCGCCGTGCCAGCGTGAGCAGTTGTTCCCCGAGCGCTTCGAAGTCGATCTGCACGGGATCATAGTGCACGAGCAGCGAACGATAGGTCGGAACGGTTTCGGTCACGCCGGCGATCGGCGCCGCGGCAAGTGTACGGTCGAGCGCCAGCACCCGCCGATTGGCGGCGTCATCGATGTTGCGGCTGAATTCCACCGTGATGGCGCTGTCGCCACTCGGGAGAAGACGGGGTGGGGCTTCGCGCGCGGCCATGGCATCATTGCTCATCGAGCATCAAGCTAGCGTGTTTTGCTGCGCAGTGGAATTCGGCTAGCGAAAAATCACCAAGCAACTTCAATAAATTAAACCGAGGGCTGGCGATAAGATAGCGTAATCGATGATCGCATTCTCGCCCTTGACGCGAAGGCCGCGGCTCGCAAGATGCGCGCGCCAATTCATTCCCACCGGAGCCGATCTTTCAAGATGTCCCTCACTGCAGAAGCGATCGCGACGCTGTCGCACGTGTCCACCGCCACCATCACCACGGTCCTGCTCAAGAAGGGGCTGCGTAACGTCTGGATGCGCGGCACCAAGCCGCTCAAGCCGGGCCAGAAGCGGCTGGTCGGGTCGGCCTTCACGCTGCGCTTCGTGCCGGCGCGCGAGGATCTGGCGACGCCGGAATCCTGGTCGTCACCGATCTCGACCCGCACGGCGATCGAGGCAATGCCGGAAGGCTGCATCGCCGTGGTCGACGCGATGGGCGTCAGCGACGCCGGAATCTTCGGCGACATTCTCTGCGCGCGGATGGTGAAACGTGGCGTCACCGCGCTGATCACCGACGGCGTGGTGCGCGACCTCGAAGGCGTGCTCGGCACGGGACTGCCGGTGTGGTGCAACGGTTTTGCCGCGCCGCCATCCGTCGCCGGACTGACCTTCGTCGGCTGGGGCGAGCCAATCGGCTGCGGCGGCGTGGCGGTGTTCCCGAACGATGTCGTGGTCGCCGACCAGGATGGCGCGGTGCTGATCCCGCAGGCCTTCCTCGACCAGGTGCTGGCCGAGGGACCGGAGCAGGAACGGATGGAAGCCTGGATCGTCAATGAGGTGAACAATGGCGTGCAACTGCCGGGCCTCTATCCGATGAATGCCGAAACCAAGGCGCGCTACGCCGCGAGCAAGAAATAACTTCAGAGAAGCGAGGTAAGCCCATGGAAATCCATATCGCTGGCACGCGGCCGACCCGTCGCGGGCCGGCCGAATATTTCACCGGCACGGTGCTGCAGGATCCCGTCATCATGGCGCCCGCGCCGGCGCGGCTGAACTCGTCGCGCGTCTCCTTCGAGCCGGGCGCGCGCACGGCCTGGCACACTCATCCGCTCGGCCAGACGCTCTACGTGATCTCCGGCATCGGCCGGGTCCAGGCCGAGGGCGGTCCAATCAGGGAGATCAGGCCGGGCGACGTAGTCTGGATTCCGCCGAACGAGAAGCATTGGCATGGCGCGTCGCCAACCAATGCCATGACCCATATCGCGATGCAGGAAGCGCTCGATGGCGTCTATTCGAACTGGATGGAGCACGTCACCGACGAGCAATACAATGTGAAGGTCGGGTAGTTTTCCCAAGGACGCGAGAGTTCCGTAGCCCGGGTGAAGCGCCAGCGTCACCCGGGACCGCTCGTGCCACACGGACACTTCCCCGGATTGCGCTTCGCTTCATCCGGGCTACGCAGCATTCGTAAGGCTAGATCAGTTCACCCGCGTCCAGGTCTGGCCGCCGCAGAACATGCCGCCGAAGGCGCAGCCTTGCACGCGCAGGGTGTCGGAGCCCTTGAGCGCGATCGTCGAGTCATAGGTGCTGCCGGTGTTCGGATCGAGGATGCGGCCGCTCCATTTGTCCTTGGCAGGTTTCATGTTGATCAGGACCTGCTCGCCATTCTGGTTCGAGGTCTCGTCGACAGCATAGCCGCAGAGGTTGGCGCCGCACTGCTCGATGCGGATCTTGCCCTCCTTTTCCTCCGTCAGCCACATGCCGATCGGCGAATTGGCTTGCGCTGCCGCCGCTGGTGTCACGGGCTTCGCGACCGGCGCTTGAGTGGCTGTGGCGACCGTCGGAGCCGGGGCCGGAGCGGGCACTGCGGTCTGCTGGGTCTGCGGTGCTGGCGCGCTGGGTGGTGAGGGCTGAGGCGCGGTCGCGCTATCGCTCGGCGCAACGGCTATTGTCGTGGTCGAGGGTGCGGTGGAAGCTGCCGTCGGCGGCGCAGCAGGGACGGGCGGTGCGGCCGCCGGTGCTGCGGCTTGTCCGGACGGAGCGGGAGCCGCCGCAGCCGGCGCGGATTGCGAATCGGTCTTCGCCTCCTGCTGCTGCGATTTCTGCTTGCGAGTGCCTTCCTCACCCTTGGCGCGCTTGGATTTGCGGCCGGTATTGTCGTAGACGCCGGGGATCGAGACGGTGCCGCGATCGGGATCGATGCGGATGGTGCGGCCGCCATATTCGAAGGTGTACTGGGCCTGCGCTGTGGAGCTGGCAAGCAAAAGCGCAGCGATAGCCAGAAGCTTCTTCATGATGACCTCCAGAACAGGAATCCCCAGTCAGTGAAGCTACACCTCAGTAACTTGATGCAACGTGACCTAGATCACTTTCAATACGTAATCGAAACGTAAGTCGTGTACCACCAGCTTTGGTTCAAACGGCTGACCGACAGTCTAGTTAGGGCTCGCCTGATGGTCAAACTTGCAGTCCGACGCGGATCGGATCATTCAAACCAGGCAGCATAGACGCGCTTGAAGGTGCCGTCCTTCATTGCGATGTCCAGCCATTGATCCACAAACAACTTCAGCGCGACGTCGCGCTGCAGCCAGTAGGCCTTTTCCGCAAAGTCGAACGGGTGATCGGGATGCACCGCGCAGAGCACGCCGGGGTGGAGTTTCTGCTGGTAGCGCGTCTCGGACGCATCCGTCATCATCAGGTCGGCATCGCCCTTGGCAATCTCGTCGAAGATCCTGGTGTTGTCATCGAAGACTTTGATCTCGGCGTTCTTCACATGCGCCCGCGCAAAGCGCTCGTTGGTGCCGCCGGGATTGACGATGATGCGCGTGCCGGCATGGTCGATTTCGGCAAGCGTCTGGTATTTGTCGATATCGGTGCAGCGGGTGATCGGCGTCTTGCCTTCGCGCATGATCGGGATCGAGAAGAAGCCTTTCTTCTGGCGCTCCAGCGTGATCGAGATGCCGCTCATCGCAATGTCGAAGCGGTCGGCTTCCAAATCCTTCGTCATCTGCGGCCAGGCCGTTTTGACATATTCGACCCTGACGCCGAGCGCCTTGCCGAGCGCTTCCGCCATGTCGACCTCGAATCCCCTGAAGCCGGGCGTCGTCCGGTCAACAAAACTAAACGGCGCATAGTCGCCGGTCATGCCCACACGCAACGTCCCGCGCTGGATGATGTCGTCGAGCCGCGAAGGCGACGCCGCTGGCTGAGCATGGGCGGAAGCTATCATCAACGTGGCAGCCGCAAGGCCGACGAATGCGCGCATCATCAAAGTTTCCTCCATCGATTGCCTCGACGATAATCTGTTGCCACGGCTTTAGATGGAATGAGCGTGTCGAGCCAGTCAAAGGAAGTCAAATCGTGACAATCTCAGTTTACGAAGCATCGGTCGGCGTGTTCATGCCATATCTTCGCAATCTTTCCGAGCTACTCGATCACGCGTCCGCCTACGCAAGGGCGCGAAACATCGATCCTGCCGTGCTGCTCGGCATGCGGCTCTATCCGAACATGTACAGTCTCAAGCAGCAGGTGAGCGAGGCCAACCGCCATGCGATCGCCTGTTGCGCGCTGCTGGCCGGGCACGAGCCGCTCAGCTTCGGCGACATCGAGCCTGATCTTGATGAGCTCAAGCGCAGGATCGAGGCCACGATCGATTTCGTCCAAAGCCTGCCGCGTGCTGCGATCGACGAGGCCAGCGACAAGGAGGTGGGTGTTCACCTTCAAGAGCGGCGCGCAGCGCGCGTTCACCGGGCGGTCGCTGCTGCTCGGCTTCAGCGTGCCGCAGTTCTTCTTTCACGTCACGACCGCCTACGACATCCTGCGTCACGCCGGCGTCGATCTCGTCAAGAAGGATTTCCTGGGACCGCCAAGACCGGCGTAGAGCATGATCCGGAAAAGTGGAGACCGGTTTTCGCTCGCGACAAACGCGAAGCGTTTGCGCGGAGATCATGCTCAAACAAGGAGACGAGATCATGATCCGATTTCGTCTAATCGGATCATGATCTCGATGCGGAAGCTAGATCTCGCCGCCTTCCTCCCGGACCAGGCTGGCGACGGCGGCGCGGCTGGCCATTTCCTGCTTCAAGACCTCGAAGCGGTGACCTGCGTCGGCCTCGCGGTCATCCACGAACCTGATCGCGGCCTCCCGATCCATCGGGCCGCTGACCAGGGGCCTCGAATTCTCGCCGATGGTCTCGTCGACATAATACTGGCCATCCTGCTCGCGAACCGTCCACTTGAAGCGGAGGGCGGCCATCGGGCCGGGCCCGACTTTCGAATAGCCATGGGCCTCCTGCGGCAGCGGGCTCGCGGGCTGCTCTTCGACCGCCCCCGGCTCGGCCTGCGGCTTCTCGATCGGCGCGGGCGCGTGCTGCTCGTCCAAAATGCTGGCGATGGCGGCAAGCGCATTATCGGTAGGATCGCTCTGGCTCAAAATCTCTTTCCTTAGGGGTTGGTCGGCAAAGATGGTTGCCGACACTTCCCATCTACTCAACCCCGGAATGAGGCTGAGTTTTGGCCCTGCTGCAGTTTTTTCCTTACGCACATACCGGCGGACGCTTGTCCTTCCAGGGCCGTACCTGCTCAAGCTGGCCGGCCAGGCGGAATAGCGTTGCCTCGTCACCAAGCCTGGCGGCGAACATCATGCCGAGCGGCAGACCGTCCTTGCTCCAGGCCAGCGGTACCGACATCGCAGGCTGGCCGGACATGTTGAACATCGAGGTACCCGGCATGTAGCGCCGCAGGATCGGCCCGATCTGTGCCAGGTCTTCCGACATGGTGTTGATCTCGCCGAGCCGGATCGGCGGCGTGCACAGCGTCGGACTGAGGAACACGTCGCAGCCCTCGAAGAAGATCGCGAGGCTGCGCGAGATCTGGAACGCCGCGAGCTGCGCGGCGATGTAGTCCGCCGACGTGATATTTTGTCCGTTGTGGGCGCTTGCCAGCGACAGGACTTCCAGGTCGTCGCCCGTCACGGTGCGGCCGATGCGCTGCTCGATCGCTCGCACGGCGACCGCGGTGTTGCCGCTGACAATCGTCGTCATCACCGTGGAGGGATCCGCTGGAAGGGTGGGGGCGCGCTCCTCTACGTGATGGCCGAGGCCGGCGAGCAGTTCTGCGGTGTCGCGGACCGCTGCGGCGACCTCCGGGTCGATCGCCTCCCCATTGGGCGATTTGTCCGTGAAGGAGACGCGAAGCTGGCCGGGATCGCGGCTGACTTCCTGCGAGAACGGCCGCGCCGGGGGCGGCGCGACATAGAGGCTCCACGGCTCCGGACCGTGGATCGCGTCCATCATCACGGCGCTGTCGCGCACACTGATGCTGACGACATGCGCGGTCGAAAAGCCGCCCCAGCCCTCGCCACGATCAGGACCGACCGGATTGCGGGCCCGGCTCGGCTTCATGCCGAACACGCCGCAGGCAGAAGCGGGGATGCGGATCGAGCCGCCGCCATCGCTGGCATGCGCCACGGGCAGGATGCGTGCTGCGACAACGGCGGCGGCGCCACCTGAGGAACCGCCGGAGGAATGCGCAAGATTCCAGGGATTGCGGGTCGGCCCGAACAGACGCGTCTCCGTGGTCGGCATCAGCCCGAATTCGGGGCTCGCGGTCTTGCCGAAGATGGTCACGCCGGTGTCGATGAAACGCTGGGTGAGGGTGCTGCTGTGGTCCGCGACGAAATCCCTGTTAACGCTGGCGCCGGAGGTCGTGCGCGTTCCCTGCAGGAGGTCGAGGTCTTTCAGAAGGAACGGCACCCCCGTAAAGGGTCCGTCCGGCAGCCCTTTGTCGATCTGCTGCTCGGCATAATTGTAGTGCTTGACGACGACGGCATTGATCTGCGGGTCAACCTTGGCCGTGCGGGCGATCGCTTCGTCGAGCAGTTCGCGCGGGCTAACCTGTTTGTTGCGGACCAGCTCGGCGAGGCCCACCGCGTCGTAATTGCCGAATTCCTTGAAAGCCATATTCCACACCTAGAGCGAACGGCGCATCTTCGGGCGCGGATTCGTCTCTATCCTCTTGCTGGAGCAATGACCTTTGGGAAGAAAGTGGTATCCACAGGTCATGCGCTGATGACGGGCCGATCCTTGTCGGCCCGCCCGAAGATAGACGGTTTTATCGGATTAGTTTAGCACGTCCTGGTTGATGACGTTCTGCCGCAGCGGCGCGCCGTCAAGGACGCTCAGGATGTTGCGTGCGGTCTGCTCGCTCATCCGGTCGACGGCTTCGACCGTGACCCCGGCAACGTGTGGGGCCATGATCACGTTCGGCAGGCTGTGGAGCGGCTGGCCGACTGGCGGCGGCTCCTGCTCGAACACGTCAAGGCCGGCGCCGGCAAGCCTGCCCGATACCAGCGCATCGTGCAGCGCCTTCTCATCGACGATGCCGCCGCGGGCGGTGTTGATGAGATAGGCGGTCGGCTTCATGAGTCTGAAGCGCGCCGCGTTGAACATGCCGATTGTTTCCGGCGTCTTCGGGCAATGGATGGTGACGAAATCAGCACGCGGCAGGGCCGCGTCGAGATCCGGCACCGCCTCGCAGCCGGCGGCCGCGATTTCGCTGGCCGGCTTGTAGGGATCGTAAACCAGCACCTGCATTTCCATCGCCAGGCACCGTTTGGCGGTGCGGCTGCCGATGCGGCCAAAGCCGACGATCAATACCGTCTTGCCATAGAGATCGAAGGGCAGCACGCCGAGCCGGTTCGCCCAGGTGCCGTCCTTGACCACGGCATGCATTTCCTGTGCGCGCTTGGCCAGCGTCAGCATCATGAACAGGGCCTGTTCGGCCACTGACGGCGAGTTCGCCGTACCTGCCACCATCAGTGGTACCTTGCGGCGCGAGAGCGCAGGGACGTCGACCGCGTCGTAACCGACGCCGATCCGCGTCACCACCTGCATGTCTCCGGACGCGTCGAGCTCCGGCTCGCCGAATGGGGTGGGGCCAAGGGCGACACCATGGACCGGCGCATGCTGCTTCAGCAAGGCCGCGAAATCCCTGGCGGAGATCAGGTTGGGAAATTCGACGAGTTCGACGTCGTCCCGTTCGTTGAGGAGAGCCCGTGCTCCCGATGAGAGTGTCTGAGTGACAAAAATCTTCTTCTTGTTGGTGGCCATTTCCTGCCCTTGGCTAGTACGTGAATTGCGTCGTCAAAGGACGACGCCGGTCACCTCGTTTAGCA
The DNA here is from genome assembly GCF_000472865.1 of Bradyrhizobium elkanii WSM2783. Lineage (GTDB taxonomy): Bacteria > Pseudomonadota > Alphaproteobacteria > Rhizobiales > Xanthobacteraceae > Bradyrhizobium > Bradyrhizobium elkanii_A. The sequence goes on along the minus strand of NZ_AXAP01000042.1, from coordinate 36,193 downwards.
AATGCATGTTGTTGAGGTCCACAGCCAAGCGGAGCGGGGCACCATCCTGCGCGCCGGCGTTGGGATTGACCCGGCCGCAGATCGGGGTGTCCTCGAGGGTGAAATAGACCAGGGTCTCCATGCCCATCGGCTCGGTGACGTCGAGCACGGCCTCGAACGGCTCGACTCCCGGGTGCAGATGCGGTCGGGCCTCGGCGATGTGTTCCGGCCTGATTCCGAGCAGGAGCCTCTCGGTGCGCGGCACCGCCTGGTAGCGGGCGGAACGTGCCGGCGGCACCGGAAAGGCGAGGCGGTCGGTCAGGCGCAGATGCAGCCGGCCGTCGACATCCTCGAGCCGGCAGGGCATGAAGTTCATCGCGGGCGAGCCGATGAAGCTGGCGACGAAGCGGGTCGCCGGCTTGTGGTAGAGCTCATTCGGCGCGCCGATCTGCTCGATGCGGCCGTGGTTCATCACCACCACGCGGTCGGCGAGCGTCATGGCCTCGACCTGGTCATGGGTCACGTACACCGTGGTGGTGCGGACCTTCTGGTGCACCTTCTTGATCTCGATCCGCATCTGCACGCGCAATTTGGCGTCGAGGTTGGACAAGGGTTCGTCGAACAGGAACACCTTGGGATTACGCACGATGGCGCGACCCATGGCGACGCGCTGACGCTGGCCGCCGGAGAGCTGCTTCGGCTTGCGGTCGATCAGGTCGGTGATGTCGAGCATGCGGGCCGCTTCCGTGACACGGCTCTTGATCTCGGCTTTGGGATAGTGCTTCAGCCGCAGCCCGAACGACATGTTCTCGGCCACGGTCATATGCGGATAGAGCGCGTAGTTCTGGAACACCATCGCGATGTCGCGGTCCTTCGGCGGCACGTCGTTGACGATGTCGCCGCCGATTGTGATATCGCCGTCCGAGATGTCTTCCAGCCCCGCGATCATCCGCAGCGTGGTCGACTTGCCGCAGCCGGATGGACCGACCAGCACCACGAACTCATGGTCGGCGATGTCGAGATCGATGCCGCGCACCGCTTCGACTTCGTCATAGCGCTTCACGACTTTCCGCAGCGAAACTTCGGCCATGAGTTCAACCCTTTGTCGCGCCGGCGGTCAGGCCGGCAATGTAATAGTCCATCAGGAAGGCGTAGATGATCAGCGGCGGCGCGGCGCCGAGCAGCGCCCCGGTCATGATCTGTCCCCAGTTGAACACGTCGCCCTTGATCAGGGTGGTGATGATGCCGACCGGGAGCACGAGCTGGTCGGTCGAGGTCGTGAACACCAGGGGATAGAGGAACTGGGCCCAGGAGACCGTGAAGGCGAAGATCGTCGCCGCGATCAGGCCGGGTAGCGCGACCGGAATGAAGATCCGCGTCAGCGTCTGGAACCAGGACGCGCCGTCGATGATCGCGGCCTCATCGAGCTCCTTCGGGATCGAGGCGAAGTAGCCGATCATGATCCAGGTGCAGAACGGCACCGTCAGCGTCGGATAGATGAAGAGCAGCACGTACCAGCGGTTGATGAGCTGGATGCCGGTCCAGTCGCCGATCAGGACGAACATCTTGAACAGCGGGATGAAGAGCAGCGTATCCGGAATGAGGTAGGTCAGGAACACGCCGGTCGCGAGCGTTGCCGAGCCCCAGAACTTCATCCGTGCGAGTGCAAATGCTGCGGGGACGCTGATCAGCATGGTGATGGTGACGACGATGATCGAGACCCAGGCCGAATTCCAGAAGAAGCGCAGGAACTGGTTCGATGTCAGCAGCCCGATATAGTTCTCAAGCGTCGGATGATATACCCACCATGGATTGGTCGCCGCCGAGATCTCGGCGCTGCTCTTCAGCGAAGTGATGAGCATATAGAGCGGCGGTGTCAGCGAGAAGATCGCGAACAGCACCAGGAAGAAGTACGACCAGCGCAGCGCCCAGGCGCGGTCGCGGCTGATGCTGCCGTATTTCTTGACCTTACGGGTCGGTCCGGCCTTGTCGATCGTGATTGTGCTCATCAGGCTTCGTTCCCCCGCTTGGAGATATCGCGCAGGATGAAGATCGCCGCCACCGCGAGGATCGGCACCATGAACAGCGAGACGCTTGCGCCGAGCGGAATGTCGCTGCCCTCGATGCCGACCCGGAACGCCCAGGTCGCGAAGATGTGGGTGTGGTCGAGCGGGCCGCCGGCGGTGAGGATGCGGACGATATCGAAATTGGCGAAGGTGACGATCAGCGAGAACAGCGTCGTGATCGCGATGATGTTGCGCATCATCGGAAGCGTCACGTACCAGATGCGCTGCCACCAATTGGCGCCATCGATCGCGGCCGCCTCATAGAGCTGCTCGGGCACCGATTTCAGCGCCGCCAGATACATGATCATGAAGAAGGGCGCGCCATACCAGACGTTGACGAGGATGACGGAGAAACGCGCCCAATTCGCATCGCCGGTCCATGGGATAGGCCCGATGCCGAAGAAGGACAGGGTATAATTGAAGGCGCTATAGGAGGGATCAAACAGCCACAGCCAGGCCAGCGTGCTCATCGCCGGTGGGATCACCCACGGCACCAGCAACATGCCGCGCCATCTGCGCTGCTTGTTGGCGGGAACGTTGTGCACGAAATGCGCGACGATGAAGCCGATCAACGCTTTGAAGATCACGGCCGAGATCGCGAAGATGCAGGACTGCTTCACGACCAGCCAGAACGTGTCGCGCTTGAACAGGAACTCGAAATTGCCGAGGCCGATGAATTTCGTCATCGACTTGTTCAGCGTCGCCAGATGCAGGGAGTAGAGCGCGGGATAGATGACGAACGCCGCGACGAGGAGGATCAGCGGCAGCGTCATCAGGAACGCGACCGTCGACTTGCGCCTCAGCGCATTGTGTAAACCGTTGCGCCTCCGTGTGGCTTTTGTTGCCGGGACACGGTTCGGGTGAAGGGCGACATCGGCCATGATCGATCTTCCTCGCGAGAGTTATTCCAACGGAGAATCCGGAACGTCGGACCTGATGCCGCCAACAGCGGTGACGGTCCGCGCCGCGGCGGCCGGTTACGGCCACCGCGACGACACGCTCGCTCTCAGCTCCGCATGAAGCCTTCACACTCGCCTTCGGCCCAGGCGAGCGTCTTTTCCATCGCTTCGCCCTGGGCAAAACGCAGGCACATCTTGGTTAGGGTTGCCTGCGCATAGATTTGCTGCGCGACCTTGGGCGGCGCCGGCGAGGCCGCGATCGACAGCGTTTGCCTATGGTAGGGGTCCGGATAGCTGAAGAGAGTGCCCTTCGGGGGCCCTTCCTCCTCCCACACCTTCAGCTTCGTCAGATTCTCATAGGCGGGCAGGTCATAGCCGCCGCTCGCCACCACCATCTTCTCGACCGATGCCGGCTGCGACAGGTGGACCAAGAGGCTTTTGGCGGCTGCCTTGTTCTTCGAGAACGCCCAGATGTTCCAGAAGAAAGGCAGATAGGGCGCAAAGCGGCCTTTCGGTCCGGCCGGGAAGCCGTGCGTCCAGCACTGTTCGGCGATCTGCGGCGCGTCGCGTTTGGCGACGGCCCAGGCGCTGGGCGGATTCATGATCATCGCCCCCTTGCCCGAGACCAGCCACTTGTTGTTGGAAGCGTCGTCCCATGCCGACACATCCGGCGGCAGGAACGCGATCAGCTTCTTGTAGAATTCGAGCGACTGCCGCACCGCATCGGTCTTCACGGTCAGGTTGCCCTTGGCATCGACGAGCTCGGCGCCGTAGGACTGGAAGATCGCGCCCGCGGTGTCGACATTGTCGCTGGTCTCGCCGAGGCCGATGCCGAAGGGAACGCCGGCCTTGTGGCAGGCTTCGGCCGCCTTCAGGAACGTGTCCAATGTCCAGTTCTCGTCTTTGGGCGGCGAACCTGCCGGATACATTTCCTGCACATCGATGCCGGCATGTTTCTTCATCAGATCGATGCGCGAGCAGGGGCCCTTGATCTGGCTGCCGACGCTGGCGGGAACGCCGAGCCACTTGCCGTTGGCCTGCCCCAGATAATTGACCGTTCCGTTGACCTTGCCGTTCTGCTTGACGAGCTGGTCCATGATGTCGTTGACGGGCTCGAGCAGTTCGGCGTGCGCATGGGGCCACCAGGTGGGCATCTGCAGAATGTCATGACCGGACTTCGCCTGGGCTTCGGCGGCGATCGTCAGCAGGTTCTTATTGCCTTGGCTCGGGATGTAATCGATCGTCACCTCGACCTTTTCTTTCGCCGCCCATTCATTGACGAGCTCGGTCGAAGCCTTGTTGGCTCCGGGCACCCAGTGATCCCAGAAACCAATCGAGAGCGTGCCCGCGGCATAGGCGCCGCGGATGTAAGGAGCCGTAACCAGCGCTGCCGATGACAGCGCTGTAGCCGCAACAAATTCTCGTCGAGACAGCTTCTTCCGTGACATGGCGTTCCCTCCCTGGTGAGCCGACGGTCAAAGACTTGCGAAATCTCGTTTTTGTTTTTTTGGCTCGCCGCATTCGAGGCGACGGGGCGATTTCCTCGTTGGAGATCAGAGCAGAATTGTCGGCGCCTGTCGAGAAATCAGGTGAATGCTTTCGTAGAACTAACGTTGTGTACAAATTGCAGGCAGTCGCATCTGTTAATCTTCGCGCTATGCCTGCCGCAGGGCGTTTTTTTGCGGCGCACGCGAGTGAAGGGACGCGACAGGTAGACCTGCTTGCGGGGAGAACGATAAAGTCCGGGGATCGGCGGCGCTTCAGCCGCGATCACGATCGATCATGGAGACTCCGATAATGCCAAGCTTGGTATCGAAGCAGCGTGCGCGCTTGAGGCTCTGCGCCGCGCTGGCGGCGGCTGCCATCCTGTCCTTCAATGCCTCCCCGCGCGCGGAGGCGCAAGGGTTGATCCAGGGCGTCCAGCAGGGGGCTCGTGAAGGCAACAAGGCTGCCGGGCCGGTCGGTGGCGTCTTGGGCGGCGCAATTGGAGGTGTGGTTGGCGTGGTCACGGGGGTGACCGGCGTGCTCACCGGCACCAACCCGGCGCCGGCCGACAAGCAAGGCGCTCCGGCCAAGAGCAGCAAGGCCGCAAAGGCCGCCAAGGATAAGGCCGCCAAGCAACCGCAGATGCTGACCCAGGCGAACGTGCCGCAGCTTACGGCCGAGCAGATTGTCGCCAACAGCGACTCCAATATCGAGCGGATCAAGAAAGAGCTGAACCTCACGCCGGAGCAGGAGAAGTATTGGGCGGGCTTCAATAGTGCGATGCACTATCTCGGTCACAACGGCGCCGATCGCGTGAACCTGCGCATTGCCCGCGCCAAGCGCGACCCGCCGGACGATATCGTCGAGCAGATGCGCAATGAGGCCCAGTTCCTCAACGACCGCGCCGTCGACCAGCGCAACGTCGCCGATGCCGCCGAGCCGCTTTATGCGAGCCTCGACGACAAGCAGAAGCAGATCTTCATCAACGAAATGGTCCGCCTAAGCCACGAGCGGGGGCTGGACTAAGTGGGAGGGCACTTCGACGGCCGCCACGAATAGCCGGGTAACCATGCCCTGGGGTAGGTTGAAGGCGCGGCACCCGGCTATCCTGCCGCAGCGGCGCGGCCTCTCCAATCGTCATGCAAAGTTGAAGAAACCTCGACTGATTCACGCCCGACTTATGGCTGATTGAAGGTCTTGTCGGGAACCCGTTGGCGCAGCGTTACAAAATGGCATCGGCCAGCGCGGGCTGGGCCGATGCATCGCGTACGGAACTTGTCGCCGGGGAGCCTTTTTCTAGACCTTGGCGAAGTTGAGTTCCACGCCGACCCCGTCCGGGTCGTGGAAGAAGAATTGGGTGTCGCCGGTCCGTGGCACGATGCTTTCGCGGAACTTGATATTGTGCTGCTGCAGGCGGCGGCGCACGCCATCTACGTCGGTGGCAGAAAAGGCGATGTGGTCGAGCCGTCCGGTGTCTTCGTATTTCTTCTCGGTGCCGCGGACCACGATGCCCTCACGCGGCTTGCGGGTGCCCATCAGGTGCACGGTGGCGACGCCGCCGGAATAGAGCCAGTAGCCGGGGAAATCGAGCGGCGGTCGGTCGCCATTCTCGAGACCCAGCACGTCGCAATAGAAGTTCTTGGTCTTTTCGAGATCCTGGGGTTCGATCGTATAGTGCTGCAGGGGGCCGAGCGGCATGGTGTGCTCCTTGGAAACTAAACGAAGGTGAGGTCGCAATCGGCACCCATCATCCAGGCGCCGACGGTTTCGAAATGGCTGAGCCGGCCCTGCAATTGCTGGGTCACGGTGTGGATGTCGCGGAAGCGGCGCTCGAGCGGATGGCCGTCGAAGATCGCGGTTGCTCCCGCGGCATTGTAGGCGAAGTCGACCGCCTCGCGCGCCTTGTGGATGGCGTGGGTGGCGGCCATGCGGATGGTGATCCGCTGCTCGACCGCAATATCGTTGCCGGCGACGAGGTCCTTCCAGATGTCGGCCATCGATTGCAGCACGAAGCCGCGTGCGGCACGCAGATGAACTTCGGCCAGGGCCAGGCCGGACTGTATCACGGCGTTGTCGCGCAGCGGGCTCTTGGCACCGCGCGGCACCTTGTTGCGCGCCACGTCGACGAAGTTGTCGAGCGCGCCCCGGGCGATGCCGCAGGCGACGCCGGCAAAGCCGACCTGGTAGCAGGTGCCTGACCCCATCCGGTAGAGCGGGCCGGCCTCGCGGCGTTCGCGCTCGAACTCGCGGGTGATCGAATGATCCGCGCGAACGAACAAGTCGTTCAGTGCGAACTGGTCGCTGGCGGTGCCGCGCAGGCCGACCGTGTTCCAGATGTCGGTCCATTCGACGTCCTCAGTCCGCACCAGCATGGTGCGCTCGATCGGCGCGCCAGTGGCGTCGCGTTTCGGCGAGCCATCGGCCGCATAGACCGGGCAATGCGCGCCGAGCCAGGTGGCGTGTCGCCCGCCGGAAGCGAACGACCAGACGCCGGTGACGCGGTAGCCACCTGCGCATTCGACTGCCTTCACCCTTGGGCCGGGACCCCAGGCCAGCACCGCGCGGGGATCGCCGAACACCGCATGCGCGACCGGCAAATCGAGATAGGCAGCCGCCATCGCGCAACCGCCGGCCTGGCTCAGACACCACGCCGTCGAGGCATCGGCCTGCGCGATGGTCTCCATGACATGGAAGAAGGTGAGGGGATCGGTCTCGATCCCCTGCGACGACCGCGGCAGCAACAGGCGAAACAGCCTGTGGTCATGGAGCTGGTCGAGCAGCGCCGGCGGCAACCGGCGCGTTTGCTCGATCTCGTTTGCGGCCGCTGCGACCAGCGGCTGGACCGCTTTCGCGCGGGCGATCACGGCCGGATCGCCCGCAAGTTCGGCAGATGTCGCGATCATCGTTCAAAGCTCCTCAGGCTTGCCGAACCGACGCGGTCGCCGCTACGTCGGCTTCGCCCGTCAGCTCGCGATCGATCTGTTCGATCGATTTGCCCCTGGTCTCGATGCCAAGGAAGTAATAGACGGCGCCCGCCATCAGGAACCAGCATCCGAGATAGACGAAGGCGGTCGGGATTTGCGTCAGCGGCACATCAGGCTTCAGGTAGTTGCTGGAGCCGACGATCAGCGCAAGACCGACCGGACCGATGATCTTGCCGATGCCGCCGAAGCCATAGGCCGAGCCCATGCCGGTGGTGCGCAGATGCGAGGGCCAGACCTCCGCCGCATAAGGCCCGACAATGGCAAAGCCGCCATCGGCGAAGAAGAATGCCAGGGTCAACAGCAGCCAGAACGCGGAGACGCCGAACAGCGTGGCGTCGTAATGATAGCCTGCGATGATCGTCAGCGCGCCCGCGCCGAAACCGAGCAGCCCGCCGGAGGTCCGCCGTCCCAGGAGCTCCGAGAGAAAGGAAAAAGAGATGCGGCCGAGGAAACCCGACACACTGAGCAGGATCATCATCTTGGCGGCTTCCTGCGGCGTCACCTTCAGAAGCAGTACGAACAGCGCCGGCGCCCACAGGGTGATGCCGTAAACGCCGGTCTGCGCGCCCGCATTGCCGAGCCAGGAGACGATCAGGCTGCGCGGATATTTGAAGAGATCAAGCCAGCTCGTCTTGATCACCGGGCCGGCATCGGCCGCCGTCGGCAGCGGGAGGGAGGACGGCTCCACTTGTAGCGCCCAGGCGAGCGACTTGCGCGCTTCCTCGTAGCGGCCCTGGCGGCACAGCCAGCGCGGGCTCTCCGGAACCCAGAGCCGGACCAGCAGCACGAGCAGGGACGGCAGCACGCCGATCGCAAACATCAGCCGCCACTGGTCGGAGCCCATGAACGCCCCAAGGACGGCGCCGAGCCCGACGCCGAGCGGGATCACGCAGGTGACGAGGCCGCCGACCCAGCCGCGCTTGTGCGAGGGCACGAACTCCTGCACCAGCGGCAGGTCCACGCAATAGAGCCCGCCGACGCCTGTGCCGACGAAGAAGCGCAGCACCGCGAGATAGATCCAGCCGTTATCGGGGGTAAAGTACAGAAGGCCCGTGGCGATCGAGAAGTTGAGTACGGTGCCGATGAATACGATCCGGCGGCCGACCCGGTCGGCGAGCCAGCCCCAGACATAGGCTCCGATGATGGCGCCGATGCCGGAGCTCATCAGGACCGTCGCCGACTGTCCGAAGGTGAGCTTCCACGGCCCGATCAGGAAGGCGAGCACGAAGCCGATCAGGAAATAATCGAAGAATTCCAGCGCGTCGCCGATGATGGCAGCCGAAAGGATCTTGATCTGGTTGCCGGTCAGACTCCTCCGGCGATCGAGAATCTCGAACATGGCGTTTCCCCTTGGCGCCTGTTCATTTCAAGCGGGCGTCGCGCCCTTCGCCCCGCCTATGGTCAGCGAAGCTATCCTTGGGCCGCGGCGAACGGCAAGCCCACCAGCGCGCGGGGCACATCTGCGTTGTGACGATGAGGCGATGCATGCCGCTCTGCACAATCGCATGTGCGAGAGCGGGGCGTTCTAGCGCTTGAGCAGGGTCTTGAGCTTCGCGTCCAGCTCTTCGTAGGACATCGCGCCTTTCCATTGTTCGCCATTGACGAAGAAGGTTGGCGTGGCGTCGACCTTGAGCGTCTCCATTGCGTAGCGCTGGTCGGCGGCGATCTTGTCGAGCAGCGCTTGGTCGGTCTCGCAGGTTTCGACGTCCTGCTCGCTCATCCCGTTCAGCTTGCCGACCAGGAACAGCGTTTCCTTTGTTTGATCCATCAGGCGGGCCTGCTGCTTGAACAGCGTCTCGATGACGGCGAAATGCTTTTCCGGATCGTCCTTGCCGATGCAACGCACCAGCATCGAGGCGGCTGCGGCCTTGATGTCGAGCGGGAATTCGCGAAACACGAACCGGACCTTGCCGGTGTCGATATATTTCGAACGCAGCATCGGAAAGACATTCTCGCCGAACGCTGCGCAATGCGGACAGCTCATCGAGGCATATTCGACGATCGTTACTAGCGCCTTCGGTGAGCCGATTGCGATGTCGGGTAATGATACGGGCTTGGCGACGGCTGCAGCGGTCGCGCTTTGTGCCTTTGCCTCCCGATCTGTCGGCGGACCAAGGAAAGCAAGCAGGACAATGAACCCCAAGGCGGCGCTGGTCATATGACTGAGAACAGGCAACGAGATACTCCGCGAGTGAATAGCTTCTTCTGACAACCAGCCCGGCAGCCAGCTATGACCGGGCAAGCGGCAGGCCGAGCCGGCCGACGCCCGGGAACTTCAGGGCAGGGCGACGGATATCGATGCCAAGGACTCCGCCGAACAAGTTCAGCTCGATCCCTTCGATCCAACCGATCGTCAGACCGAGATAACCGCCCAATGTGGCGAAGACACCCGTGCGCGACGCGGTGACGCCGTACCACTCGCCCCGGTAAGGATAGTCCTTGCCGATCGCCGTCGGCGGTAGCACCGCTTGCAGTTCCGGCACGGCGTCGAGTGCCGCCTGAACAAACGTGTTCGAGTTCGGGCCCGGCCAGGCGCTGTAATCGCCATAGTCGCGAAACCTGTAATTCTCGATGACCGCCCGGATCTTCGGGATCAGCGGCACGGCGTTCGCGCCGTCCACGCTCACGATTGCTTCCGGCACGGCACCGACCATCGGCCGTCGGCCTCGAAGCCGTCGACCCGGATCGGTTGCCCCCACGCCGTGTAGTCATAGCGGCTGTAGCGCGGCGCATCCTGTTCCTTGACCACGATCCAGGTGTGGACCGCAAAAATCCCGCGCCAGCGCACGGTGCGCGCAGCATAAACGCGGACGACGGCGGCCGGATGCTCGGAGGCTTTCGGGAGCAGGCCGGCGCTCGATCGGTCGGCCGTCTGCCAATCGACGCGCCTGTCTCCTAGCAAATAGGCGCCCGTCGAAAAGGCAAGCGGAACGACAATCAGCAGGACGAGAATGACCACGGATTTCTTCACAGAGGGACATCGGCGGAAGGGTGGTCATGTCGATCTAGTCATTCCGGTCCGCCGGAACCAGAGCGGGCCAGCGGGCATCAATATTTCTTCATCTCGGGGGCGAAGCCGACCCACAGCGCGACCGACACCAGGCCGAGTGCGCCGAGCAGGACGAATGTCGGCGGATAGCCGATCCATTGCGCGATCCAGCCGCCGAGCGCGGGGCTGAGCGAAGCGCCGATGCCTTGAACGGTGATCACCGCGCCCTGTCCGAGATTGATACGGCCGGTCCCGTTCAGCGAGCGGGCGACCATTCCCGGGACCGCGACACTCTGCAGGCCGGCGCCGATGCCGTCGAGAATTTGCACCGGCACTACGCCCCACCAGCCCGTGAGGAAGAACGCGAGGATGCCGCGCAGCGGCAGTGCCAGGAAGGACGCGAGCAGCACCGGCCAATAGCTGCGGTTTTCCGCCGCGCGCATGCCGACGATCGAGGTCACGATCATGACGGCCTGCGCGATCACAATCGTGGTCGCCACGAAATCCGGCCCCTTGGCAAAGCCGTCGGCAACCGCCGCCAACCCATACAGCGGAAGGATCGCGGCATTGCCGAGATGGAAGGCCGCCAATGCCAATGCGAGGACGAGCAGCGCCTTGTGCCTCGCCAGCACCGTGAAGCCGCTTGGCTGGCTCTCCGGATCATCCTCTTTGGTGCCACGCGCAGCCCTGTTGTCGATGGCGTCGGCAGGGATCAGAAGAACGCATGCGATCGCAATGGCGCCGAAGAGCGCCGCCAGCAGGAACACGGCCGTGTAGCCGTATTTCCAACCGAGATAGCCCGATACGGCCGCGCCGACCATGTTGCCGGCATGGTTGAAGGCCTGGTTGCGGCCGTTCTGCCGGTTAAAGCCCTTCTGCCTCACGATGCCAAGCGTGATGCCGGTGACGGCGGGAACGATGGCGGCGCCGGCAAGCGAGGTTGCGATTTGCGATGCGGCGACGGCCCAGAAGTTTTGCGACAGCAGAATGAGGGCCGAGGCCGTGACAACGGCGACGCCCGGCACGATCACCCAGGCGCGCTTGTGGCGGCTTGCATCGATGAAGCCGCCGATCGGCGTCGTGATCAGCATGCCCGCGACGTTGCCTATCGTCATCGCGGTCCCAATCCAGCCGCTCGCCCAGCCATGCGCCTGGAGGAAGACGCCGACGAACGGCCCGATGCCGGACTGCATGTCGGCCATGAAGAAGTTCAGAGCGAGCAGAGGCCACAGCCGCGCCGCCTTGTCCGATCGCTCCTTCTTCTTGCTGACACGCATGGCAAGTAGACTCTCGGCCGGTTAAGCGATCACCAGATGATTCTCCAAGACCGACGGCGGGCTTCCACCGCAGCGGTCGGAACAAAGCGCTGGATCATGAATTTGAAGGCGATGGTTCAAATCGACGTTCTCGAAAAACCGATCGAACGCATCAAGGAAACCTGCGTGATGATGGGCATCACGGAGAAGTTCGAGCGCGCGCTTCCGGAGCTCGAGACGTTCCTGGAAGGCGAAGTAGCGAAGGGCGAGACCCGCGAGACGCGGCTGACTTACGATGGACTCTGCTACCTCAAGCAGATCTTCGCGAGAAAGTAACAGCACGGCACACGGGAAGGTTTTCACGACTGCTCATCGGACGACGGCTTTCGCGGCTTCATCGTTCGCCACGGGGGCCATCGCAAAAGTTTTGGACCTGGCATCAACGTAGCGCGGTAGCGATCGTTCCCGATTGCTCTCTCGGCTAACGCCACATCCCGCGCATCTTGGCGCGGATGTCGACCGGCGCTGCACGATCTGCCGGCGCGGCGGTCGCCGGACGCGCAATCGGCCAGGTGGTGCGCTCGAACAGCGGCACCAGCCTCTCCGGGATGAAACGCGTGCGCGAGGCGTACATGTGCCGGTCGCCTTTGGCGCTCTGGCCGTGCACGAAGAAGCGCTGCGGCAGGATCAGGTGCAGATCATCCTTGGCGCGGGTCATGGCGACGTAGAGCAGGCGGCGTTCCTCTTCCAGCTCGGCGCTGGTCCCGGCGCCAAGATCGGAGGGCATGCAGCCGTCGACGACGTTGAGCACGAAGACCGACTTCCATTCCTGTCCCTTGGCGGAATGGATCGTCGAGAGGATCAGATAGTCCTCGTCGAGCAAAGGCGGGCCGGCCTGGTCGCTGGTCGCATCCGGCGGATCGAGCGTGAGCTCGGTCAGGAAGCGCTCGCGCGACGGATAGCCGCTTGCGATCTGTTCGAGCTGGATCAAATCCGCGCGGCGGACCTCGGCGTCCTCGTGGATGCGGTCGAGATGCGGCTCGTACCACAGCCGTGCCCGCTCGATATCGACGGGCCACTCGGAATAGCGGAGGTTCTCGATCGCGCGGACAAATCCCTTCCAATCTTCGCCAGCGCGCGGCGGCGAAGGCAAGGTGCAGAGTGCGGCAATCGGGTCGGCAGCCTCGGCCATGCGTTCGAGCACCCGCTGCGCCGAGCTTGGCCCGACGCCCGGCAGCAAATGCAGGATGCGGAAACCGGCGACGCGGTCGCGCGGATTCTCCACGAAGCGCAATAACGCCAGCATGTCCTTGACATGGGCGGCGTCGAGGAATTTCAGGCCGCCGAACTTCACGAAGGGAATGTTGCGGCGGGTGAGTTCGACTTCCAGCGGACCGCTATGCGAGGAGGTGCGAAACAAGACCGCCTGGTGCTTGAGCAACGCGCCTTCCTCGCGGTTCGCCAGGACCTGCTCGACGATGTAGCGCGCCTGATCGGCCTCGTCGCGGACGGCGACGAGCTGTGGCTTGCGCGACGATGTCCGCTCGGTCCAGAGATTCTTCGTGAAACGCTCCTTGGCCAGCGCAATCACGCCGTTTGCGGCCGATAGGATCGGCTCGGTCGAGCGATAGTTGCGATCGAGCGTGATGAGCTCCGCCCTCGGCGTAAACTGATCCGGAAAATCCAGGATGTTGCGGACAGTGGCGGCGCGGAACGAATAGATCGACTGCGCGTCGTCGCCCACGACCGTAAGCCCGCTCCCTCCGGGTTTCAGTGCGAGCAGGATCGATGATTGCAGGCGGTTGGTGTCTTGGTATTCGTCGACCATGACGTGGTCGAAGCGGCCACCGATCTCGTCGGCAAGCGCAGCGTCGGTCACCATCTGCGCCCAATAGAGCAGGAGGTCGTCATAATCGAGTACGTTCTGTTGCTGCTTGGCGTCGACATAAGCGGCAAACAGGCGCTTCAGTTCATCCGCCCAGCCCGAGCACCAGGGATAGAACATGCCGAGCACGCTATCGATCGGCGTCTCGGAATTGACGCAGCGGGAATAGATCGCAAGGCAAGTGCCCTTGGTCGGGAAGCGGCTCTCGGTTTTGGAGAAGCCGAGATCGTGCCGGACGAGGTTGATGAGGTCGGCGGAATCCTCACGGTCATGGATGGTGAAGGCAGGATCGAGCCCGATCCGCTCGGAATATTCCCGAAGTAGCCGCGCGCCGATGCCGTGAAAGGTGCCGGACCAAGTGAGCGCATCGGTCATGACGCCCGCGTTGTCGCCGAGCACGCGGCGGGCGATCCGTTCGACGCGCTTGGTCATTTCCGCCGCCGCGCGGCGCGAGAAGGTCATCAGGAGGATGCGGCGTGGGTCAGCACCGCTGACGATCAGATGCGCAACGCGGTGGGCCAACGTGTTGGTCTTGCCTGATCCGGCGCCGGCGATCACCAGAAGCGGCGCGCCAATGGTTCCATCCGGCCCGACGCCGTGCTCGACGGCGCGCCGTTGCGCAGGATTGAGCGCATCCAGATATGTGTCTTTGCTGTCCGCGAGCACGAATCACCCCGGAGAAAGCTAACAGAGATCGGGCCTGTGGGGATGAAGGTCCAGGGCGGGAGATAGAATTAGATTGACTTTGGCTACGCCCGTTGCACAACCGCGTCATGGGTGACGTATCGAGTTCCGACACACCGCTGAAGGCGACGTTCAAGATCAAGCTGAACGGCGAGACCGTCACGATTGCGACCGTCGGCCAGGCCTATCGCTTCATCACCAATCTGAACTCGGTGGAGTGGATGGAATTCCGCACGCTGCACGACGAGGCGGTCAGCGCGCTGGAGAAAGCCGCCGACAACGCGATGCTGGCGATCCCGGCGACTAATGCGCTGCGCGCGCTGTTCGTGCGCGCAAAACTGCTCTGACAGGAAACGGGGCGCCTGGTCTCCAAGGCCACGCCGGATTGCCGCAGAGAGCCGCGATTCGGCCATGCCCCTACGAACACGGTCACGGCGCGTCCTCCGCCAGCAAGCGGTCATAGGCGAGCGCGGAGCGCAGGTTGATGGCGGCGATCTTCAGATAGCGCGATTCCTTCATGGCATTGTTCAGCATCAGGATCGCCGTTCGCCAGTGAACGCGTTCGCGCTGATCCTCAGTGAGTGATGAAAAGAAATCCGCCACGTCGCCAACGGTCGCGATCGTCCGCCCGTCCCTCAACGCAAGCGGGAACGGGAGCGGCGAATTCCTTTCGATATCCAGCAAGAGACGCTCCGGGCAACGACCAACCGACGCTTAAGTCACCCGGCTATATCATTTGTTAACAGGAGGCGAGGGGCTGCCAGCATCGGCTAGAAGGAATCCGCCAGCGCGATTTCCGCCTCGAGCGCCTGAATACGCCGCTCGGCTTCTTCAAAGCTCAGATCCCCCGCGTATTGCCCGGGCTGGTAGGCCTCCTCCGCAAGACGCTTCAATCGCAATGCCTGGGCGCGGGTCATTTGAGCACTGGCGCGCTCGCGTACCCCGCCATATTTCGCCACCGGTGTCCTCATGGTCCGCTGCCTCGTAGTCTCAAATCCGTGACTTGACTTTATGTTCTATTTTTGTTCTAACAAGCCATGGACAATAGAATTAATGAAATCCGTCGCAAGATCAGTGCGCTACGGGACGAGATGATCGTTGCCGAGGGCGTGGTCCGCGATCAGGTCAATCACGATCACGATTGCACGGAGGCGGCGCGCCGGCTGCTTGCCATGCGCTCGGAGATGACTGAGCTGATCGGTCAGTGGAAAGCTGCCGGCGGCAGCGAACGGCTGCCCGACGTCAGAGAGCACCTGAAACGCCAGCCGGTTGTGCGACCGAAGAAGGATTGACGCGCCAACCAGCCTCGCTAGCCGCGTTTGCGGATAGATAGGCGGGCAGTTGCGCGACAGCACAGCACGATGTGCTCCCGCCGCTTCCGACCAGGAACGGACGTCGTCTCCGCGCGTTTTCACCGCAAGGAGACCATGACTGAGCCCTTGCCCATATTGATCGAAGATTCGGTGCAGATCGCCTGGGACTTTCTCGAGCGCGCCGGCGAGCTTGACGATGGCGCAGTCGCGAGCCGCTTTCTGGTCGACGATATCGAACTGATGGTGCGACGGGGAGAGCGGCGGCGCCTTCTGCTGGCGAACAGGGCGATCGACGACTATCGGCGCTTCAAGCACAGGCGCGCGATGCTGGTCGGGCGAGAGCTCGAACCTGCGACGTGACCGCGACGGAGTGTCCGCGTTAGGAACAGATTTAGCGCTTGCGCTTGCTTCCTCCAGGAGGTGTCGCATGAGCAAGGAAACGCCACTCGATGATCCCCGGCAGCAGACCGACTGGGGTTCGCACAAGCAGACCGACAAACCGTGGAAGGAGAAGCCGGAGAAGGAGCAGCGATCCGGCGATCCGAAACCTGACCTCGAAAAGTGGCGGGAGAGCAATACCAGCTGAAGGCGGTCGCAGCCGCGAGCATACCGATGACCCGCTATCACTTCTGGATTGTTGACCACGATCGGGCGCTCGATGCCATCGGACGACCGGTGGGTGACCGCGACCAGGCGCTCGTGCACGCCAAGCGGCTTGCGATCGATCTCGCTGAGAGCGGGCAGGAATATCTCGGCAAAGGTTATGCGGTCGTGGTGCTTGATGATGCCGGCATCGAGATTCATCGCGAAAGTATCGATACCGCCGAAAAGAGCGGCTGACGCGAACCAAGTCGATCTGCTCGGTGAACCGCGGCCGGGCAGTTGGCCGATCTCTGGCAACCGGAATGGCGCAGCGAGTATTGCGCCGCGTCGGCCCGATGCTCCCGTGCTTGGACTGTCAATCGACGATTGTTTCGGAAAGAGGCCGGTTCAGCCGGGAAAACCCCTGGAGGCGACCTTCCAGCAGGGCGTCCATGCCACGGCGGTGCAATAAGAGCAGTCCGCCTGCAAGCTGGCGAAGATCGTTGCGGCCGGCGCCGACGGGGAGCCGGCGTGCGCGGCGCAGCGCGTCGGCCGCCTGTCGCTCCAATGGAGATCGCTTACGTTCCATAAGCTCGGCCCCCGGCGGCCATCGATAACAACTACATCGAATAGTGATAACGTAGCCCATTTCAGCCGCCGCAACCGCCACATAGGTTAACTTCGGTGAGTTTTGTGTCGGACGGGAACGATGAATGACGATCGCAACCCGCTGCTCACACTGATCTCCTGCGTCATCTGCAGGAAGACAATGCGGCTCGAGCGGAGCGCGCCGGGCGAGGACGGCAAGGACGTCATTCAATATCGCTGCGAGCAATGCGGGCGCATCGAACGGGTCCGGCTGGTCCGGGGAAGCTGGCCGTCCACGAGTCAGGCCGGTTGATGGGGTCGCCAAGGCTTCAGATCAGGCCGCCTGCGTGACCAACTCGGTGCCCGGATAGGCGACCATCCAATCGTCCAGCAATTCATCGGAGCTGGAATCGTCGAGCACGAGCGGACGGCATGCCGCCAAATCCCTCCCGTGCGCGAGCTTGCTGCGTTTCGGCGGTCTCCTGCGGGTGGTCATTGGCCATCGATGCTCCAGCAGCATTTCCCATGGCTGCCGCAACAACATATCTGGGGGCGGGCAGGTTCCTGCGAGCCGCAAGAAATGGCGACCCGCGCCGCGGGGTCAGTCGTGCCCGGTCAGCTTGGACAGCTCACGGCTGAGCTCGTGAAGCTGGTAGGGCTTCCGGAGGACTGGAAAATCCATCCTGACGTGCTTGGCGGAATCGGAATAACCGGTCGTGAGCAGGACCGGCAACGTCGGATTTCGTTCTCTGATCGCGCGCGCCAGCTTCAGTCCGTCCATCTTGCCGGGCATGATGATGTCGCTGAATACGAGGTCGACATCGTCAGCCTCGATTTCCTGCAGCGCCGTCTCGGCGTTAGGCACCCAGCGGACGGTATAGCCAAGTTGCTCGAGCAGCCCGGCGCTCGCGTCGGCGACAGCGGGATTGTCCTCGACCAGCAGGACGGTTGCGGAAGCTTGCTTGCTCAAACTCTCCTGTCCGTGCTGTTCCGCCGCGCTGCCCCGGGGCAGACGGAGGCGGACCATGGTGCCCTTGCCAAGCGCGCTTTCGATGTCGATCGTCCCGCCGGCCTGATGGACGAAGCCATGCACCTGGGAGAGGCCGAGGCCGGTTCCCTTGCCGAGGGGCTTGGTGGTGAAGAAGGGATCGAACACCTTGCTGAGCACATCCTGTGGAATGCCCGTGCCGGTATCCTCGACTGAAATCAGGACCTGATCCTTGTCCAAATCATTGCGCGCCGAGACGGTGATGGTGCCGCCTTCCGGCATCGCATCCCGAGCGTTGATGACAAGGTTGAGGAGAGCGGTTTCAAGCTCGGCGGGATCGAGGAAGACTGGCCAGACGTCGGGCTGGATATCGATCTGCAACGTCACCATGCTGCCGAGCGCACTCGCCAATACCTCACGCACGGACGAGATCTGGTGATCGACGTCGATGGTCCGCGGATTGACACTCTGTCGTCGGGCGAAGCTGAGGAGTTGGCTGGTGAGGGAAGCAGCACGTTGAGTAGCGGTCTCAATCGCACTCAGTGCGCGCCGGGCTCCCGGGCTCGTCACCTCCTTCTTGATCTTGTGCAGATTGCCCGAGACGATCATCAGGAGATTGTTGAAGTCGTGCGCGACACCGCCGGTCAGTTGGCCGAGCGCGTCCATCTTCTGGGATTCCGCAAGCTGGCGCTGGATCTGCTCCAGTTTGAGCTGCGCTTCGCGACGCTCGGTGATATCGCGGGTGATCTTGGCAAAGCCGATCAATCGGCCGGAGCGGTTGCGAATCGGGTCGATCACAACGCTCGCCCAGAAGAACGAGCCATCCTTGCGGACGCGCCAACCTTCTTCCTCGTAGTGGCCGGTCTCCTCGGCGATCTTCAGCGCTCGAGCGGGCTTGCCTGCCGCCCGATCCGCCGGGGTATAAAAACGCGAGAAGTGCTGGCCAACGATTTCTTCGGATGAATAGCCCTTGATTCGCTCGCCACCGGCATTCCAGTTCGCGACGATGCCCTGCGGGCTCAACATGTAGAGCGCGTAATCCGTAACGGCCTTGACCAGAAGACGGAAATTGCGTTCGCTCTCGAAATAATCCCGTTCGAGCTGTTTGGTCTTCTTGGCCATTTGAAATCCTGCCCCCCGACTGCAAACGCCAAGGCGCGACTTTCGTTCCCGCTTTAGGCTTGGGTCTAACAGGTTGCTGAGCAGTCGCAAAAAAGTTCCCGAGGACCGGGAACCTTCCGTCAGATCTCTCATTGGTATCGTTCGGCTGTCTCCGCGCGTTATCGCTCATTTTTTCTGTCTTGATTAGATCGCAACCTATCCGTCTTATGCATCCGATGGTCCGGAACTTCGAAAATCTAAAGCCGGCCAGCGTGCAGGGGGAATTTTATGAGCGATTTGGGTCCGGCTCCTCGTAGTCGTGGCGAACCCCGCCGTAACAAACAAAACGGCAAGATCGATCCCGCCCAGGACCTGTTGCAATCGCTCCAGGCGATGCGGGCCGGTAACTTCACTGCGCGCATGCGCGGCGACTATCTCGGGATCGACGGCAAGATAGCGGACGCCTTCAACGAGATCGCCGCGGCGAACGAGCGCATGGCCCAGCAGCTCGAGCGCGTCGGCCAAGTCGTCGGCCGCGAGGGACAGACCCGCCAACGGGTGAATCTCGGCCTTTCAAGTGGCTCTTGGGCGGACATGGAAGGCTCGATCAACACGCTGATCGACGACCTTTTGTGGCCGACCCGGGAAGTGACGCGCGCGGTCGCGGCGGTCGCACAAGGCGACCTGCTGCAGACCGTTCAGCTTGACGTCGAGGGGCGGCCACTGCGCGGCGAATTCCTGCAGTCGGCGAACATCGTCAACACGATGATCAAGCAGCTCGGCGTGTTCACGTCGGAAGTGACGCGCGTGGCACGGGAAGTCGGCGTCGAGGGCCGGCTTGGCGGGCAGGCCCAGGTGCCGGAGGTGACCGGTGTCTGGAAAGATCTGACCGAGAGCGTCAACTCGATGGCCAACAACCTGACAGGTCAGGTCCGCAACATCGCGGAGGTGACGATCGCAGTCGCCAATGGCGACCTTTCGAAGAAGATAACGGTCGACGTCCGCGGCGAGATCTTGCAGTTGAAGGAAGCGATCAACACCATGGTCGACCAATTGCGCTCGTTCGCGTCCGAAGTGACGCGCGTCGCGCGCGAGGTGGGTACCGACGGCAAGCTTGGCGGCCAGGCGATCGTGCCCGGCGTGGCCGGCACGTGGAAGGACCTGACCGATTCCGTCAATGCGATGTGCGGCAATTTGACCGCGCAGGTGCGCAACATCGCCAACGTGACGACCGCGGTGGCGCGCGGCGACCTGTCGCGGAAAATCACCGTCGACGTGCGCGGCGAAATCCTGGAGCTGAAGGACACCATCAACACGATGGTCGACCAGCTCAACGCCTTCGCGGGCGAAGTGACGCGCGTCGCGCGCGAGGTCGGCACCGAAGGCAAGCTCGGTGGCCAAGCCCAGGTGCCCGGTGTCGGGGGCATCTGGAAGGACCTGACTGATAACGTGAACTTCATGGCGTCCAACCTGACCGCCCAGGTCCGCAACATCGCCGACGTCGCCACTGCGATCGCCGGGGGCGACCTTTCCAAGAAGATCACGGTGAATGTGTCAGGCGAGATTCTTCAATTGAAGGAGACGCTGAACACCATGGTGGACCAGCTCAACGCGTTCGCGTCCGAAGTGACGCGCGTCGCGCGCGAGGTCGGCACCGAAGGCAAGCTCGGCGGTCAGGCTAACGTGCTCGGCGTTGCCGGCACCTGGAAGGACCTGACTGATAACGTCAACTTCATGGCGTCCAACCTGACCGCCCAAGTCCGCAACATCGCGGAAGTGACGACGGCCGTGGCCAATGGCGACCTCTCGAAGAAGATCACGGTCGACGTGCGCGGCGAAATCCTGGAGCTGAAGGACACCATCAACACGATGGTCGACCAGCTCAACGCCTTCGCGTCCGAAGTCACGCGCGTGGCGCGCGAGGTCGGTACCGAAGGCAAGCTCGGCGGACAGGCGCTGGTGCGCGGCGTTGCCGGCACCTGGAAGGACCTGACTGACAGCGTCAATTCGATGGCATCGAATCTGACGGGCCAGGTTCGCAACATCGCGGAAGTCGCAACTGCGGTGGCGAAGGGTGACCTGTCGAAGAAGATCACCGTGAACGTGTCAGGCGAAATCCTTCAATTGAAGGAGACGCTGAACACCATGGTGGACCAGCTCAATGCGTTTGCGGGCGAAGTGACGCGCGTCGCACGCGAGGTCGGCACCGACGGCAAGCTGGGTGGCCAGGCGGAAGTGCCTGGCGTCGCCGGCACCTGGAAGGACCTGACCGATTCCGTGAATTCGATGGCGGGCAACCTCACGGCGCAGGTGCGCAACATCGCGGAGGTCGCGACCGCGATCGCCGGCGGCGACCTGTCGCGCAAGATCACGGTCGACGTGCGCGGCGAGATCCTGCAGCTCAAGGAAACGCTGAACACCATGGTCGACCAGCTCAACCGCTTCGCGGGTGAGGTGACGCGCGTCGCACGCGAGGTCGGCACTGAAGGGCGTCTCGGCGGCCAGGCCAATGTGCCCGGCGTGGCCGGCACCTGGAAGGACCTCACTGACAGCGTCAACTCGATGGCCGGCAATTTGACCGCCCAGGTCCGCAACATCGCGGAAGTCACCACCGCCGTGGCGCGCGGCGACCTGTCGCGCAAGATCACGGTCGACGTGAAGGGCGAAATCCTTGAGCTGAAGAACACCATCAACACGATGGTGGACCAGCTCAACGCCTTCGCTTCCGAAGTCACGCGCGTGGCGCGCGAGGTCGGCACCGAAGGCAAGCTCGGCGGCCAGGCAGAAGTGCCGGAGGTCGCCGGCACCTGGAAGGACCTGACCGACAACGTCAACTTCATGGCGTCGAACCTGACGGCCCAGGTCCGCAACATCGCGGAGGTCGCGACCGCGATCGCCGGCGGCGACCTGTCGAAGAAGATTACCGTGGACGTCCGCGGCGAGATTCTGCTCCTGAAGGAAACGCTGAACACGATGGTGGAGCAGCTCCGCTCCTTCGCGGCTGAAGTAACGCGCGTGGCGCGCGAGGTCGGCACCGAGGGCCGGCTGGGCGGCCAGGCCGTGGTGCCTGGCGTCGCCGGCACCTGGAAGGACCTCACCGACAACGTCAACCTGCTGGCGGCCAACCTCACCACGCAGGTGCGCAACATCGCGGAAGTCACGACTGCGGTGGCGCGCGGCGACCTCTCGCGCAAGATCACCGTCGACGTGAAGGGCGAAATCCTCGAGCTGAAGAACACCATCAACACCATGGTGGATCAGCTCAACGCGTTTGCGGGCGAAGTGACGCGCGTGGCGCGCGAAGTCGGCACCGAAGGCAAGCTCGGCGGCCAGGCTGAGGTGCGCGGCGTCGCCGGCACCTGGAAGGACCTGACCGATACCGTGAACGTGATGGCCGCCAACCTGACCGAGCAGGTGCGCGGCATCGTCAAGGTCGTGACGGCGGTCGCCAATGGCGATCTGAAGCAGAACCTGACCGTGAAGTCGAAAGGCGAGGTGGCCGCGCTCGCCGACACCATCAACAACATGACCGAGACCCTGGCGACGTTCGCCGATCAGGTCACCACCGTGGCGCGCGAAGTCGGCGTCGAGGGCCGGCTCGGCGGGCAAGCCAACGTGCCCGGCGCCGCCGGCACGTGGAAGGATCTGACCGGCAACGTCAACCTGCTGGCCGCCAACCTGACCTCGCAGGTCCGCGCCATCGCGGAGGTCGCAACCGCGGTGACAAAAGGCGACCTGACCCGCACCATTCAGGTCGACGTCCGCGGCGAGGTGGCCGAGCTCAAGGACAACATCAACACCATGATCGGTAACCTCCGTTTGACGACGGACCGCAATACCGAACAGGACTGGCTGAAGACCAATCTCGCCAGGTTCACCAATATGCTGCAGGGGCAGCGCGATCTGTCGACCGTGGGACGGCTGCTGCTGACCGAATTGGCGCCCGTGATCAACGCGCATATGGGCGTGATCTACCAGGTCGAGAGCGCCGAGATCCCGCAACTGCGTCTGTTGTCCGCCTATGCCGACGACGGCGCCAAACCGCATCCATCAATCGTGCGCTTGGGCGAGGGACTGATCGGCCAATGCGCACTGGACAAGCGGCAACGGCTGCTTTCGGACATTCCTGATGACGTGGTCCCGGTGAATTCGGCGCTGATGCGCGTGCTGCCCAAGAACGTGGTGGTATTCCCGGTCCTGTTCGAGAACCAGGTCAAGGCTGTGATCGAGCTGTCCTCGCTCGCGTCGTTCACCGCCTCGCAGATTACCTTTGTAGAGCAGCTCACTGACAGCGTCGGCATCCTGCTCAATAGTATCGAGGCGACAATGCAGACCGAGAGTCTGCTGAAGCAGTCGCAA
The DNA here is from genome assembly GCF_000472865.1 of Bradyrhizobium elkanii WSM2783. GTDB lineage: Bacteria > Pseudomonadota > Alphaproteobacteria > Rhizobiales > Xanthobacteraceae > Bradyrhizobium > Bradyrhizobium elkanii_A. Next base: position 13,035 of record NZ_AXAP01000042.1, on the reverse strand, counting down.
CAACTCGCGGGCGAGCTTCAGGCCCAGCAGCGGGAATTGCAGCAGACCAACGAGCAACTCGAACTGAAGGCGCAACAGCTCGCCGAACGCAACGTTGAGGTCGAACGCAAGAACCAGGAAATCGAGCAGGCGCGCCGTGCGCTGGAAGAAAAGGCGAGCGAGCTTGCGCTGACCTCGAAATACAAGTCGGAATTCCTGGCCAACATGTCGCACGAGCTGCGCACGCCGTTGAACAGCATCCTGATCCTCGGCCAGCAGCTTTCGGATAATCCCGAAGGCAATCTTGCGCCCAAGCAGGTTGAATTCGCCCGCACCATCCACGGCGCCGGCACCGACCTGCTCAATCTGATCAGCGACATCCTCGACCTCTCGAAGATCGAGTCCGGTACCGTGACCGTGGACGCCGAGGAAATCCTGACATCGAGCCTGCTCGAAACCGTCGGCCGACCGTTCCGCCATGAGGCGGAAAACCGTCATCTGTCGTTCAGCATCGAGGTCGACGAGACGCTTTCCCGCAGCATGGTCACCGACTCCAAGCGCCTGCAGCAGGTGCTGAAGAACCTGTTGTCCAACGCCTTCAAGTTCACCGCCGAGGGCGGCGTCAAGCTGACCGTCTCGGCCGCGGTCGGCGGTTGGAGCGCCGAGCATCCAATTCTCAATACCGCACCCGCGGTCGTTGCCTTCGAGGTGAGCGATACCGGCATCGGTATCCCCCTGGACAAGCAGAAGCTGATCTTTGAAGCGTTCCAGCAGGCGGACGCCGGCACCAGCCGCAAATATGGCGGCACCGGTCTCGGCCTTGCGATCAGCCGCGAGCTCGCGAGCCTGCTCGGCGGCGAGATCCATCTGCGAAGTGCGCCCGGCAGGGGCAGTACCTTCACGCTCTATCTGCCGCTGAAATATTCCGGCCCGAGCGTTGCGCTTCGCGTGCCCCCCGCGCTGCCCTTATCGCAGGGCGGTGCGCCGGCGTTGCAGGCGCCCGCAACGCAGGAGCGCGTGGCGGAGGTGCTGGACGACCGGCTCGATCTCGAGCCCGGAGATATGATCCTCCTGATCGTCGAAGACGACCCGCATTACGCGCGGGTCCTGGTCGATCTCGCACGGGACAAGGGTTTCAAGGTCCTGGTCGCGAACCGCGGCGCCGAGGCATTGGACCTCGCCAAGCAGTTCCAGCCGACCGCGGTTTCGCTCGATGTGTTCCTACCCGACATGCTCGGCTGGACCGTGCTGAGCCAGCTCAAGCACAGTCCGCTGACCCGGCACATACCGGTGCAGGTCATCACGCTCGACGAGGACCGGCAGCATGCGCTGGCGCGCGGCGCCTTCTCGTTCGTCAACAAGCCCACGACGACCGAGGGCGTCAGCGCGGCGCTCGCCCAGATCAAGGAATATGCAAGGCCGCGACGCAAGCGGCTTCTGATCGTGGAGGACAATCCGGCCGAACGGCTCAGCATCAAGGAACTATTGGATCACAAGGACGTCGAGATCGTCACCACCGGTACCGGAGCCGGGGCGCTCTCGACCTTGCGAAGCATCCCTTGCGACTGCGTCGTACTTGATCTGCGGCTGCCCGATATGAGCGGCTTTGAGGTGCTCGACGAAATCCGCAAGGATGAAAGCCTGTCCAATGTTCCGATCGTAGTCTTCACCGGACGGGAACTCTCGGCCGAGGAGGATGCCGAGCTTCACACAATGGCGCGCAGCATTGTCGTAAAAGGCGTCGAATCCCCGGAACGCCTGCTCGACGAAACGTCACTGTTCTTGCATCGTGTCATCACGGAATTGCCGATTGAAAAGCAGAGGATGCTCGAGAAACTTAACAGTTCCGATGAGGATCTCATTGGCAAGACGGCGCTTCTCGTCGACGACGACGCGCGAAACATCTTCGCGCTTTCCAGCGTGCTCGAACGGCGTGGTATGAAGGTACTGACGGCTACGACGGGCCACGAGGCGATCGCGCTAGTCGAATCCAATCCCAAGATTGCCATCGTCCTGATGGACATCATGATGCCGCAGATGGACGGCTATCAGACCATCGGCGTGATCAGGCAGAATGCGGCGCTTGCCCGTCTTCCGATCATCGCACTGACCGCAAAGGCGATGAAGGGCGACCGAGAGAAATGCCTGGAAGCGGGCGCGTCGGATTATCTGGCCAAGCCGGTGAACACCGAGCAATTGCTGCTCGCCATCCGCATGTGGCTACATCGCTGAAGCGGCATGAAGATGATGGACCATGAAAAGGTAAACATCCTTCTGGTCGACGATCAGCCGGCGAAGCTGCTGGCCTATGAAGTGATCCTGAAGGAGCTCGGCGAGAATCTGGTGGTGGCCGCGTCGGGGCGGGAAGCGCTCGAGTTTCTGCTCAAGAACGAAGTCGCGGTCATCCTGGTCGACGTCTGCATGCCCGAGCTCGATGGTTTCGAGCTCGCGGCCATGATCCGCGAACATCCGCGCTTTCAGAAGACCGCGATGATTTTCATCTCGGCGATCCAGGTCAGTGATTTCGACCGGCTGCGCGGCTATGAGATGGGTGCGGTCGACTACGTTCCGGTGCCGGTGGTGCCGGAAGTGCTGCGCGCCAAGATCCGTGTCTTCGCCGAGCTCTACCGCAAGACCCGGCAGTTGGAGCGGCTCAATTCCGAGCTTGAGGACCGCGTCCGCGCGCGCACCGCAGAGCTCGAGCAATCGACCGCGCGGCTGGTCGAAAGCGAACAGCGCCGCAGCATGGCGATTGCCGCCGGCAAGATGGGCTCCTGGGACTGGGACTGGGTCAACGGCGACTGGATGTGGGACGATGGCCAGTACAAGATCTTTGGCGTCGATTCCAAGAGCTTCGAGCTGACATCCGCGAACATTCAAGCGCTGTTTCATCCCGAGGATTTCGATGGCTTGCGCGAGGCCTGGACCGAGTTCGCGAAGGGCGTGAAATCATATGAAGCCGAATTCCGCATCATCCGTCCCGACGGCGAGGTGCGCTGGTGCGTCGGCACGGCGGCTGCGACCACCGACAAGAAGGGCCGCGTGGTGCGGGTCAGCGGCGTCACCGTCGACATCACCGATCGCAAGCGTGCCGAAGAACGGCAGAGCCTGCTCACGCGAGAAGTCGATCATCGCGCCAAGAACGCTCTCGCGCTGGCGCAGTCGATCGTACGGCTGACGCGCGCGCAGAATGTCAACGCCTATGTGCAGGCGGTCGAGGGCCGGATCACGGCGCTGGCGCGGGTTCACACCGTGCTGTCGCTGTCGAGCTGGCAGGGCGCGGAAATCCGGCGACTGGTGGCCGAAGAAGTAGCGCCGTATTCGGAAGCCGGACAAATCCAGTACGAGGGTGCGGAGGTCCAGCTCGAGCCTGCCACGGCGCAAACGCTGGCGCTGGCGCTGCACGAGCTCGTCACCAACTCCGCGAAGTATGGCAGCCTTTCCTCGCTGTCAGGCCGGCTCGCCATCACCTGGGAAGTGCAGAGCGATAGGCTGATCCTGGCGTGGGTTGAAACAGGTGGGCCGCGCGTGACCAAGCCGACCTCCAAGGGATTCGGCACAAGGAGCGTGATCGCCAGCATCGAGACCCAGCTTGGCGGCAATGCCGATTTCGATTGGCGCCCTGAAGGCCTGGTCTGTCGCCTAACGGTGCCGTTGCAGGGAAAGCCGCGCACGGAGGCTGCTTCATATCGAGATATGAATGCGCCAGGATCGGAGCCGGCGCTCAGTTCGCGCACTGCATAGCCGCGACGGATCAGGCATCGGAAGCCGCGATTAGGAACGTTCTCGTCACTGGCCGATTAGTTTCATCGACGTCTTAAGGATGGCTTGCGATGAAACTGACACGAATTGCGTTGGCTTTCGGATTCATGCTGTGCCCCGCGCTCGCACTGGCGCAAACGGGTGGCGCACCGAGCGGGCGCGGATCGACCACGGGAGACCCGGCCGCGAGCTCCGCCACGCCAGGCTCCGCACCGACAACCGGCAGTGCAACGAGGCCGAGCCGGAGCGGTAGCGGGACATCGACTTCAGGCGGGCGGGACAACAATGGCGACGCCGGCCGGGACAGAATGCCCGAGAGCAACATGACCGTTCGCCCGAACGATCCCGACAAGAAGTAATCGCGAAGACGTTTGCAACGGAGAGGAAGATGGGACTTGCGCAATACGCCATCGTGCCAATTCGCGACCAATGGGGAGTGCTGCATGACGGCGTTGTGAACGGTGAATATGCGACCAAGGAATCCGCGTTCGAATCGGCCGTCGCTGCTGCATCTTTGGCGATTCGGCAGGGCCATGAAGTGCATGTGAGCGTGCCGGCGCGGGAGCAGGGCGAAGCCGCCATGCAGTCCAAGCCTTAGCTGCGGAGGAGCGAGGGTTGCCAAGAGAGGCCTGTTGGGCTGTTTTTCGAGTGATCCGTTCCCGCCTAGCCGTTTATTTTGTTCGCGCGAAGTAACCTGAGTTAGCGACGATAGATTGTTGGAAGCGCGATTCTATACTCACTTGCGAAGCGGGAGACTTCCATGACGGCAAAGCGCAATCGAAGAAAGAACAGCGTGCCGTTCGACGAGCGGCTCCAGAGAGCGGCAGACGAGGCACGCGCGGCAGCCGAGCAGTTGCCGCAAGGTGAGGCGCGCGACGCATTGCTGAAGAAGGCAAGGCAAGCGGAAACCGCCGCTCATCTGAACGAGTGGCTGACATCGCCCGGCCTGCAATCGCCGCGCTGAGATGACGATGGATCGCAAGGCTGCCTGTCTGGCGCAGGCCGATGCCTGCCGGGCGAGGGCGCAAGCCGATCCAGCAAATAGCGATCACTGGATCGAAGAATCGATCAAATGGCTCGAGCGAGCCATCGATCCAACGGGCGGCCTCTCGATGACTTTCGAGACGAAGGATGAGCAGCAGCTCACGTCAGATGGCGCCGTCGCCCCGATCGCATCTTTCGACGTCCGAGCCTCGTCAACCAGAACCGACGGGATCTAGTCGGATTCGACATAAGCCATTCGCGAACAAGCGATCGCACCCAAGGCGATAACGACGCCAGCGGCGATCAGGAAACTCGGCAAGTATAGGGACACGGTCGGCGAACCGGCGGTCTGCCGCACATGGTTGGGACTGTTCATCCCAGCAGATATCTCAGCATCCCCGTGAGCAGTGCCGCGCTGACGATCGCCAATGTCGCGCAAAGCAGGTCTAGGTTGAGGCTGACTTTGTCGTGTTGATGCTCGTGCATCGCTATAGCTGTGCATGTTGGGCACTGGGACGAGAAATCTCGCTCAGCGCCACGCCAGCGCTGTCACCGCCGTTGGCCTGCGCAATATCGCCGAGCGCAATGATACCGACCAAACGCTTTTCGCGATTGAGTACGGGCATGCGACGGACCTGAATCTCGCCCATAATTGCCGTCACCTCGTCGAGATCCTGATCTTCGAAGCAGTACTTCACCTCGGCAGTCATGACGTCCCGGATCCGCGCCTCCGGCCCGCGGCCCATGCCGACGCCGCGAATAGCGATATCGCGGTCGGACACCATGCCGACGAGGCGGTCGTTCTCGGTGACCGGCAGCAGTCCGACGCCGAGTGCGCCCATAGCCTCTGCCGCATCCTTCAAGCTATCTTCAGGAGTACAGAGCTGAACGTCGGGGGTCATCGCATCGCAAACTCTCATGGCAGACCTCGCTGTCGTCGTTTAGCGCCTAACCGATGTTGCGGATCGGCGTTCCTTCGGGCCGCAGGATTTTCAAGGCGGGACCGAACGGCGGCTGCGACCGGGAACCAAGTCGGGCTGTCGTGCGTAGTCTCGGGTGACTCGGGTGAGACGATGCCAGGCGGGAGCGCAAAATGCCGCTCTACCATTTCGATCTCGTCAACACCAAGACGGTTGCCGATCAAGGCGGCGCGGAACTCGCTGACGATATTGCCGCGATGGATTCGGCCGACAACATCGCACGGCGGCTGCTCGGCGAACACCCGGACCTGAAGAACAGGCACTACTCGATCCTTGTCACCAACGAAGACGGTGACGAGATTTGTCGATTGCCGCTAGACATCATCCACTAGGCAAGGCGCGCTGCGCCTATGACCGATCTTATCGCGAAATCAACGACAGCTCGATGGTGCGTGCGCGCTTGTATTGCTGAAACGCGGAAATGGCGCGGTTTGACAGCACAAGCCTGTTGTGCTGGCCCTGGCTGATCATGAAGGCGACTTTCTCGATCAGGAAATGGTGTGCTTCCACCGGGTCATCGATTTCGCCAGCCCGCCTGAGGTAGTCCCACGCGATCTGTACCGCGCTCTCCAGCAGCACGGGAAAGGACTCGTCCTTGAACCATGCCGACATGTCGGTTCCTCGAATTTACTGGGGAACCCGGTTTGCCGTGTTTGGTTCCTAAGTGTTCTCGCGATCTATTGAGCGTGGATGGCGAAACGCACGAACTTGCGTCCACGGCGGTAGGAACCGGTTCGGGCGGCGCCGGGTTGTGCCGAAAGGTCAATCCAAGGAGATACCGATGAAGAAGATCATTCTGGCCTCTGCATGCGTTCTGGCATTGTCTGCCGGCGGCGCGCTCGCGCAGCAGGCCCAGCCCGCGCCCGGTGCATCCAGCGAGGGCAATGTCGGGCCTGGCGCGACACCGCATACGAGTACGCACATGAATAAGAAGGGCATGACGACCGGCGCTGGCGGCGGTTCGAGCCGCGCGGCCCATCCTTCCAGCCATGGTGCCGGGACCAAGAGCGACAAGGGGACGCAATCGGGCGGCCGATATTAGACCGATGCGATCAAGAAAAATGTCGGCCATGAGCCGGCATTTTTCGTCAGCAAAGTTGCCTGATCAACCGGCTGCAACAGCTGATCGAGACGCTCGATCTGCTGGTTCCTACTTTCCCCCTTCAATCAATTGTCGCAGGGCAGCCGCGTCGGCGGGCGCGGCGCTCTTCTGGTCGTTGTCGAAATAGACGTAGACGTCGCAGCCCTGCTTCTTCCAGGAACGAATGCGCTTGGCCCACTCCACCAGTGTCGCATCGCGATAATGGCCCTTATATCGGCCGCCGGGGCCGTGGCCTCTGACGTAGACGAAATCGGCGGTGCGCCTCCACGGTGCCGGCGCGTCGTGATGGTCCGAAATGCACAGCGAGATGTTCGCATCGGACAGCAGTCGCATGACCTTCGGGGCATACCAGCTTGGGTGCCGAAACTCGAAGCTGTAGCGGCGCTCCTTCGACAGCAGCTTGAGGAAGGAGGCGAGGCGATCCGGCTTGGCCTCAAACTGCGGCGGCAGTTGAAACAGGATGGGACCGACCTTGTTTCCCAGCAGCGACAGGCGAGCTTCGAGCAGCTCGAGACTGTTGACCGAGTTCTCCGACAGGCGCTTCCAATGTGTGATAAACTTGGACGCCTTCCAGGCGAAGACAAAATCCTGATCCGTCTGCTCGCGCCAGCCCTTCACCGCTTCGGGCGTTGGCGTGCGATAGAAGACGCCGTTCAATTCCGTGGTCGGAAATTGGCTTGCGTAGTAGCGAAGCTGGTTCTTGAGCGGCAGGCCTTTAGGGAAGAACGGCCCGCGCCAGGAATCATAGTGCCAGCCCGATGTCCCGATCAAAATACGCGCCATAAACTCGCGATGCGTTGGAGCGAAATGAAGCACAGAGAACCGGCACTCTGTGTGAGGGTTCCAATTCCAATCGGTAATCCCGGTCGTTCGCCGGAACCATGGTCTGACCGCGCGGTTAGCCAAATCGATTGCAAATGATCTCCTTCGCTTGAGGTGCTGTCGTGGATGCCATGACCCGAGAGCATGGGCCGTCCGCAGAAGAAACGCGGCCTCCGGAACGCGCTCCCGAACAGAAGCCTGAATTCAGGGATGTCAGCGAAACGCAAGACAGCCCGCCGACTGCGCCCGAGAAGCCATCGATGCGCGATCGGCTCCGCGAGCATTGGTTGTTGGCGATCATAGGCGGCTGCGTTCTCCTGGCTGCGCTGATTGGCGGCGTCGTCTATTGGCTCGAAGTCCACAACTACGAATCTACCGACGATGCTTTCGTCGCTGCCCGCAGCTTCTCGGTTGCTCCGAAGGTCGGCGGTTACCTTGTCGACGTACCCGTCACCGATAATCAGCACGTCAATGCGGGCGATCTCCTCGCCCGTATCGACGATCGCGACTACAGGATCGCCGTGGACCAGGCCGAAGGGCAGGTTGCAGCCGCGCAGGCCAACATCGCCAATCTCGAAGCTCAGATCACCAGCCAGCAGGCCCAGATCGACCAGGCGAGAGCGCAACTCGCGCAAGCCGAAGCGCAACTGCAATTCGCGCAGCAGGAGGCCGCGCGCGCCGACGATCTTCTGCAGAAGGGCGCCGGCACGCTGCAGCGTCAGCAGCAGACCAAGTCCGATCTCGAAGCGCAGCAGGCCAACACCACGCGTGCGAGGACGGCGGTAACCGTGGCGGAGCTTGGGATCAAGCCGCTGCAGGCCCAACGCGAGAGCGCCAAGGCCTCGCTGCAACAGGCAGAGGCGCAGCGCGATCAGGCCAAGCTCAATCTCGAATACACCAACGTCACAGCGGCCCAGTCCGGGCGCGTCGTCAAGCTGAGCGGCGCCAAGGGTACGTACGCGATGGCCGGGCAGAGCATCATGATGTTCGTGCCCGACGAGGTCTGGATCGTCGCCAACTACAAGGAGACCCAGCTTCGCGACATGCGCCCAGGCCAGCCGGTCGAGTTCAGGATCGACGCCTATCCGGACCGCAAACTGACCGGACGCGTGGACTCGGTGCAGCCCGGCTCGGGGACGGCGTTCAGCCTGCTGCCGGCCGAGAACGCAACCGGCAACTACGTCAAGGTCGTGCAGCGCGTGCCGGTGAAGATCGTGGTCGATCATTGGCCCGCCGACGTGCCCGTCGGTCCCGGCATGTCGGTCGTGCCGTGGACGAAAGTACGATGACGGACGCGACGCAGGCCGGCGGCTGGTCGCCGGAGCGCTCCGCCGCCGGTGGACACAATCCCTATCTCATCGCCTTCGTCGTCTCGATCGCGACCTTCATGGAGGTGCTGGACACGACGATCGCCAACGTCGCACTGCGCCACATCGCGGGCGGACTGGCGGTCGGGATCGACGAGAGCACTTACGTCATCACCAGCTATCTCGTCGCCAACGCGATTGTGCTGTCGATTTCCGGCTGGCTCGCCACCGTGATCGGACGCAAGCGCTTCTACATGATGTGCGTGGCAACCTTCACCGTGGCCTCGCTGTTGTGTGGGTTTGCCTGGAGCCTGGAATCTCTGGTGCTGTTCCGTATCCTGCAAGGCCTTGGCGGAGGAGGCATGGCGACCTCCGAGCAGGCGATCCTCGCCGACTCCTTTCCGCCGGCCAAGCGCGGCCAGGCGTTTGCGATCTACGGCATCGCGGTCGTGGTGGCGCCGGTGATCGGGCCGACGCTCGGCGGCTGGATCACTGATACTTATTCGTGGCACTGGGTGTTCCTGATCAACGTACCGATGGGATTGCTTTCGCTGTTCCTTGTCGGGACGCTGGTGAACGAACCCTCGGGTGCGGAGGAGGAGCGAAGGGCATTGCTCCGCAAAGGACTTCGTGTCGACTATGTCGGCTTCGCTCTGGTTGCGATCGGGCTCGGCTCGCTCGAATTCGTGCTCGACGAAGGCCAGCGCAACGATTGGTTCGGATCCAACATGATCCTGGGCTTTGCGCTGATTTCCGGCTTCTGCCTGCTGGCGCTGATCCCCTGGGAACTGACGCGCGAGGAGCCGATCATCGAGCTTCGCCTGCTCGGCCAGCGGCAGTTCGCCGCCTGCTTCCTGGTGATGCTCGGTACCGGTGCAGTGTTGATTTCGACCACCCAGATCCTGCCGCAACTGCTGCAGGCCGAGCTCAACTACACCGCGACTCTCGCAGGCCTCGCCCTGTCGCCGGGCGGCATTTTCACGATGATGATGATGCCGATCGTCGGCAGGCTCGTGAGCAGCGTGCAGCCGAAATATCTGATCATGGTCGGCGCCGTCATCGTGACGCTCTCGATGTGGCATCTCACGGGGCTCACCCAGGATATCTCCTATGGCTATGCGGCGTGGTCGCGCATCTTTCTCGGCATCGGGCTGCCGTTCCTGTTCCTGCCGGTGACGACGGCCTCCTACGATGGCGTGCCGCCGGAGAAGACCAACCAGGCGTCGGCGCTGATCAATGTCGCGCGCAACATCGGCGGCTCGATGGGAGTCGCGCTGGCGCAGACCGTGCTGGCGCAACGCCAGCAATTCCATCAGAGCCGGCTGGTCGAGCACGCCGCGCCATCCGACATCGGTTACCAGCAGACCATCGATGCGATGACGCGCTACTTCCAGACGCAGGGCTCCAACGCTTCCGAGGCGGCTTCGCAGGCGATCGCATGGGTCGGCCAGACATTGCAGCGCCAGATCGACTTCCTCGCCTATATCGATGTGTTCTGGACGCTCGCCGTCATCGGCGCCCTGATGATCCCGCTCGCGCTGAGCATGCGCTCGATCGATCTCAACGCGCCGGCAAGAGGACATTGACGGCCAAATCGTCGCAACCACAGACGCGATTGTGAAATGAGCCAGCCAAGGTTCTGGGCTATGGATGCGTGTTCGCGAGATCATCGTCTCGCGTGAGGATATGAAATGCCCTGGAAGCCAGTTGCAGCGAGCGTCGCGATGGCGGCCTTGCTTGAGTTGATGAATGCAGCGGCTGCAAGCGCACAGCCTGCTGTGCTGAAGGGACAGGAAGCCTATGGCGATTGGCGGCGCGACAAGCCCGGCACGTTGCGCCTGATCACGCCGCAGGATCTGCCCAAACCCGGCGCGACGCCATCGAGCGCGAACATGTCGCGGGTGGTGCCGCGAACGGCCTCCGCAATTCCTCAAGTGCCGCCAGGGTTCAAGGCCGATCTGTTCGCCGACGGCTTGAACGGGCCGCGCATCATCAAGACCGCGCCGAACGGCGACATCTTCGTGGCCGAGACGCGCGCCGGGCGTATCCGGGTGCTGCGCGCCGCCGATGGGGCGACCAAGCCCACGATCAACGAAGTCTACGCCAGCGGCCTCGATCGTCCGTTTGGGATCGCCTTCTTTCCGAATGGCGACAACCCGCAATGGCTCTATGTCGCCAACACTGGAAGCGTGGTCCGCTTTGCCTATCGCAATGGCGACCTCAAGGCTTCCGGCAAGCCGGAGACAGTCGTCGCCAAGCTGCCGCACGGCTCGGGTCACTCGACCCGGGACATTGTCTTTACGCCCGACAACAAGCGGATGCTGGTCTCGGTCGGCTCGGCAGGCAATTCGGGGGAGGGTATGGGTACCCCACCGGGTGGCTTGGAAGCCTGGAAGCGCGAGCGCCCGCTCGGTGCCGCCTGGGGCAACGAGGCCGACCGCGCGGCGGTGCTGGCCTTCGATCCCGACGGCAAGAACCAGCGCACCTTTGCCACCGGCATCCGGAATTGCGTCGGACTTGCGATCCAGCCGCAAACGGGCGTGCCCTGGTGCTCGACCAATGAGCGCGATGGCCTCGGCGACAACCTCGTGCCCGATTATGTGACCCGCGTCCGCGAGAACGCGTTCTACGGCTGGCCATGGCTCTACATCGGTGCCAACCAGGATCCGCGGCACGCTGGCGCGCGGCCTGACCTGAAGGACAAGGTCACGGTCCCGGACGTGCTGCTGCAGGCGCATTCCGCTTCGCTTGGCCTCACGTTCTATGACGGCCAGAGCTTTCCCGCCGAGTATCGCGGCGACATATTCGCGGCCCTGCATGGCTCGTGGAACCGGTCGAAGCGCACGGGCTACAAGGTGATCCGCATCCGGTTGAAGGACGGCGTGCCGACCGGCGAATACGAGGACTTCGCGACCGGCTTCGTGATCAACGATTCCGAGGTTTGGGCGCGCCCGGTCGGCGTTGCCGTGGCCCGCGACGGCACGCTGCTGATCTCCGAGGACGCCAACGGCACGATCTGGCGGATCAGCCGCTAGCCTCTTAGCCTTGCCCGTCGCTGAGCCCGTATTCCTCGTAAATCGCCAGCGGATCGGCGTCGGGAAACAGCCGGCACTTCGCTTGCGCCAGATGCAGGGTGACGGTTCCGCGATCGCAGCCGGCGGCAAGCAGCTTTCGGATGTCTTCCATGTGCGGACGCGGCTGGTGTTTTGAGGGAAGCTGCTCGAGGGCGACGAGCGCCGTCGCCAGCGCCTCGGTGATGACCCATTCGTCGTGGCCGGTGATTCCCTTTCTCGGCATCGCCACACCTCCCGCATTGGAGCAAGGTACATTCTAGCGTAAAGCCAGGGCGCGCCAGCGTAAAGCCACGGCGTACCGCCATCGTTGGATTGCATCCAGCAAGGCAGATGCCTACGACGTGCACACCATTTCCGGCACAGCATCATGCAGCAATTAAGGCTTCCGGCCGACGATCTCACCGGCGGGCACAACACGTTTGCTGAATTTGTGGGCCCGCTGGACGCAAGCCGCGGAGGATGGGTTTCGCTGCGCTCTACCCATCCTACGCTGTCGTCCCCGCGAAGGCGGGGACCCATAACCACAGGCTGTGGTTGTGGCAGAAGCAAGCGGTGGTAGCGGAGCATGCAACAAAGGCCTGGGGTTATGGGTCCCGGGTCCCGGCCACGCCAAGGGGCTTCGCCGAGGCGGGCAAGCCCGGGACGACGTGGGGAGAGATCACGGTTCAATTGTCAAACAGCGAGAGGATGTGAGTCCGCGTTCTCGCGGCATTCGCTGCCCGAGCTTTGCATCACTTTCACCCTCTCATCGAACAGAGGGCGCAGGGAAAGCCGGGTGCCGGTTGCACCCATGGGTCCCGTGCAACAAAAAGCACGGGAGTAGGACCACAGGTTCAACCGAAGCATTCCGGCTTTCCCTGCGCGATGGTGTTACGGCTTACTTCGTACTCTCCCCGGTGACCGGGCTTTCTTGCCACCGTCGTCTAGTGCGAATGTGTTCGCACGAAACTTAGCGCCAGCGTCGGGGCGCCAGGACCACACGACTTCGCCGTCCGTGCTGTGTGTGCTCGTCAGTCACACCCATC
>NZ_AXAP01000041.1 GCF_000472865.1 Bradyrhizobium elkanii WSM2783 | reverse complement strand
GCGAAGTCGTGTGGTCCTGGCGCCCCGACGCTGGCGCTAAGCTTCTTGTGAAGTGACGGTGGCAAAAGAGCCCGGTCACCGGGGAGAGCACGAAGGAAACCGTAACACCATCGCGCAGGGAAAGCCGGAATGCTTCGGTTGAACCTGTGGTCCTACCCCCGTGCTTTTTGTTGCACGGGACCCATGGGTGCAACCGGCACCCGGCTTTCCCTGCGCCCTCTGATGTCGAGGAGGGTGAAACGAGACGCAAAGCTCGGGCAAATCATGCCGCGAGAATGCGAACTCATATCCTCACGCTATTTGAAATTTGAATCCGAACCCCACCCACGTCGTCCCGGGCTTGACCCGGGACCCATAACCACAGGGCTTTGTTATGTGCTCCGCCGCAACCGCTTGCTCGCGCCACAACGCCTCCCTGTGGTTATGGGTCCCTGCTTTCGCAGGGACGACCTCGTAGGATGGGTAGAGCGAAGCGAAACCCATCATTCACGCCACTTGCTCCATCGCGATGGGTTTCGCTTCGCTCTACCCATCCCACGGGTCCGCTGTTTGAAATTTGGGAAGTCGTCCGATCAAACCGCCGCGCGCACCGCAACGGGGACAACCGCCTGCCGCGCGTTCTCGATGGCGCGCATCAGGTCGTTCGGACGGAACGGCTTCTGCAGGCAGACCACATTCGACAGGTCTGGCGCTTCAGCGACGAAATCCAGCGCCGTCATGCCGGAGATCGCGACGATGGGGAAATCCGGCTGGCGGTCGCGCATCATCGACATGAGGTCGAGACCGCTCTTGCCCTGCAGGAAGATGTCGATGATCGCAAGATCGAATTTGGCCGTTTCGAACGCCTTGATCCCCTCCGCGGCGGACGCCGCCTCGACAATCTCGAAACGATTGACGCGCAGCACAATTGCGATCATCGCGCGCACGTCGGATTGGTCGTCGACAATAAGAACACGGGCCATGAAAACCCCCGGGACCGGCTGCGGGAAGCCTAGTCGTGGAAAACGCTATGCAGTAGGTGATCAGGCGAATTATCTGTCCTGTCAGTAAAGAGGTGGTTACCTCAATTGGATACGGGCGCCCGGTTCAATTCCCTGCCGGTAGCGGATAACCTTGGATCGATTTCGAGCGATTGGTTTTGTCGCACCAAAGCGACGCATAGCGGGTTTATCGGACTTTGATTTCTGCCTTTCCCAAGTCACCTTGCCCAGCTCAGCGGATACGGCCTCCCTTGGCCAGCTGTTCCACTTTGTGTGGACAGCCCGCGCGCGGGTTTGACGTGATCCCCTGTCTTGCGTTCGATACCGCCTTCCAGGAGACCATCAGTGCTCAAGGGTAACGACCGCAGCTTCTTCCTTTCGACCATGCCGGCCTCGCGCGGCGACCGCAACGTAGCGCTGGCGGTGGTCGTCGTCTCGGCCGTGCTGTTCGTGATCGCGATACCATTCGCCGGGATGCCGCTAACGCCGGTACCGGCCTTCGTGGCGAGCTACCAGTCCGCGCTGGCGATCAACGATCTCATCACCGCGGTGCTGCTGTTTTCGCAGTTCGCCATCCTGCGCTTGCGGGCGATGCTGCTGCTCGCGAGCGGGTATCTCTTCACCGCCGCTGCCGCGATCACCCACGCGCTGACCTTTCCGGGCCTGTTTGCGCCGGCGGGCCTGTTCGGCGCCGGTTCGCAGACCACGGTCTGGCTCTACATGGTCTGGCACGGCTTCTTCCCGCTGATGGTGCTCGGCTACGCGCTTTTGAAAAGAGACGATGGCGCCCGGATCCGCGGCTCGACGATGTCGGCGATCATGGGCTGCGTTGCGGCAGTCGTCGTCGCGATGGCGCTGTTTACCTGGATCGTCACCGCCCAGCACGACCACCTCCCAGTCCTTTTGAGCGGCGGGCACTACACGCCGGTCATGATCGGCGTGGTCTCGACGGTGCTGTTCTTCTGTGCCGCCGCACTTGCCGCCCTCTGGTTCCGGAAGCCGCATTCCGTCATCGACGTCTGGCTCATGGTCGTGCTGTGCGCCTGGCTGTTCGACATCGCGCTGTCGGCGATGCTCAACGTCGCGAGATTCGATCTCGGTTTCTACGCCGCACGCATCTACGCCTTATGCGCCGCCAGCTTCGTGCTCGCGGTGCTGTTGATCGATAACGTCGCACTGCAGGCGCAGATGTCGCGGCTGCTGGGCGTAGTTCGTCGCCAGGCCGCCAGCGAACGCGACTACCACGCCGAGCGCGAGCGGCTGTTCAGCGCGGTCGTGGAATCCTCCAACGACGCCATCATCACCAAGTCGCTCGACGGGACCATTACCGCCTGGAATCCGGCCGCCGAGCGCCTGTTCGGCTATCCGGCAGCCGTGGCGGTCGGCCAGCACATCGACCTCATCGTGCCGCCCGACAATCGCGGCGAGGTCAACGACATCCTCAAGCGGATCCGCAGCGGCGAAAAGCTGGCGCAATATGAAACGCAGCGGCTGCACAAGAGCGGCAAACTGATCGACGTCTCGCTCAGCGTCTCGCCGCTGTTGTCGGCGACGGGCGAGATCATCGGCGCCTCCAAGATCGCGCACGACATCACCGAAAGCAGGCGGACGCGGGAGGCGCTGAGCCGGGAGCTCGAGGAGCGGCAGCATATCTTCGAAGCATCGCAGGACTTCCTCTCCATAACCGACAAGCAGGGCCATTTCGTCCAGGTCAGCCCGAGCGTCAGGACCATTGCGGGCTACGATCCCGCCGAGATGGTCGGACGTTCCGCGGTCGAGTTCGTTCATCCGGATGACCTCGAAAACACCCGCAACGAAATGCGCGCCGCGCGGCGCGGCCAGAGCAAGCGCAATTTCGAGACGCGCCTGATCCGCAAAGACGGCGAAGTGGTATCACTCAACTGGTCCGCAACCTATTCGGAGCCGGTCAAGCGCTACTTCTTCATCGGCCGCGATCTCACCGAGAAGCAGGCCGCCGAAGCGCAGATCCGGCAGGTGCAAAAGATGGACGCGGTCGGCCAGCTTACCGGCGGCGTCGCCCATGACTTCAACAACATCCTGACCGTGATTACCGGCACCATCGGCATCCTGGAAGAAGCGGTCTCCGACCGGCCCGACCTCGTCGCCATCGCCCGGCTGATCGACGAAGCCGCCGAGCGCGGCGCCAACCTGACCAGGCACCTGCTCGCGTTCGCCCGCAAGCAGCCGCTGCAGCCGGTCGATGTCGATATCAATGCGCTGATCCTGGAGGCGGCGAAGCTGCTACGCCCGACGCTCGGCGAGTATATCGAGATCACGCCAATGCTGGCCGAGGACGCCTGGACGGCAATGGTCGATCCGAACCAGCTCACCGCGGCAATCCTCAATCTCGCGCTGAATGCGCGCGATGCCATGCCCCGCGGCGGCAAGCTGGCGCTCGAAAGCCGCAACGTCTATCTCGACGAGGGCTATGCCAGCATGCACAGCGAGGTCACGGTCGGCCATTACGTCATGGTCGCCGTCAGCGACAGCGGCACCGGCATTCCCACCCATCTGCTGGAAAAAGTGTTCGACCCCTTCTTCACCACCAAGGAAGTCGGCAAGGGCACTGGGCTTGGCCTTTCAATGGTGTTCGGCTTCGTCAAGCAGTCCGGCGGGCATATCAAGATCTACAGCGAGGAACGCCATGGCACCTCGGTCAAGATGTATCTGCCGCGCGCGACCGGCCTCGCCCAGACTATCGCGGAAGCGCAGCAGACCACCGATCTCCGGGGCGGACACGAAGTCATCCTGGTGGTCGAGGACGACGCGCTGGTGCGCAAATATGTTATCACCCAGATCACGAGCCTCGGTTATTCGACGCGCGAGGCGGCCAATGCCGCCGACGCGCTCAACATCATCGATACCGGCGCGCCGATCGACCTCCTGTTCACCGACGTCATCATGCCCGGCGGCATGAACGGACGCCAACTCGTCGACGAGGCGCTGAAGCGGCGGCCTGGGCTCAAGACGCTGTACACGTCGGGCTATACCGAGAACGCGATCGTCCATCACGGTCGGCTCGATTCCGGCGTACTCTTGCTGGCGAAGCCCTATCGCAAGTCCGAGCTCGCCAAGATGATCCGGCTCGCGCTCGGCAGTTGATGCGTCATGGTTGGCCGCTATATCGATGAGTAGGACGAGAACAGGATGCACGCTTTGAAAAATCTCCTCACCGACATCGCAGGCGTCCGCGTCGGCCATGCCGACGACGCAGCGATCGCCTCCGGCGTCACAGCGATCATCTTTGACAAGCCCGCCGTGGCGTCGATCGACGTGCGTGGCGGCGGCCCGGGCACGCGCGACGACGCGCTGCTGCAGCCGCACAATACCGTCGATGCGGTGGACGCGATCGCGCTGTCCGGCGGCTCGGCCCTCGGCCTCGATGCTGCCGGTGGCGTGCAAGCCTGGCTTGCCGAGCAAGGCCGCGGCTTGCGGATCCGCGACGCCGTGATCCCGATCGTGCCCGGTGCGATCTGCTTCGATCTCTTGAACGGCGGCAACAAGGCGTGGGGCCGGTTCCCGCCCTATCGCGATCTCGCTTATGCCGCGGCGGCCGCAGCCGGGAGCGATTTCCGGCTCGGCAGCGTCGGCGCCGGCACGGGCGCGACCACGTCCAACCTGAAGGGCGGACTAGGTTCGGCATCGACGCGGACCGATGACGGCGTGACGGTTGCCGCGCTTGCCGTCGTCAATGCGGTCGGCGCCGTCACGGTCGGCGATGGCCCGTGGTTCTGGGCGGCACCGTTCGAGGTCGACGGGGAATTCGGCGGACGCGGTTTGCCGGCCTCGTTCACGCCGGACATGTTGAAGGCGCGCCTGAAAGGCGGGCCGGCGGCGACATCCGGCGAGAACACCACGCTGGTCGTGGTCGTCACCGATGCTACGCTGACGAAAACGCAGGCCAAGCGGCTGGCGATGATCGCGCAGACCGGCATGGCGCGGGCGATCTATCCGGTGCATGCGCCGCTCGACGGTGACGTGGTGTTTGCCGCGGCGACCGGCGAGAAGCCGATCGATCCTTTGTTCGGCCTCACCGAACTCGGCATGCACGCCGCCAACACCGTGACCCGCGCGATTGCGCGCGGCGTATACGCGGCGAGCGCGCTGCCGTTCCCCGGCGCGCTGCCGAGCTGGCAGGATCGCTTTGGCTAGCAACTTAGTTCAGCGACATGCGTTGAGGCTGCGGGTTCCAGCTCGGGTGCCGCAATGCCATCCACTGTCATTCGCTTCTTCCGCTACGACGCCGAAAAACGCGAGCTGTTGGTGCTCTTCGTTACTGGCCGCCGCTACATCTATGAGGACGTTCCGCCTGATGTGGCCGAGGCGTTCGGCAACGCATTCTCAAAGGGCCAGTTCTTCAACCACGAGATACGTGATCGCTACCGTTACCGCGAACTCGAGCAATTGGCTTAAACGCGATCTGTCACGCATTGACCGAGAGGGAGGCCCAGGCCTGCGCTGAGATCGGCTTGGCCTGCAGCTGCACCAGTTGGTCGACGGCGTGCCGCTGCCCCAACTGGTCGACGAAATTGTAGGACGAGGTGGCAGCCCGCGCGGCAGACGGGCTCGCAGCAGAGGTCGCCGTTATTTTCGATCCGTCGGCATAGGTCGTGGTGGTCGTGACCGATCCATCGCTGTTGGCAATCGAAGTGCTGGTGCCATCAAGCGCCTGCATCAGCGCATCGGCACCGCCGCCACCGCCGCCGGAGTGACGATGAGCATGCGAGCGATGGCCGGACCCGCCCTTCAAAGCCGAGGACATCTCGTCGAGCGTGACATTGCCGTCGCCATCCTTGTCCAGCTTGGAGAACACGTCATCGGCCTTCGCCAGATTGGTCCCGCCAGCGCCGAGCGCATCCTCGAATTCGGATTTCGTGATCTTGCCGTCGCCGTCGCGATCGATCTGCCCGAACAGGTCCTTCAGCGCATCCGAGCGACTCTTGGTCGACACTGCCGCGCCGGTCGAAACCTGGCTCTGCGCATCGAGCAGCGCGCTCATCGTCTCAGGAGCGATCGGCGCAGAGCTGCTGCCGGCCGATCCGGAACTCGGGGCCGCGCCCGTCGGCGTCGTCGTGGCGGCGGAAATATCGAAGATGTTGCCGGCGTCCTGGGTCTGGCCGGTGGGCTTTGCCTGCGACGTCTTCGACGACGTCAACGACTTCAGGAGATCGATGGCCGACGAGGCAGCGCCAAGGGCGAACAGCATGAGAGGGAACTCCGACAATGCCGCGTGAGCGGCGGCCCAACACCTGCACGACTAGCGAGCAAGCGCTGTGCCATGGCGAAAAGCCCTTTAAAATCGGCATTTCGTGCATACAGACAGGTTCGCCGCAGCCGGCAATTGCTGCCGCTGCGGCAATTTTTTCCTGCCCGCGATTTCCCTCCTGTGCATTGCCCGGCACCAGCATGCATGTTAGGCGGAACCATCCTGCCCGCTACAGAGATGCCTTGGAGAGCGTCCATGTCCCAGCCCTTCACGCCACGTCCGCTGGTGATCGCGCCGTCGATCCTGGCCTCGGATTTCTCCAAACTCGGCGAAGAAGTCCGCGCCGTCGACCAGGCCGGCGCCGACTGGATCCATCTCGACGTCATGGACGGGCATTTCGTGCCGAACATTTCCTACGGCCCCGACGTCATCAAGGCGATGCGCCCGCACACCAAGAAGATCTTCGACGCGCATCTAATGATCTCGCCCTGCGATCCCTATCTCGAGGCGTTCGCGAAGGCCGGCTGCGACCACATCACGGTGCATGCCGAGGCCGGCCCGCATTTGCATCGTTCGCTCCAGGCGATCCGCGCGCTGGGCAAGAAGGCTGGCGTCTCGATCAATCCGGCAACGCCCGTCAGCGCGATCGAGCATGTGCTCGACCTCATCGACTTGGTGCTGGTGATGTCGGTCAATCCGGGATTTGGCGGCCAGGCCTTCATCCGCGGCTCGCTCGGCAAGGTCAGCGACGTCAGGGCGATGACAGCCGGCCGGCCGATCGACGTCGAGGTCGATGGCGGCGTCGCGCCTGATGTATCAGGGGAACTGGCAGCGGCCGGCGCCAATGCGTTTGTTGCGGGCTCCGCCGTGTTCAAGGGCGGCACGATGGAGGCCTACAAGGCTAACATCTCCGCAATCCGCAACGCGGCGGCGCTGGCGCGCGGCGAAGCGATCTAGCCCGAGCGTGGCGGGCGCACCACGGTCACCGTGCAAGGCGCCTCCGCCGCCACCTCCGCCGAGACGCTGCCGAGCAGCGTCCGCAGCATGGAATCCCGCCGCGCGCCGATCACGATGTGATCGACCTGATTGGCTTGCGCGAATTCCAGGATGGCCGCCGCGGGATCGATCGCCTCCAGCACATGCACCGACAGCCGGTTCTCGTCGAGCTTCAGCGAGGACGCCCAGTGCCGCAGCGCGACCAGGCGGTCGACATGCTTGTTGCTGCCCTTCTCGTCCAGCGTCCGATCGATGGTGACGAGGCCAAGCTTGAGCACGTTGACGCATGCGAGACGGGCCTGCGGCAAGGTCCCGAGTATCCGCTGCGCGGTGACGCGCAAGGCATCGTTCAGCGGGCCCGAGGTTTCCATCGTATCGATCGCAACCACCAGGATCGGGCTCGACGCCAATTGTACTGCGACATCGGACTTCGGCTGCGGCTGCCATGCCCCGCGGTTGAAGCGGCGGCGCATCACCGTCGCGAACGGATCGCGCTCGCGCCGCTCTGCACGCGCCGTCAGCTTGACCTGGTCGGGATTGCTGAGATCGAAGGCGAGTTGCGAGGCGGTCGGATAGCGCCAGGCGGGCTCGATCTCCAGGCATCGCAGGACGATCTCCTGCAGCCAGGGCGGATAGTCGGGTTTGAGCTTGCGCGGCGGATAGGGATCGCGCCACAGCCGCCGACGCATGCCGCGCAGCGTCTCGCTCTCGCCGAACGGCCGCACCCCGGTGGTGAAGAAATACAGCAGCACGCCGAGCGAAAACAAATCGCTGCGCGGATCGTCGCGCACCCCGAGCAGTCGCTCCGGCGCCATGTAGGGCGCGGTGCCGTAAGGCAGGCGAAATTCCTCCTGCAGCAGATCGGGCAGATGTTCGTGATGCGACAGGCCGAAATCGATCAGCACAGCCTCGCCGCTCTCGCGGAACATAATGCTGCTCGGCTTGATGTCGTGATGGATGACGTTCTGCCGATGCAGCGCCGACAGCGCAGCAGCGATCTTGATGCCGAGCGCCCTCGCCTCCTCGTAAGCGATCGGCAGATCGTCGAGCCGCTTGTAGAGGGTCCGGCCCGGGATGCGCTCGAGCACGACATACGCCTGGCGCGCGAAATCGCCGGTGCCGAAGCAGGTCGGCACATGCGGCCCGGACAATCGCGGCAGGATCATCTGCTCCATCTCGAAGCTGACGATGGCGGCGGGGTCCTCGCCTTCCGAGACTCGCGGCACCTTCATCAGGAGCGGCACGTTGATGCCGGGATGGGTGACGCTCCACAGCGTCGCCATGCCGCCCCGATGCACGCACTCGCCGACGGTGAAGCCATCGATGACCGTGCCGGGCTGCATGAGAATTTTCGCCATTTGCTATCGGCCGACCAACAGGCGATCGGCAAGCCAGCCCGGCAGGCCATTCTCGCGGATCCGGGCTGCCGCCGCCGCGATATCATAGGGGGCGCGACAATAAGTGATCTCCCGCCTCTCGGTGTCGAACATGGAGAAGGCGGCTGCGGGAATGCCGTCGCGGGGCTGGCCGACGGAGCCAAGCACCGCAAGCCAGCGCCGGCCGGTCAAGAGTTGCACGGCTACGCCCGTGGTCGGGACAAAGCTGGTCATCTTCGCCGTCGACGACATCGAATAGAGCGCTGGACGGTGGATATGACCGCAAAAGGTGATTGGAGCGTCCGCAGCCATCATGCTGCGCGCAGCGTCCGACGCGTCGCGCACGTAGCGCCACCTGGTCGGGTTGGACGCTTCGGAATGGACGTAGAGGCGGTCGTCCTCCTGCTGCATCAGCGGCAGTTCGGTAAGGAAACGCCGTTGCGCCGCGCTGAGCTTGCCGCGGGTCCACTCGACCACCGCCTGGGCTTCGGCGTTCATCGCGTCGTTGCCGATACCGATGGCGGTGTCATGGTTGCCGCGAACCGCGATCGCGCCGTCCTCGACCAGCGCCATGACGGTATCGACGATCCATTCGGGGTCGGCCCCATAGCCAACGAAGTCGCCGAGCAGGACGAATTTCTCTGCGCCTTGCGCACGCGCAGCCTCAAGGCAGGCGTCAAATGCCTGCCGATTGCCGTGAATATCCGCAAACAGCGCGAGACGCACATCATCCTCCCAGCCAATCCTGGCGGGCCCAATCACATCTGTCTTGATGGATATCAAACACCGGCAACTCGGTGCCCGCAAATGGATCGGGCGAATCGATCGCGAATTACGAGCTAGTGCTTAGGACAGGCTTCGAGCCCGCGGAACAGCAGCGCCAGCAAGGCGTCGGTGCGCTCCTGCAGGTCCGGATCGGCCCATTCGTCGGCATGGGCCGGGTGATGAAGGCTTCTCGTCGCCTCGAAAATCGCGCGGGCGGTCGCCTTGAGATCATCGACCTCGAACACGCCCTCCTCGACGCCGTCGGACAAGATATGCGCGATCTGATCGGTCAAGCATTCCTTGTGGCCCTTGACCACAACACAAGCCTCGCGCGCCAGCGTCAAATAGGTGCGGAACATCTCGGGATCGTCGGCGAACCTGGCCTGCTTGGTTGCGAACAGGGTGCGCAGCCACCGATCGAGCCGGGCCTGCGCTGGGCCGGCACTCGCTGCGATCTCCTGCAGCGGGACCTTGGCCCGATCGAGCCAACGTTTTGCCACGGCTTCGCGCAGCGAAGCCTTGCTCGGAAAGTGCCGGTAGACACTGCCGTGGCTCACATCGAGCGCACGGGCAACATCCACCACTGTCGCCTTGGCGAGCCCATAGCGACGCAGGACGTCCTCGGTGACCTCCAGGATACGTTCAGGGGTCAAGACGACTGCTTCGTTCATGGCTTTACCCTATCCCCAGCTCTTGGGCTTTTCCACTCCGGCGGTCAGGCGCATTGCAAAACGGCCTGGCCGGTCGTTAAGGCAGTCCTAATTCCAGTTAGCGGGCCAATTTTTCCGCCTGGGCGGCCAAGTGGCGGGCCACCTGCTGATTGAGCCAGCGCTGGATCTGTTCGGTCAAATGCAAAATCTCGATCGTCATCATCGTAGTCTCCGGCAAGTCCGTGGCCGGCTCTTTGACCCGAACCCGGTACTCAACTCTTCCGGATCAGGCACTTCGCGGCCGCAAACCACGGGGCGCCCCATCCGGCGTCCGGAAGTAGATATAGCATCTCTGACTGACAGATTTCAATATCTGTTACTCAATAATCCGTGATTGACGTTTGTCAGATAGCCAATGCACCCGGTTGTATCAGTAGCTAGGAACCTATTGCACATCCTTCGGAGGCATTCGCGGTGGCAGCAGCGGGGTAAATAACACCGCCTCTCCGGGTCCTGGGGCCGCCATCAGCGCCCCGCCGGTCGAGGGATCGCCCCCCGACGTCTCGATCACGGCGCTCGGGGTGATGTATTCCCTGGCCGCCGCGATCAGGCCGCCCTCGCCGGTCCCGAAATCCGCGGCCCGCCCGCCCTGGGGACGGCCGGCCGCAATCTCGGTGATGGCCTTATCGGTCTTCTGCGCCAGCGAGTCGCTGTAGGGGATGCGGTAGGCCCTGGGGATGCCGCTCGGCCGGTTGTCTCCGTCGAGGGTCTCGACCCAGAGATAGATCGAGCCCGGGTCGCCCTCCAGCGAGTGCGGCTCCACAATGCGCGCCTGCAGCAGCTTGAACGAGGCCGGCAGCCTGTCGATGCTGGCCCAGCCCAAGAGGCCGCGGACGCCCGTGAAGCTCGCAATGTAGAACGCACTGGTCACGACCACAGCGACCGCCTTGGCCGACCAAGGCAAGCGTGCATAGACCAGGATGACGAGCAACAGCGCGCTGATCAGAGCGTAGCTGACCGAGAGCGTGAGGATGACTGACTGGAGGTTGTTCACGGACGAGACATCCTGACGCCCGTCTTCGGATCGAGGTCCGCACCGTTTGCGCGCACATTGCGGAACGTCTCCATCAGGGATTTCTGCCGCTGCTGGACGTCGACCACCTTGCCTTCGGCATCGACCCAGAAGCGCAGCGCGGTTTTCTCATCGCCGGTGTGATCGAGCGTCAACTTGTTGTCGAAGATCACTTGGGCGGTCGGATTGAGCTTCTGCACCTTCACGCTGACCGGAACCGGCTGCCCGGTCGTCGCCTGGAAATGCGAAACATTCACGGTGTATTCGCCAGGAATGATGCCGCGCACGGTGACGATCTCCTCGCGGATCGGCGAAGGAATCTTCTTGCCGTTGACGAGGATGAAATCGTTGGCACCGCCACGATCGTCGCGATCGAGCGTGAGGAAGCCGGCTTCGCGGCGGCGATACCAGGCGATGTTGCCTGCGGGATCCTGCACGAACAGATCGAAATCATCGGGATGATTGTCGGGCCAGTCCATCGTGATGATGAATTCGGCCTTGGAGTCGATCTTCCCCTCCTTCGACTCCGGCGAAACCGCAAGCAACGCGAGGAAAAACAGGAAGGCGACGACCTGCAGCGCCTTGAACAGCATCACGCCGAGCGGATCGAACTGTTCTTCCCGTGGATAAAGGCCGAACTCATCCATCATGATGGTGTTCCAAGGCCGGGGTGACGTGCGTCTCGGTCAACATGACGGCATCGGAGAACACCCGCTGGGTGGCGGCATCGAGCATGTAGTATTGAATCCTGACGAGGATCGATCCGATCAGGCCGGCCAGCGTCGTGTACATGGCCACCGCCATGCCATCGCTCATCAGGCCCATCGACGATCGCATCGCGACCTTGTCGGCCGCGTCGAGGGTTGCGATCGGTGCCAGCATGATGATGAAGCCGATGATGGTTCCGAGCAGTCCAAGCTTCATCAGCGTATCGGAAACGAACGCACCGAAGGCATTGGAGCCGCGCAACCGGTCCGCCAGCGACCTGAGCAGCAGCGTCTGATCGATGCGGCCGCTCGCCTGCGCCGCGGCCTTCTTCACCAGGTTGCGGATGTGATCGCTGACGAGCCCGCCAGGCAGAGCGCGCGCATTCTCGTCGAGCTTCCTCGCAGCGCCGGGAGTGGACAGGATCGCCCGGCAGCGTCTGGCCGCTTCGCCTTCACGCGCAATCGCTCGCGTCCGCCAGAAGCAATGAAAGCAGGTGATGACGTAGAGAACGGCGATCAGGCTTGAAATATAGGTGCGATCCGAGGTCACCATGAGATGGAGCAACCCGTATCGCCACAGCAGCACGGCGGCGAAGATCGAAAGCCCCGTGAAGATCATCCATAACAACAGGACGCTTCGCTCTGAATTGTCCTTGCCGGGCAAGACAGGCTCGCCGCCAACGGTGGCACTCATGCAGCTTTGCTCCCTGAGGGCGGCCAAGAGGGACTGCCCGCAAACGCTCCCCGGCTTTTGTTAATCCGAGGCGACAGGTTGCGTCCAAAGACATATGCCCGCGCTTCGTTGGGAAAATTTCCCGAGCTTCGCCTCACCTGCCATCTTGCAATTGGCGTGAAATCGCGATGCTGTTACGCTCTGGATTGTTGTTTTGACGCGTTTTCTTGGCGCGAACCGGTGCCCACTTCGCTGGAAAACGCTTTAGAAAGCCGCGGAGTGATCGCATGCGCCTCGTGCTCCAGCTCGTCGCCCGTCTGCTCGTCATCGTCATGTTGTGTCTGGGAGGCGCAACCGTTTGGGCAACAATCGACGCCTACCACAGTGTCGACCGCGCCACGGCTGCATCCGCCGAACGGGTCTCGCAAGCGCTCGAAGCGCTCTACTGGCGCGAGTTGCTGTTGCGCGGCAACAGGACACGCGAACACCTTTTGCCGGTACCGGAATGGCGCACCACCCAGACGATGAGCCTGATTTCGCCTGGAGTCTGCGTCCAGTTTGAGCCGAAGGGCGAGTTCGAGAACCCGCTGTGCGGCCAGAGCAAAGGGATCGGCGCATCTCCACCGCATTGGTTCGCAGCTGCCGTAGAGACATTTCTTGGCGACCACGCCGCGGTCGCCCGGCCGATCAGTGCGCGCTCGACCACTGCAGGTACGGTCACGGCCACTGCCGATCCGGACGCCGCGATATCGCTCGCCTGGCAGCTCATCCTCGATAACGTCCACGTCGCGCTGCTGATGGCTGTGGCTATCGCCCTGCTTGCCTCGCTCGCGATTGCGCATGCGCTGGCCCCGGCGCAGTTGATCGTTACCGCACTGCAGCGCATGGCGAATGGCCGTTATCGAACGTCGCTTCCGCGCTTCCGATCGATGGAACTTGCCATGATCGGGCAAGCCGTCGGCGAGCTCGGAGATCGCCTCGCGCAGGCCACGGAAGAACGGGCCGTGCTGACCCGCCGGCTGCTTGAAATCCGGAGCGACGAGCGACGGGCGCTGGCGCGCGAACTGCACGATGAATTCGGGCAAAACCTCACAGCGATCCTGGCCTTCGCCAACACGATCGAAGCGGCCAGCGTGCAGGAGCAGGACCGAGGCGACGTCGCGCAGGACGCGCGGATGATCTCGCAGGCCACGCTGCACATCATGGCATGCCTGCGCGGCACCCTGAACCGCCTGCGCCACCCGCCCGCCGAGGAACTCGGGCTGGAGGCGAGCCTCATCAACCTGGTTGATAGTTGGCGATCGCAGAACGCGACGCAGCCGATGATCCAGCTCGATCTCAAAGGCGATTTTGCCGACGTGCGAGGCGCCGTCGCTGCGACCGCCTATCGTGTGGCTCAGGAATGCCTGACCAACTCGTTGCGCCACAGCGCGGCGCGCGAGATCGTGCTCCGGATCGAGCGGCGGACGGGGCTGGAAAATGCCCTGCTGGTCCGTGTCGAGGACGACGGCGGCGGCGATGCCGCCAAGGTGGCGCAGTCCGCCGGCTTCGGCCTGACCGGAATACGCGAACGCGTAACCGCTCTCGGCGGCTCGCTGTCGATCGCGCACGCAAGGCGCGGTCTGAGCGTTGCCGCCACCATCCCGCTTGCTGCCTGATGCCGGCGTCGCAGACCAGTGGCATTTCGATCCTACTTGTCGACGACCATCCCGTGGTCCGGCAAGGCTACCGACGCGTTCTGGAGCACCAAGGCGACTTCAGGGTGGTCGCCGAAGCCGACAACGCAGCCGACGCTTACCGCGCATACAAGAGCCACGCCCCTGATGTCGTGGTCATGGACATTTCGATGCCGGGTGCCAGCGGGCTCGAAGCTATCAGGAACATCCGCCAGCGCAGCGCTGGCGCGCGCGTTCTCGTCTTCAGCATGCACAGCGAGGCGGCGCTGGTGAAAGCCGCCTTCGGCGCCGGGGCAAGCGGCTATGTCACCAAGAGCAATGAACCGACCGTGCTGATCGCGGCGATCCGTTCGGTAGCGCGTGGCGAACATGCAATGAGCGACGACGTCGCCCATGTCCTGGCGATGGAAAGCCTGACCCCGTCAGGATCGGTCCTTGACCAATTGGGGGAACGGGAGATCGAGATCCTGCGGCAATTGGCTGCCGGCTCGACCACAGAGCAGATCGCAGTAAACCTCAATCTCAGCATGAAGACGGTTCAGAACTATCACTACCTGATCAAGACCAAGACCGGCATGCGGACCGACGCGCAGCTCGTCCGCCTCGCCGTCGAGTGTGGGTTGACCAGCCTGTAGCCGCGCCCCGGCAGTCGCGCCACCGCCTTGGACGCAGCCCCATTTTCTATCTGCAGCAAGCCCGTATGGGTGGCCTCTCCGAGCCCGCTCTGCTAAAGCACGGCGTAAAAACAAACCGGCTGGGAGTCGCTTAGCGATCCCGCCCTACACTTTCCCGGAGTTTTCGATGATCCCCCGCTACACTCGCCCGGAGATGGCCGCGATCTGGGAGCCGCAGACCCGCTTCAAGATCTGGTTTGAGATCGAGGCGCATGCGGCTGATGCGCTGGCGGAACTCGGCGTCATTCCCAAGGAGGCGGCGAAGACGATCTGGGCCAAGGGCAAGGACGCGACCTTCGACGTCGCACGGATCGACGAGATCGAGCGGGAGACCAAGCACGACGTCATCGCCTTCCTGACCCATCTGGCTGAAATCGTCGGCCCCGAGGCACGCTTCGTGCACCAGGGCATGACCTCCTCCGACGTGCTCGATACCTGCCTCAACGTGCAGCTCACCCGCGCCGCGGACCTCCTGCTGGCCGACATCGACAAGGTCCTGGCCGCGCTGAAGAAGCGTGCCTTCGAGCACAAGATGACACCAACCATCGGCCGCTCTCACGGCATTCACGCGGAGCCGGTGACCTTCGGCCTCAAGCTCGCCTATGCCTATGCGGAATTCTCCCGGGCCCGGGCGCGGCTCGTCGCCGCCCGCAAGGAAGTCGCGACCTGCGCGATCTCCGGCGCGGTCGGCACCTTTGCGCAGATCGACCCACGCGTCGAAGAACATGTCGCCAAGGCCATGGGGCTCGAGCCGGAGCCGATCTCGACCCAGGTGATCCCGCGCGACCGCCACGCAATGTATTTCGCGACGCTGGCTGTGATCGCCGCCTCCATCGAGCGCCTCGCAGTCGAAATCCGTCATCTGCAGCGCACCGAGGTGCTGGAAGCCGAAGAGTTCTTCTCCGAGGGGCAAAAGGGTTCGTCGGCGATGCCGCACAAGCGCAACCCGGTGCTGTCGGAGAACCTCTCCGGCCTGTCGCGGATGGTGCGGGCCTATGCCGTGCCCGCACTCGAGAACGTCGTGCTCTGGCACGAGCGCGACATCTCGCATTCCTCCGCCGAGCGCATGATGGGTCCGGACGCCACCGTGACGCTCGACTTCGCGCTGGTGCGCCTCGCCGGCCTGATCGAGAAGCTTCTGGTCTATCCGCAAAACATGCAGAAGAACCTCGATCGCCTCGGTGGGCTTGTGCATTCGCAGCGGGTTCTGATCGCGCTGACGCAAAAGGGCGCAAGCCGCGAGGACGCCTACAAATTCGTGCAGCGCAACGCCATGCCGGTCTGGCGCGGCGAAGGCGATTTCCTGACGCTGCTGAAGAAAGATCCGGACGTGAGGAAGTATCTAAGCGACGCCGAGATCGAGGAGCAGTTCGACTTGGGCTATCACCTCAAGCACGTCGACACGATCTTCAAGCGCGTGTTCGGGGAAGTCTAACCCTGGCCCACAGCCCTTAGCCCGGCGCGCCGTCGACCATGCGGGCGGCGACGCGATCGCGGCGCATGAAGTGATGCCAGGCTACGGCCACGATGTGAATTCCGATCAGCGCTAGCAGCACATAGGCGAAGTAGATGTGCCTGACCTCGTAGGCCTGCGCCGCGGCGCGATCAGGCGAGGTGATCTGGGGCACGTGAAACAGCCCGAACCAGTCCGAATAGTTGGGCGTCCGCGCTCCCGAGTGCGCCCAGCCCAGCACCGCCACCAGGATGGTGACGGCATAGAGCGCCAAATGGCTGACCCGGGCGGCGATCCGGTGCCAGCGCGAGGTATCCTCCGGCAAGGCCGGCGTCGGATTGACGCCGCGCCAGACGAGCCGGAGCAGGGTCAGGAGCAGCACGACATAGCCGATATCGGCATGGATCGAACGATAGAAGAAGCGGTCCGGCCGAGCGGGGATATGGTTCATCCACCAGCCGAAAGCGATCATGCCGATAATCGCCGCCGCCAGCGCCCAGTGGAATCCGCGCGCAACGCTGCCCCAGCTCGATGTCGTGTTTCGGATCATACGCCCGGCCCCATCGGCTTCGAGTTCGTTGCCGCCGGGCCCTTGCCGCGCTGCAGCGCGTCCTGATAACCCTCCGGTCTGATCAAGGCGATTTGAATCGTTCCAAAAACTCCACCCTGCACCGCGACCGATCCGCAAGGGCCGGCAGTGCCCTCAAATCAACTGAATCGTAACGCTGAAATGGGACAAGGTTGAACCGTGGCGACACCCCCAACCATCCTGGTCTTCGATTCCGGCCTTGGCGGGCTGACGGTGTTGCGTGAGATCGTGCGCACCCGGCCCGACGCGCGTTACGTCTATGTCGCCGACGACGCCTTCTTCCCCTACGGCCACCATGGCGAGGAAGAGATCATCGCACGTGTGGTGCCGCTGGTCGGCGAATTGATCCGGCGGCACACGCCCGATCTGGTCGTGATCGCCTGCAATACCGCTTCGACGCTCGTCATGTCACACCTGCGGGACGCCTACGACCTGCCGTTCGTCGGAACCGTTCCAGCGATCAAGCCGGCCTGCGCCAGCTCGAAGACCAAGCGAGTGTCCGTCCTGGGCACCAAGGGCACCGTCAAGCGCGAATATACGAAAAAGCTGATCCACGATTTCGGTCAGGGCTGCGAGGTGACGCTGGTCGGCTCGGGCGAGCTCGCTTCGCTGGCGGAAGCGGCGCTGAGCGGTGAGGAAGTCAGCGACACCGATATCGCCGCTGAACTGGCGCCCTGCTTTGTCGACGGCGCTACCCGCACCGACACCGTGGTGCTCGCCTGCACGCATTATCCCTTGCTGCTGGATCGTCTGGTGAAGCTCGCACCATGGCCGGTCGCCTGGATCGACCCGGCGCCCGCCATCGCGCGACGGGTTTCCGATTTGCTCGGACCGCCCGGCGACAGCAGGGACGACGCCGGCGCCGAAATGCTGTTCACGTCCAACCGCCCGCACACGCTGAGCCGGGCGTTGATGCCGTTTTTCGGCGGCCGGGTCCCGGCCTGAGGCAGCATACCCGTTTGGCTAGCCGAAGCGCCGGCCGATCATTTGGCCGATCGCCGCGAAAACGGCTTCGAGCTGCTGAGCGGTCGGCGAGCCGCCCTGCGTATATGCCGAGATTAGCACCGGTCCACCTTTCCTAGGCCAAACCACCGCGATGTCGCCAGCAGCATCCTTGCCGTTGTTGCCGGTCTTGTCGCCGATCTTCCAGTCCTTCGGCAAACCATTGCGAAGGCGGTTGTTTCCGGTCTTGCAGTTCAGCATCCAGTCCGTGAGGCGTTCGCGCGACGCCGGAGATAACACCTCGCCAAGCACGAAATGGCGCAGATTGCCGGCCATGGCCGCAGGCGTGGTCGTGTCATGCGGATCGCCGGGCGGAGAGCGATTGAGCTCGAGTTCATAGTGATCGAGGCGCGAGACGGTATCGCCCGTATCGCGCCAAAAAGCAGTGAGCGCGGCGGGACCGCCAATCCGCGCCAGCAGCAGATTGGCGCAGGTGTTGTCGCTGAGCTCGACCGCAGCCTTGCACATATCGGCGACCGACATCGCTCCGCTCGCCAGGTTCTGCCTTGCCGCCGGTGCATGGTGGAGAAGATCGGCGGCACGGTATCGCACCACGTTCTCAAGCTGGTCTTCGCCGCGATCGATGCGGGCCAGCACGCACGCGGCAAGCGAGGCCTTGAACGTGCTGCACATGACGAAGCGCTCGTCAGTTCGCCAAGTGACCTTGGCACCTGTGGCGACATCCTCGGCATAGAGGCCGATTCGCCCACCGGTCTCGCGCTCATAGGCTTCAAACAGGGACGGCTGCTCCTGCGCTCGCACGGGCGAGATCGCCAGACACGACAGAGTGGCCAGCAGCGAGCGTCTGGTGAAAATCATTGGGCGTCCTTCGAATTTAGGCTTCTTCGGGTGGGCATCCGTTGCCGCGTCCGCCAACGAGACATAGCGCCAAGATGAGGGGTCGAGCACTCGATGCGTGCAGATTTTGTCTTTATGATATCGGCGATCGACCGGCGCGCCCTCAACACAGACTGTGGAGACCCGCTTTGTCCTCACCTACGCCAACTCCCCTTAACCGGCTGCGACAGCAATGGCGAGAGCGGCGCCCGACCTTCGGCGCGATCGCCACCATCCCGAGCATCCAGACCGTGCAGATCATGGCGCAGTCGCTCGACTGGATCATCGTCGACCTCGAGCACGGTCCGATCGACCTTGGCACCGCGCATGCGATGATCGTGGCAACCTCCGGCACAGCATGCGTACCGATGGCGCGCATTGCCGCCAACGAACCCTGGCTTGCCAAGGCGCCAATGGACATTGGCGCGCTCGGCATCAATTTCCCGATGATCTGCAGCCGCGCCGAGGCCGAGAAGGCGGCGCGCAGCGTGCGTTATCCGCCGAAGGGCGACCGGCTCTGGGGACCGTTCCACGCGCCGTTCCGCTGGGGCGTCTCGATGGCGGACTACATGGCCACTGTCGATGACGACATGATCTGCATGATCACGATCGAGCATGTCGAGGCGGTCGAGCGGATCGACGAGATCATGGCCACGCCCGGCATCGACATCGCGGTGATCGGTCCCGGCGACCTCGCCACCTCCATCAACAAGCGTGGCCTCGTGGATGATCCCGAAGTGGTGGCGCTGATGCAGCGCGCCGAGGAAGGCATCCTGAAGAGCGGCGTGCCGATCGGCGGGGTGGCGCGGTCCACCGAGCAGGCCAACGCGATGATCGAGCGCGGCTATGTGGCCCTCGCGCTCGGCTTCGACTGGTCTCTGCTCCAGCGCGGCATTGCCGCCAGCTTCGCAGGAATCAGGCGCTAGGGTTGCTCCTCCCGCCACGAGCCGCCTGCCACGCTCGCTGGCGGTGCGGCGGGACGCCACACCCAACCCGGCGCCGAAACCGGCCGTTGGTTCATGCTCGGTTCAGGGCTGGCGAGCGCATAGTCCGGCTCGCCAGCCTTTTATTGAATCTGGAATCTCCGGCGGAGTGATGCGCGGAACGGCCCGAAAAATCTCTATCCCGCGCTGTTTCATTGCCGACCTGATGCGGGCATCGCTCGACATCCCCTTCGTGTCGCTCACGCGCCTCCTCAACATCCGGGACCTGGTGGAAGCCCGCGCGGAGGCCGTCCGACCGCCGGGCTGGGCGGCGATCTTCGTGAAAGCCTTTGCCCTGGTTGCGAAGGACGAGCCGGCCTTGCGGACGCTCTACGTCAAATGGCCCTGGCCCGGCTTCTACGAGCTGCCGCGCAGCGCCGCCACCGTCGCAATCGCCCGTGTCGTGGACGGCGAGGATTGCGTACTGCCGCAAAAGATCGGCACGCCCGAAATCAAGCCGCTCGCCGAGATCGACGCCCTGATCCACCACGCCAAGGAGGCGCCGGTCGAGGACGTGGCGGCGTTCAGGAAGGCGCTGAGGGCGACCGGGCTGCCGCTGCCGCTGCGCCGCCTGCTCTGGTGGATCGGGCTGAATTCCGGACGCCAGCGCGCCAATTACTTCGGCAGTTTTTCCGTGACGTCGGTGGCGGCCATCGGACCTGGGGAACTGCACGCCGTCACACCGGGGCCGTTCATCCTCAGCTATGGGGTGGAGGAGGACGGCACGATCAGCGTGGTGCTGCGCTGGGACCATCGGATTACTGACGCCGCCCTGGTCGCCCGGACGCTGTGCCGGCTGGAACAGGTACTGAACACCGAAATAGCAGCGGAACTGCGGGTGAATCGGCAGCAAACCGAGCGAGCGGTCCCGGCAATCGCGACGTGACAGCACTAAAAAGCCACCTCTTTCGTTGACAGGACGGCCATCTTTCCCCTAAAAGCCCCCTGCTCGCGGGCCGGTTTCGGCCCGCGAAGCGTTTCGCGACCCGTGGTTCGTCCTCGAGCTTTCGAGGCGGACCTGTCGGCACCGGCCACATGGCAGGCTGCACAGGAGGGCGCGTCTCCTCAAACCCAACTTTGACCTGAAGAGGACCGCGATGACAAAGCGCAGTGAGGCGAAATACAAGATCGATCGCCGCATGGGCCAGAATATCTGGGGCCGCCCGAAGAGCCCTGTGAACCGCCGCGAATACGGCCCCGGCCAGCATGGCCAGCGCCGCAAGGGCAAGCTCTCCGACTTCGGCGTGCAGCTCCGCGCCAAGCAGAAGCTTAAAGGTTATTACGCCAATATTTCCGAGCGCCAGTTCCATGGTATCTACGTCGAAGCCGGCCGCCTGAAGGGCGACACCGGTGAGAACCTGATCGGCCTGCTCGAGCGCCGTCTCGACACCGTCGTGTACCGCGCCAAGTTCGTGCCCACGATGTTCGCCGCCCGCCAGTTCATCAACCACGGCCACATCAAGGTGAACGGCCGCCGCGTCAACATCGGCAGCTACCGCCTCAAGCTCGGCGACGTGATCGAGGTCAAGGAAGCCTCCAAGCAGCTCGTGACCGTGCTGGAAGCCTCGCAGCTTCCCGAGCGCGACGTGCCCGACTTCATCGAGGTTGATCACGGCAAGATGACCGCGAAGTTCATCCGCATTCCCGGCCTGTCTGATGTGCCGTTCCCGGTGCAGATGGAGCCGCATCTGATCGTCGAATTCTATTCGCGCTGATCGGACGGAAAGTTCGAGGTATCGAAGGCCCCGGGATCCCGGGGCCTTTTTGTTTGCCCGGGCTTGTCCCTGATATCCACGACCTTATGGTCATCGCGGAACGAAGAACGTGGATGGCCGGGACAAGCCTGGCCATGACGCGGTCAGTGAAGAGAAAAGCCATGTCCTACACCCCTGCCCCGCGCGATCCCAAGGCTCCGCCCGTCCGCATCAATCTTTTATCCGACACCCAAACACGTCCCACGCCGGCGATGCGCGAGGCGATGGCGCGGGCTGAGGTCGGCGATGAGCAGATCGGCGACGATCCGAGCGTGAATCTGCTCTGCGAGCGCGTTGCCGACCTGCTCGGCAAGGAAGCTGCGGTGTTCATGCCCTCGGGCACGATGTGCAACGTCGCCGCAACGCTCGCTTACTGCCGGCCCGGCGATGAAATCCTGGCGCATGCTACCGCCCATATCATCGCCCGTGAAGGCGGCGCGCATGCCGCGCTCGGCGGCTTCCAGATCACACCTCTGCCCGGCGACGACGGCCAGTTCGCGCCGGAGACGTTCCGCGCGGCACTGCATCCGCGCTCGCGCTACCAGCCGCCGCAGGTGCTGGTCAGCGTCGAGCAGACCGCCAACATCGGCGGCGGCACGATCTGGAAGAAGGCCGATCTCGACGAGATCGTCAGTATCGCAAAAGCCCACGGGCTTGCCACCCATATGGACGGCGCCCGCCTGCTCAACGCCTGCGTTGCTACCGGCATCTCCGCACGCGACATGGCCGCAGGTTGGGATTCCGCCTGGATCGATTTCTCGAAAGGACTGGGCGCGCCGATCGGCGGCGTCATCGCGGGCAGCAGCGATTTCATCGACGAGGTGTGGCGATGGAAGCAGCGCCTCGGCGGCTCCATGCGCCAGGCCGGCATCTGCGCCGCCGCCTGCACCTATGCGCTCGACCATCACGTCGACCGCCTCGCCAACGATCACGCCAATGCCAGGGCGCTGGCGCGCGGGCTGTCGCAGATCGCGGGCATTGAGGTGCAACAGCCGGAAACCAATCTCGTCTTCTTCAAGCCCGATGGTGCGGGCGTCTCCGGCGACAACATGGTCGCCGAACTAGGCAAACGCGGCGTCCTGCTCGCGATGATGGACGGTCGCATCAGGGCCTGCACACATCTCGACGTGACGGCCGGCATGATCGAGGAAACGGTCGGATTGGTGCGGGAAATCGTGCGCGGAGCGTAGATCTGTAGCCCGGATGGAGCGCAGCGAAATCCGGGCTACGCTGGACCAAGAGGATCGCGCCGGGAATCTTGCCGGTCGCGATCTCGTTCTTGATGTAGTCGCTGATGCGCGCGAGCGCCGCCACGAGAACGAGGCGGCGCGGAAAGGCTTCAGTTCTCCATCGCTTCATAGACGAGCTGCTTCAGCGTTCGCTGGATACGTTGCCGCTCGGTCGGCGTCTGCTCCAGGAGCACGAAAAACATATCCTGCTTGCGGTCGATCACGAAATAGCAACCGCTGGCGCCGTCCCATTTCAGTTCGCCCAGCGAGCCCGGTGGTGGCGGCTTTGCGTTGCCAGGATCGGTCCGAACCGCGAGCCCGAGGCCGAAGCCAAAGCCATCGCCGGGAAAATAGAAGTAATCCCGCCCCACTCCCGAGCCGGGACCGACCTGATCGGTCGTCAGCTGCTTGAAGGCCTCGGGGGTCAGATAGGTCCGGCCATCGAACGTGCCGCCATTGAGCAGCATCTGCGCAAACCGGGAGAAATCTGCCATGGTCGAGACCATGCCGCCGCTGGCAAACTCCATTTTCTTGACAACGGTCGGATCGTTGATGCGGCCGACCCGGAAATCGCTGTCGTTCGGCATCGGGAGCGCCAGCAGCTTCTGCTTCTCCGGATCGATGACGAGGAAGCGGGTGTCGTTCATACCGAGCGGATCGAGCAGCTTCTCGCGCTCGATCGCGAGCAGCGGCTTGCCGGACACGATCTCCATGATGCGCGCCAGCACATCGGTGGAGTGGCCGTATTGCCAGAGCGCGCCCGGCTGATTGTGCAGCGGCAGCTTGGCGATCCGCTCGGCGAATTCGGCAAGATCGAAATCGCCGGCATAGAGATTGGAGGATGCATAGGCCTTGCGCACCAGGCTGTCGCCATAGAAGCCATAGGTGATGCCGGAGGTGTGGCGCATCAGGTCGAGCACGGTCATCGGCCGGTCCGGCGGCACCAGTTCGAGCGTCTTGCTGCCGTCCTCGTTCTTCTTCTCGACGCCGACTTTCACATTAGCGAAGGACGGGATGTATTTCGCAACCGGATCATCCAGCTTGAACTTGCCCTCCTGGAGGAGCTGCACCGAGACGACGGCGGTGATCGCCTTCGTCATCGAAAACAGGCGGAAGATCGTCTTGTCGGTGATCGGCGCCTTGCTCGCCACGTCCTGCACGCCGAAGGACTGGTGATAGACCGGCTTGCCATGCTGCTGGATCAGGACGATCGCGCCCGGGATTTTTCCGGTCGCCACCTCGTTGTCGAAGAACGCCCCGATCTTCGCAAGCTTGTCCTGGTTGAAATGCGCGCCTGCAGGAATATCGAAGGTTTCTTCCGCAGCAGCGGCAGGCCATGCAACAAGCATCAGCGCGCCTGTCGCCAGCAGGCGCAGCGATTTAAACGAATTCATTTGGACCCCTCCCGAATTCGACAGGGAGTGTAGCGGCGGCGCGTCAACCAGCACAAGGGCCGTCAAGGCCGGCCAAAGCCTGCTCATGCAGCCGGGCGCTGGCCTCGGAGAAGCAGCAGAAGATCACCCGGTTGACCGCCGGCGCATAGCTAAGTCCCTCCGCGACCGCCCCAACCGAAATCCCGGCGGCACGGTCGGCGGGGAAGCGATAGACACCAGTCGAAATGGCCGGAAACGCCAATGTGGCAAGCCCGTTCGCCTGACAGAGCTCGAGCGCGCGGCGATAGCAGGAGGCGAGCAATCCATCCTCGCCTTGGCCGCCGCCGTGCCAGACCGGGCCAACGGCGTGGATCACATGCCGGGCGGGAAGCCGATAACCATGTGTGATCTTGGCATCGCCGGTCGCACAGCCGCGCAAGGAGCGGCACTCGGCGAGCAATTCGGGTCCGGCGGCGCGATGGATCGCGCCATCGACACCGCCTCCACCCAGGAGGGACGAATTGGCCGCGTTGACGATGGCGTCAACGCGTAACGTGGTGATGTCGGCAACGATGACTTCGAGGCACGCGTTGCCGAATTGGCGCGCCATCAGGCTCAGGCGGCGGCGCCGACCGGAACGCCCTTGTCGGCGAAAAGCTGCTGCAGCTCGCCGGCCTGGAACATCTCGCGGATGATGTCGCAGCCGCCGACGAACTCGCCCTTCACGTAGAGCTGGGGAATGGTCGGCCAGTTCGAATAGACCTTGATGCCGTCGCGCAGCTCGGCGGACTCCAGCACGTTCAAGCCCTTATAGCCGACGCCGATGTGGTCGAGGATCTGCACCACCTGGCCGGAGAAACCGCACTGCGGAAATTGCGGCGTGCCCTTCATGAACAGCACGACGTCGTTCGACTTCACTTCGTTGTCGATGAATTGTTCGATGCTCATTTTCGTTTCCCTTTGGGGCTCCGCCCCTTGCGGCTTTGCTGGTGGGCCGGCTCGACCCGCTTACCCCGCGACTACCTATATATGTAGCCCAAACCGTTGTGCATCCAAAGCAAAATGGCGGTGGGCTGGCATGCATGAGGCCCTTTTCGGGCGGCGGCCGGGCTCCGGGTCCATAGTCTGACGACACTAATATCATGGCCCCGGGAGGCTTTTTTCCCGAACGGGAGCCCCTATCTAGGACGGACTGTCCGTAGGGAACCAGTTTGGCAGAGCAACGTTCTCTCCAGCATTCGGAGACACCCGTGACGAAACCAGCATCCGCTGCCGCCACCCTTGCCACCCCTTCCCCATCACGCGCTTCTGATTCCGGTCCCCTGTCCCGGGGTCTGGTGGAGGCGTTTCTCGCGGTGCGGGATGAAACTGAACGCCGGGCCGCTCCCCTGTCCGCGGAGGACCAACTGATCCAGTCCATGCCGGACGCGAGCCCAGCAAAGTGGCACCGCGCCCATACCACCTGGTTCTTCGAGCAGTTTCTGCTCGGCGAGCACCAGCACGGCTACAAGCCTTTCCATCCCGATTACGCCTATCTCTTCAATTCCTATTATGTCAGCGCCGGCCCTCGCCATGCCCGCGCCCAGCGCGGTCATCTGACCCGGCCAAGTGCCGATGAAGTCACCGCCTATCGCCGCTATGTCGACGATGCCGTGGTGAAATTCTTCAGGGCTGCGGGTGAGGAGAAGCTGGCCAAGCTGGTCCCGTTGGTCGAGGTCGGACTCAATCACGAACAGCAGCATCAGGAACTGATGTGGACCGACATCCTGCATGCCTTCGCGCAGAACCCGATCCCACCGGCATACGATCCGGCCTGGCGCTTTCCGGCCTCTAACCGCAGCGGCGAGGAATGGGTGACGCTGAACGAGGGCATCCACACCATCGGGCATGCGGACGACAGCTTTCATTTCGACAATGAAAAGCCGGCGCATCGCGCCCTGGTCGGCCCGGTCAAATTGGCGCGGAATCTCGTGACCAACGCGGAGTGGCTCGCCTTCATCAAGGACGGCGGCTATTCGACAGCGACGCTGTGGCTGATGGACGGTTTTGCGACCGTCGAAAAGGAAGGCTGGGACGCGCCCGGCCACTGGCGCAACGTCGA
The DNA here is from genome assembly GCF_000472865.1 of Bradyrhizobium elkanii WSM2783. Lineage (GTDB taxonomy): Bacteria > Pseudomonadota > Alphaproteobacteria > Rhizobiales > Xanthobacteraceae > Bradyrhizobium > Bradyrhizobium elkanii_A. The sequence continues at coordinate 48,233 of NZ_AXAP01000041.1, read as the reverse complement.
CGGCCAATGGCAGATCATGACCTTGGGCGGACTGCAGCCGATCGATCCGGCAGCTCCGGTCTCCCACGTCAGTTATTACGAGGCCGACGCTTTCGCCCGCTGGGCCGGCAAGCACCTGCCGACCGAGATGGAATGGGAGGTCGCCGCGCGCGCCGGGCAGCTCAACGACGCCTTCGGCATCGTCTGGCAGTGGACCCGCTCCTCCTATTCACCCTATCCCGGCTATCGGGCGATCGAGGGCGCGCTCGGCGAGTACAACGGCAAGTTCATGGTCAATCAATTGGTGCTGCGCGGCTCCTCGCTTGCAACTCCGAACGGTCACAGCCGTATCACCTATCGCAACTTCTTTTATCCGCACCACCGCTGGCAATTCACGGGATTACGGCTCGCAGATTACGCCTGATCGGTTCTCAAGCATGATCCGGAAAGGCGGATGCCGGTTTTCCGAAACGATCATGCGCAAAAACAACCAAAAATCATAGCGCGCGGGAAGGCGCGTTCAGGAGAGTATCATGAATGTGCATACCCGCGCTTTAGCCAAGGCCTATGCCTTTGACGAACAGACCGCAGCCTTTGCCGAAGATGTCATCGGACATCTCGCGCAACATCCCAAGCACCTGTCGCCGAAATATTTCTATGACGCGACAGGCTCGGAGCTCTTCGAGCAGATCACGGTGCTGCCGGAATACTACCCGACCCGCACCGAGCTCGGCATCTTGCGCGATCGCGGGGCCGAGATCGCCGCGATCATCCCTGCGGGCGCCGCGCTGGTCGAGTTCGGCGCGGGTGCGACCACCAAGGTGCGCCTGTTGCTCGAGCACTGCGAATTCGGCGCCTACGTGCCCGTCGACATATCAGGCGATTTCCTGAATGCGCAGGCGGAAGGCCTCCGCAAGGACTTTCCCGGCCTGCGCGTTTATCCGGTCGCGGCCGACTTCACCGCCCCGTTCACGCTGCCGGCCGAGATCGCCGAGATGCCGAAAGTCGGCTTCTTCCCGGGATCGACGATCGGCAATTTCGAGCCTCACGAAGCCACCGATCTCCTGCGCACCGCGCGCGAAATCTTAGGTGCGGGCGCGCAGATGATCATCGGCGTCGACCTCGAGAAAGACGAGCGCGTGCTGTACAACGCCTATAATGATTCAGCCGGCGTCACGGCGCGCTTCAATCTGAATGTGCTGGTGCGGATCAACCGCGAACTCGGCGGCAATTTCGATCTCTCCGCCTTCTCCCATCGCTCGATCTACAACCGCGACCGCCACCGGATCGAGATGCACCTGATCAGCCGCAAGGCGCAGAGCGTACGGGTCCTCGGCAACACCTTTTCGTTCCGACCCGGCGAGAGCATTCACACCGAGAACAGCTACAAATATTCGCTGGAACGGTTCACGGAGCTGGCCCGAAGCTCGGGCTGGACGGTGCGGCAGTCCTGGACCGATGCGGCAAAAATGTTCTCGGTTCATGCGCTGGTGGCTTCGGAATGAGCTTCCGAAGCCGAGCCCAGCGACACCGATTCCCACACCGCGACCAAGATCAGGATCGCGGTCGTGAGGAGCGAGAGCCATAGCGGCGACAGCTCGCTTGCAAACCAGCCCAGCACGAGCAGCGCGAGGATGCCGCCGATGTGGGACAGCTGCAGAAAGCCCCGGATCGACAGCTTGAACAGGATCGTCCCGACCAGGAACAGAAGCGGGCCGCCGATCGTGCTCAAGATTGTCTTGAGATCGGAATGACCGCTGGGATGCTTCAGCACCAACTCGTCCGACACCGCCGTCAGGATGATGCCGGCGACGATCGGCATGTGCAGATAAGTGTAGGCAAGGCGCGCCAGTTTCCCTGATTCGGCCGATGTCGAGATCAGTTCTGAGCCGGCCTCGGCGCCCTTGTGGAAGTAGATCCACCACATCGCGATGCTGCCGACCAGCGAGGACACGAAGGCCAGCACGATTCCGGTGGTCCAGCTCAGCTCGGCAAAGGTCGCGCCGTTGACGACAACAGCCTCGCCGAGCGCGATGATGATGAAAAGGGCGCAGCGCTCGGCCATATGGCCGCCTTCGACCGCCCAAGCCTCGAGCGATGACGGCCCCAACCCCGGGATCCAGAACCGCGCTGCCGGCGAGACATATTCGATCACGACCGCGATGATCCACAGCCATAACCGGGACTCACCCTCGGCAAGGCCGCCGAGGATCCAGAACACGGCGGACGTGGAGAGCCAGGCCAGGATGCGGATGGCATTGTGGCGCACCGCCGTCCAGTGACGCGGCGTGGAGACGAACCAGAAGGCGGTACGCCCGACCTGCATCACCACATAGGCGATGGCAAACCACAGGCCGCGGCCTTCAAAGGCCGTCGGAATCGTGGTCGACAGCACGAGGCCGCCGAGCATCATCACGAACAAGAGGATGCGGACCGGCGTCAGTTCCGGATTGAGCCAGTTGGTTACCCAGGCCGTGAAGACCCAGACCCACCAGACCGCGAGGAACAGCAGCGTGACCTGGACCGCGCCGATCGGCGTGAAATGATGCAGCAGCGTGTGCGAGATCTGCGTGACCGCGAACACGAACACCAGATCGAAGAACAGTTCGACATAGGTGACGCGGCTATGCTGATGTGGCACGACGACGCGAAACATCGCGCCGCGTCGGTTCTCCGCAGCCATCGGTGCCCCCTACAGCATGCTCAAACAAAAAGATGAGGTCATGATCCGATTCCGTCCAATCGGATCATGACCTAACGAGATGATCAGGCCTCGGGCCCGCCAGGCACCCCGGTCTGCAGCGCCAATGCGTGCAGTATGCCGCCCATCTGTCCCTTGAGCGACTGGTAGACGATCTGGTGCTGCTGGACACGGGACTTGCCGCGGAAGGATTCCGAGATCACCGTTGCCGCGTAATGGTCGCCGTCTCCGGCCAGGTCGCGGATCGTCACCACGGCATCGGGAATGGCTGCCTTGATCATGGATTCGATATCGCGGGCGTCCATCGGCATCCCAGTACACCTCCATTTCGACGTTCAAATCGCAGCCGGCATGGCCGGCCACACGGAGCAAAACCTAGCGATTGCGCTCTTCTAGGTCATCCTATCAGCCACTATATACCGCTTCCAATCGTTTTAGCTGCATCATTCGGTCACAACGAACTGACCAAAAAAGGCGCAGAATCATGAAACTCCCAGGTCCCGACCATCCGATCACGATTGCCCCCAATCCCAAGCGCATCCGCGTCCGGGCGGGGGACGTCGTCATCGCCGACTCCACCCATGTGCTGACCCTGAAGGAAGCAAGCTATCCTGCCGTGCAGTACATCCCGCGGGAAGACGCCAACATGGCCCTGCTCTCCCGGACCGAGCGGACCACACATTGCCCCTACAAGGGCGATGCGAACTATTTCAGCATCAATGCCAACGGCAAGACGCTGGAGAATTCGATCTGGACCTATGAGACGCCCTTCCCGGCGATGAAGGAAATCGCCGGTCACCTGGCGTTCTATCCGGACAAGGTCACGATCGAGGAAGTGGCGTAAGCGCGGAAGACAAGGTCTCGTCATGGCCGGGCCTGACCCGGCCATCCACGCTGCCGCCTCCCCGACAAGAGGACGTGGATGCCCGGGACGAGCCCGGGCATGACGACGAAGCTGCTCAATACTACGCCCTGAATATCGTGAGCCCGAGTATCAGGAGCACCAGGAAGATCACGACAAAAATATAGAACAATACCCGCGCGATATCGGCGGAGGCTGCCGATATGCCGGTGAAGCCGAGCAAGCCGGCTATAATCGACACCACAAGAAAAATCAGCGCCCATTTCAGTAACGTCATCGCCCTCTTCTCCAGCTATTTCGCGGGGGTAACCTCGGGCGATGGCGCGAGTTCCAAATCAGTGAGGCGGCGAATTGATCGCCGCCCCAGTTGACCTTGCAAGCTTCCTCTAGCGTTCGATGGACCCGGAAGAACCGGACGGAATGGCATCGTCTTCCGGGATGCCGTTCGGCGGCAGACCGGTCCCGGTTGCACCTGGCGATGTGCTGCGCGTGCCTGGCTGGTGCAGGGATGGATTCGTGGTGGACGTTCCGCCGGTGCCCATTCCGGTGGTGGAGCTCGACTGCCCGCCGGGCGCCGCCGAGATGCCGGCCGATCCCGGGTTGGTCGGTGTGGCCGCCGGTGGAGGCGTGCTGCCACCGGCCTGCTGCGCTGCCCCGGTGCCGCCGCCGCCTGGAGCTTGCGCGAAGGCGGCCGATGACACCGTCATCAATGACATCGCGATGACGGCCGATAGATGCAATTTGTGTCGCATGATAACTCTCCGCGTTGCATGCGGCCGCACCAACGTGCCGTGAATCGCCTCGTTCCGTTGTTTCGGCGACCGCGCAATCACATCGACGTTTCCGGATTGCAGCGATTGGGCCTTGCCCAATCCGGTTCCGGATTGCAACATCACAACCGATCACCTCTGAGAGGGGGCGCATATGAGCTCGATCTCCCATACCATGGCGACCGCGGAAGCTCACGCTGCACCGAAAGCAAAAGCGCGCAACGCCGCGCTCGATCGTACGCGCACGTTCCTGACGCTGGTCGTGCTGCTGCACCACTCGGTGATTCCCTACACGTATTTCGGACACACCGATCCCAAGTACTCGATCGTTTTCGACATGATCGTGCTCGCCACCGACAGCTTCTTCATGGCGATGTTCTTCTTCCTGTCGGGACTGTTCGTGTGGCCGGGCCTGTCTCGGAAGGGGCCGGTGCAATACTTGCTCGATCGCCTGGTTCGGCTTGGCCTGCCCTTCGTGATCTGCGGGTTCACGCTCATTCCGCTGGCCTATTACTCCTTTGCGCTGCGTCAAACTCCGGATCTGAGCTTCTCCGAGTTCTGGTGGAAAACAATCACCGTCGGGCCGTGGCCGAGCGGCCCGATCTGGTTTCTTTGGATCTTGCTCGCCTTCGACCTCGTTGCGAGCGCGGCGTATCTGCTGTCACCCAAAATCATCCATCCGATCAATCGCCTGTCGCTGCAGGGGCGCGAACGGCCCACCCTGTTCTTCGTGGTCATGCTCGCGGTCACCGCCGTGCTCTACATTCCGGGGCGCGTTCACTTTGGGGCAGGGAGCTGGTTCGAGTTCGGACCGTTCTCGGTCCAGCACGGCCGCGTGCTGCTCTATGCGACCTACTTCTTTTTCGGTGCAGGCATAGGCGCCATGTATCTGGATCGCGGTCTGCTGGCTGCAGACGGCCGGCTTGCAAAGAGTAGCTGGGGCTGGGCGGTCGCGGCGCTGGTTCCGTATTGCCTGATGTGGGGGCTGATCTACATCAAGCGCGAAATCCTGGGCAATCCGGTGCGGCTGCCGGACTGGTATGAGGCGACCTACGGTCTCTTCTTCGCTTCCTTCAGCGTCGCCATCATGTTCGTGATCCTGGCCTATTTCCTGCGATTCAAACAATCCGGCTGGAGCATCCTCGATCCGATGCAGCCAGATGCCTATGGCATGTTCCTGGTGCACTATCCGATCGTGCTCTGGCTGCAATATTGGATGTTTGATTTCAATTGGCCGGCGATCGTGAAGGCGGCCATCGCGTTTGTGCTGACGGTGCTGCTGAGCTGGGCGGCGACGGTGGGCTTGCGGAAGATTCCGGGCGCGAAGCACGTGCTTTGATGCGGTAGCCCGGGTGGAGCGCCGCGCAACCCGGGCTGCGAAAGCAAACTTACGCCGCCTTGCCGCTCATATAGGCCGGCAACCAGCGCTCGAACGCTTCGTTCAGCGTCGTGATCGCCACCGGCGTTTCGCCCACGATTGAGATCGCGTCGCCGCCGGTGGTGCCGATGCGCGCGCACGGCATGCCGCAACCCCGCATCTTCGCAAGCACACGCCCGGCGTCAGCCTCCGGCACGGTAACGATATAGCGCGCCTGATCCTCGCCGAACCAGTAGGCGTGGGGCACCAGCGCCGTCGGCGCCGCGAGCAGGCGTGCGCCGATGCCGCTTGCGATCGCCATCTCGGCGAGCGCGATCAACAGCCCGCCGTCAGAGATGTCGTGCACAGCGGTCGCGGTACCACCGTGGATCATCCCGCGCACGACATCGCCGTTACGCTTCTCGGCGGCGAGATCGATCGGCGGCGGTGCGCCTTCCTCGCGGCCGCAGATGTCGCGCAGATAGACGGACTGGCCGAGCCAGCCATGGGTCTCGCCGATCAAGAGGATCGCCTCGCCTTCCGCCTTGAACGCGAGCGTCGCGGACTTGGCGAAATCGTCGAGCACGCCGACGCCACCGATCGAGGGTGTCGGCAGAATGGCGCGGCCGTTGGTCTCGTTGTAGAGCGAGACGTTGCCGGAGACGACCGGGAAGTCCAGCGCGCGGCAGGCTTCCGAAATACCCTGCAGGCAGCCGACGAACTGGCCCATGATCTCGGGCCGCTCAGGATTGCCGAAATTGAGATTGTCGGTGATCGCGAGCGGCTTGCCGCCCACCGCGGTGATGTTGCGCCAGGCTTCCGCCACTGCCTGCTTGCCGCCCTGATAAGGATCGGCCTCGCAATAGCGCGGCGTCACGTCGACCGTCATCGCAAGCCCCTTCGGCCCATCCTGCACGCGGACAACAGCCGCATCGCCGCCGGGGCGCTGCACGGTGTTGCCCAGGATGACGTGATCGTATTGCTCCCACACCCAGCGCTTCGAGCACAGCTCGGGCGTGCCGATCAGCTTCTCCAGCGCCTGCGGAATGCCAAGCGGCGCCTCGACGTCGCGCGCATGGATCACCGGCTGCGCGGCGGAAGCCGTGTGCGGGCGGTCGTAGACCGGCGCCTCGTCGCCAAGCTCCTTGATCGGCAGATCGGCCATGACGTCGCCGCCATGCTTGACAACGAACCGCTTGGTCGGCGTGGTGTAGCCGACCACCGCGAAATCGAGGCCCCATTTGCGGAAGATCGCCTCGGCTTCCTGCTCCTTCTCGGGCTTGAGGACCATGAGCATGCGCTCCTGGCTTTCCGAGAGCATCATCTCGTAGGCGCTCATGCCGGTCTCGCGTGTCGGCACCGCGTCGAGATCGAGATCGACGCCGAGATCGCCCTTGGCGCCCATCTCGACCGCCGAGCAGGTGAGCCCCGCCGCGCCCATGTCCTGGATCGCGATCACGCAGCCCTTTTCCATGATCTCGAGGCAGGCCTCGAGCAACAGCTTCTCCGCGAAGGGATCGCCGACCTGCACGGTCGGCCGCTTCTCCTCGGAATTGTCGTCGAACTCGGCCGAGGCCATCGAGGCGCCATGGATGCCGTCGCGCCCGGTCTTCGAGCCGAGATAGACGATCGGCATGTTCACGCCGGAGGCCGCCGCATAGAAGATCTTGTCGGCGTCGGCGAGACCGACCGCCATGGCGTTGACCAGGATGTTGCCGTCGTAGCGGGTGTGGAAGCGGACCTGCCCGCCGACCGTCGGCACGCCGAAGGAATTGCCATAGCCGCCGACCCCGGCGACCACGCCCGAGACGAGGTGCCGGGTCTTCGGATGCTCCGGCGCGCCAAAGCTCAGCGCATTGAGGCAGGCGATGGGGCGCGCGCCCATCGTGAACACATCGCGTAAAATGCCGCCGACGCCAGTGGTCGCGCCCTGATAGGGTTCGATATAGCTCGGGTGGTTGTGGCTCTCCATCTTGAAGACCACGGCCTGGCCGTCGCCGATGTCGATCACGCCGGCATTCTCGCCGGGCCCCTGGATCACCCATGGCGCTTTCGTGGGCAGTCCGCGCAGATGGATGCGCGAGGACTTGTACGAGCAGTGCTCGTTCCACATCGCCGAGAATATCCCGAGCTCGGTGAAGGTCGGCACCCGCCCGATCAATTTCAGGATGCGCTCATACTCGTCAGGCTTGAGCCCGTGGGCGGCGACGAGTTCGGGGGTGATCTGGGGCTCGTTCATGGGTCCCTTATTAGGTAGATCGGCGGTGCGGGCAAAGGCCTTTTATGGCGCTTTTCCGCCCTGTCCAGAGCTTTGCGGCGGCGGGCCGCGGGTTTTGCGGCTGGCCGCAGGCTTGCGAATTTGCAGAAACGGACAGGATCGGATTTAAGGACCGGAACTCAATTTTGAAAGCCTGCGACCGTGAACGACCTCTCCAAGACTGCATTCCTCCGCCGCCCCGACCTGCATGTCGCGACCGACGGCGAATTCAAGGGCTGGCGCACCTGGATCCGGGACAGTTTCGAGAGCCATATCGGCCCGTTCTGGCACCGGATGGATGAGAACGGCCGCGTGCAGTGCGCGTTCCGGGTGGAGAAAAAGCATCTCAACGGCATGCGCAACGTCCATGGCGGCTGCTTCATGGCCTTTGCGGATTACTGCCTGTTCGCGATCGCCTCGGCCGAATTGGAAGGCCCGGGCGTGACGGTGGCATTCTCCTGCGAATTCCTCGACGCGGCACGCGAGGGCGAATTGGTCGAATGCATGGGCGAAGTGACCCGCGCGGGCGGTTCGCTGATCTTCCTGCGCGGCATGCTGAAAACGGGTGAGCGCTCGCTGTTCACCTTCTCCGGGACGATCAAGCGGGTGAAGCTGAAGGCGCCGCTTGAGGCCAGCGCATAGCTCCCGCCTTTCCTTTTTGCGCTCTCAGGCTAAGACTGGCTCCAGCGCGCCAATGCGCCGGGAGCAAGAGGTGCCGAAGAGCACATCAAGGACGGGTAGCGTGACGGCTGCCGTGGAGACGTCGGCACGATCAGCGCTGAAGCGGCCGCACCATCGCTGGCAGGATTATGCGCTGCTGCTCGCGCTCGCTTGCTGCTGGAGTTCGACTTATCCCTTGACAAAGATCGGTCTCGGCTCGATCCCGCCGATCACCTTCATCTCCGCCCGCTCCCTGATCGCGGCGCTGTTCCTCCTGGTGATCCTGCGCATCCGCGGCCTTCGCATTCCGACCGACGCCAAGGCGTGGAAGCTCTTCGCGTTCCAGCAGACCATCAACTCGACGGTCCCGTTCCTGGTGATCACCTGGGCGCAGCAATATGTGGCGGCGGCTCCCACCGTGGTGCTCGCCTCGACCACGCCGATTTTTGCGTTCCTGATCACCTGGGCCATCACGCGGCATGAGCCGGCGACGCTGTTGAAGCTCGCTGGGGCGATCCTTGGCCTCGCCGGCACCGCCGTCATCATCGGCCTCGATGCGCTCGGTGGCCTCGGCAGCGAGATCTTTGCCGAGACGGCAATCCTGCTCGCCACCATCTCCTTCGCGTGTGCCACGATCTTCGGTCTGCGCCTGTCCGATTACGACCCGATGGTGGTTGCCGCCGGCTCGCTGTTGTTCGGCGGCCTCGTGCTGCTGCCAGCCGCCATCGTCGTCGAACATCCCTGGACGCTGCATCCGACGCCGCAGGCGCTCGCCGCCGTCACCACCATGGGCATCTTCTCCAGCGCGATCGGCCTGATGCTGTTCTACATGTGCCTCTCCCGCCTCGGCACGCTGACCACCAATGCGCAAGGCTACCTGCGCATCCCGATCGGCGTTGGCCTGTCGGTGGTGCTGCTCGGCGAAGCCGTACCCTCGAACCTCGCCCTCGGGCTTGTGCTCGTCATGGCGGGCGTAGCCGCGATGACCGTTCCGGGCGACCGTTACAGGCTCGCCGTAAACTGGCTGCGGATGCGGCTGAGGGGCTGAGGGCCTCGAAAACCTTTACTGCAGGCTCACCAGGGTCAGATCAACGAACCACGATTGCGGCGAGACGAATCCCTTGACCTTCGGGCTCATCGCGCGCGGGTTGAGATCGTGCACGATGTAGAGCCAGGGCGGGTTGTCAACGAGGCGTTCATGCGCCTTGCGATAGGCGGCCGCGATCACCTTGGGGTCGGTGGCCTCCGAGATCGTCTTGAGCGCATCGTCGAACTCAGGGTCCTTCCACTGCTCGAAATTGAACCCGTTCGGCGAAAAATTCTCGGACGAGAAATAGCGCGCCATGATGCCGGCATCGGAGGATGGCGAGGAGATATTGAGCCCCATGGCGCCCTGCAAAGTGGGACTATCCGGCGTCGCCCGCGCGGCGGTCAACAGAACCTGCCATTCGATCACGTCGAAGGCCACGTTCACACCGCACGCCTCTTTCAGGTTTTGCTGCAGGAATTCGTTCATCGGCAAAGGCAGCATCTGGCCCGAGCCGGAATTCGAGATCAGCATCTTGAAGGACAATGGCTTCGCCGCCGTGTATCCGGCCTCGGCGAGCAGCGCCTTGCCCTTGGCGGGGTCGAACTTGTAGCGGTTCGCTGGCGAGCCGAAATCGGGGTCGCTGGCCTTGAGCCAGCCCACCGAAGGCTCCGCGGTGCCGTTCAGCAGTGCAACGAGTCCATCGCGGTCGATGCAATAGTTCAGGGCCTGGCGGACTTTCACGTCCTTGAAGGGGCTGTTGGTCGCGCCGATATTGTAGAACCACGGCCAGACATGGGGATAGGAGCCGGTGGTGATGGTGAAGCCCGCCGATTTCAGCGAAGCGACGCCGTCGGCCGGCGGCACCTCCATCCAGTCGACCTGACCGGAGCGAAGCGCGGCCAAGCGCGAGTTCGCTTCAGGGATCGGCATGAGCACGACGTTGTCGACCTTCGCCCTTTTGCTCGCGTCCCAATACCCATCCCAGCGCGCGAGATCCGCCTCCTGGCGCGGCACGACCTTGGTGATGCGGAACGGTCCGGTACCGGCGGCCGGCAAGGTCGCGACCTTGGCCCAATCCCGCCCCGCCTTTTCGAAGGACGCCGGCGATGTGAACAGAAGATAGACCGCCATGTAGGGGAAATAGGACGCCGGCTTGGTCGTGGTGATGGCGACCGTGAAGTCATCGATCTTCTTGTAGCTGCCCATCACGGGAACGCGCGCTCGCGACATCGCCGAACTCGCGGCCTCGAATTGCGGGCTGGACGTGTTGAAATAGCGCTCGAGATTCCAGATCACGGCATCCGCATTGAAATCCGTGCCGTCGTGGAATTTGACGCCATGGCGCAGATGGAAGATCCAGGTCTTGTTGTTCTCGGGATCCTGTTCCCATTTCTCTGCTAGCCCCGGACGCAAACCGGCCAATCTGTCGGTCCTGGTCAAATCCCACAGCACCAATCCCTCGAAGATCGGGTAGCCGAGAAAGCGCATTCCTTCGAAGCCGTTGTTCGGCAGCCCCGTAGCCGTGGGGATATCGGATGCTGTCATACCAATGCGCAGCGTGGTTTCGGCCATTACCGCATGCGACGAAAGCAGCGCGGCGGCGAGCGTGAACGTGCAGCAAGCCTTGCGAATGAGCATAAAACTCCTCCCGCCCAACGATCGGAAAGATCCGTGCCTGGATCGGGGAGTTACGGGCAAGTTTCAGGCCAGCAGTGCTGAGCCGATTATTTCTGGTCGTCGGCGAGCAACTTTTTGTATTTCTCGACATCGCGCGCGACGAGCTGTTGCAGCACGTCCGGCGCATGCTCGTTGGCGTCGGGCGCAACCGTCGACAGATCGGTGAAGCGTTTTTTCACCGCCTCGCTCTCCACGGCGGTCCGCGCCGCGGCGTTCAATTTGGCGATGATCTCGGGCGGCGTACCCTTTGGCGCGAATAACCCGTTCCAGCCCTGCGCCTCGAATTCGGGCAGGCCTGCTTCTGCCGAGGTCGGCAGATCAGGCAGCGTCGCAAGCCGCACGGTCGAGCCGACCACGAGTCCCTTCACCAGCTTCTCGTTGATCGCCTGCGACACTGAGGCCGCCGCATCGCAAACGCCGTCGATCTGGCCGCCGATCGCATCCGTCAGCGCTGGCGCAGCGCCGCGATAGCCGACCAGCGTCACGTCGATTCCGGCGGCGTTCACAAAATTCTTGCAGATCAGGTAATTCGAGGAGCCGACGCCGGCATGGCCAAGATTGATCTTGCCGGGATTCTTCTTCGCGTAAGCGATGAACTCCTGCAGATCCTTGGCGGGAAAATCCTTGCGCAAAGCAATGATGCCAAAGGTCTTTGCGACCACCGCGAACGGCACAAAGGAGTCCGGTGTAAACGGCAGTTTCGGATAGATCGTGTAGGTGGCGGCGCTGGTGCCGGCGTTGCCGATCGCAATCGTGTAGCCATCCGGCTCCGCACGCGCGGCCCGGGACAGCGCGGTCGAGCCGCCGGCGCCCGCGACATTCTCGATCACGATCGGCTGCCCTAGCGCCACGCTCATCTGCTCGGCAACCACGCGCGCAATCACGTCGGAGGTGCCGCCGGCCGCGAACGGCACGATCATGGTGATGGGGTGTTTCGGGAAATCCTGGGCGTGCGCCGTAGTCGCAAGCCAAAGCGACGCAATCGCCGCGAGCCACCTCGCGACGACCGACTTCACGCGGCCTTTTCCAGATGCTGGACCAGGCCAGCAAACAGGCCGCGGCCGTCGGTGCAGCTCATGATGTCCTCGACGTGATTTTCCGGATGGGGCATCATGCCGAGCACATTGCCGCCGTCGTTGACGATGCCGGCGATTGATTGCGCGGCGCCATTGATATTGTGGCGCTCGTCGACCACGCCGTCCGGCGAGCAGTAGCGATAGAGCACCCGTCCCTCGCCTTCCAATCGCTTGATCGTCTCTTCATCCGCCTCGTAATTGCCCTCGCCATGGGCGACCGGGACGCGGATCACCTGGCCGGCATTGTAGCCGCGGGTGAACGGCGTGTCGGAGCGTTCGACGCGCAGATGCACGTCGTGGCAGATGAACTTCAATCCCGCATTGCGCATCAACACGCCCGGCAGCAGGCCGGATTCGCAGAGGATTTGAAAGCCGTTGCAGACGCCGAGCACGAGACCGCCCTTGCTGGCGTAGTCGCGCACCGCGTTCATGATCGGCGCCCGCGCTGCAATCGCGCCGCAGCGCAAGTAATCGCCATAGGAGAAGCCGCCGGGCACCACGACGAGGTCGGTGCCTTCAGGCAGCGAGGTCTCGGCATGCCAGACCATCGCCGGCTCCTTGCCCGAGATGAGCTTGAGCGCCCGCGCCATGTCGCGCTCGCGATTGATGCCGGGAAAGACGAGGACGGCGGATTTCATCAGAGCAGTTCGACCCGATAATTCTCGATCACGGTATTGGCGAGCAGCCTGTCGGCCGCCTCCTTCAGCGCGGCTTCCGCCTTGGCGCGGTCGGAGCCGGAGAGCTCGATGTCGAACACCTTGCCCTGGCGGACGCTGGCGACACCGTCGACGCCGAGCGATTTCAGGGCGCCCTCGATCGCCTTGCCTTGGGGATCGAGGATGCCGGATTTCAACGTAACGGTGACGCGTGCCTTCACTTAAACCTAGCCCCTCTCAGCTCTTCACCAGCACCGGACCGGAGCCCGCCGGCCGCTCGTTCTCCATGAGGATACCGAGCCGCTTTGCCACCTCGGTATAGGCTTCCAGCAGCCCGCCGAGATCCCTGCGGAAACGGTCCTTGTCGAGCTTCTCGTTCGACTTAATGTCCCACAGCCGGCACGAATCGGGCGAGATCTCGTCGGCGACGATGATCCGCATCATTTCGTTCTCAAACAGCCGCCCGCATTCCATCTTGAAGTCGACAAGGCGGATGCCGATGCCCAAAAACAGCCCGGTCAGGAAGTCGTTGACGCGGATAGCGAGCGCCATGATGTCGTCGATCTCCTGCGGCGTCGCCCAGCCGAAGGCGGTGATATGCTCTTCCGACACCATGGGGTCGTTGAGCTGGTCGTTCTTGTAGTAGAATTCGATGATCGAGCGCGGCAACTGCGTACCTTCCTCGATGCCGAGGCGCTGCGACAGCGAGCCGGCGGCGACGTTCCGCACCACCACTTCCAGCGGCACGATCTCGACCTCGCGAATCAATTGCTCGCGCATGTTGAGGCGACGGATGAAGTGCGTCGGCACCCCGATGTCATTGAGGTGCTGAAACAGGTACTCCGAAATCCGGTTGTTGAGGACGCCCTTGCCCTCGATCACCTGGTGTTTCTTGGCATTGAACGCGGTCGCGTCGTCCTTGAAGTGCTGGATGAGGGTTCCGGGCTCGGGACCTTCGTAAAGGACCTTGGCCTTGCCTTCATAAATGCGGCGTCGACGGCTCATTGGGATGTACCGTGTTTTGTTGAAATCCATGAATCTGGTGTGCTCCGGTTGACTAGGGATCGCGACCCACGACGGAGCTGCCGCGGAAGCCTGGAACCCCAAACAGAACAAGAACCAAGCCGTATGGCAACCTATCCGATTGGCCCATCCAGCACAATCGACCCGGACCCTTTATGGCCGACTTATCCGCCTTGGATTAGGGCGCCAAAATCTGCCATTCTGCCTGCGGCTTAACGGCTCGTTGTCTTGCCGATTCGTCCCTTCTATCTAGGCATCCGCTGGGGCTGCCGCAACGCAAGCTCCATCCGTCCGTCAGCAGCAATTGGAACCACCGATGACCACATTCGATAAGCGCGAGGAAGGTTTTGAGAAGAAATTCGCCCTCGACGAGGAGCAGAAATTCAAGGCCGAGGCGCGCCGCAACAAGTTGTTAGGCATGTGGGCGGCGGAAAAGCTTGGCCTCGCGGGCGATGCCGCCAACACCTACGCCAAGGAAGTGGTTGCCGCCGATTTCGAGGAAGCCGGCGACCAGGACGTGCTGCAGAAGGTCTTCAAGGACCTCACCGCGAAGGGCGAGGCCATCACGGAAGCTCAAATCCGCGCCAAGATGGACGAACTGCTGGTCCAGGCCGTGGCGCAGGTGAAGGCGGGGGCATAGGCCCCTGCTGCTCGGGGCTATTTCAACGTGATTTGAAAGCTCATCGAGCCGTTGATGGTCAAGCCCTCCTGCTGCTGACCAAATTGCCGGTTGATGTTGATGTTGCTGGTCACCGATTCCATCCGGCAGTCCTTGGCCAGCACTTCCCGCAGCAGATCACATTCGCGCGCCGCCATCTCATAGACGATGCGGCGCGCGCTTTCACGGAGCTTCTACGCCTCATCCCCCTCTCCGGTCGGACCGGCGATAAAGAAATTGATCGAGCTCTGAACCCGCACCGCCCCCTCCTGGCGCGGAGAGCTGCCGGATTGCTCGACGACGATCCGCTGCCCCGGCGCGTCTGGGCGAAAGCAGGAGCGATCAGGAACAGCAGGCCTATAGCTGCCGGGAGAAGAAGGCGCATCGGCGACATTATGGCGGACCCTTGCGGTTGAAGTGACGCGCCGGTCTATAGCGACCTTGGATTGCAACAAGACGAACCCATGCCGCGAAAAATCGATGCACCACTTCATCCCGCGTTAACCGCCGTATTGTCTATCCCTCTTTGAACCCGTACTCCGGTACGTTGCCGCTGGCGCCGTAATATTTGTACGGCAGGAATTTTCCGGACATCGTGAACTTGACGCGGTCGCCCTTGGGATTCGGCAAGCGCTCCATCACCATGTCGAAGTCGATCGCCGACATGATGCCGTCGCCGAATTCCTCCTCGATCAGCGCCTTCCAGGCCGGGCCATTGACCATCACGAGCTCGTAGAAGCGATAGATCAGGGGATCGGTCGGCGGCATCGGCACGCCCTCCCCGCGCATCGGCGTCTCGTTCAGCATCGCGATTTCCGACTTGGACAGGCCGAACAGCTCGCCGGCGTTCGCGGCCTGCGGCTTGGTCAATTTCATCTGGCCGAGGATCGCGCCTGTTATCAGCACCTCGGAATAGCCGCCGATCTCTTCGCAGATATATTTCCAGCTCCAGCCCTTCTCGCGCTTGATGTCGAGCAGCTTTTCGGTGAGGTCGGAACGTTTCATGTCATGGTCTCCTTCTGCTCGTCATGCCCCGGCTTGTCCCGGGCATCCAAATTGTTGATCGGATTCAGGACGACGTGGATGGCCGGGCCAGGCCCGGCCACGACGTGTCTGTTGGCGGCTCGGCGTCCGATGCGATCGCCAATTCAGGCAAACCCGGCCGCACCGTCGGCACGTTGCGCGGGTCGTGGTCGGTGGCATCAGCCGCAAAGCTCTTGCTGCGGCTGACCAGGAAATCGATGATGTGGTTGCGGAGCGCGTAGTAATAGGGATGGCGGTGCAGATCTATGCGGCCGCGATCCTTGGGCAACGGATTTTCGACGATCTCGGCCAGCACGGCGCCCGGGCCGTTGGTCATCAGGAAGATCTTGTCGGCGAGATAGATTGCCTCGTCGACGTCGTGGGTGATCATGAACGCGGTCTGTCCGGTCTCGAGACAAATGCGCCGCACCTCGTCCTGCAGCGTGCCGCGCGTCAGCGCGTCCAGCGCCGAGAACGGCTCGTCCATCAGCATGATCTTCGGCGTGATCGACAGCGCCCGCGCGATGCCGACGCGCTGCTTCATGCCGCCCGACAGTTCGGACGGACGCTTGTGCTCCGAACCGGTGAGACCGACGAGATCGATGAACTTCTGCGCATGCGCCTTGACCTTCGCGCGGTCCCATTTGCGCCATTTCGAGCTGACGGCGTAGGCGACATTACCGAGCACGGTGCGCCAGGGAAGCAGCGCGTGGCTCTGGAAGATCACGGCGCGGTCGAGGCTTGTGCCCTCGATCGCCTGCCCGTCGACGATCACGGCGCCCTCGCTCGGCTCGTCGAGGCCCGCCAGGATGTTGAGCACCGTGGTCTTGCCGCAGCCGGAATGGCCGATCACGCAGCCGAATTCGCCGCGCGCCATCGAGAGCCACAAGTCCTCGAACACGGTGGTGGTGCCGCCTCCCGCGCCCGGATAACGCCGCGCGACGCCTTCGATCGAGATGAATTTGTCGGTCATCGCCCTACTCCGGAAACGTGACCATGCGCGTGAAGCGCGCGAGGATCTGGTCGAGCAGCATGCCGACGATCCCGATCATGAGGATAGCGATGATGACATTGGTGATCGAGAGGTTGTTCCACTCGTTCCAGACGAAATAACCGATGCCGGTGCCGCCGACGAGCATTTCGGCAGCGACGATCACGAGCCAGGCGATGCCGATCGAGATCCGCATGCCCGTCAGGATCGTCGGCGCCGCGGCCGGCAGGATCACGGTGAAGGCGCGCCTGACGGTGCCGACTTCGAGCGTGCGCGCGACGTTGATCCATTCCTTGCGCACGCCGGCGACGCCGAACGCGGTGTTGAGCAGCATCGGCCACACCGAGCAGATGAAGATCACGAAGATCGCTGAAATCGACGAATCCTTGATGGTGTAGAGCGCGAGCGGCATCCAGGCGAGCGGCGAGATCGGCTTCAAGACCTGGATGAACGGGTCGAGCGCCCGGCTGATCAGCGGCGACATGCCGATCAGGAAGCCGAGCGGGATCGCGACCAGGACCGCAATCAGATAGCCGAGCCCGACGCGGCCGATCGAATAAGCGAGCTGGATGCCAAGCCCCTTGTCGTTCGGCCCGTTGTCGTAGAACGGGCGCCTCAAGTGCTCCCACAATTTGGCGCCGACATCGAGCGGACCCGGCATCGCCGATTTGCCTTGCGTGGCGGTGAGCCCCATCAGCTTCGCGTATTCCGGGCTCATGTTGGTGGCCGGACCGGTGCTGCGGGTCGCAAGATGCCAGACGCCGATGAAGGCGGCGAACAGCACGATCGAGACGATCGCCGCGCGCAGGCGAAGGGAGTTCATCATCTCCCTCTCCCCGTAAGCGGGAGCGCCCTCACGACGCCTTCCTGATCTTGAAGCTTGCGAGATAGTCGTCCGGCTTGGCGGGATCGAACGTCTTGCCCATCACCGCGAACGACTTGTACGTGGTCGTCGGCGGCGTCAGCCCCATCTCGGCCATCAGCTTGCCGGTGTCGGTGGCGAGATAGACCTGTTCGGCCACCGCCTTGTAATCGACATCACCCTTGATCTGCCCCCAGCGCTTCATCTGCGTCATGATCCAGACCGCGAACGACTGCCAGGGGAAGGGATCGAAGTCGACGCGGCCCGGCTGCGTGACGACGTTGCCGAGACCGTCGGCGAAGGTGCCCGTCAGGATCTGCTCGAGCACGATCTGCGGCTGATTCAGGTAGTTCGCCGGCGCGATCGCTTCCGCGATCTGCTTGCGGTTCTCGGCCTTGTGCGCGAACGCGGTCGCCTCGATGATCGATTTCAGGAGCGCGCCATAGGTATTCGGCATCGACGTGACGAACTCCTTCGATGCCGCGAAGGCGCAGCAGGGATGGCCCTCCCAGATGTCCTTGGTCAGGATGTGGATGAAGCCGGCGCCGTCATAGACCGCGCGCTGATTCATCGGATCGGGCCCGAGGAAGCCGTCGATATTGTCGGCGCGGAGATTGGCGACCATCTCCGGCGGCGGCACCGCGCGGATCTGCACATCGACGTCGGGGTCGAGGCCGTGCTCGGCGAGATAGTAACGCAGCAAGTAATTATGCATCGAATAGTCGAAGGGTACGGCGAACTTGAAGCCCTTCCAATCCTTGGGATCGCGCTTGTCCTTGTGCTTGATCGCAAGCGTGATCGCCTGCCCATTGATGTTCTCGACCGCCGGCATCGTGTAGGGCAGCGGGTTGGAGCCGACGCCCATGGTGATCGCGAGCGGCATCGGCGACAGCATGTGCGCGGCGTCGTATTCCTTGTTGATGGTCTTGTCGCGGATCACGGCCCAGCCGGCGGTCTTGATGACTTCGACGTTCAATCCGTGCTTGGCGTAGAAGCCCATCGGCGCGGCCATGATGATCGGTGTCGCGCAGGTGATCGGGATGAAGCCGACCTTGAGGTCCTTCTTCTCGGGCGCAGCGCCTTGCGCGAACACCTCGGTCGCCGCCTTGATCGGGAAGAACTGCGACAACGCCGCGAGCGCCGTCGAAGCACCGACCGACTTCAGGAACGCCCGCCGGGTCGCGTCCTGCGGAAACACCGCGCGCATTACGGCTGAGGCGACCACGCCCTCGTAACGCCTGTCCTCGCTTGCCGCAGGCTCGCAGCGCAGCGCCAGCTCGGCATGCCGGTGCTCGGCTTCATTGATATGGCGGCCGCAACTGCAACCGGTGCGGAGATGGCGATCGGGATCGAATGGATTGTCGAAGATGGACATCGGGCCTCCTGCGCGCGGCGTTTGCCGTGGATTTACGCAAGGTCCATGCCAGCCCCTTTTTTGAGCCGATAGCATTGATGTCGCAGGCTTTTATCGGCGCCTTGGCGACTACCAAAACTCGTGATAAACGAAAAATCGTAATCAAATTACGATTTTTCGGGGCGATCTGCACAATGGACCTGGCTCTCAGCGCAACGGCGAGCGCGCACGATGCAGACCTGCGTGCCGCCGCCTTCGAGTGCTCGATCGAGCCGACGCTGCTGCTCGATCCCCATGCCGACGTGATCCTCGACGCCAACCCCGCCGCCTGTTCCCTGCTCGGCTATGACCGCGCGCTGCTGCGCCAGACCAAGGTGAGCGCGCTACATGCAGGCCAATTGCCGGCCCTGATCGTCTTCACCCAGGCGGTGCTCGACAGAGGCGCATATTGGACCGATGCGCTGACACCGCGGCATGCGACCGGACAGAATCTGCGGATCGAATATGCCGGCTGCGTGGTGCCGCATGACGGGCGCACGCTGATGCTGCTGACGATGAGCGACCTCGACGCGCGCCGCCGGCGCTATGTCGATGCCGCCGCCGAGGACCACATGCGCAGCGGCATTGCCACCTGGCAGCGGGTCGAGCGCGTCTTCCAGGACATCGAGCGCGAGAACCAGTTGATCCTGCGCGCCGCCGGCGAAGGCATTTATGGGGTCAACGCGGAAGGAAAGACCACTTTCGTCAACCCAGCCGCCGAACGGATGCTGGGCTGGACCGCCGAGGAGCTGGTCGGCAAGGAGATCCACCCTGTCGTCCACCACACCCATCATGACGGGCGGCACTATCCCGATCATGATTGCCCGATCTATGCGGCGTTCCGCGACGGCGCCGTGCACCAGGTCGATGGCGAAGTGTTCTGGCGCAAGGACGGCTCGCCGGTCTGGGTCGAATATACTTCGACGCCGATCCGCGATCGCGGCGTGGTGGTCGGCGCCGTCGTGGTGTTTCGTGACGTCAGCCAGCGGCGCGAAGCGGACGAGAAGCTGCACGCCGCACTTGCCGAGGTCGATCGCCTGCGGGAGCGGCTGGAGCTGGAAAACGCCTACCTGCAAGAAGAAATCCGCATCGAGACCAATCCGCGCGGCATCATCGGCCAGAGCGAGGCGATCCAGAAGACGCTGCGCCAGGTCAAGCTGGTGGCGCCGACGTCGGCGGCGGTGATGATCACAGGCGAGTCCGGCACCGGCAAGGAATTGATCGCGCGCGCCATCCATGAAGCGAGCAGCCGCTCCGACCGCCCGCTGATCCGCGTCAACTGCGCCGCGATCCCGCGCGAACTGTTCGAGAGCGAATTCTTCGGCCATGTCCGCGGCGCCTTCACGGGTGCGACGCGCGACCGCATCGGCCGGTTCGAGCTGGCCGACGGCGGCACGCTGTTTCTCGACGAGGTCGGCGAAATCCCGCTGGAGCTGCAGGGCAAGCTGCTGCGCGTGCTGCAGGAAGGCAATTTCGAGCGGGTCGGCGAAGAGCGCACCCGCACCGTGGATGTGCGGCTGATCGCCGCCACCAACCGCGACCTCAAGCAGGAGGTGCAGCGCGGCCGGTTTCGCGAGGATCTCTATTTCCGTCTCAACGTGTTTCCGATCGAATCGGTGCCCTTGCGCGAGCGGCGCGAAGACATCCCGCTCTTGGCGCAGCATTTCCTGAGCAGCGAAAGCAAGGCGCCGAGATCCGATCTGCGCCTGTCGGAGGGCGACGCCAGGCGCCTTGCCCGCTACGACTGGCCGGGCAATGTCCGCGAATTGCAGAACGTGATCGAACGCGCGGCGATCCTCGCCCAGAACGGCCGGCTGCGCATCGACCTGCCCGATATGCCCGGCAACCAGGCCTCGCCGGGCTCGAGCCGCTCCAAGGCCGACGCGCGTCCCGTGGTAATGACGGCAGCGGAGCTGCGCGATCACGAGCGCGCCAACATCGTCGCGGCGCTCGAAGCCTGCGCCGGCAAGGTGTTCGGCCCCGGCGGTGCGGCCGAAATGCTCGACATGAAGCCGACCACGCTGGCCTCGCGGATCAAGGCGCTCGGAATCGCCGGGCGGCAGCGACCGGTTTACCCCCCGTCAAGCACGGCAAGAGATCGGGGCGCGCCTTAAAAGCCTGTTAGGCGGGCGCGGTGTTGTTGTACCCCGGGAAGACAGGGGTGCTCTGCAATGAAGTCCGACAAGGGACCTTACAGCCGGCCGCGCTGGGGCGTGACGCGCTGGCTGGCCGACGCCGGTCCCGGCGCGCCTGAGGATATCCGCGCGGCGCTGATCGCCGACCTCCACGGCTCGCTACCGGTGTTTGCGGCCGGCGCGGTCAACACGATGGCGGTGGCAGGCGTGATCGCGATCCGGCAACCGACCGCATTGTTCATCGCCTGGTTCATCCTCGAAGTCGCGATTTGCCTCGCCCGCCTTTCGGTATTGGTCGTCGCCCATCGCCGGGCGCGTGGCCGGCGCCGGACCCCGACCGACCTGCATGTGCTGCTCGCGGTCGCCTGGAGCGCCAGCGTCGGGTTCGACGTGGCCGTCAGCCTCGCCAGCGGCGACCGGGTCGTCGCACTGCTCGCCTGCCTGTCGGCGGCGGCGATGGTCGGCGGCATCTGCTTCCGCAATTTCAGCGCACCGCGATTGGCCGGGACGATGATCCTGCTCGCCCTCGGCCCGATCGTCCCCGGCGCCGCGCTTGCCGGCGAGCCGCTGCTTTACCTCGTGTTCCTGCAGGTGCCGCTCTATCTCGCGGCGATGACGGACGCGGCCTTCCGGCTCAACAGGATGCTGATCGCGACGATGCGCGCCGAGCGCGAGAACGGCCACATGGCCCACCACGATGCGCTCACGGGGCTGTGGAATCGCGCCGGTATCGTCGATGCTCTCAACAGGAAGCTGGAGGCCTCCAGTCGCGACGACGGCTCCTTTGCCGTGCTGTTCTTCGATCTCGATAATTTCAAGCCGATCAACGACACCTTCGGGCATGCGGCCGGCGACAAGGTGCTCCAACTGGTCGCCGACCGGCTCCGCCGCGCCCTGCCCAATAGCGCCGTCATCGCGCGCATGGGCGGCGACGAATTCGTCGTGCTGGCCGACAGCATCACCGCAGAGCAGGCGCTCGCCATCGGACATCGGATCATCGACGAGGTCGCGATGTCCTATCGGCTAGGCGAGGAGATTTGCGTCCAGGTCGGCGTCAGCGTCGGCGTTGCGATGTCGCCGGAGCACGGCACCGAGGCCGAGGAGCTGCTTTCGGCCGCCGATACCGCGCTCTATGAAGCGAAATCCACCGGCAAGTCCCGCTGCTGTCTCGCTTCCTTCGAGATCAACCTCGCCGCCCTGCAGCGGCTCCAACACAGCAGCGCGGCCAAGGCCGCCGGCATGGCGGCCTTGAATTTGAAGGGTCTCGTAGCCCGCGTGGAGCGCAGCGCAACCCGGGGCCGCTTGCAAACGCTGACGCCGATGTCCCGGGTTACGCTGGCGCTCCGCCCGGGCTACGGAGCGTCTCGCCGGGCTGGCAGGTTCGATGCGAGCCGGTCCAGTTCGCCGGCCAGATCGCGCTCGACTTCGGCCGCGCGCAGGTTGAGCACGCGATAGTCCCGCTCCTCCAGCCATTCCCGTCGCTTGGCCCGGTCGGCCACGATGGTCTCGCTCTCGTCAGGGTTTTCCAGCTCGATCGCGATCCGGTGGATGAAGGAGACGAAATCGGGGATATGACGCCCCACCGGGGTCTGGCGCTTGAACAGGCCGGCAAAGCGGCGATCCTTGGTCAGCGCCTGCCACAGGATGCGCTCCGCATCGGTCGGGTTGCGCCGGAGCAGCCGCGCCAGTCCGCGCACCGTGCTGCTGGCATCGGCGGAGGCGCCGCCGCCCTGCCCCTGCTCGGCGAGGAGCGCCCGCAGCCGGGTCGCCTGCTCGCCGTCGAGCACGCCGCCCTTGGCCGGCCCCTTGCGTCCCTCGGCGATCGCCATGATCACACCGTGCAGGGTATGCATGTCCTGCTTGGTCGGCTCCATCCGGGTGAAGATGTTGCGCAGGTTGACCAGCATGGTGTCGCGCTTCTCGCGCGGCCGCAGGAACTCGACCTTGTCGAGCTCGGCGACCAGATTGTCGAAGAACGCCTGAACCTGGTGCTGGGAGGCGCGCTCGGATCGCTCAGGCATCGCGAACGGCAGCACGCCCGCGGTCGCGAGCTTGAACCACTCATAGCCCATCAGCAGCACCGCCTGAGCGAGGTTCAGCGAGGCAAAGCCGGGATTGACCGGGAAGGTGACGATGCGGTCGGCGAGCGCGACCTCCTCGTTGGTCAGGCCGGCGCGCTCGCGGCCGAATAGGATGCCGGCCCCGCCGCCGGCGGCGACATACGCCACGATCTCGCGTGCGGCCGCTTCCGGCCCGACCACCGGCTTGGCCTGGTCATGGGCGCGGGCGGTGGTGGCGAACAACAGGTCGAGATCGGCGACGGCCTCGGTGACGGTGTCGAACAGCTCGACATGGTCGAGAATGTGGTCGGCGCCCGCTGCGGCGCGCTGCGCGGCGATGTTCGGCCAGCCGTCGCGCGGATTGACCAGCCGGAGCCGAGACAGCGCGAAATTGCCCATCGCGCGCGCAGCCATCCCGATGTTCTCGCCAAGCTGCGGTTCGACCAGGATCACCACGGGCCCCCTGAGGTCGCGGCCGGTCTTGGTCTTGTCGGTGCCGGACATCTTAAAACTTCGCTTCCTGATTCAATCTCTGAACAATCTGATTCAGGTCCTGAAGGAGTTGAATCAGAGTGCCAAGTTTCCTGCTACGCCCGGATTGCCCCGTGGGCGCAAATTTCTCAAGCGGAATAATGGCTTTACGGCTGTTCTTGGATCTTCATCCGAAACCTGAGATGCGAAGCGTCGCAACCCCACTTCCACTCTTCCGCTGCCGCCTGAAGCATGAGACATAGCGGCGGCATTCTCGGCTAAAAGATGAGCCGAAACTGCATAACCCCTTGGCTTCCGCCGGCGCTTTCCCGGTGCTATAGCCCCGAGGATAATCCGCTAGTCGCGCCCCAAAGCGTGCTGTTCCCCCAAGAGGCCCTATTCCCATGGCAAAAATCAAGGTGACCAACCCCGTCGTCGAACTCGATGGCGACGAGATGACCCGGATCATCTGGCAGTACATCAAGGACAAGCTGATCCACCCGTTCCTTGATATCAACCTGATGTATTTCGACCTGGGGATGGAGTACCGCGACAAGACCAATGACAAGGTCACGATCGATGCGGCGGAAGCGATCAAGAAGGTCGGCGTCGGCGTCAAATGCGCGACCATCACCCCCGATGAAGCCCGGGTGAAGGAGTTCGGCCTCAAGGAGATGTGGAAGTCGCCGAACGGCACCATCCGCAACATCCTGGGCGGCGTGATCTTCCGCGAGCCGATCATCTGCAAGAACGTGCCGCGGCTGGTTCCCGGCTGGACCAAGCCGATCATCATCGGCCGCCACGCCTATGGCGACCAGTACCGCGCCACCGACATCAAATTCCCGGGCAAGGGCACGCTGTCGATGAAGTTCGTCGGCGAGGACGGCACCGTGATCGAGAAAGAGGTGTTCAAGGCGCCCGGCTCCGGCGTCGCGATGCAGATGTACAACCTCGATGACTCCATCATCGACTTCGCCCGCGCCTCCTTCAACTACGGCCTGATGCGGAACTATCCGGTCTATCTCTCGACCAAGAACACCATCCTCAAGGTCTATGACGGCCGCTTCAAGGACATCTTCCAGGATGTCTTCGACCGCGAATTCAAGAAGGAGTTCGACGCCAAGGGCCTGACCTACGAGCACCGCCTGATCGACGACATGGTGGCCTCGGCGCTGAAATGGTCCGGCGGCTATGTCTGGGCCTGCAAGAACTATGACGGCGACGTCCAGTCCGACACCGTGGCGCAGGGCTATGGTTCGCTCGGCCTGATGACCTCGGTGCTGCTCACCCCCGACGGCAAGACCGTGGAAGCCGAGGCCGCCCACGGCACCGTGACCCGGCACTACCGCGAGCACCAGAAGGGCAAGGAGACCTCGACCAACTCGATCGCGTCGATCTTCGCCTGGACGCGCGGCCTCGCTCACCGCGCCAAGCTCGACAACAACCCCGAGCTTGCGAAGTTCGCCGACACCCTGGAGAAGGTCTGCGTCCAGACGGTCGAGGACGGCTACATGACCAAGGACCTCGCGCTCCTCGTCGGCGCCGACCAGCGCTGGCTGTCCACGACCGGCTTCCTCGACAAGGTCGCCGAGAACCTCACCAAGGCGATGGCGGCCTAAGCCGCCTTCCACTCGCGAAGCTCTATCACCCGTCATTGCGAGCGTAGCGAAGCAATCCATCTACCCCCTGCGGCACCATGGATTGCTTCGTCGCTTTGCTCCTCGCAATGACGGAATTTGGCAAGCGCCGCTCCAATAAGGGGATCTTATGCCGTCGCTCAGGACAGCCACGATCGCCCTTCTGGTAATGGGTTCCGCGACGGAAGCTTGCGTCGCAGACCCCCTTCCCGAGGCTATCGCTGCACCGGGAGAAGCGATCGTGCTCAGCGTTCACGCCGAAGGCGCGCAGGTCTACGAATGCAAGGCTGGCCTCGAAGGCAAGCTGGCCTGGGCCTTTCGCGAACCGATCGCAACGCTGATGGCCGACGGCAAGACCGTTGGCCGCCACTATGCCGGACCGAACTGGGAGCATGTCGACGGCAGCGTCGTACTCGGCCGGACTTCCAGCAATGCGCCCGGCGCGACACCGAACGACATTCCCTGGCTCAAGCTTGATGTGATCTCACGGCGCGGCAGCGGCACGCTGTCCGGCGTCACCACGGTGCAGCGGATCAACACCGCGGGTGGCATTCTCGAAGGCCCCTGCGACAAGGCCGGCGCGACCCACAGCGCGCCCTATTCCGCGGACTACGTGTTTCTCCGCAAGGGCTGAGCGGCCCGTCGGCAAGGGCGGTGCCGTGGAATGGGTAACCCATCAGCTTCGGAGCAAGCCGCGCGATGATGGGTTTCGCTTTCGCTCTACCCATCCTACGATTCCCTCGAATCTCACATCGATGTCGTCCCTGCGAAAGCAGGGATCCATAACCACAGGGAGGTATTGTGGAGCGAGCAACCGTTGCAGCGGAGCACGCCACAAGCGCCTGTGGGCAAGTCACGCCATCAGCGATCCCAGAAAACGGATCGCCGGGATGCTCGGCAGGAACGCATAGGCGCCGCCCCGAGTCCGGACGAACCGCGGCAACCCCTGCAGGCGGATCGTCGTGCCGGATTTGAGCGGCAGGTCGAACCAACTGGTGCCAGGATCGTTGGCGCCTGTGATCGGATCGTTCGAGCCGGTGATGCGTGGGTCCTGCAGGCCAAGATTCAGCCAATCACAGGACATGGCCTCGAACTGTGCGCCGAGACTCGCCCCAATGAAGTTGCCGAGCAGCCCCCGTTCCGGTTCGGGTTTGCTCGGATCACGAGGCTTCTGCGGATCATAGAGTGGTCCATAAGGCATCCCACGCCGAACAAGACGCCGACTGTTGTTCGCCACCCGTTGCACGATCTGGCCGCCCCGCGGGTTGCACCGCCGGATATGGGCTCCGTAGGGGCAGCGGGAGTCGCCAACGTAGTCAAAATTCGCCTGGTCCACTTTGGGATCAGGCGCATCCGGGGACAGTGCCATCGGCGTGCCATCGCGCCACCGGCCGCACAAATGGGCGGCGACGACCTCGCGCAAGGCCGCGTGACGTGACATGCCTTCGATTGACAAGGCTTTGCCGATTTTCGCTTCAGCACCGGGTGGCAGCAACTCGTCGACCTGCGGATGCTTGATCAAATCGCTTGCGGCTCGGTCGAGATACTCCTCGAAGCCGACCACATCCTGTTCCAGCACGCGAAAGGCATTGAAGGTGCCGTTGTGTCCCAATGCTTCGGGTTGAGGCACCCGCCACGTCAAACCTTCGAAGTTGGTCGGATGCCCCAGCAACACGGTGCCGAGCGGCGCCTTGGGTTGTCCGTCTTCATAGCGTTGTCCGTCGTGAACCTCCGCGAATCTCGGTTGCATGATGTTGTCGCGATACCCGAAGTGAACGACGTCCTTGGGGAAGGCGCACCCCTCAAGAGCACCGAGCAGCCTGAAGGCTTTTCCGTCAGAGAGGGCGCGCTGCTGGACTTGGTTCAATTGCGCGACCTCGTCGGCGTAGATCGTGGCGATGAGATGGATCCGCTTGGGGGCGTCGAAAGGGGTTGGCCAGGTTTCCGGCGCATTCGGCCCGACATCGCCAAGCTTCAAGGCGCGGGCGTTCATGCCCTCGATGAATTCGTTGGGGAACATTTCAAGGGAAGAATTCGGCGTGCCGAAGGCGCGCAGTCCCTCGTAGGTCAGGCCAATGTTGAAACAGGTGTCCGGCTTGGTTCTCCCCCAATTCCCGGTCGTGATCTGCGGAACATCGTCGCCGCGGCCCGACGTCGAGGCGACGAGCCAGCGCCGGGCCGCGATGCGATCGGCGACTTCAAGAATGAGGTACCGCACGCGAGGCTTGCGATAGCCACGCAAAATATTGCCCTGTATATCAGCGGCGTCGAATGCTGCGCTCACCAGCCTATCCCCAGTTGGTTGCGGACCTGAGCCGCCGAAAATCCGGGATAGGCCCGGTAGCCGCTGCCGAGCGAAACGTTCGCGTTGGCGCGGAGCTGGAGCACCACCTTGCGCGGAAGCAGGCGCAGATCGTCATTGCCGGATGCGGCCTTGTCGCCGTTCAAAGCTTCCTGGTCTCTCAGAAGATCGGTGGCCGTGTCCGGCACCTGGTACAGGTCGCGCTCGTGCACCCATTGGATGAACGCCTCGACATTATGCTCGCAGGGAATCACGGCCTCCCCTCCTTCGACAAGTTCGACCACGGCGTTGAACACGCTGCCGATCGTGGCGATGAAGTCACGAATGTAGTTGGTGAAGTCTCCGTCGTAGACGGAGAACATGCAAATATTGTCGCCGACGATGACGAAGCGCGCAAAGTGCACCGTGCCGACATTGTCCAATCCGGCATATATCGCATCCTTGTTTTGCGCGATCGCCAGCGCTGCCTTCGCTCGACCGATCGGCGACTTCTCCTTGAGCGGCATGATCAGGTTCATCATGCACTGGAGATTGTCGCCAGGCTGAATTGATTGGTGGGGACCACCGGGCAGCGGCTTCACCGGCGTGCGCCACGCCCAGTAAGGCACCAGGACCCACGACGCCAAGCGCTGGAATATGCGCGTCTCGGGCAACCCGTTCACAAACCGATCGAACCATCCTTCCGCACTTGGCACCAGCTTAACTCCACCTGAAGGGACACCCGTCGCGCATTTCACGCGAGACTTCATAAGCGCACCGGCGGGCGTGGAGGATCGGATCCCCGGAGGGCTCGATGCCAGGTACGAGACGCCAGGGATTAAAACTGATGCGTTCGCCGTCCGCGACCTGATCCTTGGCGAGATTGGTGAGCGTAAGGGTGCCCATGACGACCCGGACTCGCCTGGCCGGCCAAGGCTTTGTGGGATCGTCGAGCGCGTCGCCCGCTTCGCCGATTGTCATCATCAGCATGAACCGGGCCGGCCACCGCCGCAGGCGCTCTTCAAGTTCATGGCGCAGATATTTATCAACCGGCGTGGCAGTGGGATCGGTGGTACGGACGCCTGCAACCGGCTGCCAGGAAAAGCGAACGGGACGACATACTCCATGGGGATCTTCCACCATGAAGGTGTGGATGGCGTGATAGGCCGCGCGGGCATAGCTCACCGGGGCGCCGATCACCCCGGCTTCGAACACTGCCAACTGGGCGAACCGGTGTTGATTGGCGTAACTGAGTATTCCCGCACCGTCACTCGTGGTTTGCCTTGGGTACGGGTCGTGAGCAGGCTCCTTGAGCTGCAGCATGTCGAGAATCTTCCGCCACGGGGATTCTCTTTGAACCGGCTGCGGCCTCGCGACCTTGGTGAACTCGAAAAAGTCCTCAACATTGCGGGCGAAAAATTCGGCGAGCGTCGTAGCGATCAGGTCGGCTGCCGTCCCATCCTGCAGGTGGAAACGTGTCGCCATTCCCCGAACATCGGACCATCCATCATGCTGCTTCGGCCCCCCTTGTCCGTTGGAGAACCTCACCGACACGCGAATGCGCTGTCCCTTGAAGTGCTCTGCGATGCAATAGTTGCGCGCCACGTCCGAAGCCATGAAATAGCCGTCTACGCCCACGCCGATCGTGTGCACCGGCCTTTGCCCGGGGGCAGGCTCCGGCAAATTGGCAATGATGGCGTCGACGAGCCGCCTTGCTTCCGATGAATCGCCCATGCCCCCTCCATTGCGAACGGACCGCCATCCCGAATGCCGTTGGCGCTTGATGCGTTAGCGATGTCGATCGAATTCAGCCTGCGCCCTTCCCCAAACCTTACATTTGATCGCAAGTCGGATATGTGACGTAGTTCACAAATTAGCCGAACGAAGTGCCAAGCAATTCGGATCTGATAGCTCCAGACGGTGCTCGCGCACCGATAAAACGATGGGCTGAGTCCAGAGCCAAGCGGAGATCGTCAAACGCGATCCGGTGGCCGCATCCATTTCCGAGCGACAGGAGGCTGAACGGATTGGCTCCTTAGGTCTGGATCACTGCTACATAGTTGGGCGCTGCCATACTACTAATGGATGACCCGCTCCGCGCGGTGAACTCCCATTCATATGCCATTTGCATACGAACTAAATTGCGAGCATGCGCTTCTATCGGCCGTGAGGGCTCAAGCCATGACGAAGTACTTTTCGACGCGCATCATGACCGATGTGCTTGTAGCACTGGTATCTGTAGCGATAATCACGATTGCGGCGATATCCCTGGGCCAGCCCATTCGGGCCGGCATCGCAGCTTCTATTCCAACCCCATTCGATCTCGCGATGGAGAGGACGCTCGCAACCGCCCAACCGAGCGAACTTAACCTTGCCCGCGCGCAACCGACATGCCGACTTCGTTCCGCTCCTTTGCAATGGAACATCGACTGGCTTTTCAAGCCGCCTGTAGATCGCGGTTGATGAGAGCTCGTGAAGCAGCGGTGGCGTAGCCAGGCATCGCCATTTAGCGGCCCAGCCGCTTTTGCTTCGCTACTCAGGACAAGCGGACATCATCGGTTTGAACCAGAGCCTATGGGGGCCCGCCCTAGACGGGCGGGCTATGCATATAGTTGTTTGATGGCTGTGAGGGAGGCGGGCCTCATGGTTCTCCGAGCGATGCGCAGCATCGTCTCGAGACGCCCGCAAGCGGCGCTCCTCACCATGAGGGTCTAAGATCTCGCCGCAAAATCAGACCTCATCCTGAGGAGCCCGCCAAAGGCGGGCGTCTTGAAGGATGGGCCGCGAAGGAATCGCCCACCAAGTTCTATTTCAGATGCGATAGCCCTGCCTGAGACGGGCGGGCCTGCTCTATTTCTACCTCCACCGCATCTCACCACAGTGCCCGTGACAATCGCGAGCCGCCCCCTCGTTGGCGCTGGGACATTCGCGCCTCGTCCGGTTCTGCTTGAACTTGGTCTCAAGAACGGGTCTTTGGATGAGCCCGAATAATCGGAGCTGGGACCCGCATGTTCACCGACATGATGGAGCATTCGCAAATATGATGAACCTATTGATTTCGTTGCTTGTGTTCGCGCTGATATTTGGCGGCGCCTTGGCTGGGATGGCGGTTCGGCCGTTGTTGTCGGAACATCACCTGCAGTCGGACTCCAAGGACGTCGTAAAGCTGACCGCAGGCCTGATTGGCACACTGACCGCACTCGTACTGGGTCTGTTGATCGCATCCGCAAAAACCACGTTCGACCAGAAAGCAAGCCAGGTCCGGCAGTTGACCGCAACGATCATCCTTCTGGACGATCTGGTTACGCAATATGGATCGGAAGCAACCCCTGTCCGAAAGCTCCTGCGGCAGAGCATACCGCCGATGGCTGATCGCATTTGGCACGAGCAAGCGAACTCAAACGGGAAACCCACGCGCTTCGAGTCCAGCGTCGAGGCATGGACATTCTATGATGAACTCGAACGGCTATCGCCGAACAACGATATGCAACGTTCCCTGCAGACTCGCGCCATTGCCGCTTTCACGGAAGGCGCGCAGATGCGACTGCGGTTGTTTACGCAGGCCGGAAGTTCAATTCCGACGCCTTTTCTGATCATCATGGTATTTTGGCTGAGCGCGATCTTTGTGAGCGCCACTCTGTTCGTGCGAGCGAATATCGTCGTCACGATCGCGCTGTTCGTATGCGCGCTGTCGTTTGCCGGCGCGATCTTTCTGGTTTTGGAGCTGGATGACCCCTTCACGGGACTGATGGGGATTTCAAGCTCGACACTGCGGAGTGCGCTCCCGCCGCTGAACTCGTAAGTTCTCCACTTCGCTCGAAAACGCTCTAGGCGGCCTGCGTGCGGTGGGCCGCGTCTTACCACCAGCGCGGTTGCACCGGTTGATAGTATTGGCCGGCGCGCGGGCGCGTATTGCCAGGTTGGGGGTTCCAATTGGGCTGGAAAAAGAAGCCGAAGCCATTGTTGTTGCCCCAGTCGTTGCCGCTCGCAACCGGGACGTTGACGACCGTAGGCCGGCGCATCTTGAAGCCGCCCTGGGGCTGGTTGTTCAGCACCGCGACGAACTCGGTGCGATAGTTGGTCTCGCGGCTCAGCGGCTCATCCGAGACGATGATCGAGGATCGCGGCAATGCCGTCGGCGCGATGCGATCGAGCACATCCTGCGGGATGGTGATGCGGTCGAGCGCGTGCTTGGCGTCGTCCCCGCTGTCGATTGTGACCGCGGTCCAGTGCAGGCCCGCGTCGTTGCGCGCCATCGCGGTGAACACATGCGTGCCGATCTGCTTGTCGGGATCACGGATCGTGACCGGAACCTCAATGGTCGCATCGAACACCTCGCCTCCGTCCGGCCACTCCTTGTGAGTGTTGCGCCGCACGTAAAGCTTCTGCGTCGCGCGGCTGATGTAGACGGAGACCGGCTCGAGCGCGAGCTTCGCCTCGCTCGCCGCCTTGGCGGTGTCGGCCTTCCTGGTCTGGGCCGCTTTGGCGGCGTCCTTTGCGGCGGCGACGGCGTCGAGCTTCGACTTCGCGTCGGCCCTGGCGGTGTCGAGCTGCGTCCCTGCTTCCGTGGCCTTAAGGGCGGCCTTCTCCTTCTGCTCACTGGCCTGCGCCTTGGCCTGATCCGTATTTGCGGCGGCGAGCTTCTTGTCGGCGGATGCGAGCTCGGCGTCGGCGCGAGTCTTGAGCCCCTCCAGCTTGCGCAGCGACGCTGTGAGGGATGCTGTTTCGCGCGCCGCTGTCGCGGCGGCTTTCTTCGCCTCGTCGGCTGTCCTGGCAGCCTCGTCCGCCTCGCGGGCGAGCGCCTCGGCACGCGCCGGAGCAGCCGCGACGGCCTTCGCGTCCGGCACGAATAGCACCGGGTGAGAAAACTCGACCGGCTCCGCGTCGTTCGGCGAGATGATCACCCGCATGCCGATCCGCGTCTTGTCGAACAAATTCTCCGCAAAGTCGTAGGGCATCCGCACGCAGCCGTGCGAGGCCGCATACCCGGGCAGCGGCCCGCCGTGCAGCGCGATGCCGTTCCAGGTGATGCGCTGCATGTTCGGCATCCAGGCGTCGTCATAGAGCGTCGAGTGGTGGTCCTTGTCCTTCTCGATGACGGCGAAGATGCCGGCAGGCGTCTCGCGTCCCTTGGTGCCGGTCGACACCGGCGCGCGCAGGATCCAGCCCTCGGCGTCGTAGAAAGTGACCTGCTGGGACTTGATCGACACGATCGCCATGATCGGCTCGCCCGCATCGCGCGGCGCTGTCGCTTCGGTGGGCGGCGCGGGGCGCGCCTGTCTCGCCGCGGCGTCGGCGGTCAGCGCCGCCATCGCCACGAGCGCCACAATGGCGGACCTCCCCCAGCGCCGCGTCTCCACGGTGGATTGCGTCGTGATGAACCGATTTGCCATGCCATGTCCCGGTTGAAATGCCTGTCCGCGTCCATCGAGATCGGCGACCAGCTTATTTGACTCACCCCGATACGGCTAGACCGACCCGATGTCGGCTGCTCAGCCCGTAACCGATTTTGGCCGCTGAAGCTGGCAAGCTCCGCTCCCAGATGTAAAGCGGGCCAAGTTTGGGGCGGGCCATAACGCCGGCTTCTGACCCTGGATCATGATCCGATTAGACGGAATCGGATCATGATCTCATCTCTTTGTTTGAGCATGATCTTTTCGGAAAACCGGTTTCCACTTTTCCGGATCATGCTCTAACCGGATCTTGCTGGATGACCCAGTCGTGATGCATCGAACTCTACCATCGTGATATGTTGGCATGAAGGCACAATCGAGGGCCGAACATGGAGAAATACGGGGCCGGGTCGATTGTCGTCTCCGAATATGACCCCAACTGGCCGGCGTTGTTCGAACAGGAGTGCATGAGGATCAAGCATGCTCTCGGCTCGTTCGTCCTGGTCATCGAGCATATGGGGAGCACAGCGGTTCCAGGTCTCCCATCAAAGCCCATCGTTGACCTGCTGGTTGGTGTACCTAGCCTTGAAGAGGCAAAGGAACGTTGCATCGAGCCGTTTGTGGCACTTGGCTACAAGTACATACCGGAATACGCGTCATGGCTCCCCGGTGAGTTGTTCTTCCGTAAGGGGCCTCCGGGACCGTGGACCCACCATGTGCACTTGATGGAGCCGTCCCATCCTCGTTGGGAGGCACGTTTGGTGTTTCGCGACTATCTTCGCGCACATCCCGACGCAGCACGCGCCTACGCCAGCGTTAAGCGAGCCCTTGCTGCGTCTTCAAAAGACGACATAGAAGCCTATCGAACAGGCAAAGATATTTTCGTCGAAGAGACGACGGCCAAGGCTCGTGCATGGCGCGCGAGCCTTGGGCGTCTCCAGCGCGCAAATTGAGCACGGCGTCGGCGGCCGATGTCTCAGCCGCCGCCTTCTTGCATCGAGCATGTCAAAGCTGCGATATGCCGCCATCGACAACCAGTTCCGATCCGGTCATGAAGGAGGCATCCTCGCTCGCCAGGAACAGGGCCGCTCTGGCGATTTCCTCCGCTTCACCGAAACGATGCAGCGGGATCTCATCCTCAATTGTCGCGGCCGCTTCATTGAGTTGCTTCTCGGAAAGCCCGAGCTTGCCATGAAACGGAGTGCTGATCGGACCCGGGCTTATGGCATTCACGCGGATGCCACGTGGCGCAAGCTCTGCGCCCAACGACCGCACCAGCGAACGCACTGCCGCTTTCGTGGCCGCCAAAATGGAAAGGCCCGGTGAGCCAACTTCGTTCAGGAACGACGTCGTCATGATAATGCTTCCACCCTTGGCCAGCAGTGGAGCGACCGTCTGAACGGTGAAGAAGACGCCCTTGAAGTTCACGTTGAACTGCGTGTCGACCTGATCTTCCGTGACGGCTTCCAGCGGGGCCGCTATGCCCATGCCGGCGTTCGCGAACAGCACGTCGATACGGCCGAACGTCTCGCCGATCTGACGAACGATATTTTCAATCTCTGCCGGCTTGCTCACGTCGCCGCGCAACGCGACAACGCCGTCCCCGAGCTGACTTGCCGCCGACTGCAACCGGGCAGGATTCTGCCCGACGATGATCACGGTAGCTCCTTCGTCCCGAAACAACCTTGCCGCTTCGAGGCCGATGCCAGAGGTTCCGCCGGTAACAAGGGCGATCTTGTTCGATAGTTTCATGATTCTCTCCTGGTCCAAAGGTTTTGGGTTTGTGACCGGAGCGCGCGTTCCGTTGTCAGCAAACATGATCGTTGACCCTCGCTGCCG
The DNA here is from genome assembly GCF_000472865.1 of Bradyrhizobium elkanii WSM2783. GTDB lineage: Bacteria > Pseudomonadota > Alphaproteobacteria > Rhizobiales > Xanthobacteraceae > Bradyrhizobium > Bradyrhizobium elkanii_A. The sequence goes on along the minus strand of NZ_AXAP01000041.1, from coordinate 13,442 downwards.
CAACAGAGATGATCTGTGCGGGCGGCAGAGAAAAACTTGTTCGGAGATTTATGCGGGCTCCCAACCACTTGAACGCACTCCGCGCCTTCGAGGCGGCTGCCCGGCACCTCAGCTACGTTGCGGCGGCAGACGAACTCAACGTGACGCCAGCGGCGGTGGGAAGCCTCGTGCGGACCCTCGAAGCGGTTGTCGGAGTCGAACTTTTTCACCGCTCTCAGGCTGGCCCCGCACGACTTGTTTTGACCGAAGCCGCGCAAGCTGCGCTACCCGAGCTTCAAGCCGGATTCGATCACCTGACCGCGGCCTTTGAACGTTTGAAAGCATCGCGCGGGATCGTCACGATCAATATCACCGTGCCGCCAGCCTTTGCGGACAAGTGGCTACTGCGGCGCGTCGAGCGTTTTGCGGCCGATCATCCCTTGTATGATCTGCGCATCGATACCAGCGGCCGGCTCGTTGATTTCGCGGCAGAGAGAATGAGTCTCGGCATTCGTTACGGCAGTGGTCACTGGCCAGGCCTCAAATCGACCTTCCTGTTGCGCGACGCATTTTTTCCGGTCTGCAGTCCAGCGTTGCTCGAAGGGCCGCACCCGCTACGACGCCCTGAAGACCTGAAGCATCACACGCTTATCCATGATCGTTCGATGGCGTTTGAAAATGCATTCCCGACATGGCGGACATGGCTGCAAGCAGCAGGCTTTCCGGACATCAACTGCGACCGTGGGCTGCAGATCAATGATTCAGCAGCAGCCTACCAGGCGGCGATGAATGGAAGTGGCGTTGCCCTGGGTCGGACGACACTGGTCGCCCTGGATTTGGAGACGGGCCGCCTTGTTCGTCCTTTCGGCGAAGCACTCAACTGTGAGCTTGCCTACTATGTTGTCCATCGTCCCGGCGCCGACGGCGACCCGGAAATCGTGGCGTTCAAGGAGTGGATCTGCGCCGAAGCGGAAACTGATCAAGCGAAGGTCGGCTAGTGGCTTTCGAAACAGCGATGGCGATATCAGAACTGACGACGGAATGTTCGCGTTGCGGCCACCCGGACGACAATGACTTCAGTCGGTGCGCTTGAACGACGCCGTCTTGTTACCATTGACAACCGTCAGCTCGGACGGTCTTGCCTGATCGCCGCCGGCAAATCGCAATCGCAGGTCAATCGCTGTTGCGAAGAATTCCCCGGCGGCCGCAGGATACACCGGAAGCGCCTGCTGATGCGCGAACTCGACGAGAAGGCGGTTGCCGTCACGTGCCACCATGATCTTGCCGTTCACGCTCTCATAGGTTCCGGGATACGCTACGTTTGGTACGATATCGCTGATCTCCGGAATATCTTTGAGCGCAGGCCAGCCGTATTCACGGCCTACGGCAGCCGTAACCTCGCCTCGCAACATCCAGCCCTGATTGGAATTCAGCATTACGACCGCGCCTTTGCCAATTGTGGGCAGCATCAGCATTGAGGCCACATACCCATGGTTCCAGCCGTCGTGGAAAAATCGAAAATTCTGCTCTTTACCTGCGCAAAACCAACCTAGCCCGACGAACTCCTGCCCTATCTCCTGGTCCGGAAGCTGAGGCCGAAGCATGCTGCTCACCGTCTCCGGCGCGAGCGCGAGTTTCGAAGCGTCACCGCGCAACGCGCGCATGACCTCCGCGCCGAGCAGCGCAAGATCGGCGGCAGAGGTCCAGAGTTCCGCCGCTGCCATCTCGGGATAGACGTGATAGCCTCCCTCTATCTCGGTGCCGTTCAAAGGGTGCCCCCTGGCCGCTCGTTTGACGAAAACGGAACGCGCGGGCTGTTCGTAGCCGCTATCCTTCATTCCAAGCGGATCGAGAATGAGCTCGCGCATGAGTTCCGGAAACGGCGTTCCCGTCACGTCGACGACGACCTGCTGGGCAATCGTCGTCCCGCCACCCGAGTAGCGGAATTGCGAACCAGGAAGAATATCGACCACGACCGGCTGAGTGTTCGCCGGCGGAATGCCGCGCAGGCTTTCAGGTACCGTGGGCCATGGCCCCGAAGCCGGATAACCCGGAAATCCGTGCACGGTGGTGCCGGCGGTGTGGCTCAACAACTGCCGCAGCGTGATGCGTGGTTGCCATCCGTCTTTGCCAGGCAAGTGCCACGATTTGAGGTAGTCGTTGACGTCGACGTCGAGATCTACGGTCCCAGGTCTCGGCCAGCTTCATCACGGCGAGCGCGAACACCGGCTTGCTGATCGAACCCGACTGGAAGGGCGTATTCGCTGTTGCGGGGTCGGCCGCCGCGGCGAGCGTGCCGAAGCCGCTTGCCCACGCCACCTCGAAGTTATCGATCACTCCTGCGCTCAGCGCCGGTGTGCAAGTTTGCGCCATTCTTTGATCTACTGGAGAGGGCGAACCATACTGGCCCGGAATGGTGGTCTCCTCGCGCAAGTCCGACATCACCCGATGGATTCGTTCTTCCAGGGCTGAGGTCGACATGAGGCCCATTCCCAAATTGTAGCGACGACCGAGGGTTGTAGTGGTGAACTCATGATAGTCAACAACACCTTGATCTCTAGCGGCGACGACGCAGCGGTGCCGCGCGGACCGTCATTTTCTGACCTTACTTTCTCCGGTTATCGTCAAGGACGTCGGCGAGATGTCAGTTCGTTTGGCGGCGCGCCCGCCCGCAAATGCTTCAACGCCGAGCGCGCGTGGCGTTCGGCCTTGTTGTTGCCAGTCTTCTGAATCTCCTCGATGGCCCAGAGCAACATCTGAATGGCGCCTTCGATATGTGAATTGTCCGAATCCGTCATAAAGACAGAAATGCCGATGCGTCGATTGTTGTGGGAGAAATTGCCGCCGATCAAGACGACGCTGCGCCGATTGCGGAAGCGGTTGAGTCGATTGCGGACGACGTTGGAAGCAATCGCAATTTGCCTAATTCACAAGTGTCCATTGGCGCAAGTTACAGAAAAGTCATAACAGGGATAAGTCCTTCTACGCCACCGACCGCATCCACGCTGCAAACGCTTCGATGCTGGCTTGCCGCGGGTGGTCCGGGACGTGGACGACGTAGAAGCCGTAGCCGGGCAGCGCCAGATCGTGCGCCTTCACCAGCGCGCCGCTTTCGATCTCATGGCTCACCACGACGTCGCTGCAGATCGCGATCCCCTGCCCTGCTGCGACCGCATCGATGGCGTGGATCTCCTCGCGGAAGCTGAGGTCCCAATGCTCGGTCGCGGCAGGGATATCCGGATCGACGGAGCGAGCGACGGCGAGCCATCGCGACCAGCTCGGCGCCTCGCGATCCCCGTTCAGCCAGTCGTAATGGATCAGTGGATAGTGCAGGAGGTCGGCGGCGCGCGTGATCGCCGGGCCGCCTTCGCTCAATAGCGCCGGGCTGCAGACCGGGAAGAAACTGTCGCGGAAGATTTCCCGCGCAGCCAGATCGGTCGGCATCGTCCGAGCGTAGCGGATCGCGAGATCGGCATCTCCGGCGCGCAGATTGAGCACGGCGTCAGTGCCGATGATCTCCAGCCGGATCTGCGGATACAGCTTGCGCCATCGCGGCAGGCGCGGCACCAGCCAGCGGCTCGCAAACGCGTTCGGACTGGTCACGCGCAACGTGGTCCTGGCGGTCTTCGCCGACACCGCGGTGACCACGGACGCGAATGTATCAAAGCCGTTCCGGATTACTGGAAATAGCCGCTCGCCCGCATCCGTCAGCGCCAGCGGTCGCGGGCGCCGGCGAAACAACGGCCGTCCGCAGATCTCCTCGAGAATCCTGATCTGATGGCTGATGGCGGTCGGCGTGACGCCGAGCTCGGCCGCCGCGTCCCTGAAGCTCAGGCGTCTGGCGGCGGCCTCGAAGGCGCGAAGGGATCCCAGCGGCGGAAGCTTTCTCATGCCCGCAGTCTAGATGAATCCAATTCATCCAGCGACTGAGATATTCGATTTTGCCGCGACTAAAGTGCCGTGAGAGCATTATGGCCGCCGCCCTCATCAATCGGACCCAAACATGCGGATCGATCATTCTCCTGTCATCGCGCACTATCTGGAGGCCATTGCCGCCCTTGCTCCTGGTGTCGCCGAGTTACGCGAGCAGTTCGATCGCGACCGCCGGCTCTCTCCGGCGATGTTCGCGGCACTCGCTTCCGCCGGGCTGTTCCGGCTGTGGCTTCCCAAGGCATTGGGCGGCCCGGAATTGTCGCCGCTCGAATTCATGGCGGTGGTCGAGCAAGTCGCGATGCTGGATGGCTCGCTCGGCTGGATCGTCGGCAATGGCGCAGGCATGAGCCGGATCGGCGGCTACGTCCCCGAGCCGACCGCGCGCCGCTGGTTTTCCAATCCTGGCGCCTTCATCGCGAGCGCGACCGGCGCCATCGGCGAAGCGCTGCCGTCAGATGGCGGCTACCGCGTCTCCGGGCGCTGGCCCTTCGGCAGCGGCGCCCACGGAGCGACGCTGTTCATGGGTCTTGCCGCTGACAAGACGAATGGCGAAAGCCGGCTCTTGTGTTGCTACATGGACCGCGAGGCCGTCGAACTTGACGACACCTGGCAGGTATCGGGTCTGCGCGGCACCGGAAGCTGTCACTTCCAGGCGCGGGATGTGTTCGTGCCTGCCGCGCACACGCACAGCTTTCTGGAGCCAAGCCCATCACAGCCCGGCCTCATGTTCCGCCTGCCGCCCGCAACCCTGTTTCCCTGGACGATCGCGGCCGTCCCGCTCGGGATCGCCCGTGGCGCCATCGAGACCTTCGTCACCCTCGCCGAAAGCAGATCCCGCAGCGGCAGCTCCGCCGTGCTTCGCGACCGCGAAACGGTGCAGGCCAGCGTCGGGCGAGTCGAAACGCTGTACAGGTCGGCGCGGGCCTTCCTTGCCGACGCGATCACGGACCTCATGGCGGACGCCGAGCGTGGCGAACCATCGACGAGCGCACGCGCCGCTTATCGCACGGCATGCACGAATGCGGCGGAGAGCGCATCGCGCATCGTCCATCTGCTCGCGGCGGAGGCAGGCGCGATCTCAGTCTTCGAATCCTGCCCGCTGGAGCGGGCGCTCCGCGACATCCAGGCCGCAAGCCAGCACGTGGCGATGAGCCCGAACAATTACGTCGTCTCCGGCCGCATCCGCCTCGGCCTCGATCCCGGCACGGCGAGACTTTGAAGTGCTCAAGGAGCTGGCGCACCGCTCGTGATGGTGGGCACGCTTCCACCTTCACTCGTTGAGCTACGGCAGACAAGTCGCTTTGCCCACCCTACGACGTCGGCGCAGGCCTGATTCAAATTTCAAACAGCGGGCCTGTAGGATGGGTAGAGCGAAGCGAAACCCATCGCGATGGAGCAAGCGGCACCAAGGATGGGTTTCGCTTCGCTCTACCCATACTACGTCTGAGTCAAACAGCGGATGTGAGTCCGCGTTCTCGCGGCGCATTGCGCCCGAGCTTTGCGTTCGTTTCACCCTCTCATCGAACAGAGGGCGCAGGGAAAGCCGGGTGCCGGTTGCACCCATGGGTCCCGTGCAACAAAAAGCACGGGGGTAGGACCACAGGTTCAACCGAAGCATTCCGGCTTTCCCTGCGCGATGGTTTACGACTTACTTCGTGCTCTCCCCGGTGACCGGGCTCTTTTGCCACCGTCACTTCACAAGAAGCTTAGCGCCAGCGTCGGGGCGCCAGGACCACACGACTTCGCCGTCCGCTGATGTTGCGTTCGTCGCTCGCAACAGCCGCGTCCACCGCATCTCACCGCAACGTTCGTGACGATCGCGACCCGCCCCTCTCTCGGGTGAGACGCGCGGAGTTAAATCACTGATTTGCCCGACGGCGAAAGCGGATTATTTTTCGTGCGAGGGATGGACAGACTTTCGGTGATTTGCCCGTCGGGTTGATTTGTCGCGCCCAAAGCGGCCACATCGTCGTTGCGCTCGAAGCGAAGCAGGCCGTAGCGAAAACAGGATGCCGGTTTCAAAGGTTCAGCCGCTTGGACCCGCCAACGTCCACTTTCAGATGCAAAGCGGGCCGAGCTTGGAGCGGGCCGTATCGTCGGCTTCACTGCTACGTCGCCTATTTGCTCCTATCCGACCAACGCAACACTCGACCCAGCGTCGGCTGCAAAGGGTGGGTCGGACGTGGCCAGACGCAACCAATCGCCGCAAATGACCCACGGGGTTTGAAGGAGATTAGCAACCTTCGCTACGACAGCCCGTTATATTGGCATCACCGGCAAAAACACGGGGGCTCCGTAGGCGCCCGGTGGCTGAGAGACCGATTGCGCTCCCGCCTGCACAACATGGAGGAGCGCATGATCAAGCGTCGTCGCTTCAGGAACACGACTTTGGAAGAAATGCTCGCGGACCAGGCACAGCGTCTGGCGAGGCAGGCCCAGGGCATCCCGCCCGGCTACAAGAGACAGCGACTTGTTCGCAAAGCTCGGCAAGCCGAAACAGCTTCTCACATGATTGATTGGATAATGTCGCCCGGACTGCAGCCGCCGAAGTAAGAAGGCCGCCTCAGTAGGCGGCCTCCTTCATTTCGAATGTTACCTGTTGGCCCTTCTCAGACTCGTGGGTCCGCTTTGCACCAAGAGCCGCCGCTACGCGAGCCGCGCCTGACCCAACTCCGAGAAAGAGGTAAAATGCCTCAGGGTTACATCCGAGGAGCAACAACATGATCCTACAAATCCGTGAGCTAGTTCCGACCAGGATCGACTGGTGTGTCTCCGCGATCATAGGCAACACGATGCCGCCCCGAGATCCTGATGACGACGAAGAGGACGCGGACGACGACCAGGATGACGAAGAGAACGGAGCCGACGAATCGCCGGTCATCCGCGAGCCAGACGAAGACTAAGCAGGATGCGTTAGTATTGGCATAGCCTGAACTTCGGAGAGCATGATCCGCAACCAATATGCGGTGCGCGGCCTCGGCTTCCAGGGCACCAACCAACACAAATGGGCGACGGTTCTCGGCGGAGCGACCTCTCGGCGTTCACTGGTGCAGGAGACTAGCATGACCCTCATATGGCTTGGTGTGCTGTTTGTTTTCGGCGGCGTGCTCCAGATGGTCTTTCAGCCAATCTGGCGAGGTCGATTAAGCGGCGGAAGGCTGCTTCGCTCCGGGCGTGACACACTGGAACCAGAAAGACCGGGTAGCGGCTTCGAAATCAAAGCCAATTGGCCTGGACTTGCGCTGGTCGCGCTCGGCGGTGCTTTCTTGCTGGCCGGAGCTGTCATCTGAGCTGAAACGAACCTCGTTAACGTCTCGGGCATGGCGCGCACCTCAGTGCTGTAGCCATGTATCTTCTTGGACCAGGAGCGGACACGAGAGGGGATTTCGCCTGTCAAGCTGGGGATTCCGGCTTTCTGTCTGGACGCTCAATAAGTTCATATATGGGAACGTGGGTGCATTCCGACCACGATTCCAGCGCGGCTCCGCAGACCGCGCAGATCGCGGCACCCGTATGCGGCATCAAGAACTTCTCTTCGGTACGCCTGTACTCGGCGCCGCAATTGCATTGAACAATTGTCGCCATGCTCCGAGTATGCGCTTGGGAATGCGAATTTGCTATCGCGAACGCCACAACAAGAATATCGTCCCAGCATACGAGGGGCGCCTGGCGGTCGCTTGGCGAGCCATCCTTATTTTGACGTCGATCCAAGTGACGGAACGCAGCACATCTTCGTGAAGTGTCAGTGCTCCTTCCGCGTTTCTCCGGCCGTCAGCCAAAATCCAGTGCTATAAGAAGGGGTATGGTTTTGTTTGCGTCGGCTGTGGGGCGGGACAATGCCAATCAATCGGCTGTTGAAAAACAAGTGCGCGCCGGAAGAAATCGAGCTCTTGAACAAGGCCTTCAACCACGCTCTCAACTTGCTGGGCGTGGTTGATCGTAACGACCCGTTTTGCGATATGGTCGCTCGCAAGGTTATCGACGTCCGCGCGACAGGCATTAGCGAGCCGCGAGAGATCGCGGAATTGGCTGTTATCCGGATTGGCCTTCGGTAAGGCCGCGTCAGTCGGCAGCCTCTTTCATTTCGCCATTTCGCGAATGTCGCCTGTTGGGCCCATGGCCGAAGATCGCGACGTCGGCTCGTTGCGCGGTCAACCGGGGCTCTTAAGACAGTCAGTTGGCGCACCGGGTCGGCGGTCCAGCCTGGACGATCGCTCGACTGCCGAATTCGCATAGTCGCCTGCCCGCACTCTGATAATGCCGACGCTGTTGGAGGTCGCCGGCATTCTGACGCCCAGCCGCCCCGCGACCAGCGTATGACGTAAACTTGCTGAACCTGCGCCTCCCGACTTTTCACGGAGGATGCACAGTACGATCCGAATGTTCTTGTAAGGAAAGGACATCCCATGCACCCAGCAATCATGGCCGTGATGGCGGCTACTCAATTGGTGACGCCCATTTCCGAGGCCTTCCCAAAACTCAATGTCGAAGCTACCTGCAGAGGGTCGGTGGAAGCGGATAAGGCGATGGGTTTAGCCTTACCTCAAACCTTCGATAAGTGTATGAGCGATGAGAACTCAGCGCGTCAGCAATTGGACACGATTTGGCTTTCGTATTCCCCGACCATCAGAGTCCAGTGTGAGGGAGAGGCGACGGCCGCCGGCGACCCCAGCTATGTCGATCTCTTGACCTGTCTGCAGATGAGCAATGGATCGATCACGACCTCGACCACTGCTTTGAGGGGCGCGAGCAGAAAGAAAAAGGCGCCGAACTAGGCTGTGTATTGCGGCAGCGAGGAAACGTCGATCCCTAAAGCGGGATGACTTTTCTTCGAATCGTCATCCCGCTTTAGCTCTTTATTTGAGAGCATGATCTTCTCGGAAATCCGCTTCACACTTTTCCGGATCATGCTCTAGCTTCGCCAAAGGCGATCCAAAACCATAGCCCTGACCAAGTTTCCGACGCCGGTCCAACGGCCAAGCCGCGATTTGGTGCGCAAAATGCTGACGTCTTCAGCATCCGAACTCGCCACGAAGATCTTTCGCGCTTTGATAAATCGCCAGCTCAGCGGATTTCGCTTTTGAAACACCATCTGAACGTCATCTTGCAAGTATCCGGACAGGACGACGGGTGGCGGGGCGAACACTTCCGGCAATGTCGCGGACAAATTGCTGTCGGTCAGAACTTTCCATCGCGAGTGTCCGCCCATGAGCGGTGACCGCAAGCTGAATACCACTCGCCCTATCCGGGTTTCGCGGATCGCATAAGAACACATCGCACAAGGCTCAACGGTTGAATAGAGCGTGCAATCATCGAGGCTGGTCGCACGGAGCGTCTTCTGGGCTAAGGCAATTGCAACCATTTCGGCGTGTCGCGTAACGTCACGTTCGACCTTGACCATGTTGAGGGATTCGCAAACGAACTGGCCTCGCCGAGCGATGACGGCCGCAAACGGGTATTCCCCGCTTTGACCCGCGGATTGGGCGAGAGCGATGCAGCGACGCATCATGATCGAATCTAACTCTGGGTCAGACATGCTCATGGGTGCCAGCAGACGCTTGCGCAGTTTTCTCCCACCTCGTGAACGATGTGTCTGCAACGTTCACTTGGTTGTCGCGAGGCTGCACCAAAAAGGAATGCTCCGCCTCTTGATTGCGTAGTTGGCCGCTTTGACTACACGAACCCTGCAAAACTAATGTTAGGTTCGCAGTGTTGACTATGCAGATTCGGAACGTCCAAGCCCCAATTGCGCGGCGCTTGCACGAGTCATGGGTTGGCACCAGCGCTTCTATTTCGTTATCCTCGGCCTTGTGGGCGCAGGCGGCGTTGGCGCCGCAGGTGACAGATTGAACGTCAGCCAGATGTTCCAGCCCGCTGGCCGATTTTCATTGGCGAATTCGCCGTAGGCCTTCAGATTGAGATAGCCCTGCATGTCGCCGACCGGAAAGATATAGCCCAGCTGCGGTCCGGCGCCGACCACCCGCGACTGGAAGCAGCCGACACGATTGCCGGAGCCGCTGTCACAGCCGAGCTGCTGGTAGACGTAACCCACGAGGCCGACCTGCCACTGCTTGGTCAGGAATTGCGACACGCCCCAGTCGAGGTGCATGTCGACGCCACTCTGATATTGCGTAGCGGGGTTGATGAAGTTGTAGGTGAATCCAAGCACCGCCGAAGCTTCGTGCCCAGTCTTCGGGTCGAAATAGGTGTAGCCGCCGCCGGCGTCGATCGCCCAGTGCCCGAGCCCCAGATTTGCAAGGCGGGATGACTCGTAGGCCCCGACCGGAATGTCCCCGGTGATGTAGGTCATGTAGTTGTGAACGCCGGAATTCCACTTCAACTGGAAGAACGGGATCAGATCGCCAAATGCGGTTAGCGAGCTATCGATGCTGTCGAACCGCGAGAAGGGGAACGCGCCGCCCGGCGTCGTCAGCGTTCCCGTGAGTTGTCCCGCAAGTGATGTCGAGTTGTTGCCGTAAGCTGTTAACAGGACGGCAGAGGCCTGCGCGCCCAGCACGGGTGTCTCAAAAGTGTAGGTAGGGGCCACCAAGCCGAGATTGGCGGTTGCGTTGACCCTGGCGTTGACGGTGGCCGTCAGATTTGCGGGAATGCCACCGATCGTGATCTCCCGTGCCCGCGCCACGTCACCGCCGGCAGAAACCTGCGTGCGATAGTAAATCGAAGTTATCGACCAACCCGGCTGTTGGGGGGTAGCCGCGAGGCTACCGAAGAAGCCGGGTATCCAAAAGCTGATGCCGCCTTCATCGGCCCGCGCCACATCATAGGGAAGCACAAGTAAGGTCGCAATTGCCGCACTCAACCGGCAGACAAAACCGGCCGTCGATATCGATTTCCCGCCCTTCATCCGCCAAGCCCCCCTTTTATTCCACCGCTCCTCCGTCACAGCCGAAGAACGATCCGGCATGCGAGGGACCGGAAACGAGGAAACGCTACCACAGCGCGTCTACGTGTGATCGACGCTTTCGCAACCTGTGCATCCTTAGCGAGAGACTGTGCCTTCCATGTCACAATTTCCTGGCTGAAAATACTTGGTGGTTTTGCCGATTCTGCATAGCGCCGCTGATTTGCGCCTTACGAAAACTGTTTGAAGAATGACCGTCAGAAGTTTCGCTGAACGCGAAGCTCCAGATGGACAGCATCCTGGTCCTTGAACTCGTAGCGCGTCGCAGGCTTCGGAGCTGCCGCCCCGAGGACCGCAGAGCCTTGGAATTTCTGGTCGAGGTGAAACCACTGCACTTCCGCCGAGAAGGTCAGGTTCTTGACGGGTGTCCAGCGGGTCACCGTGCCGAGTTGCGAGACGTTGAAGTCGGGATTGCAGACATAGTCGGCGCTCACCGCCTTGGCCGGCGTGGTGTAGTTGGCGCAGATGAATGCCTTGGCCGTGCCGTCGTAGCGGACCACCGAATAGCTGCCATAGAGGCTCGTCGACCAGTACGGATCCCAGTTGTGATTGAATGCGCCGCGGACGCCAAAGGCCTCGGTCAGATGCAGCGATCCGTCGCCGCCGGCTGCGACCGGCAGGTAAACCGCATCGGTGGTGGCGCCGAAGCCGATGCTCTGATAGGCCGCCGGATTGCTGGAGCCGCCGAACATCGCAAAGCTCGGCGAGGTCGAATCCGTTCCGATGATGTATTTCGTGGCTCCCTTGGCGTAGCTCGCATCGAGCTTGATGTCATCGGCAGTGCCGGTCGGCAGGTTCTTGATTTGCAGGGCGGCCATCACCGCGCCACCCCATCTGGTGTCGGGGTGACCGCTGATCTCCGACAACGCAGTCGGCGCCGCACCCGGCAAGCCGACTGCGCCGGCCGGCGCGCCAGCGGTGTTGAGGACGTTGTAGGAGGCGTTCACCTCATGCGCCGCTGCGGAAATCTGGAACAGGCCCCAGGCCTGATCGACGCGGATATTGCCGACGACCTCGGGGGCATGAACGCCGGCATAGGCGTTGCCGGTGTTCAAAGTGGCATTCAGCGCCAGCGACAGATTGTAGACGGCGGTGCGGTCCCACACGGTAGGATCGTCAAGTCCGATGCTGCCGGTCACGCCGTTGCCGAAGTCCGCGGTGTACTGGATGTTGTTGGCACCGCTATTGTCACCGCTTTGGCCACCCAGCAGGAACGACGAGTTGTTGCCCGGCGTGCCCTGCCAGGGCGACGCATAGGCGGACGCTGACTTGCCGAAGGTGAATCCCGCGAACTGGACGAAGAGATCATAGATGGCGACATAGCCGCCGCCGGGGGTGTCGAGCAGGTTCGAGTTCGCGACAGGAAGCGAGCCGTTGATCGAGTTCGGGTTGAAGGTGCTGCCCCCCAGCGTGGTGAACTGGAATTTGCTCGAAGCGAAGGTGCGGACCACGCCATATTCGGTGGCGGTGCGGGTATCGACCGTCAGCACCATGCGCGAGCGGTCGACGAAATAATCGAAATAACGGTTCCGCTGCCCAGCATCGCCATTCCACGCCGGCTGGCCGTGGGCGGCGCCGCCGTTGAAGGTGACGTCGGCACGCACATAGCCGCCGAGCTTGATGCAGGTGTCGGTGCCCGGAATGAAGAAGAAGCCCGCGCCGTACAGCGAGCAGGCCTTCACATATTCGACGGCCTTCGCCTTGACCGGCAGATCCGCAGCCTGGGCGCCGCCGATGGCCATCAGGCCGGCCATTATTCCGAGAACGAGATTCCGCGCCCTTTTCATTCCGGGGCTCCTTCCCGTGACTCATGCAGGTGCGTGCAACCAAGAGTGAATCCAAGACGGTCGGCAGGCAATACGTGCCGATGAGCCGCATGCAACTGGTTGGCCGGCTGTGATTTTTCTGCCACGCTGGCGGCATCCCCGCTGTCGTCCCCGCGAAGCGGGGACACGCGACAAACGCCTGTGGTTACGGGTCCCGGGTCCCCGCTTCCGGCTCGATTCCAATCCCGACGCCATGCGGACGCGGCGCGAGACGGTCGAGCATCCCTTCGGCACGATCAAAGCCCGTATGGGTGTGACCCACTTCCTGATGAAGCGCCTACGGAATGTAGCCGCTGAGATGGCGCTGCATGTTCTCGCCTATAACCTCACACGGGTGATGAACATCGTCGGCAAACCGAGCCTGATTGCAGCCATCCGCNCTGCCTGAAGGTCGGAAAGTGCGTCCAAAAGCGCAATACCGCGTCGCATACCCACTTTAGCCGTCATTGGACGATCCGANGCGAGAACATCGGCCGCCTGCAATGATTGGCGACTACGGCCGCGTGCCGACCTATCCTTTGCACACAACCAAGGTGGAGTCGAGATGTGGCGCGGTGGCTTTAGGCTACACATATCTGTTGCCGCCCCTTTCGTCTGGCGGTGCCTTAGTGGTGTAGCCGTGACTCCGTTTCCACATCCCGCTCGTCGAACCGGACAGGCAGATCTCCCGCATCCGGCTCTCGGACAAGACCTCACGCCTTCGCCCACGGCCGGTCGCGGCCAAGCGCGGTTAGACGTACGAGCCCAAAGTGCCCGTAAAGGTGCGAGAGTGGATAGGTCCC